>CAWAFQ010000001.1:0-251458 GCA_963781345.1 uncultured Actinomycetes bacterium
ACTACAGCTAGCTCGCCCTCCACCGCGACCGGCCCGGTGGCGAGGCGGCGGACTCCGTTTGGGTAGATTGCCCTTCGGAAAACGTCGACAGCAGGGGAGTGAAGAGGCCATGCCAAAGAAGTTGCTGACCGCCTGCGCGAGTCTGATTGCGCTCTTTGCCGTCGGCAGCGCCGCCGCGGCGGGCGCCGGCAACGGCGTCGCGAGCGCCGTCTCCTCCGGTGCCGCCATCCCCCAGCAAACGTGTTTTTGGAACGGCCCCGCCGCGTCGAAGTTCGACACCAATCCGGAAAGCAATTACGCCTTTCCGGATTCTGGCGCCATCTACTGGGCGGCGAAGTTCACGATGCCCGCCGGCTCGAGGATCGTCCTGCGGGGGCGCTACGCGCAGGCTCGCTACACGTCGCTGAACACCTACAACCTGGCGAACAACGCGCCGGTCGACGCCCTCAACGACGTCCACACTAAGCCTGATCAGGGTTCCACCAACCCCTTCCGACTCGGCAACCGCCGTGACCTGCCGAGGCGCTCCTACACCGTGCGAGTCCTCAACCAGACGGTTCCCGCGACCAGGGCGCCGAACGCCCTCTACGCGGGCGTCACCGGTCAACCTCAGCAGGCGATCATCTATCGGCTCTACGAGCCGGACTCCTTCAAGCAGAAGGAGCTGACCGGCGGCGCCGGCCTCCCGGTCCCGGAGCTGCACCTGGCCGACGGCACCGTGCAGAGGGGCAGCGCCGCCTGCAACACGCTGCAAACCCAGGGCGGGCGGCTCTCGATCACCACGCTCCCCGAGAGCGTCTACGCATCGCTGCGCAACCAGCCCGGAAAGCCGGCCACCTTCCCGGCCACCCCGAGGCCGACCTGGAGGGCCTACTACAACACCGGGTTCTCGATCTCGTGCAGTTACCTCGGTGACTGCACGGGCAACCCGGTGCGGACCGGCGGGCAATACAGCAACATCGACAACAGCTACGTCTCAGCCTTGGTCAGCCGTGGCTTCGCCGCCGGGCCGGTTCTCGTCCTCAGGGGCAAGCTGCCGTCGACTCCGAGGACCGGGCCCGATGTCAAGAGAATGGGCAAGGGGCAGCTGCGTTACTGGTCGATATGCCAGAACGAGTCTCTGTACACGACCAGGGGAGCGGGTTGCCTCTATGAAACCGAGGTCCCGGTCGACAGGCACGGCAACTACACGATCGTCACCAGCAAGGGAGGCGACCGGCCGTCCAACGCGAGGACGAAGTGCGGCGTCGGCTACCTGCCCTGGCCGAAGAAAGGAGACGGCTACGGCAACCTCGATGACGGCCTCCTGATCCTCAGGAACATGCTCCCGGCGGCCAATTTCCACCGTGCCGTCCAGGACACCAAGACCCCGGGCGACGAGGCCCAGGTGATGGGGCCCTACCTGCCCAGGGGCACCTACACAACGAAGGCGGCCTTCCAGCAGAGAGGCTGCTGAGCCCCCAGGCCGATGCCCAGGTGATTCGCTCGCGAGCGGGCGATTCCCGCGCGGCGCGGTTGGTGATCGGCGCTCCGCCCCGGGATCTGGATCTGGGTCTGGGTCTACCGATCGGTGGTGGCGGCGTCTACTAGGGGGGACTCACCCCCTAGGTCCCCCAACACCTCGGAGACAGATAGCAAGGCCTCGACCTCGCACGCCCCGGCCAGCTGGCCGGGCGACGGCTCGGAGTCACAACCGAGAACGGCTCGGAGCTCAGTTCACGTAGTCGGGCGTGCCGCCGACGCCGAGGGCTCTCGCAGGCTCCTGAAGTTTGCGTGTTTTCGGGGGCCGTGGGCCCAGAAAACACGCAAGATGCCGCGGGCCCCAAACTCTGGGGGTGAGATGAACGCCCGTCGCTACATCTTGGGATTAGGACGGACTAGGGCGCGGTGGTGCAGATGGCGAAAGCCTGAACGCTCCAGTTAGCCGCGACACCGTCAACCTCTTCGACCGAGACGGTCCAGGTGCCGTCCGAGGTCGGTTGGTTCTGGTAGGCCGCCAGGCCCCCGGTGCCCGACGTGTACGTGTAGCCCCCACCCACAAGCCTCTTGCCGGCGGTGCAGCTGGCGGTCACGGTCTTCGGAGAGACACTGTTACTGGCGCTGGGGGTGCCAGGGATCCGCTCCCAGCCGCTGACGCCGTCCGGGCCGGTCGCGCCGGTCGGGCCTGCGACTCCCGTCGGGCCTGCGGCACCCGTCGGGCCTGCGGCACCCTGCGGACCGGTGGTACCGGCCGGGCCGGTGGCACCGGTAGATCCGGTAGCGCCCTGCGAGCCGGTAGCGCCCTGCGAGCCGGTCGCTCCTGCGGAGCCCGTCGGGCCGGCGGGACCCTGAGGGCCGGTCGAGCCTGCGGGGCCCGTCGGACCCTGAAGGCCGGTGGCGCCTGCAGAGCCCGTCGGGCCGGCGGGACCCTGAGAGCCGGTCGGGCCCTGGTCGCCTGTGGCACCCTTGGCGCCTGTGGCTCCGTCAACTCCTGCGGCGCCGGTCGGGCCCTGGTCGCCGGTGGCGCCCTTGGCGCCTGTGGCACCGTCAACTCCTGCGGCTCCGGTCGGACCCAGGTCGCCTGTGGCACCCTGCGCGCCCGTGGCTCCTGCGGCGCCGGTCGGGCCCTGGTCGCCGGTGGCGCCCTTGGCGCCTGTGGCTCCGTCGGCTCCTGCGGCTCCGGTCGGACCCAGGTCGCCGGTGGCACCCTTGGCGCCTGTGGCACCGTCGGCGCCGGTCGGGCCCGCGGGACCCTGAGGTCCGGTAGCGCCATCGGCTCCGGTCGGGCCATCGGCTCCGGTGGCGCCGTCAGCGCCTGCGGCTCCGGTCGGACCCTGGTCGCCTGTGGCACCCTTGGCGCCTGTGGCACCGTCAGTTCCTGCGGCTCCGGTCGGGCCCGCGGGACCCTGAGGTCCGGTAGCGCCATCGGCTCCGGTCGGGCCATCGACGCCGGTGGCTCCGTCAACTCCTGCGGCTCCGGTCGGACCCTGGTCGCCTGTGGCACCCTGCGCGCCCGTGGCGCCCGTGGCTCCTGCGGCGCCGGTCGGGCCCTGGTCGCCGGTGGCGCCCTTGGCGCCTGTGGCTCCGTCAACTCCTGCGGCTCCGGTCGGCCCCTGGTCGCCGGTGACGCCCTGTGCGCCCGTGGCTCCTGCGACTCCGGTCGGCCCCTGGTCGCCGGTGACGCCCTTGGCGCCTGTGGCACCGTCAGCTCCCGTTGCGCCCTTGGCGCCGGTCGCGCCATCAGCGCCTGTCGCGCCCTTGGCGCCGTCGGCTCCTGCGGGACCGGTCGGTCCCTGCGAGCCGGTCGGTCCCTGAGCGCCCGCCGGGCCGGTTGCGCCAGTTGAGCCAGGGGATCCGGCGGGACCGGTCGCACCTGTGGCGCCCTGCGGTCCAGCGGGGGCGTTGGTCACCAAGCGGAGGACCTGGTACATGCGCTTCTTGCAGCTCTTCTTCTTCTTGGTGGCGCGAAGGGTGCCCTTGTGGGGGTTCTTCTTTTTGATGCAGACGTAGATGTAGGTCTTCCCTGAAGCGGAAGCCTGGGAGGCCGGCACCATCATCCCCAACGCCATCGTCCCCAGGACGAGGAGGGCGCACACACACAGAAGCTTCTTTGGAAAGTTGGAGGCCATGAGATCTCGGCAATTTGGATCGGCAGTCGGGCCCCGAACCTTTAGCCGAGCGCCTGACTCTCTCACCGCCCCACTTCCGGTGGGCCGTCTCAGGCCCACCGGGAGGGTCCCCGGGGAGCACTCAGTCGGTGGTCACGCTGGGCCTGCTCAGGCGGTGGCCTCGCTGAACAGGCCGTTGTAGACGGCGGCCGTCTGCTCGGCGATGTCGGCCCAGTCGAACTGCCGCAGGTGCGAATAGGCCTCGGCGACCAGTCGCCGCCCCAGCTCGTCGTCGGAGAGCACCCGGATCGCCACCTCGGCCAGCGCGGCGGGATCGCGGGCGCGGAAGCGCAGGCCGGCCTCCTCGTGCGGGACGACCTCGCGCAGGCCGCCGGTGTCGGCGACTATGCAGGGACAGCCGGAGGCCATGGCCTCCAGCGCCACCAACCCGAAGGGCTCATAGATCGAGGGCACGACGGTGAGGTCGGCGATCGCGTAGAGGGAGTGCAGGACGTCGTCGCCGATCCACCCAAGGAAGGTGCCGCGCTCGCCCAGCCCGAGCTCGTCGGACTGCTTGTGAAGCTCTGCCTCATGGGTGCCGGAGCCGGCGACGAGAAAGCGCGTGCCGGGGACCTCCTCGATCACCTTCGGCATCGCTTCGAGCGCGAGCTGGAAGCCCTTCTCGTAGACGAGCCGCCCGATCAGCACGACGAGCTTCTGGTCGGGATCTGCAAACTCGCCGCGCAGCCGCGTGAGCTCGGCCGGATCCTGGGGCCGCAGGTCCTCGGGGTCGATGCCGTTTGGGATCACCGTGACCTTCGCCTCCTCGACCCCGAAGATGTCGACGATCTGCTCGCGCATGTAGTGCGAGCAGGCGATAACTCGCTCGGCGCGATTGGTGATCCAGCGCTCGACTCCGTGAATGTAGGTTTGAGGATGCTTGTCCACCCAGCCCTGGTGGCGGCCGTGCTCGGTGGCGTGGATCGTCATCACCAGGGGCACGCCGAAGCGCTTCGCCAGGTGGTCGCAGGCGTTGGCGACGAGCCAGTCATGCCCGTGGACGACGTCGAAGCGGTGGCGGTCGCCAAGCTCGACCCCCGCCGCGAGCATGTCGGAGTTCATCCGCTCGACCCAGGCGACGAACTCGCCAAGGTCGGTCGGTCGGGTCGGCTCGCGGATGCGGTGTATCCAGACCCCGCCGGCACGCTCCTCGGCCGGGGATTCCTCGCCGCCGCGGGTGAGGACGTGCACCTCGACGCCGGACTCGACCAGGGCCTCGGAGATCTTTCGCACATGGCGGGCGAGGCCGCCCTCGATCAGGGGCGGGTACTCCCAGGAGAGGACAAGCAAGCGGGTCAAGGGGTATCCCCGGTCGGTGTTCCGGATGCGGACATCTTCGCCATCTAAGGCTGCAGCAACGGGGCGAGGTTGAGATCCGGGGCGAGGGCTCGCATGCGCGGGTCGGGTGAGGAACCGGAGTCTAGGGCCTCGAGCATCGCCTGAGAGTGGTTGATGGCGCGCAGGAAGGCGTAATCCCCGGCCTGCCGGCGACCGTCGAGGAAGGCCCAGTCGCTGGATTGGACGGCCAGAAGCTCCCGTGCGGCGCGCATCGCCGCTGGCCCCCCGAGCCCGCCGCAGAGCGCCCGCAGCAGGCGCAACTCGAGCCGCCGCGCTCCCCAGGCGAGGTCGGCCACCGCGACCGAGTCCCAGGTCCGCAGGTCGCCCCCCTCTCCCCAGCTGGAGGTCACCAGGGTGCGCGCCTCACCGGGGTGGTTGGCCATCGCCTCCGGCAGCGTCACCAGCCGCAGTCCGTGCCGGTCGGCGATCTCCAGCAGCTTCTCGAGCCAGATCGGGCCCTCGGACCACCAGTGCCCGATCAGCTCGGTATCGATCGCGAAGACGACCAGCCCGCGCCGCCCGCTGCTCTCCCGATGCCGGCGAAGGCGCTCGGCGATCGCGGCGGCGAACTCCCCCGCCTGGCGCCGGGCCGCCTCAGCTGCGGTGACGGGGTCGTAGGGGCCGCCGCCGATCCTCCACGTCCTCGTCCCCCTCCAGGACTGGCCTGCGAACTGCGCGTAGGGCTCGGCCGAGGGGTAGCCGCCGAGTGACCAGAGCCAGCCGACCGCTTCCCAGTCGATGGTGAAGGCAAGCGGGCCGGCCGCGGTCGCGACCGGGGCCAGCGCCGCGGTCCCCGCCTCGTGGGCGCTCTGGTTGACGCAGAACCAGCGCACACCGTGCTCGGCCAGCCGCCACTCGAGGCCGGGGGTGTAGGCGCACTCAGGCAGCCAGAAGCCCCCGTTCCAGCCGAAGCGGCGCCGGTGCGAGCGAAGCCCGGCGTCGATCTGCAGAGCGATCCCGGCCCGGGTCGCGAGCATCGGCAGCACCGCGTGGGTGGCAGCCGACGCGGCGAGCGCGACCCGCCCCGAATCCTGGGCCTCGCCGAAGATCCGCAGCACGTCCCCCCCGCTCCCGTCGAGCAGCTCGAGCGCGCTCCTGTAGCGGGCCAGCTCGGCCTCGGCGGCGGGTCGGCATTCCGGATCGAGCTCGCGGGCGTCGTCGGCAGCGCTGCCGATCCGGTACTTCACCAGGAACTCGCGCAACCGCTCGCGCGTCCCCGGATCCTCGAGCTGATCCGCAAGCACGGGGGTCACCGTCATCGTCAGATCCCTGGCGATCTCCAGTACCGGTAGGTACGACCGCACCACGGCGTCGAACAGCCACTCCTCTCCGAATGGGTAGGTCCCGAACCCCTCGACGTAGGGCATGTGCGAGTGCAGCACGATCGCCAGGTCCCCGACGGTGTCGGTGCGGTCGGATCGGCGGGCGGGTCCTGTCATCGGATGAGACCCACCATTGCCTGCGCTCCACGGCGGGTGCTCGGCAATGGGTCCTCCCATCCGATGCCACCCGCCCGATCATCCGTCCCGGCCGACATGGCTCAGGCAGTGCAGATCGCGATGAAGTCGAGCGCGCCGTCCAGGTCGTCGGAGCGGAGTGCGAAGTCCGTGACGGAAATCGAAGGGGTGAAGCGGTCGTAGAAGGGCTTGGTCAGGCGCAGAACCCGGTGGACATGGTCCCAGCCGAACCGGATCGCGATCTCGTGGGCACGCAGCTTGCGGGCGTGGTGCAGGCCGAGGATCTCGACCTGTGAGAAATGCGGCTCCAGCAGCTTGCGGTACTCGGAGATCGTGTACTCGCGGATGTGCCAGGGGTTCTCGGACTTCTCGGCTCCGGGGGGCGCCAGAGTGAGGCGATTGGGAGTCGATATGTAGGAGACAGGGGCGATCCCTGCGAAACGGCGAAGTAGTTCCTGGGGCTTCTCGACGTGCTCGATTGTCTGCAGGAAGACGATCGCGTCACGCCGTGTGTCGAACTGCTCGACCAGCATCCGCTCGAATCGGAGATTCGAACGTCGGTAGCGGAGTCGGGCGTGTTCGTGGGCTTCGGGGTTGGCGTCGACCCCGATCACCTCGGCGGCGGTCGCGGCGAGGATGTCGGAGCCGTAGCCCTCGCCGCAGGCGAGATCGGCCACGCGCAGTCCGCGGCAGCGCTGAGCGAGCCACTCGTAGACGACCAGGTGGCGCCGGTACCAGTAGTTCTCCTCGGGAACGTCGGGCAGCGTCCGCTCGCCGGTGAGCGGAAGCGGCGGGACCCCTGGAGGCTGATCTTGCTGGATGTAGTCCACGAATGCAGAGAACGGCGGCCCTGACCGTAGCCCCTGCTTTCCGCCCTCCGCTTTCCGCCTCCCATTTTCTCCGTATCGTTGCGCCCGATGCCCGCCGCCCCGGACGCAAGCGCCGACCACATCCGAAGCGTCAACACGACCTACCACGACGTCGCCGCGCGGACCTATGACTCGAAATGGGGGATTGACTTCGGGCCGGTCGGTCAGGCCCAGGTGCGAGCCAAGCTCGAGAGGGCTCTGGGCGGGCGGCTCTCGGGGCCGTTCGGCGACGCTCTCGAGATCGGTGCTGGCACCGGCTACTTCACGCTCAACCTTCTCCAGCAGGGCCTGATCAGCCGCGCCACCGCGACCGATATCTCCCCCGGCATGCTCGCCTCCCTGAGGGCCAATGCCGAGGGGCTCGGGCTCGAGGTCACGACCGCGGTAACCGGCGCGGAGCAGCTTCCCTTCGAGGATCAGAGCTTCGACCTCGTGTTCGGCCACGCGATCCTCCACCACATACCCGATCTGGCGCAGGCGTTCACCGAGTTCCAGCGGGTCCTGCGCCCCGGTGGCGTTGTCGCCTTCTGCGGTGAGCCATCCCGCTACGGCAACCGTCTGGCGGCGCTGCCAAAGCGCGCGGGAGCGCTGCTTGCCCCCGCCTGGAGGGCGGCTCTGCGGGCAAGGCCGGCGATCGAGCCGGACGGGCCCGAATCCAACGGGCACTCGCTCGAGAGCGAGGTCGACGTCCACTCCTTCTCGCCATCGGACCTTCGGCGGACGATTGTCGCGGCCGGATTCGAGGGCGACCGCGTCGGTGGCGAGGAGCTTCTGGCGAACATCTGGGGATGGGGCCTGCGATCGATCGAGGCGAGCGCCGAGCCTGAGTCGGTACCGATGGCCTGGAGGCGCTTCGCCTTCCGCAGCTACCTCGAGCTGCAGAAGGTCGACCGGGCCCTGCTCGAGCCGCGCCTGCCCCCCGAGCTCTTCTACAACCTCGTCCTCTCCGCCAAACGGCGACCCAGAATCGACCCCAGTGGGGGCCGAAGCTGACGTTTTGGCTGATATTCAGCTGAAACGTAAGCCTCGGCCCGATCCTCGGCCGCTTGGGGTCTAATTAGCCGAAGGTGAAGGCGTAACCGGAGATCCCGGGGTCGAGCTGCAGGGTGAGGCGATGGCGGCCGACCCGCGGCAGATCGACGAGGCTGTAGAGGCGCTGATCGGAGACGGTGAGGACGCCGTCGGCGACATCGTCGCCCGCAAGCCGGTTCGGAATCGGCCTTCCGTCGAGCAAGACGCGGGCGCTGCGGTCCCGCCCGGGAGAGCCGAGGACGAGGAATACGCGGCGGGCACCGAAACCGAGGTCGAGCGAGGAGTCCCCGGCGGCGGTCGCGGCCTCGGGGGCGAGGGTCCAGCGGCCGTCATATGCGAGCGAGTCGGTCGGTAGGTTCGCCGGGGCCCGGTAGGTGCCGGTGCCAGGGCGCGGGGGCTCGACGAAGCGCTCGGCGCGGGCGAGCCCGAGGTAGCTCTCCGGCGTCAGCAGCGCCTTCGAGGGAGCCTGGGCGCGAACGCGGGTCTCGGAGCCGAGCTTGCCGGACCCGCGCTCGGCCAGCAGGGCGCGGATCGCCCGCTCGGTGGTCGCGTAACTTCCCTCGCCGAAGTGGACGTAGCGGACGTTCCCGGCGGCGTCGATCAGGTACTTCGCCGGCCAGTACTGATTGCCGTATGCGTTCCAGGTCCCGTAGTCGTTGTCCTGGACGACTGGATATGTGATGCCGTTGGCCGAGATCGCCTCGTCGACGTTCGAGGCGATCCGCTCGAAGGGGAACTCGGGCGTGTGGACGCCGACGACGATGAGCCCGTCCCTGCGGTACTTCTCGGACCAGGCCTCCACATGGGGAAGCGTGCGCAGGCAGTTGATGCAGGTGTAGGTCCAGAAATCGACCAGTACCACCTTTCCGCGAAGGCCGGCGAGCGAAAGCGGCGCCGTGTTGAACCAGCGGCCGGGGTTGGTGAACTCAGGCGCCCGGCCGAGGACCGGGAGGGCCCTGCCCGCCTCGGCCTGAGAGCCTCCTGCCTGCTCCGCCTGCTTCCCCGCCCCTCCCCGCAGCGAGGCGAGGTCGTCGGAGACCGCCGAGCTCGTCTCGACGCTCTCGGTCGGGTTGATCACAGCAGACGGGGCGTTGCGGGCGAGCCAGGTCTCGAAGCGGATGTCGAGGTTGGTCGCGAGCATCAGTGCGACCGCGATCATCAGTCCTCCCATCACCATGTTGACCCTGCCCCTGACCGGCGCAAGGCGGTCGGTCAGCCGCCTCCCGCCGAGCAGGATGGCGTAGAGGACCAGACCCGTCCCGACCCCGTATGCGAGCGCGACGGCGAGCTTGGAGGCGGTCAGCTCCTGTGACGCAGAGACCGTGATCACGCCGGCGAGGATGGGCCCGGCACATGGTGCGTAGACGAAGCCGAGGCTCGCGCCGAGCAGCACGCCGGACCAGAAGCCATCCCCCCGGCGGCCGCGCGGCCCGCCGGTGAGGCTGCTGGCGAACGCCTCGACGCGGTCGGCGAGGGGCGGGATGAGGAGGACCACGCCGAAGCCAAGCAGGACGACTATCGCGATGGTTCGGGTGATGTCCTCGGGCAACCCCAGCGCGTCGATCACGTAGACGAGGGCGACCGTCGCAAAGGTGAACGAGAGGGTCAGGCCGGCTACCACGCCGAGCGGGCGCCGCCTGCCTCCAGTGGTCCCTGCCGCGAGCACAGCGGGGAGCACCGGCAGCACGCAGGGCGAGAGCGCGGTGGCCGCGCCCGCGATCAGGGCAAAGAGAGTCAGCAGTAGCACTCGGGATCTTTCAGCGTCTCAGCGGGAGTTGAAGGTTCCCTAACGTCCCACCAGCCATTGCTGCGTGACAGGAGGGCGGATTGGATCGGCTCCGTCGCCGCGGATCAGGAAACGTCATCCACCCTCGGCCTTCCGCCTGACCCGGTAGAGCCTCAGCCTCGACTCGATGCCCTTGAGCCGGCGTTCCCCAGCGAAGGAGTAGGCAAACTCCTCGCCGGCCATCTCCCTCGCCGACTCGCTGGCGAGCACCGAGCCGGGGCGGGCGACGTCGGTGATGCGACTGGCGAGGTTGACGGGGCGCCCGTACCAGTCGCCTCCCTTTCCGATCGCCTCACCGGCGGCGACCCCTGCTCTCACCTGCGGGAAGTCCTCTCCCTCCTCCTCGGCCATCTCGACCAGGCTGAGGGCGGACTCGAGCAGGCCGGCCCCGTCGGGCGAGACCAGCATTGCCGCGTCGCCGATCAGCTTGATCAGGCGCACCGGGGGCTGCGCCGCGGCTGAGGCCATATCGGCGAGCCGCCCCGCGACCCGGCCGAGCTCCTCGCCGGGCAGGCGCTCTCCGAGCTTGGTGAAGCCGACCAGATCGGCGAAGCAGACGCCTACCTCTGCCTCCCCCGAGCCCGGTCCGAAACGACCCCCGGCGGCGATCACATCGCGGTGCACCTGGTCGCGAATGTGGCGGTTGAGGACATATTGGAGAAGGTCTCCGATCTCCGGGCCGAGAATCCGGGCCGACATCGCAAAGCGCAGGGCAAGGTCGCGCTCGCTGTCGCCGGGATTGATCAGTGTCCGCGCCAGGACCTCCCTCATTCCTTCGGCGATGCTCGCCATCGCCATCCCCATCACCCGTGACATGTCGAGGATGTCTGAGTCGGCTATCCCCGCCTCGCGAAAACGGCGCAGCCGCCGTGCGGACTGGAGGTCGTGGCTGTCCAGTCCGGCCTCATCGGGATCAACCCGCGGCAGGCCAAGCGCTCGGTAGAGGTTCTGGAGCAGATCGAGGTCGACTCCGGCGAGCTCCGCAACCTCGCGCGGCAGGTAGCGCGGGCCGTCACCCGAGAGCACCCGCTCCACCGGCAGCAGCGCGAGCCGGTTCTGCTGGATTGCCTGTCGAAGCTCCGCCAGCGGCACGCCATCGGCGGCCAGATCCTCGAGCAGCCCCAGCCGGGCCTCACGATCGGCCCCCTCGAGACCATCGAGCAGGCCCTCGCCGGCGAAGTCGATTCCCGTGGGAGCACTCATCGTCCTCATTCTTCCCGTCCCGGCCCGTGCGCGCCGCCACCTAGACTTATGCCGGTGGGTCCTGTCCTTCCGATCTTCGAGCTTCCGCTGGTGCTGCTCCCCGGCGAGCGGCTGCCGCTGCACATCTTCGAGGAGCGCTACACACGGATGATCGAGCGCTGCATCGAATCGGGTGGGCCATTCGGCGTGGTCCTTCGCGACGACGATGGGGCCCGGTCCGTCGGATGCACCGCTGTCGTGGTCGAGGTCCTCGAGCGCCTGGAGGACGGCCGCCTCAACATCGTCGTCGAGGGCGGAGAGCCGTTCTCGGTCCTCGACCGTTTCGGCGACCCGCAGGAGCCCGCCGCCGATGTCGAGCGGATCGAAGAGACCGAGGACGCAGGGGCGGACGAGGACGCACTCGCCGCGCGCGCCGCCTTCCTCGACCTCGCGGAGCGGGCCTCGGGCCGGCGCCCCGAGGAGGCCGAGGTCTCATCGGCGAGCGCCTACTCCCTCGCCGCAAGGATCGACCTGCCGGCCGAGACCAAGCAGGAACTTCTGCAGTTGCGTGGCGAGGCAGAGCGCATGACCCTGCTTGCCGAGGTCCTCAGGGCCCTGCTGGAATCACTCGACGGCGCCGAGGAGGTCGCCGAGCGGGCCCAGTCGAACGGCCGGGTCCGGATCGGCCCGTAGGGCCGATCCACGGGCGGCCGGGCTCAGGCGGCCGCCACCGCACCGCCGCGGCGAGGATCGCCACCACCCCGCAGGACTCCGCTGGCGGGATCACGGGTTACCGCCTGGACGCCGCCGAAGAAGAGGTTGCGCTCGCGCCAGCGGACAACCGGAAGCCCGGTGGCCTCGATCCGGCGCAGGCCGTCCTCGTCGACCCCCGGCTCCGCCTGGAGGGCGCCGCCTTCGTAGTGGACGCGCGGGGCGGCAACCGCCTCGGCGGGCCCTTGTCCATCGGCGAGCAGGCGCATGATCGTCTGCGAGACGGCGGAGCGGATGCGGTTGGAGCCGGCACTGCCGAGACCGGCGACGACCTCCCCCTCGCGCAGGACTACCGTCGGCGCCATCATCGAAGTCATCCGCCGCCCCGGTGGAGTGCGGTGAAAGCCGTGGGGATTGAGGTCTTCCTCGCCGAGCATGTTGTTGACGTGGATTCCGGTACCGGGCACGACCAGCCCCGAGCCGGTGCCGTTGGAGCAGGTGACGCTGGCGCAGACGCCGTCGGCGTCGATCACGACGAGGTGGGTGGTCGAGCCGAGCTTGTCCTCATCGCCCAAGGCGCCGCCGGCATGCGCTCCCATGGCCGCGGCAACCTCGTCGAGCCGGGTCGGCGAGAGGAGCCCGGGGGCGAATCCCTCCCGGTAGAGCCCCTCGCTGAATTCCGGGCCTCGGGCATCGTTCGCGGCCCGCGTGACCGCGACGAGAGCCTCGATGCCGTCGTCGCCGAGGCGGTCGAGAAGCTCGAGCGCGTACGCGAGCAGGACTCCGCCCGAGGACGGAGGCGGGTTGGTCAGTACCTCGCATCCGCGGTAGGAGGCTCGCACCGGAGCCCTCTCGATCGGCTCATACGCCGCCATGTCGGAGCGCGAGATGGTTCCGCCGCGCTCGCCGACGAAGTCAGCGACCGCGCGGCCGATCTCGCCTCGATAGAAGGGCTCGGGACCCTCGGCGGCGAGCAGTTCGAGAGCGTCGGCCAGGTCGGGGAAGCGGAAGGGCTCCCCCTCACGCAGGATCCTGCCCTTGGGTGCGTAGATGGCCCTGCACTCAGGCAGCCGCGTGTAGATCGGCTCGAGGATCCTCAGCACGTAGGCCTGCTGGCGGTTGAGGGGGGCGCCACCGCGGGCGTGGCGAACAGCCGGTCCGATCAGGGCCTCCATCGGCATCGTCCCGAAGCGCCCGAGGGCGTCGGTGATCCCTGCTGCGGTTCCCGGGACTCCGCAGGAGGCCGCGCCGACGTGGAAGACCTGTGTGGTCGCCTCGTCGAAGTGGACGTCCACCGGGACCAGCTCCGAGCCGCGCTCGCCTCTCTCCCGCCCCGGCGCCTCGACGAAGAAGTCGATCAAGACCGTCTCGTCGCCCTCGTGGACGATCATGAAGCCGCCGGCGCCCAGTCCGGTCAGCGGGCTCTCCACCGCGAAGGACACCAGCACCGCCGCAACGGCGGCGTCGACCGCGTTTCCCCCCTCTCGCAGAACCTCGGCCCCCGCCTCCGCGGTCAGCGGATGCCCGGCGGCGACGACGCCCTTCAACTGACCGCTCCCGCTGCTACCCGGGGAGGAACTCAGGGACGTCGATGCCCCCGAGCCCGCTCGGGGGCTCGGCCGTCCCACGGCCGGCTTCCTTTGTCCGGCGGATGGTCGGCTCGGCACTTCGCCGCGGCGACGGGCGTCCGTCGAAGCGGGTGGCGACGACCGTGACCCATATCTGGTCGCCGAGGTCCTCATCGACGTTGGCGCCGAAGATGATGTTGGCGTCGGGGTGGGCGGCCTCGCCGACGACCTTGGCGGCCTCACTGACCTCGACCAGCGAGAGGTCGGGGCCGCCGGTAATCGAGAGCAGGATCGAGCGGGCACCCTCCATCGAGGTCTCGAGCAGCGGCGAGGAGATCGCCTTCTCGGCGGCGGCCATCGCCCGCTCCTCACCTGTGCCCATGCCGATCCCCAGGAGCGCCTGGCCCGCCTCGGACATGATCGTGCGGACGTCGGCGAAGTCGAGATTGATCAGGGCCGGCAGGGTCACGAGGTCGGAGATCCCCTGAACCCCCTGCCGCAGAACGTCGTCGGCGACCTGGAATGCCTCGATCATCGAGGTCTGCTGATCGAGGACGTCGAGGAGGCGATCGTTGGGCACCACGATCAGGGTGTCAACCTCGGCTGCGAGACCGTCGATCCCGCTTCCGGCCTGGTTGCCGCGCCGGCTTCCTTCGAAGCTGAACGGCCTGGTCACGATGCCGACCGTAAGGGCCCCGACCTCACGGGCGAGGCGGGCGATGACCGGCGCGGCGCCGGTGCCGGTGCCGCCGCCGGCGCCGGCGGCGATGAAGACCATGTCGGACCCCTTCAGCAGGCGCTTTATCTTGTCCTGCTCCTCGAAGGCGGACTTGTACCCGAGCTCTGGGTCGGCGCCGGCTCCCAGGCCGCGCGTCTGGTCGGACCCGATGTGGACGGTGACATCGGCGATACAGAGCTGCAGCGACTGAAGATCGGTGTTGACGGCCATGAACTCGACCCCGGGAATCTGCGCCTCGACCATCCGGTTGACGGCGTTGACGCCCGCCCCGCCGACGCCGACGACGCGGATCTTGGGAGTGTGGGGCTCGCCGCCCTCGGGGGCGTATTCGGGCTCGTCGCGACCGTATCGAGGCGTCTCCATGACCTGGCCAGGACGCTCGTCGAAGACGCGCTTGACTCGCTCGCGCGGCTCGGGAGGACCGGTGGATTCCCCCGGCGGAGCGGCCGGCTTCGCAGCCCCGCCAGCGGGCGCTGGATGGTCGCCGGGCTGCTCCTGTCGCTCAACCGGGTCCTCGCGGCCGAAACGGGCCGTGTAGTCATCGTCGGGGGCCGAGCGTTCTGACTGCACAGGCCGCTCGGCCGCGGGCTGCCCGCCGGAGTCGGCCTCCGAGGGCTCCGCGCGGCGCTCCCCGGGGATAGGGGCCTCCGGCGGGTCCTGGGGTGCGTCGTCGGAGGTCGACCGGAAGAGGTCGGCGAGGGGGCCCTCGCGCATGCTCGCTCGCTTACGACGACGTGCCACGCGTCAGAACCTCCTTAGCCAGGTCCCTGTAGTAGTTCGCAGCGTTCGAATCGGAATCGTACTTGAGCACACTAGCTCCCCGGACGGGCGCCTCGGCGAACTTGACGGCCTTGCGGATCCGGCTCTTGAAGACGAGATCGCCGAAGTTCTCCTCGAGGATCTCCACCGCCTCCTTGGCATGAACCGTGCGCGAGTCGAACATCGTCGGCAGAATGCCCTCGATCTCGACGTCGGGATTGAGGTTCTCCTGGATCATCTTCAGCGTGTTCTGGAGCTGGACCAACCCGCGCATGGAGAGATACTCGCACTGGACGGGGACGATCACCTTGTCGGACGCGGTCAGAGCGTTGATCGTCAGCAGACCCAGGCTCGGCGGCGTGTCTATGCAGACGTAGTCGTAGTCGCCGGAGACCTCCTTCAGGGCCTTCTCGAGTGAGCGCTCGCGGCCGATCTTGGTGCTCATCGCGATCTCGGCGCCGGCGAGGTCGATCGAGGCGACGGCAATGTCGATCTCGCGCTTGGCGATGATCTCGCTTATCGGCATGTCGTTGACGAGGACGTTGTAGAGGCTCTTCTCGACCTTGTCGGGGTCGATCCCCTGGCTCATCGTCAGATTGCCCTGAGGATCGAGGTCGATGCATAGGACCCGGTAGCCCTCCTCGGCGAAGGCGACCGCGAGGTTGAGCGTCGTGGTCGTCTTTGCGACGCCGCCCTTCTGATTGGCGAAGGAGATCACCTGGGCATGCTTTGTCGGAACCTCGGCCGGGGCCTCGGTCTCGGCCACAGCCTGGTGGCGACTGGGGGCGATCAGGTCGGCGGGACGCATCCGCGCCGGCTCCCCGGGCACCTCCTCCCCGGTCTGCACCGGGGGCTCGGCCTCGACCACCGCCGCCTCGAGCTCGGCTGCCTCGGTCAGCTCGGGTGAGACCTGGGAGACGGTGATCTCGACATCCTCCGGCTCGGGCGGGGTCGGGGCGTCGATGCGCTCGGGCCCGTGCTCGTCGGGCTCGACCACTTCGGTCGCCGAGTTCGATTCTGCGGTCTTCTGCTTGCGGCTGAGGAATCCCATTTGCCGCGGTTATTCGCATGGGCAGCAGCTTTTCCTGCCGTCTGCAGAGAATGCTAGAGATGGTGCAACGGCAGACGGGCCAAACTGCGGCTACTGCTTGAATGGCCGCATTGTGGATCTCCTCGACAAACGGCTCGTCTTCGTTACCGGCAAGGGCGGCGTCGGAAAGAGCACCGTCGCCGTAGCGCTGGGCCTGCGTGCAGCCGCCGAAGGCCGCCGCACGATCGTCTGCGAGGTCGCCTCCCAAGAGCACGCCTCACGGATATTCAATCGGGTCGAGGTCGGCTTTCACGAGGTCGAGATGGAGGAGAACCTGTGGTCGATCTCGATCGACCCGGACGAGGCGATGCGCGAGTACGTGCTGCTGCAGCTCAAGGTCCGGGCGATGCGCGACATGCTCTTTCGCAGCCGCATCTTCACCTACCTCACCGCCGCCACCCCGGGACTGAAGGAGCTGGTGACGATCGGGAAGATCTGGGAGCTGGGCCTGCCCGACCGCAAGGTCAAGCAGGGACGCAAGTACGACCTCGTGATAGTCGACGCCCCGGCCACCGGCCACGGGATCGGCTTCCTCGCGACCCCGCGGACGTTCGCGGGCATCGCCCGGGTCGGCCCGATCCACTCCCAGGCGCAGGAGCTCGATGATCTGATCACCGACCACAGCCTCACCGGCACCGCGATCGTCTCGCTGCCGGAGGAGATGCCGGTGAACGAGACGGCAGCTCTCGAACACGACCTGCGCGAGGAGGTCGGCGTATCCATAGACCGCGTCTACATGAATGCGCTCTACCCTGAGCGCTTCAGCCGCTCCGAAGCCGAGCGGCTGAGCGAGATCTCGGGCTCCGGCGAGGCCGATGGCATCGTCCGCGCCGCGGCCCGGGCGGCGGTCTCAGAGCATCGCCGGGCCCGCTCTCAGCGCGCGCAGCTGGCCCGTCTGCGGCGACGTGCGACGACCCCGGTGAAGACCCTCCCCTTCATCTTCGAGCCCGAGCTCGGGATCGAGGAGGCTCGTGTGCTCTCGGCGAGACTCTGATGCCCGCCATCGGCGAGGTGCTCGAGGGCAAGGGGGTGTGCATCTGCGCGGGATCGGGCGGAGTCGGCAAGACGACCACGGCGGCCGCGATCGCCGCAGGGATGGCGGCCCGCGGCCTCAGAGTCTGCGTGCTCACGATCGATCCCGCCAAGCGCCTCGCCGACTCACTCGGGCTGAAGCAGCTCGGCAACGATGCGCGCAGGGTCGACCCGGCCCTGTTCGAGCGTCAGGGAGTCGAGATGAAGGGGGAGCTATGGGCGATGATGCTCGACGCGAAGGCGACCTTCGACGAGCTGGTCAGCCGCCACGCCCCGGACGAGGAGTCGCGCGACCGGGTACTCGAGAACCGGATCTACCAGCAGCTCTCGAGCGCGCTCGCCGGCTCCCAGGAGTACATGGCGATGGAGAAGATCTTCGAGCTCCACTCCGAAGGGCGCTTCGACCTGCTCGTGCTCGACACGCCGCCGACCCGCAACGCCCTCGACTTCCTCGACGCGCCCAGGCGCCTGACGCAGTTCATCGAGGGTCGCTCGCTTCGCGTCTTCATGAAACCGACCGGGTTCGCGGCCAAGGTCGCCGGGCGCGGGGCGACGGTCGCCCTCTCGATGATGCGCAGGATCGTCGGCTTCGACCTGATTGCCGATCTCTCCGAGTTCTTCACCGCCTTCAGCGGCATGGTCGACGGATTCCGTGAGCGGGCCAAGCGGGTGAATGAACTGCTGGCGGACCCCGGCACCTGCTTCCTGGTCGTCTGCGGCCCGCAGGGCGAGCCGATCTCCGAAGCCGTCTACTTCCACCGCAAGCTGGTCGAGGCCGATCTCCCGGTCGGGGGAGTGATCGTCAACAAGGTCCACTACCCGTCCGGGCAGCTGCGCGGAGACGGAGAGGGCCTGCACGCGGCGCTCCTCGACCTCCTCGGCGACGAGGGCCTCAGCGACCGGGTGGAGGGGAATTTCGCCGATTACCAGGCGCTGGCTGACCGCGACAGCCGCAACATCGAGCACCTCGCGGCGCAGCTGAGGACGACGAGCGTGATCAGGATCCCCTACCTCGACTCCGACGTGCACGATCTCGCCGGTCTGGCGCAGATCAATCGCTATCTGTTCGCCAGCAGCGAGGAGCGCGAGGCGATCGCGGCGGGCGAGAGCGTCAGCTGACGCGCGCCCGCCGGGTGCGGTCGTATTCGAGCTCGCGGACGCCCCAGTCGGCGTCCTCGGGCACCGGGAAGAGATGTCGCACCCGCGAGGTGTCGATCGGCTCGCGCTCGGTCGGGCGCCGCTTGACCGCGGTCGCCGGCCACTCGAGCGTGGCGTCACGCGAGACCTCACCAAGCCAGTCGCGATCGCTCACGTCGTCCTCCGCCGCCTCGTCATCCGTCCCCTCGAAGTCCGGTGCGAAGTCCTCCACCTCGAAATCCCCGGCCGGCGCCGCCTCAGTCTCATGGCCTGAGATCGGGGCCTCCGATGTCCGCGGGCTCGCCGTCACCCGGATCTCCGAGTCGTCGCTGGGAATGGGCTCCATGATCCGCGTCTCCTGTTCGTCGGGTTCGGGCTCGGCTTCGGAGACGGTGCGCGTCACCGAGATCTCTCCGGTGGCGGGTTCGGGCTCTGCCTCCACCATCGCTTCGGATTCCTCAGGCACGTCGTTCAACGCCTCCCACTCCGCCGTCCCCCCCATCTGCGACTCGTGCGAGGCAGACTCCCCAGCCTCGAGTCCAGTCGCAATCAGGGTCTCGTCAGCGGCGGCGCAGAGGTCACCGCCGAGGTTGCCGAGCGCCGCGTCGCGCAGGATCGAGCGCACACTGTCCTCGATCCAGACGGCAAGCTCGAGCGCAGTCTCGGGATCCTCGCCGCTGGGCTCGAGCGGGCGTCCGCTCATCAGCGACCGCTCCAGAAGAAGTGCCCGCTCGACCCGGAAGTGAGCATCGTTTCGCTCCGAGTGCTCGGCAATCAGCGCCCCCGCACGGACCGGAAGCGCTGCGTCGACAGGACCCGGGCCCTCGAGCACCGAGCGGAGTGCGAGCAGGTGATCGCTGAGGCCCTCGAGAGCGCCGGCGCGCTCGCAACCCATCTCGAATCGTGCGACCGCCCAGGCAAGCGCCCCCTCGGGATCGGGACGGACCTCGAGATCGCGGGCCAAGCTGCGCAGCGCGGCGCAGTCGTCCTCGCTGAGGGTGTATCCACCGGCGCGTGTCGGGGGCGCTCCGGTTGAGACCCGTCGCCAGCTGTTCTCCCCGGTCGGCGCAAAGGCGTACGGTCCGAGGCCGACCCCGCCCCCACGAAAGAGGCGCAGGACGCTGATCAGGTCGTGGAGCTGGCAGAGCGCGGCGCTGACGCCCTCGCGGCCCTCTCCCTGCTCGGCGAGGACGAGGAACTGCGGCTCCCAGGCGGCCCGCTGCATTCCCTCGCTGCGCATCGCCTCGATCGGCGCGTCGACGGTGTCAGCCCGGACGACACGGACTCCGCTGGGGAGCTGTAGGCGCGGGACCGGCATCTGCAGACCGACGATCGGCGCGATCAGCAGCTCAGCGTCGTGGACGTCGCGGGTCTCGGCGTCGAGCGCCTGCAGGGCGTTGTGGAGCCGGGTGCGGTCGAGCGAGAACTCAGCGCTACCGTCCCAGAGCCCGGCGATGAAGCTGATCAACATGCTCGCGGAGCGCTCGTCCGGGTCCTCCGGAACGCTGATGCCCCTCGCCTCGAGATAGGGCGCTGCGACCTCGGCGGCGCTGACCGCGGCGCAGGCCGGCCCGAAGGAAGGCAGTGATCGAAGCTCTGCCTCGCGCTCACGGACGAAGCGGGCGGTGAGGGGGACGTATCGATAGAAGAGCGCGTTTTCGCCCGAGTCCTCGGCGACGTCGAAGGGGATCTCCTCGCCGCTTGCGACGAGGGAGCTGAACCTGGCGGCTGCCTCAGCCGCGAGGTTGCTCAGGGCTTCGCGTAGAACGGGGTCACGCACGCGAAAGGGTTTCGTCCGCGCCGGCTCCCCTCCTTCGACTGCACGTTTGGTTGCAGCCCGGGGTCAGGCGGCCGCGGGGGCCTGGTCGGCCGCCTCCGCGGGCAGCCACTTCTTCCCGTACCTGCGCATGTCCTCGATCAGCGGGACCAGGGCACGGCCCTTCTCGGTCAGCGCGTACTCGACCCGCGGTGGGACCTCGGGATATGTATGACGCTCGACGACGCCCTGCTCCTCGAGCGCGCGCAGGCGCAGCGAGAGGGTCCGCGGGCTGATCCCCTCGAGCGAGCGCTCGAGTTCGCAGAAGCGGCTGCTGCCGTCGGAGAGATCACGAATGACGAGGAGAGTCCACTTGCCGGAAATCACGTCTGCGGTTCGGCAGACAGGGCATCTGGAGTTGCTGATCGCGCTCATCGTCTGGTTCGGTGTTGCCGGGAGGAGAGTCCTCCGCACCGGTGCCAGTATAGCCAAGGCTTCAGAAAGTGAAGCGAAGGCGACGCCATTGCCCGCGCCCGGGAGACGGACCGGGGCCACCCTGGGCTAAAGCCCCCCGGCGGCCGTTCCGATGGGTAGATACGCGTGCACCCCCTTTCGGGGAACTAAATGAGCCGATCCCGCCTACAGACCCATCCCGACACCGCTCCGGCGCGGCCCGCGGCGATCCTCCGGCGAGCAGGCTCAACGCCCGTACTAATGCCCAGTCGTAGAGGCCGACCCGGTCGGCCGGGCGCCGCTGGTCCATTCGTCCACCCCGCCGAATCTCGCCCTGAGGCGGGTTTCGCCCTGGTCGAGGTCCTCGTCAGCGCACTCATCCTCTCGATGGTCGCCGCCGCCTTCTTCGGGCTGCTCAATGCGACAGGCCGCACCAGCGCCGACCAGCGCAAGCGCTCCGTGGCCTACGGGCTTGCCCAGGAGGACCAGGCGCGAATGAGAGCGATGCAGGTCCCCGCTCTTGCCCGCGTCAATGGCAGCCGCACCGTGACCCTCAACGGCACGCCCTTCACGGTCGCCTCGAACGGCGTATTCATCAACGACACCACGAGCACCGCCTCCTGTGGCGCGAGCTCATCCTCGGCCGACTACATCAAGGTCAGCTCGACGGTCACCTGGCCCAACATGGGATCGACGCCGGCGACGGTGATCCAGAGCATCGTCGCGCCGCCCAACGGATCACTCGACCCGACCCACGGAACGCTGACGATCGCCGCCCAGAATGCCGCCGGTGGCCCGCTCTCCGGGGTCGGCCTCTCGGGCACCGGGGCCGGCACCTTCAGTGGCTCAACCGACTCTGCCGGCTGCGCGATGTTCCCCGATCAGGCGAGCGGCAACTACACGCTGACCCCCAGCGCCTCCGGCTACGTCAACAAGGACGGCGCCGCCCCGGCCGCTCAGACCGTCAGCGTCATAGCGGGCTCGACCAACACGGTCGCCCTCCAGTACGACCGGCCGGGCTCGATACCGGTGACCTTCACGACCAAGGTTGGGGCAAGCCTGGTCGCCTCGTCTTCCGACTCGATTGTCGTCTTCAACACCGGGATGACCCAAGCCCGCACCTTCGGGACGCCCAGCGGCCCGCGGGTCTCCTCGATCACGGGCACGTCGCTGTTCCCGTTCACATCTCCCTACAGCGTCTACGCCGGCGCCTGCACCGGAAACAACCCGAACCCCACCGGGATGGCCAACCCGCCGGGCGCCGCCGCGATTGGCAGCGTGACGGTGCCGCCGGGCACCGTCACCTCGCCGGTATCGATCCAGCTTCCGGCGCTCAACCTGACCGTCTGGAGCGGGTCCAGCAGCTCCAGCCCCGGCACGAAGGTCACAAACGCGACGGTCAAGCTGAGCGACGACAACTGCTCGGTCTCCGGCAACCCGGTCAAGCGCGTCTACACCACCAACTCCAACGGGGCCCTTGCCGACCCGGGTCTTCCCTGGAGCCAGTACGACGTCTGCGTCGACAACGGCAGCCGACGCCAGCAGATCAACAACATCGTCGTTCAGAACCTGACCAGCGGGACGACGCTGACGGTCTACATGTCGGGCTCCGGCAATCAGAGCGGGACCTGCCCATGAGCCGCCTGGCGCTGATCCGGGATACGCGCGGATTCACCCTGGTCGAGCTGCTGGTGGCGACGACCGCGGGCGTGATCGTCCTGATCTCGCTTTCCTGGCTGATGATCGTCTCGCTGCGCGAGACCGGCAGGGTCAACGGCCGCATCGACGCGACCCAGCGCGCACGCCTGGTTCTGTACCAGGTGGTCGATGATCTCCACTCCTCCTGTGTGGCCGCCCCGCCGGTCACCCCGGTGCGACCCGGCAGCACCGGGACCTCGCTCAGCTTCATCCACCAGAGGGGCTCAGCCGCCTTCCTGACCCCGGTCCTCAGCACGATCAGCCTCAGCGGCGGAGTCCTGACAGAGACGAATTACGCCGCCACCGGCGGCACCGCCCCGAACTGGACCTTCTCGGCAACAGCGACATCGAGCCGCCAGTTGATGAAGGGGGTCGCCCCGACCTCCCCCAGCACCTCCATCTTCTCCTACTACACCTACTCGGGCGGGTCGATCTCGTCGACCTCGCTGCCGACGCCGCTGAACTCGATCGACGCGGCCAAGACGGTGCAGGTCAACATCGGCTTCACCGTCTCGCCGGGAAGCACCCAGGTCGTGGACCCGAAGGCGGCCGCCAGCGTCCAGGACACGGCGCTGCTCAGGTTCTCACCCGCCGCCTTCTCGACCAGCGCCAACAACCTCCCATGCCAATGAGACGACTTCGATCAGAGAGCGGATTCACGATGGTCGCGGTGATCGTCGGGATGTCAGTGATCAGCCTTCTCGTGCTGGCAACCGTGACCGCCGTCAACGGTGATGTCCATCTCAACCGCAACGACCTCAACCACAAGAGGGCCTATGAGGCGGCAAAGGCGGGGATCGATGACTACGCCTTCCATCTGGCCAAGGACAACAACTACTGGACCTACTGCACCGGCGTGCCCTCTCCGAATGCCGTCAACCAACAGGGCTCGACGGCGAAACGCCGATCGGTGCCCGGCTCCACCGGCGCCACCTACGCGATCGAGCTGATCCCGGCAACGGGGCAGAGCACCTGCAACGCCTCGAACCCGGTCGGGACCATGATCGAGCAGGGAGGTCAGCTGAACGGGACCTTCCGGATCCGCTCGACGGGCTACGCGGGGTCGACATCGGTTCCGATCACCGCCACCTTCAAGCGGGCCAGCTTCCTCGACTTCATGTACTTCACCCAGCTGGAGACATCCGACCCGGTCACCTATGGCGACCCCGCAACCGTCGCGGGGGCCTACACGCAGTGCACCCTGACCTACCAGCAGGGCCGCTACAACCAGGCGATTCCCAACTCGGGCGGGAAGTTCTGCAACAAGATCGCCTTCATCAGCGGCGACGAGGTCAACGGACCGATGCACACCAATGACGCCTACGGGATCTGCGGCAGCCCGACGTTTGGGCGCTCCGCCCTTGACTCGATCGAGGCCAGTGCGAGCGCGCCTGGGTGGTTCTCGATCTGCGGCGGAAGCAACCCGATCTTCGACGGAACCTTCACCACCAGCTCCCCGATCCTCACACCGCCACCCAGCAACGCGCAGCTGGCGACGCTGACCCAGTCGCAGTTCAAGTTCACGGGCCAGGTGCGGATCTGCCTCAACGGGTCGACGATGACCGTCGGGACCGGCGCCACCTGCACCGGCGCCTACTCGGGGCCGATCCCGTCGAACGGCCTCGTCTACATCGCCAACGGCTCCTGCTCGACCACCTACACGCCATTCGGCGTCACCTACCCATCGACCTCAGGCTGCGGCAACGCCTACGTCCGCGGGAGCTACACCGGTCAGCTGACGATCGCGGCCGAGAACGACATCATCGTTGATGGCGACGTGACCAACTCAGGAGGAGGGGTCCTCGGCCTGATCGCCAACAACTTCATCCGCGTCTATCACCCCTGCACCAACGGGACCAACGGCGCCGGCTCGATGACGGACCCGACGATCGATGCCGCGATTATGACGATCGACCACTCCTTCATCGTCGACAACTACGACTGCGGCGCCTCGCTCGGCACGCTCAACGTCAACGGGGCGATCGCGCAGAAGTTCCGCGGCCCGGTCGGGACCTTCGGCAACAGCCGAACCGGCTACACGAAGAGCTACAGCTACGACGACCGCCTCCACTATCTCGAGCCGCCGAACTTCATCGACCCGGTCCAGTCCTCGTGGACGATCGGGCGAGAGACGATCGGTTGATCGGCCAGCCGTCCAGCCACTTTTCCAAGTACTTGGTATTGCAGGGCAAAGGTTTTCGCCGTCATTGGCCGATTCAAGAGGAGACAGAGCGTCGCGGACCGCCGCGCAACCCCGCCGCCGAGTGACAAGACATGATCCAGATGACCACCAAGAAAAGCGAGAGCACCCTCGTCGGGCTCGAGATAGAGGCCGGCAGCGTCGCCGCCGCCGAGATCCGGACGAACGGCACCCCGAAGCTGCTGGCGACGGCGATCGCTCCGCTCGGCACTGACGTCTTCCACGAGGGCGAGGTTACGGATCCCGACGCCCTCGCAGAGGCCCTGCGCGAGCTCTTTGCCGAGCACAAGCTGAGCCGCCGCGTTCGCCTCGGAATCGCCAACCAGTGGGTGGTCGTCCGAACCCTGAGGCTCCCTGCGATCGAGGACCCCACCGAACTCGAGACCGCGGTCCGGTTCCAGGCACAAGAGCAGATCCCGATGCCCCTCGACCAGGCGATCCTCGACCACCGCGTCGTCGGCGGAGCGCCGCCCGAGGAGGGGGCGCCGCCGAAGATCGACGTCGTCGTGGTCGCCGCGCGTCGCGACATGATCGCATCGCTGCTGAAGCCGCTGCGAAGCGCCGGGCTCGACCCGATCGGCGTCGACCTCTCGGCCTTCGGACTGATCCGCGCTCTGGGAGGTTCGGCCCCGGCCGCCCAGCCGGCGGGTGAAGCCGCGCAGGTCCACACCGCGACCCTGTACTGCCACCTCGGGGACGTCTCCAATCTGGCGGTGGCCAAGGGCCGCTCCTGTCTCTTCACCCGCGTCTCTCCGGTGGGCCTCGAGGGCTTCGGCGAGGAGCTGTCCGCGTCGACGGGGGCCGCGCCCGAGCATTCCCGCATGTGGCTCTCGCATGTCGGCCTCGGGGCTCCGGTATCCGAGATCGAGGGCGACCCAAACATCGTTGCCGCGGCCCGCTCCACCCTCGAGCTGGGCGCCTCTTCCCTGCTTGACGAGATCCGTCTTTCGCTTGACTTCTACGGCGCCCAGGAGGGCGCGGTTCCGGTCGATCGCGTCGTCCTCTGCGGGCCCGGAAGCGTTATTGGAGGCCTCGCCGAGGAGATGCAGTCGGTGCTCGGCATTCCGATCGAGGTCGGCCGCCCGGAGGCCCTCTCCGGTCTCGACCAGGCCCAGGCGGCCCGGCTCACCCTCTCCTACGGCCTCGCCCTGGAGCGATAGCGGTGCGCCCCGTCAACCTGATCCCACCCGAGGAACGCCGCGGTGAGCGCTCCGCGATGCGCAGCGGCCCGCTTGCCTACATCGTCGTCGGCACGATGCTGCTGGCGCTGGCGGGTATCACCGCCCTCGTGCTGACCGACAACCAGATCTCCGATAGCAAGGCCGAGGTCGCCCGCCTCAAGCAGGAGGACGCGGCCGCCAAGGCGCGAGCCGCACGGCTCGCCGCCTACACCAGCTTTCACGGGGTCCGCGAGCAGCGCGTCGCCACCATCACCGGGCTCGCTGACAGCCGCTTCGACTGGGAGCGGGTGATGCGCGAGCTCTCGCTGATCCTGCCCGACAACGTCTGGCTCACCAACCTGACCGGAACGGCCGCCGCCGGAATCCAGCTCGAGGGAGGGGCGAACATCTCGCTGCGGGCCTCGGTCCCGGGCCCGGCCCTGGAGATGGTCGGCTGCGCAAGCGGCCAGGACGCAGTCGCCGGCTTTGTTTCCGCACTCAAGGACATCGACGGGGTGACCCGGGTCGGCGTCCAGTCCTCCAAGCTCTCCTCCTCCACCGCGGGGGCCAGCGGCGCCAGCCCCGGGATCCCCGGAGCCTCAGGCTCATCGTCCACCTCGGACTGCCAGACGCGCAACTTCATCGCCCAGTTCGAGATCGTCGCGGCATTCGATGCGGCCCCGGCCGCCGCCGCGGCGACCAGCACGACGGCGCCGGCACCGACGACGCCGACCGATGCCACCACCACCGACCCGGCAGCGGCGACCCCCACCTCGACCCCGGCGCCGGCAGCGCCCGTTGGAGGCTGAGATGGGCTCCTCGACGCGGATAATCGTGGCAATGGTCGTCGTGGTCGCGCTCGCCGGGGCGTTCTGGACCCTCGCCCTCGGCCCCAAGCGCAAGCAGGCGGACGATCTCTCGAGTCAGGTCTCATCACTGCGCTACTCGGTTTCACAGGCCGAGGACGAGGCCAACGCGGCCGCCGAGGCACGGCGCGAGTTCCCCGGCGACTACCAGCAGCTCGTCTTGCTCGGCAAGGCCGTCCCGAGCAGCGATGACACCTCCTCGCTGCTGATCGAGCTGAACCGGATCGCGAATAGCTCGAACGTCAGCTTCGACAGCATCGCGCTGAGTAGCTCCGCCACCACCTCCTCGAGCGTCGCCGCCCCAACCGCGGCGCCGACACCGACAACGCCCGCCCCCACCGATCCCGCTGCCGCTGCCGCGGCGCCGACCGGGGTGCCTGCCTCGACCACGGTTCCGCCGACGGAGGCTGCCGCGGCGCTGCTGCCGATCGGCGCAACCATCGGCCCGGCCGGCCTCGGCGTCATGCCCTACACCCTCAACTTCAGCGGCAACTTCTTCGACATCGCCGACTTCATCAAGGGGATCGACTCGCTCGTCAACACCGACGTCTCCAACATCGCCGTCGACGGCCGCCTGGTCACAATCGACGGCTTTGCGCTCAACGGCGACGCTGACCTCGGCTTCCCCAGCCTGGAGGCGACCTTCTCGGTGACCACCTACCTCACCCCGCCGGACCAGGGGGCCACCGCGGGCGCAACCGCGACCGCGCCGGCGCCAGCAACGACCGTCGCCGCCCCCACCGACAGCGCCGCGGGAGCCGAGGCCGCCGCGACCACTTCCACGACCACCGCGAGCGCGCGATGAACCTCCCCAAGGGCCCCGATATCAAGATGCCCGAGGTCAAGCCTCCGCAATTCGCGAAGGACCTCTACACCGACCTGCGCGACCGCCGCCTGCTGCCGCTGGTGGCGCTGATCGCCGTCGCGATAGTGGCGGTTCCGTTTGCGCTCAGCAGCCCCTCCCCCACCTCTCCCCGACGACCGGGACGATCGCCCTGCCGGCGCCGAGCAGCGCCGCCGGCGCCAACAAGCTTCTCGTCGTCGCCGATGCGCCCGGCCTCCGCAGCTACCGCCAGCGGCTCGGCCGCCTGCAGGCGAAGGACCCGTTCAAGCAGCACTTCGCCCAACCCAGCGGGTCTCAGACCAGCACCGAGGTCGGCTCGCCGGTGGTCGGGACGAGCTCCGGCACCGGCACTTCGCTCAGCCCGAGCGTGTCCCCCGGCCCGGCGGCGACCCCCGTGGCGACACAGCCGAGCTCGGGTAGCGGCGGCAACGACGCGGGAGGGGCCACCGACAACGGCACCACGACCAAGGTCAAGGTGGAGACCAAGTACGCCTCCTATGAGATCGACGTGCGGATCGTTCGCGCCGACAGCGGCTCGGCGGCGAGGAAGAAGCCCTCCGTGCGCAGGCACCTGCCTGAGCTGACGATGCTTCCCAGCCGCAAGACTCCCGCGACGCTGTTCATGGGCGTCAGCGCCGACAGCAAGAAGGCGCTGATGCTCGTCTCCTCCGACGTGAAGGCGGTCTTCGGCGACGCCAAGTGCGTGGTCGGATCGCAGGTCTGCCAGCTGCTGGCCCTGGAGCCCGGGCTTCCCGAGACCTTCGTCTATGGCGCAAAGGACCGCGTCTTCAGGATCGAGCTTCTGAAGATCACCAAGGTCCTGCACGGCCACCCGGTGAAGGCGCCTCTCGGCGGCAACTGAGCCGCCCGCCATCCACCCTCGGTCAGCAGGGTCGCGATTGGTGGACCCAACCGCAGTGGCCCTCTCGGGAACCGGTGCCGCGACGGGCTCGACCCGGAGGTCGACGAAATCGCGTTGAAGAAACCCCGAGCCCTTGGCGTTCCCGCCGGGCTTGCCCTCGGGCCCGTCCGGCCGGTCGGATTTTTGCTGGGCCTGCCCGCCGTCGCCCGCGGCATCGCTTGCGTGTTTTCCGGGGCTATGGCACCCGAGAACACGCAAACCTCCGGGGCCGAGCGGTCGATCATCGCGTCGCCGGCAAGCATGGCGGCCGGCCCCGGTAGGTGAGCCTCAGCCGAGATGGAGGTCGATCATCGCGTCGCCGGCAAGAATGCCGGCCGGCCCCGGTCGGCGAGCCTCAGCCCAGGTAGAGGTCGATCATCGCGTCGCCGGCCAGCATGCCGACGACCCCGCCGAGAGCGAGGAAGGGCCCGAAGGGAATCGCCGCCTTGCGGGCCTTGGCCCCGTGGCGCGCCATCAGATAGAGGCCGACGAGGCTGCCGCTCAGCAGAGCGATCAGGATCGCCGGAGCGACGCTGCGACCCAGGTAGAGGCCCATGACCGCCGCCAGCTTGACGTCGCCGAGACCCATGCCGCCCTGGTAGGCCAGGGCTGCGAGGAACAGCAACCCGCCCGCCACGGCGGCGGCTATCGCCCGCTCACCGAGGCTCCCCGGATCGAACGGGATGATGATCGCAAGCCCTACCACGGCTCCGGCGATCAGGATCTTGTTGGGGATGACCCGCTCGTCGAGATCGGTCAGCGTGATCGCCGCGAGCATGATCACGAAGGCGAGGCCGAGGGCGATCTCGACGCCGTCACCGTAATGGACCGCGACGGTGAGCGCGAACAGCACTCCGACGCAGAGCTCGGTCAGCGGGTAGCGGGGCGAGATCGGCGTCCCGCAGCAGCGGGACCGGCCCCGCAACAGCAGCCAGGAGAACAGCGGGACGTTGTCGCGGGCGGCAATCTGGACGCCGCAGGCCGGGCAGACCGAGCGTGGCCCAAGAATCGAGATGCCACGCGGGATGCGGTGCGCGACCGCGGTGACGAAGCTCCCCGCGATCAGGCCCATCACAAACGCAATCAGGACGACGCCGACCATGCCAGCTGATTTCTACCCGACGCTCCGGCCGCACCCGAGGCGCGAGACCTGTGGCTGCGCCGGTGGACCTGCCTAGTGCCGCTTCGCCTTGCGCGGGCGGATCGTCTTGAAGCGCCGCTTGGCGCCGACGCTCTCCTTGTTGCCTGCGGCGTCGCTCGCCTTCACCCGGAAGGTGTGACGTCCGTAGCGAAGGCGCTTGAGCTTTACCGGGGCGTGGCAGCTCTTCCAGGCTCGCTTGTCGATCTTGCAGAGAAAGGTGGTGCCGGGATCGCCGGTGATGTCGGTGAAGCGGAAGATCGGCGAGCGACTGCGGGTCTTGACCCCGGGCCCGAGTGTGATCCGCGCCCGCGGGGCGGACGAGTCCTCGACGTAGGTGGCGGGAACCGAGGAGCAGGCGGAGGAGTTGCCGGCGGCGTCGATGGCCAGTCCGTAGAAGTTCGTCGTCGTGTTGTCGGCGACGGGAATCACGAAGCCGCTGCCAAACTCGGAGGGGCTCCCGCCGGCGATGGCGACACCGTTGCATGCCGGATTGAGGTAGATCCTGACCAAGGTCGCCCCCGGGGCGTTTCCGGCGACGCGCGGGTCGTTCTTGTTGGCCCGGGCTCCGGGGACGGTGTGCAGCTGCGGCGCCTTCGGGCCGGTCGAGTCCTCCTCGTAGGTGGCTGAGGTGGCCGAGCAGACCGAGTTGATACCGGCCAGCACAACCACCGCGTAGAGGGTCTGCGTCGTGTCATCGGGCACGCTCACGGGGATGCCGCCGGCGGAGAAGTCGGCGGCGTCCCCCGAGCCGACTGGGGTCCCGGTGCAGAAGAGGTCGGTGTAGACCGAGACCGTCGAGCCGGCCGCGGCATTTCCCCGAACCAGCGGGGTGTTGTTGTTGGCCGGGCCGACCGGAGTGACCGAGGTGACGTCGGGCGGTCCGGGGCCGGTCGAGACCTGTTGGTAGTCGAGGCCCGTCGAACAAGCGGAGACCGCGTTGCTCGAGTCGGTCGAGGTCGCATAGAAGGTCGTCGTCGAATCGGGCGCAACGCTGACCAGCATGCCGGCCAGGAGATTGGAGCCGGTGCCGGTGGCGGCAACAGGGCCGCTGCAGGATGGGTCGGTGTAGAGCGTGATCGTGACCCCGGGGCCCGCCCTCGCGACCCGCGCCACGGGAGCGGTGCGGCCGAGCCGAGTAGCAATTCCATCGTTGGGGTCGCCGAAGATCCGGGGCGTCAGCGAGGTCCCGGGTGACTTCGGGCTGGTGAGATACAGCGACGGGACCTGCGGAGCCGCTTGGGCTGTGGCCGCAGACAGCGCCGAGGCGGCCAGCAGAGCGGCGGAGAGCAGGGATATATGGAGTCGCTTCATGTCCACTGATTACATCGGCCCCATCGCTGGAAACCTGAGTCCTTGCCACCCGCGTCCAAACCACTCATACCAACTATTGACAAGGCCACCCGTCCAGCACGTCTACAACTGCCTGCGGTCCAGGGTCGTCCCTTGGCGAGGGAGCAGCAAAGAGGGGCGGGCCCTCTCGGGTCCGCCCCTCTTTTCAAACCCCTGGAGCCTGCGTAAGGCCAGGCTCAGGCGTTCAGCCGGCTACTGTCCCCAGTTACCACCGGAGGGGCATCCGCCGGTCGAGACCGGAGTACAGGTGTAGCTCAGCGCGCCGGTGGCGCCGTTGCGGATCACGTTGAACACGTGGGCCGTGACAGGCGCCGTGACGGCGATCTGATAACCGGCGCCGCTCAGGTTCGACAGAGCGAGGCTGGCGCCGCTCAGCGTCGGCTCATAGCCCAGCAGGATCCCGGGCGTGGCGCCGGTGTAGGCGCCGTTGTTGTCAGTCGCATACGTCTCCATCGCAACCTGTGCCGAGTGCGCGTAGGCCTTGGCCTGCGCATCGTTGGCCTTCTGCTTCTGGTTGAAGAAGGCCGGGATCGCGATCGCGGCGAGAATGCCGAGAATCAGCATGACGACGAGCAGCTCCACCAGGGTGAAGCCTGACTCGCTGTTACCCGAGAGACGGGCGCCAACCCGCTCACGGAGCTTTTGCAGCAACATAGGTACCTCCTGTGGACCTATCTGTTTTGCCAGGACCCCGTGGCGTCTCCCACTGCAGTCTCCTGACCCCGGTGGCAGCCCGGCCGGCTCCCGCAGAAATCCGGGAGCTCCGTTGGCTTTGCGTCATCGCCTCGCGACGATTTTGCTTTTGGCACCGAGGGCCTGGCCTATTCAACACCTGGCTCTATCGGCCTCGCCCACGCCCGGCTTGAACACGGAACTCAAGTATTCGGGAGTCGAAAACTGGACCTTTGATGCCGGTCGGCCTTCAGTTAACCGACTCCAAGTCCCGCCCCCCGATTTGGGCTGGCCGCGGCCAGCGACCGTCCCCGGCAGCAAAGAAGCAAGAAGGGGCGGGCCCTCTCGGGCCCGCCCCTCTTGTTCAAACCCCTGGAGCCTGCATACCGCCAGGCTCAGGCGTTCAGCCGGCTACTGTCCCCAGTTACCACCGGAGGGGCATCCGCCGGTCGAGACCGGAGTACAGGTGTAGCTCAGCGCGCCGGTGGTGCCGTCGCGGATCACGTTGAACACGTGGGCCGTGACAGGCGCCGTGACGGCGATCTGATAACCGGCGCCGCTCAGGTTCGACAGAGCGAGGCTGGCGCCGCTCAGCGTCGGCTCATAGCCCAGCAGGATCCCGGGCGTGGCGCCGGTGTAGGCGCCGTTGTTGTCAGTCGCATACGTCTCCATCGCAACCTGTGCCGAGTGCGCGTAGGCCTTGGCCTGCGCATCGTTGGCCTTCTGCTTCTGGTTGAAGAAGGCCGGGATCGCGATCGCGGCGAGAATGCCGAGAATCAGCATGACGACGAGCAGCTCCACCAGGGTGAAGCCTGACTCGCTGTTACCCGAGAGACGGGCGCCAACCCGCTCACGGAGCTTTTGCAGCAACATAGGTACCTCCTGTGGACCTATCTGTTTTGCCAGGACCCCGTGGCGTCTCCCACTGCAGTCTCCTGACCCCGGTGGCAGCCCGGCCGGCTCCCGCAGAAATCCGGGAGCTCCGTTGGCTTTGCGTCATCGCCTCGCGACGATTTTGCTTTTGGCACCGAGGGCCTGGCCTATTCAACACCTGGCTCTATCGGCCTCGCCCACGCCCGGCTTGAACACGGAACTCAAGTATTCGGGAGTCGAAAACTGGACCTTTGATGGGCGCAATGGCCGCACTCCTGCGGGGCCAAATGCGGCGCGGCGACGGGTAGATTTCGACGAAATGGGCCACGCTTTCCACCCGTCGGCCATGAGGCGACATCTCGCAGCCCGTTAGCGGATGTTCTCGTAGATCGAGAAGATCGGCATGTACATCGCGATCACGATGAAGCCGACCACGCAGCCGACGAAGCAGATCATCAGCGGCTCGATAAGCGAGGTCAGGGCCTTGACCTTGGCGTCAACCTCGGTCTCGTAGAAGTCGGCGACCTTCGACAGCATGTGCTCCAGCTGGCCGGTCTCCTCACCGACGGAGACCATGTGGGCGACCATTGCCGGGAATATCGAGTTGTTCTCGATCGGCGCCGCGATCGAACCGCCCTGTTTGACCGAGGCATACATCTCAACCATCGCGTTCTCGACGACGACGTTGCCAGAGGTCTCTCCGGTGAGCTTGATCGCCTGCAGCATCGGAACACCGGAGGAGATCGCCCCTGAGAAGGTCCGCGACCAGCGGGCGAGTGCGACCTTCTGGACGACGTCGCCGATGTTCGCCGGGAGTCTCAGCTTGAGCCGATCCCAGACGGCTCGTCCGCGGTCGGTCTTCTTCCAGCGCATGAAGGCGAAGATCAGCAGCCCGATCGTCGGGAAGATCACGAACCAGTAGCTGGTCAGTGCGTCCGAGACGCTGACGCAGATCTGGGTCGGAAGCGGCAGCGCCGAGCTGACCCCGGGATTGTCGGCCGCGAGCTCTTCGAAGACCTTGACGAAGACGGGGATGATGAACATCACCACCGCAAGCAGGATCAGAATCGCGAAGACGAAGACAAAGGCCGGGTACATCAGCGCCGAGCGCACCTGCCGGCGCAGGGCGTCCATCTTCTCGAGGTGGAAGGCGATCCGGTCCAGCGCGTCGTCGAGGCGACCCGACTGCTCTCCCGAACGCACCATCGAGCGCATCAGCCGGTCGAAGACCTTCGGATGGCGGTCCATCGCCTGCTCGAGCGAACTCCCGGCCTCGATGTCGTCATGCAGATCTACGATCGCCTCCTTGAGAAGCTCGTCCTCGCTTTGCACCGAGAGCGTCTCCAGGGTTCGAAGCATCGGCATGCCGGAGGCGACAAGGGTCGCGAACTGACGGGCGAAGATCGCCAGCTCGCGTGTCTTCACGCTCTTCCAGCGCTTGAACAGGTCCTCGACGTTGAGCGGATTCGTCTTCTCGGAGACGTCGAGGACGATCAGCCCGCGCTGGCGCAGCTGCTCGGAGACCTGCCCCTTGGAGGTGGCCTCGATCTCGCCGTTCGTGTTGACGCCGGCGAGGTCCATCGCGCGAAAGGCAAAGGTCGTCGAGGAGGCCACCGCTGCTCCTAGGAGACCGCTCCGGCGGGCTCATATGCCCCCGAAGCGGAGCGGTCGTTGATACCGCCACCGAGCAGGCGCTTGAGCTCCTCCGGGACCGAGGCGCGCTGGTGCGCCAGCTGCGAGGTGATTACGCCGGAGCGAACCAGCTGGGCCAAGTCGGCGTCCATCGTCTGCATGCCGACCGATCCCGAGGTCTGGATCGCTGCATAGATCTGGTGTGTCTTCGCCTCGCGGATCAGGTTGCGGATGGCCGGGGTCGGCACCAACACCTCGGTCGCGACCACGCGCCCGCTGCCGTCAGCGGTTGGGAGAAGCTGCTGGGTGACGATCCCCTGGAGCGCAATCGAGAGCTGGGTTCTGACCTGGCCCTGCTGCTGGGGCGGAAAGACGTCGATGATCCGGTCGACGGTCTGCGCCGTCGACTGGGTGTGGAGGGTCGCAAAGACGAGGTGGCCGGTCTCTGCCGCGGTCAGGGCGGTCGAGATCGTCTCGAGGTCGCGCATCTCGCCGACCATGATCACGTCGGGGTCCTGGCGCAGCGCCGCCTTCAGCCCCATCGCGAAGTCGATCGCATCGGCGCCAATCTCGCGCTGGTTGACGATCGAGCGCTTGTGCTCATGGAGAAACTCGATCGGGTCCTCGATCGTGAGGATGTGATCCTCGCGCTCGGAGTTGACGACGTCGACCATCGAGGCCAGCGTCGTCGACTTGCCCGAGCCGGTGGGGCCGGTGACGAGGACGAAACCGCGAGGCCTGCGGGCGAAGTCGCGCAGGATCTGCGGCACCCCGAGCGAGTCGAGCTCGGGGATCGCGTGCGGCACGCGGCGGAAAGCGGCGCTGACCGAGCCGCGCTGGAAGAAGCAGTTGACGCGGTAGCGGGCGACGTTGGGGATCGCGTAGGCGAAGTCCAGCTGCTGGTTGTTCTCGAACCGCTTGCGCTGATCGTCGTTGAGGATCCCGTAGACGACCTCGCGCGTCTGCTGGGAGGTCAGGATTCCGAACTCGCTCATCGGGACGATCCGGCCCTTGGTCCGGATAGCAGGTGGGAAGCCGGCGGTCAGGTGCACGTCAGAGGCATCTGCTGCGACCATGGCCCGCAGGACTCCTGCGAAATCGAGTTCCATGATTCACTCATCGGCCCCGGGGGAGGCCGACTTTAGGCGGTTACTCGCAGAACCTCTTCGAAGCTGGTGAGGCCGGCCCGGACCTTGTTCATGCCGTCCTCGCGCAGGGTCTGCATCCCCTCTGCTTGAGCGGCGGCGGCGATCTCGCCCTCGCTGGCCCGCGCGACGGTCATCTCCTTGAGGCGCTCGGTCAGGCCCATCACCGAGTAGACCCCAACCCGGCCGCGGTATCCGGTGCCGCTGCAGCGAGTGCAGCCGACCGCCTCGTAGGAGTCGAGGTCGGTCGCCTCCCCGATTCCGTTGCTGGCCAGATGCGCCGCGGAAACAACAGCTGGCCGCTTGCAGTGCGAGCAGAGCTTGCGCGCCAACCGCTGAGCGACGACGCAGTCGACCGCTGAGGCTGTCAGGAAGGTCTCGATGCCCATCTTGTTGAGCCGCGCGATGGCTCCGGGAGCGTCGTTGGTGTGAAGGGTCGTCAGCATCATGTGGCCGGTGAGAGCCGCCTCGATCGCGATCCGGGCGGTCTCGCCGTCACGGATCTCCCCGACCATGACTATGTCGGGGTCGGCGCGCAGGATCGAGCGCAGCCCTGTGGCGAAGTCGAGCCCCGCCTTGCGGTTGACGTTGATTTGGTTGATGCCGGGAATCCTGTACTCGACCGGGTCTTCGACGGTGATGAGCTTCTTCTCGACGCTGTTGAGATCCTGCAGCGCGGCGTAGAGCGTGGTCGACTTGCCCGAGCCGGTTGGTCCGGTGACGAGGACGGCGCCGTAGGGCTTGCGAAACGACTCCTCGAAGCGCCTGCGGGATTCCCCCTCCATGCCGAGCTGGTCGAGCGAGCGCTGGGCATTCTCGTTGTCGAGAATCCGAATCGTCGCCCCCTCTCCGCGCTGGGTCGGGAGCGTGGTGACGCGCAGCTCGACCCGGCGATCCTCGACCGAGACGCTGACCCGTCCGTCCTGTGGCACGCGCTTCTCGGCGATATCAAGCTCGCTCATTATCTTGATCCTCGAGATGACCGCGTTGACCATTCGGTTCGGGACGTGCGCCGTCTCTTTCAGCACACCGTCGACTCGGAACCTGACCCGCATCTCCCCCTCCTCGGGCTCGAGGTGGATGTCAGAGGCCTCCTCGGCCACAGCCTGCCCGAGGATGCTGTAGACGAGCTTGATGACCGGCGCGTCCTCGGCGCTCGACTGCAGGTCGCTGACCGCAGCAAGCTCGGCCTCGGCCTCAGACTCGGCCTGCTCGTGCTCCTCGATGATCGCCTCGGCCGCAGCGCTCTGAAGCGTGTTCAGGCGCCCCAGCAGCGCCTCGACGTCGTCCTCGGCGGCGACCGCTATCCGGCAGTCCATCCCCGTTGCGATCTGGATGTCGTCAACGGCGAGGACGTTGGCGGGGTCCGCCATCGCGACCAGCAGCGTCTGCTGGTCGACGAATCCGACAGGGATCGCCTTGTAGCGCCGGGCGGTGTTTACCGGGAACAGCGACGTCGCGGCCATATCGACCTGGTAGAGGGAGAGGTCGACGTGGTCGAGCCCGTAGCGCTCTGCGATGGCGCGAGAAAGCTGGTCGGCCGTGATCTCATCCCGGGCGAGCAGCAGCGCCTCGACGGTGGTGCCGGTCGCGCGTGCCTCCTCGGCCACCAGCTGGACCCGCTCCGCGGTCGTGTAGCCGAGATCGACCAGAACGTCACTCGTGAAGCCGGTCGAGTGGCCCCGGCGCATCGGCGGCGTCAGGCCAGGGGGCCCGGCCTCCGCCGGAAGCTCGGGTGCCGGAGCGCTCGAGCCGGCGGAGACAGGATCCATCTGCTCAACCGGTGCGGGGGCCACCGGCGGCGCAAGGTCGAGCGGTGCGGGCTCCGCCGAGTACGGCGGCCCAGGCTCGGCCGGATACGGCGGTGCGGGCTCAGCCGGATACGGCGGGGCGGGCGTGGCCGACTCCCTTGAGTACGGGGGTGCGGGCGTGGCCGAGCCGACAGCGCCCTGGACCGACGGGATGGGGTTCGGATGCTCGTCGTAGCTCATCTGGGCCCGGCTCTAGTTCGGGTGGTAGGTCGCGGCGGGGCCGACGTAGGATGCGTCGGTCACGGCCTGCACGATGCTCGCGGCGCTCTGGAATCCGTAGGTCACGCTCGCCTGGGGAATGCCGCCGCTGAGCCGGCGGGGACGGACGACGACCAGCGCCGGGACCCTGTCGACGTTGACGCCGAGCGTGATTGCCGCGTAGCGAGCGATCCGCTTGGCCGGGGCGACGAAGACTGCGACGCTTCCGATTCCCGAGAGCTTGCGCACCGTGGTCGCGACGAGCTTGTCGTCGATTCCCCCGCCTCGGACAACCAGCAGGACAACGGTCTTACCGGACTTGTAGGCGCGCCGGACCGGAGCCGGCAGCGGCGGCACCGGAACGTCGACGGGCGCTGCGGAGGTGACCGGAACTGGGGTGCCAGTGGCGGCAGCAGCCGCAGCCGCGGCCGGATCGACCGCTGCGGGGTCGGTGGCGGTGGCCGGGGTTGCCGGGGGCGCGGTCGTCGCCGCATCCCCACCGCCCCCCATTCCCGACAAGAACAGCACCGCCCCTCCGACAAGGAGAACTGCGATGACGGCTATCTGGGCAACCGGGTTGTTGTTGAGTTTGTCCCTCATGGTTGGCTCCCACACTGATCGTCGTCATCACGATCCTGAACCTTGAGCATGAGACGGGTCGCCCGCGATCGCGCCGACTGGACGGACGTACTACTCCGGCGAGTTCTCATACCCCGGAGGAGGCCCGGGAACGGGCGTCTCGGCGGACTGCGGAGTGACGGCGAGGGCCGGCGCAGAGAACGGGTCGGATGGGATCGCGGCGGCGGGCGGAGAAGGTGGGACCGGCAGAGGGTCGACCGCGGCGGTGGGCGGAGAGGGTGGGACCGGCAGAGGGTCGACCGCAGCGACCGGTGGAGACGGTGGTGCCGGCAGAGGGTCGACCGCGGCGGAAGCGACCGGGACCACCGGTTGTGGAGCGGCGGGCGGCGGTTCTGGCACCGGATCAACGTGTGGAGCGGATTCGGGGGCGACCGGCGCATCGGGCGCGGGGGCGACCGGCGCATCGGGCGCGGGGGCCACCGGCGCGGGGGGCGGCGGGCCGGGCGCGGGGGGCGGCGGGCCGGGCGTGGGGGGCGGCGGGCCGGGCGTGGGGGGCGGGGCCGGGGCCTCGGGGACAGGCCGTTTGCCGGCGGGTGCGGCATTGGTGCCGCTGGCGGCCGAATCCCGTCCCCCGGCGCTCTCGGAGGTGCTGATCTGCTCGATCCCGCTCGCCCGCTGCCCCCCGGCCTCGAGCATCAGCTTGAAATCATGGGGCCTGGATGCGGCCGCGAGCGCCGTCTCCTCGCTCACCCTGCCCGCCTGAACATGATCGAGCAGGTCCTGGTCGAAGGTGCGCATCCCGTAGTAGGCGCCCTCGGCGATCACCTCGCTGATCTTGCCGGTCTCCTCGGGTTGCATGATCAGATCCTTGACCCGGCCGGTGCTCACCATGACCTCGGCCGCAGCGACGCGCCCCTCGCAGTCCGATCTCTCGATCAGCCGCTGCGATATTGCGCCTCGAAGGGTCGAAGAGAGCATCACTCGCGCCTGCTGCTGCAGGTGGGGAGGGAAGAAGTCGATGATGCGGTTGATCGTCTCGGTCGCGTCGAGCGTGTGCAGGGTGGAGAAGACGAGGTGCCCGGTCTCAGCGGCCGAGAGCGCCGTGCGGACGGTTTCCTCGTCACGCATCTCGCCGATCAGAATCACATCGGGGTCCTGCCTCAGGACTCGCCGCATTCCCCGGCCGAAGCTCTCGGTGTCGGCGCCGATCTCGCGCTGGTTGATGATCGACATCCGGTCGCGGTGCAGGTACTCGATCGGGTCCTCGAGGGTGACCACGTGCCGCGCCTTGGTCCTGTTTATGTGGTCGATCATCGCCGCCAGGGTCGTCGACTTGCCCGAGCCGGTGGTGCCGGTCAGCAGGACGATGCCGCGAGCTGAATCGGCCAGCTCACGGACGACGTCGGGGAGGCCGAGCTCCTCGATCGTCTTCACCTGGAAGGGGATTGCCCTGCAGACGATCGAGACCGACCCTCGCTGCTTGAAGGCGCTCACGCGAAAGCGTGCGTAGCCGGGGATCGAGTAGGCGAAGTCGGCCTCACCCGCGTCCTCGAACTCGGTCAGCGAACGGGTCTCGGCGATGTCATGGAAGGCCCTCTCCGTCTCCTCGGCGGTGAGGCCTTCCTCGTGGCCGTCCAGCGGGCCGAGAGCGCCGTTGACGCGAACGATCGGCGGCGTCCCGACCTTGATGTGGAGGTCTGATCCGTCAAGCTCGACGAGCCTGCGCAGGGCTGAGTCCATGTCCAGCATCGATGCCTGTATCGGCGCCGGGCGCGATCGCTTGAGGCCTGCGCCACATCTGTCGTAGAAGCGGGCCCCCGGCCGGCATGTGGAAGGTCGCCGTCAGGTCGAAGCCGCTGCCCGTGTAGAGAGCGGCGCTGCGCTCGGTGCTCGATTCAAGGAAGGCGGGCAGACCTTGCGCGTCGCAGTGCTCGAGCACCGGGCGCAGCAGCATCGAACCCAGACCGCGACCCTGACGCTCTGGCAGAACCCCGAGATAGTGCAGGTAGAAGTGCTCGGGAGCGGACGGGTGCAGGCGCTCCAGCCGCAGCAGGGTCCAGATGGCGAGCGCGAGCCGGCGCCCGAAAACGCGATGCATCTGCGGAGCCGCCCTCAGAGTCCGCGTGAACGGCACCCGCCACTGCCCCGGCCTCGCCCAGACCGCGGCGCCGCTGCCGTCCTCGGTCACCCAGACCTCGCGCCAGTCCGGGACCAGGTTGGCGATCTCGGCGCTGAAGAAGGCGAGCAGACGCTCGCCGCGGGCGGCGGAATCCCCGGCGGGCAGCAGGTGCGCCCAGCCGGGGTCGTCGGCGAACGCCAGCGCCAGCGCCTCGGCGACCAGCTCGTCGTCTGCCTCCGTGGCCCGCCTCACTCCAGATCTCGCCGGGCCATCCACCGGCTCAGCCTATTCAGTAACCGGTCACCGGGGCCCGGCCTCCGCCGGGGTCGAGACCGAGCCCAACTTCGGCGGACTTGATGGTCGGCGTGTGGATCGCTAGGCTCGCGCGACCGCAGCCACCGACAGGGAGGAATGGGAATGAGAAACTTTGCGAAGCGCTTCGACTCACCATCGATGATCGTCGCCGTGATCGCTCTGGTCGTCGCCATCGGCGGCACCGCGATCGCAGCCGGCAAGCTCTCGGGCTCGAGCCTGAAGAACCAGAGCGTCGCCGGCAAGAAGCTGAAGAACAACACCGTGACCGGCAAGCAGGTCAATGAGGCCACCCTGGCGCCGGTGCCGAAGGCGAGGACGATCGCCAGCGACGTCCGCTACTCCGCACAGCTTTCCTTCGGGCAGACGAAGACGCTCGGAGGGCTGGGCCCGCTGACCCTGACGGCAACCTGCCTCGAGAACACGACCGACGACAATGGCAACCCCAACCGCGACGTCGCGCGGGTCCTGATCTCGACGACCCAGAGCCTCTCGGTCTTCGAGGGAAGCCAGGATTCGAAGACTGGCGGCCCGCTGCCGGCCGACTTCCTCAACCCCAACACGCCCGCTACGGACCGGGTCGCGTTTGAAAACAGCGTGCCGACGGGCGCGCCGGACTGGGAAGGCGACAGCGAGCTCTCGGCGGCGGCGCCGAACAACTCGGCGTCGATCTTCATCCCCGACCGCGGCAACGGGGTCGGCAACAACATCCTCAACGCCGACTGCACCTTCCGGGGAGTCGCCACCCGGGTACTGGCCGGCTGACGCGAAAACCCGGCCGGAGCTGGAACCCGGCGGCCGGCGCTGGAGCCCGGCCGGCGCGAGAACCCGGCCGAAGCGGCGGGGGCTCAGAAGCCACGCGCGCTGTCGGTGGGCCCGTCCGGTGCCCCTCCGAACGGCTTGTAACTGAAAGGCCGCCCCGGGGGCGGCCTTTCAGTTTGAGAGAGGTGGGGTACCGGACGGGCCCTACGCCACCTCACGCAGCTTCTGCGCCTCCGCCAGAGACTGCAGCTTCTTCAGCGACTGGTTCTCGATCTGGCGGATCCGCTCCCGGGTGACGTTGAAGGTGCGGCCGACCTCGTCGAGGGTGCGCGGGTGCTCGCCGCCGAGGCCGTAGCGGAGCTCGAGCACGCGGCGCTCGCGGTAGGAGAGGTTCTCGAGGGCCTCCTTCAGCGCCTCCTTGGTCAGCAGGTCGGCCGCGCGGTCGAACGGTGACTCGGCCTTCTCGTCGGCGATGAACTGGCCGAACTCGGACTCCTCCTCGTCGCCCACCGGCTTCTCCAGCGATACCGGTGCCTGGGCCGAGCGCTTGATCGAGTCGACCTCCTCGGGATCGATCCCCGTGACCTCGGCGATCTCCTCCGGCGTCGGCTCACGGCCAAGCTCGGTGACCAGCTTGCGCTCGGCGCGACCGATCTTGTTGAGCTTCTCGACGACATGGACGGGGATCCGGATCGTCCGCGCCTTGTCGGCGAGGGCGCGGGCGATTGCCTGGCGGATCCACCAGGTGGCATATGTCGAGAACTTGAAGCCCTTGCGGTAGTCGAACTTCTCGGCCGCGCGTACCAGGCCGAGGGTGCCCTCCTGGATCAGATCGAGGAAGGGAAGGCCCTGGTTTCGGTAGTTCTTCGCGATCGAGACGACGAGCCGCAGGTTCGACTCGACCATCTTCTGCTTGGCGTCGAGGTCACCGCGCTCGATCCGCTTCGCCAGGTCCACCTCCTCCTGGGCGGTCAGCAGCCGAACCTTGCCGATGTCCTTGAGGAACAGCTGCAGGGAATCGGTCGTCATGTCGGGCTTCAGGTCGAGCGTCTGCTTCTGGCGGCGCCGGCCCTTCTTGCCGGTGTCCGCGGGCATCGCGTCGGCCTGGGCCTTGAGCGCCGGATCGACGTCCTCGACCAGCTCGATCCCCGATTTCTCGAGGTGTCCGTAGAGATCCTCTACGTCGGACTCGTCCAGGTCGACCTCCGAAACTGCCGAAGCGACGTCGCCGAAGGTCAGCACGCCGAGCTGCTGACCCTTCGTGATCAGTCCCTTTACCTCTTCAAGCTCTTGGAGTTCTGCTACCAGCATCCGGCTATCTATCCGTTCTGTATCTGTTGGCGGTTTGGGAAATTCTGACCGAGGGGGCGGATCGGCGGCTCGAAGTCACAAAAACGCGGACCGGCTGCTTTCCGGATCCGCGAGTGATTCTGCTCGGCAGAGGGGCCTGGTGCCCGTCTCTCTCGGTGGTCAAACGTCTGTTCGTATGTTAGGAGCTTCGGTGCTGAAGTCAAGGGCTGAAAGGGTCCGTCCATGGTTGAGAAAACCCAAAATCGGCCACAAGTCTCGTTTCGGCCTGCTCGCCCGGACAGCAACACCAGCAGCGGCGATTGTTACGGTGGCCTTCGATGACCGATGACAGAGGGCTGCTAGGCAGCCTGCCGAAGACCCGTCCGGGCGTCGAGAGCCCGCGCCGCGCCGCCGCGCGAGAGAAGGCGGCCAGGGACGCCCCCGAGACCCCCACAGAGCCGGCGGCGGCGGCCGAGGAGCATCGCTCTTCCGGATTCGAGGACCTCGCCCGCGCGGGGATCGGGTTGGCGGGCGGCGCTGCCGCGCTCGGGCTGAGGCTGGCGGGCCAGGCGGCGGGCGAGATCGGGAAGGCGGTGGGGCGGCGCTGACCGGCCCGGGGCAGCGCTCACTCCCCGCCGGTGCCGTGCCCGCGCCCCCCCCAACCGGGTCCGAGCCGGGGGGAGGTCCGCCCGCGGGAGCGCCGGCGCCGCCGGCAACGCAGCCGGCCGTCAGAAGCCCGTCCCCCTGGTTGCATGCCTTCTGGAACCGCGCCTACCGTGAGAACGTCACCGGCCTGGCGGCGATGGTCGCCTACAACCTGATGCTCGCGGTCTTCCCGTTCGTGTTGCTGGTCCTCTTTGTCTTCAGCCAGGTCCTGCGGATCAAGGGAGTCGAGGCTGGGATCATCAACGACCTCCAGCGCCTCTTCCCCAGCGCCGAGCAGGACACCCTCAACAACATCATCGACCGTGTCCGCGGTAACTCGGCGACGATCGGGATCCTCGCCGTGCTCGGCTCGCTCTGGATTGGCGCATCCTTCTGGGGGGCGATGGACACCGCCTTCTGCCGCATCTACCACGTCGACTGCCGAGGCTGGGTCGAGCAGAAGCGGTTCTCCTTCGTGATGCTGGCAGTCGTCGTTGCCTTCCTCCTCGCAAGCGTCGTGCTCCCGGCTGCCGAGGGCGTGGTGATCAGCTCGACCAACAACCTCCCGTTCGGCCTCTCGCAGCTGCAGGGGCTCGACAGCGCCCTGCTGATTGCCGGCGCGCTGACGGTGACCTTTCTCATCTGCTGCGTCATCTACTGGGCGGTTCCCAAGGGCCACATGCCGTGGAGGGCTGTCTGGCCGGGAGCCTTCTTCGTCACCATCACCACCGGCATCGCGAACTGGCTCTTCCCGATCTACCTGACCAATGTCTCCAACCTCTCGCGCTTCGGGTCGACAGCGGGTTTCATCCTCATCGCCCTGCTCTGGTTCTACCTGATCAGCCTTTCGCTGATGGCGGGCGCGGTGATCAACTCGCTGCGCCATGAACTGGATGACACCGGCACGTTTCCCTATGAGCTCGAGCGGGACGCGAACAGAGCGGATTGACGGGTCCGCGGTGCAGATCCGGCTCTTGCCGGAGGCGCACGCGCCCGTTGACCCCGAGGGGCCGGCCGGCTCCGTCCAGGAGGCCGACGCGATCGTCGGGGCCGATCTGCTGGACTCGCTCTGGCGGCCCTCCTATCTCGAGAGGCTCGCGCATGCATACTGGCGCCATCTTCACCGCATCTCGCTCGGCCTGATCCGGATCGTCTACGAGCCCGACTCGCGCTCGATCGTCCTCGTCCACAGGCGGCTGGTGCTGCTGCGATTCCGCAGGCCTCAGTACGACACCGGGCTCGGCTTTGGTCAGGTCACGTGGCCGATCGAGCGCGGGCTGCTGGTGGCGATGCCCGGTCGCGGCTACCTGCGGATCTCGGTCAGACGCATCGACCCAGGACCCGACGACCCGGCGGAGACGAGGCGGATCCGGATCCGTGCCGAGGTCCAGAACTTCTATCCGCTGCTTCGCGGCCGCGGCCGCTTCGCCCGCATCGGCGCCCACATCTACTCCGCCACCGAGCTGCGATTCCACGTGATCATCACCCGCGGGTTCCTGCGGTCGCTGGCGAAGCTGGACCTTCCGCCCTCGGTCGTCGGGGCGCTCGCCGACGACGGGCAGCAGCCCTAGAACCAGTCGGCCCCTGCGCCTAGCCCTCCCCGGCCTCCACCAGGGCCGCGCGCATCGCCTCGTCCATGGGCGTGGGCTCGATGTCGAAGAGCTCCATGCCCGATGGGTCTCGCACGACCGTCTCCGTCGCCAGCCCCTCGATCAACGGCCTTGCGATGCCGGGATCAACCGGGGTCACCAGCCCGATCCAGAGCGAGGAGAGGCCCGGGCTGAGGACGGGCACGCTGATGCGGAGCGGCGGCCGCTTCCCGAGGGCGCGTGCGAGGGCGTCCATCATCCCGCCGTAGGTGGTGACGTCGGGACCACCGATCTCGATCTCGCGCTCGAGCGGGGCATTGAGATCGGCCGCAGCGCTCAGGTAGGCGATCACATCGGCGATGGCGATCGGCTGGGTGCCGGTCCCCACCCAGCGCGGAGTCACCATCACCGGCAGCCGCCGCACCAGGTAGAGGACGGTGCGAAAGGACTCGCTGCCGGCACCGATGACGGCCGCGGCGCGGAAATAGGTGAGCGGCACATCCCCCGCGCCGAGGACGCGGGCGGTCTCATGGCGGCTGTCGAGGTGCTTCGAGCCCTGGCCGAGGCCTCCGAGGTAGACGATGCGGCGGACTCCCGCCGCCGCCGCGGCGGCGGCGAAGTTCTCCGCCCCGCGGCGGTCCGTGGACGCGAAGTCCCCCTCGGAGCCGCGGCCCATCGAGTGCACCAGGTAATAGGCGACCCCGGTGCCCTCCAGCGCGGAGTCCAGCGAGTCACGGTCGAGGACGTCGGCGCTGCGCACGTCGGCGCCCTCGGCGGCCAGGGCCGCGGCGGCCTGCGGGCGCCGGGCAAGCGCCCGCACCGGGGTGCCGGAAGCGAGCAGCCGGCGGGCCAGGAGGCCGCCTATGTAACCGGTTGCGCCGGCGATCGCCACCGGGCGATCCACCTCGGGCTCCTCGGGTTCAGGGTTCTGCCGCACTCCCTAACCGTAGAGACCGGTGCTCGCGAGCTCACGCAACTTCGCCTGGTCGTGTGTGGCGCCCACCTTTCGCACCGTACCCGACCTCGAGCGCATCACCAGCGACTCTGTCGACGCCTTGCCGCTGCCGAGATAGCGGACGCCGTCGAGGAGGTCCCCGTCAGTGACGCCGGTGGCGGCGAAGAAGGCGTCGCCACCGCCGACGAGGTCGTCGACCCTGAGAACCCGGTCCAGGTCGTAGCCGCCATCAAGTGCCTGGCGACGCTCGTCGTCGTCTCTCGGCCAGAGGCGGCCGAGCAGCTCTCCGCCCAGCGACTTGATCGCCGCCGCCGCAAGGACTCCCTCCGGGGTGCCGCCAATCCCCCAGAGGAGGTCGACCCCCGTCCCTGGGCTGACGGCCAGGAGCGCCGCGGAGACGTCGCCGTCCTTGACGAAACGGATGCGCCCACCGACCTCGCGGATCTCCTCCACGGCATCGTGATGGCGCTCGCGGTCGAGCATGACCACGGTCACCTCGCCGACATCTCCGCCCTTGCGCTCGGCGACCCTGCGGATGACGTCGCCGAGGGAATCGGTGAGGCTGAGGCAGTCGGCGATCCCGGGGGCACCCGCGAGCTTCTCCATGTAGACGCATGGGCCCGGGTCGAACATCGTGCCCCGCTCGGAGAGCGCGACCACCGCGAGCGCCGAGGGCTCGCCCTGCGCGCAGAGGCGGGTGCCCTCGAGTGGGTCGACCGCGATGTCGACCACGGGCGGGCTGCCGTCGCCGATGCGCTCGCCGTTGAAGAGCATCGGCGCCTCATCCTTCTCGCCCTCTCCGATGACAACGATCCCGTCCATCGGCACGGTGTGGAGCATCACCCGCATCGCATCCACCGCCGCCTGGTCGGCGGCGATCTTGTCTCCCCGCCCGACCCAGCGGGCAGCGGCGAGCGCCGCCGCCTCGGTGACCCGGACCAGCTCAAGGGCCAGGTTTCGATCCGGCTTCGAGCCGGAGCGGACATCATGCGAGATCACTCCCATCGCCTCCTCCTCCATCCTCAGTAGGTCGCCGGAGGCTTTCGTTTCGCCCCGCCCCCGGACTTCAGCGAGCGCATCGCCCCGGCGCCTGCCATCAGGAAACCGGTGAGAATCGCCAGGAAGAAACCGATCTCGAGGCTGATCCCGAACTGGAAGGTGCTGCCAGGCTTACTGATGAAGCCATTGAAACCGACGAGGACGATCACCGCCAGGCCCGCGGTCATCGTGAACTCGCCCGTCGGGTACTTGCCCTTCTGGTCGGAGACGACGAGATAGGTGAGGATGAACGGGGCCGCCGCGGCCAGCAGCAGCAGCCAGCGGGCGATCGGGAAGGTCTCCCAGGCATTGCAGCTGTAGTTGTCGGCGCCGCAGATCCAGGCGTTCTGCTCGGCACGGGTGGGCACATCGGTGAGTCCGTACCAGGGAAGGAAGAGACTGACGACGAGCAGCACGCCCGCAATCATCCCCACGATTTCGGTCCGCTGTAGGCGCGAGAGGTCCACCCGAGGAGCGAGACTATCCGATGGCGATAGGGTCCGACGGCATGCACGAGCGACGGTGGAGACCGACGCTGCCGCCACCACCGCGGCGGCGGCGTGACACGGGGGATCGTTCCCGCGCCCTGAGCCGACACCCCCGCCGGCGATGATCGGTGAGGAGCTGGCGCCCGGCCTCTGGCGCTGGACCGCCCACCACGAGGAGTGGCGGGAGGAGGTGGGGTGTGTCGCCCTGCGGCGGGAAGGGGGCCTGGTGGTGGTTGATCCGCTGCTCGTCTCACCCGACCAGTGGGCGCAGCTCGATGAGGCCGCCGCAGGCGGGCTGCAGGTGATCCTGACAATCCACTGGCACGCCCGCAGCGCCGCCGAGATCGCCGCCCGCTATCCACGCGCACGCATCTGGGCCCACGTCCCCGACGCAGCGCCGGTGCGCCGTCGAACCCCGGTCACCGACCTCTTCCGGCCCGGAGATCGGCTGCCGGGCGGACTCGAGGCCTACGTTGGCCGCCCCCGCAACGAGGTCGTGCTCTGGGATCCCGCCACGAAGGCCCTGATCCCCGGCGATCTGCTGCTCGGTGACGGTGAGGGGGGAGTCAGGATGTGCCCGGCTTCATGGTTGCCACAGAGCGCGACGATCGAGCAGCTTCGCGAGAAGCTGCGCCCCCTGCTCGAGCTGCCGGTCGAGATGGTGCTCGTATCGCACGGGGACCCCGTGCTCGAGCACGGCGGCCGAGCGCTGGAGAAGGCCCTGGCCGGAACCTAGGTCTAGGCCGCCCGCGCGAGCGAGAGGGCGAAGTCGCCGGCAGCATCGGTGAACCAGTCGGTCAGCTCGAGTCCCGATCCCGCGCAGATCTGCTCCAGCCGCGGACGGGTGAACTTGCAGGAGATCTCGGTGCGGATCTCCTCGCCCTCGGCCAGCTCGATCGTCATCCCGATCTCCGAAAGGGACACGAACTGGCGGGCCAGCGAGCGCAGGCGGATATCGATCCAGGCTCGCTCGGTGTCGTAGAAGGCGTGATGCTCGAAACGCAGGGCGTCGAAATCGGCGCCCAGCTCGCGGTTGAGGACGGAGAGCACGTTCTTGTTGAACTCGGCGGTGACGCCCGCGGAGTCGTTGTAGGCAGCCTCGAGCCTGCCGGTTTCCTTGACCAGGTCTGTTCCGAGCAGGAGGCGGTCCTCGGGGCCCAGAAGGGCCGCGATCCGCGCCAGGAAGGCACGGCGACTCTGCGGGTAGAAGTTGCCGATCGTCCCGCCGAGGAAGGCGATCAGCCGGGGGGCGGCAACCGAGATCCGCTCGAGGTGGGCCTCGAAGTCGCAGACGACGCCGTGCACCTCGAGCCCGGGGTACTCGGCGACCAGGCGCCCGGCGGTCTCCCGGGTGATCTCCTCGGAGATGTCGACCGGCGCGTAGGTTCGCAGGCACCCGGCATCGTCCATCGCGTCCAGAAGGCTCCTGGTCTTCGCAGCCGAGCCCGAGCCGAGCTCGATCAGGGTCGCGGGGCAACCGGCGGCGGCGACGATCTCTGCCCCCTGCGAGTCGAGGATCGAGCGCTCGGCCCGGGTCGGATAGTACTCGGGAAGTGCGGTGATCTGCTCGAACAGGCGCGAGCCGCGCTCGTCGTAGAAGTACTTGGGCGGCAGCTCCTTCAGCTTGCGGGCGAAGCCGGCCCTCGCGTCGGAGGCGAGCGAATCGCCCCCGTCCTCGGGCAGGTGTACCTCGATACTGATCCGTTCTGGGGAAACCTGGGGCTCCACGTTTGTCTTCTCTGTCCTTGCGACGGCGTATTTGTTTCGGTTCAGACCGGCTCAGGCGTCGCGGGCACAGCGAACACCCGCGAATATCTGGCGCCGCTCCGGTAGATCCCAGTTGCGAAAGCTCGGCCGAATGACGTCGCGCCGGGTCGCCCAGGACCCGCCGCGCAGGACCCTGTGGTCGGGGCCGAAGAAGACCTCGGAGTACTCGCGATAGGGGAACGCCTCGAATCCGGGATAGGCGGTGAAGTCCGAGGAGGTCCACTCCCACACATCCCCGAGCATCTGCACGGCGCCGCAGTCCGAAGCGCCGTCGGCGTAGGCACCGGCCGGGGCCGTGCCGAAGGCGAGTTGGTCGAGGTTCGCGCGCGACGCGTCGGCGCCGCGGCAGGCGGACTCCCACTCGTGCTCCGTCGGGAGCCGCTTCCCCACCCAGCCGGCGAACGCCTCGGCCTCGGCGTGTGAGATATGGACGGCAGGATGGGCGGGGTCGAGCGCCTCGGTGCGCCCCATCGCCGTTCGGACCCACCCCCCCTCGCCGTCGCGCTCCCAGTACATCGGCGGCTCGGCTCCGGTGTCCTCGATGAACTCGGCATAGGGCCCGTTGGCCACCGGCGCACGGTCGATCAGGAAACCGGCGACCTCGACCGTGTGCCGTGGTCGCTCGTTGTCATAGGCGAATCCGGCGCCGGCAGCGCCCACCTCGACCGGGCCACCGGCCACGGCGACCATCTCGGGTCCGTCCTCGACCCGCTCAGCCGCGGGCGCAGGGTCGGTCTCGACCGGTTCGTAGGACTCGACCATCTGCAGCAGCTGCAGCATCGTCTCGTTGTGCTGGTGCTCGTGGGCGAGGAGCAACTCGTAGACGAAGCCCCCGTTGAGGAGGCGGTCGGAGGGATCGTCGAGGTCGACCTCGTCGAGAACCTCGAGGGTGCGCTCGCGCACGGCCTCCATGTAGGGCCCGACCTCACCTGCGCGCAGAATCGGCAGCTCGCCGCGCGTGGTCCGTGGGTTCTCGATCGCATCGTAGAAGCGGCCCAGATCCCCGCGCAGCGGCTCGCGGCCGCCGACCCTCTGAACGAGCCAGAGCTCCTCGAAGTTGCCGATGTGCCCGAGATCCCAGATCAGCGGGCTGAGGAGCGGCGAGTAGACCCGGTTGAGCTGCTCGGTGTCGAGGGGCTCGACCAGCCGCAAGGTTCGGCGCCGGGCCTCCACGAGCCGCTCCGCGATCGCTGCCTTTGGGCTTGCGCTTACCTCGGGTGCGATTCGCAAACCCTAGCGAGCGCCCCCTGCCGGCATGCGAAGGATTGGTGGCAGCGGGTCGAGGCGGGTGCGACGCCGATAGTCTCTCGCGCCGATGGACGTGAACGGAACAGGTGCGCTTGTCGCCGGCGGAGCTTCGGGCCTCGGAGAGGCGACTGCGAGGGCACTTGCGGGCGCCGGGGCGCAGGTCGTGATAGCCGATCTCAACACCGAGAAGGGCGAGGCCCTGGCGAGTGAGATCGGCGGCGCCTTCGTCGCCGCCGACGTCACCGACGAGGTCGCGGTGCAGGCCGCCGCCGAGCGGGCCGCAGCGGCCGAGGGTGGCCTCCGGGTCTCCGTCTGCTGCGCGGGGATCGGGTGGGCGGAGCGGATAGCCCACAAGGGGGGTCCCCACAACCTCGAGTTCTTCGGCAATGTCGTCAAGGTCAACCTGATCGGCACCTTCAACGTCCTGCGGATGGCTGCGGCGGCGATGAACGCCAACGAGCCCGATTCCGGCGGCGAGCGCGGTGTCTGCGTCAACACCGCCTCGATCGCCGCCTACGACGGCCAGATCGGCCAGGTCGCCTACGCCGCCTCCAAGGGCGGCATCGTCAGCATGACCCTGCCCGCAGCGCGCGACATGGCCTCGCGCGGCATCAGGGTCGTAACGATCGCGCCCGGCCTCTTCGACACCCCGCTACTGGCGGCACTGCCAGAGGAGGCGCGCCAGGCGCTCGGCGCCGGCATCCCCTTCCCGTCGCGGCTGGGCGTGCCTGAGGAGTACGCGATGCTGGTCGGCCAGGTCATCGCCAACCCGATGCTCAACGGTGAGACGATCCGCCTCGACGGCGCCCTGCGGATGCCACCGAAATAGGCTCCACCCTCCCCGCCCTTCGCCACCGTCTGGCCCGATCGCAGCGAAAGGGGGGCCCTCTGGACCCCCGTCGCAGCTCAATCCGTCCCGTCGGCCTCAGGGTCGCGCCAGACCCGCTTGCGCCAGGGCGGGGGGATCGTGAAGTCAGCGGCGTCGAGGCCCGAGGCGATCGGCTCGAGCGGGACCAGCAGGAGACCGCGGCCGGGCGTGAACCGGTTCACCTCGCGCTGGTCGGCCCTGGCGTTGCCGGCGTGCGAGCCGCCGGAGACGAACAGCCACCCGGTCTCAGGCCCCCAGCCCCCGGCGGGCCGTGCGCCGAGCGCTTCGGAGATATCCCGCAGCACCCCCAGCCCGGTGTCCGAGCCCCAGTTCCCAGGCCCCTGCTCGTAGTTGTAGCCAGCGTGGGAGGAGGCGCGTTCGGCCACCTCGCCGTCGGGGCCGACGCGGATCTGCACCCCCTCCCAGTCGTCGCGGTGATATCCGGCGCCGCCGAGGACCGGCACCCCCCGCAGGGTGGCGCTGTCGGCGTAATAGGTCCAGTACTGCAGGTAGAGATTCCCCTTGCGAGAACCGGAGCAGTCACTGCCCTGCGACTCAGAGGGGGCGGCCGATCCCGGCCGGCAGTCGACCACGTGGACGAAGGCGACGACGGGCTCACCCGCCGTCGAGCGGGAGACGATCCCCTCCCGGGCGCCGTCGCCGCACCGTGGGTCGCGGCAGTCGCGAAAGTCGACCGGCAGCGCCCGCATCCCCCTCTCGTAGGCGAGGGCCGGCGCGTGCTCGCGGACCAGCTCCGCGATTCCTTCGCCGTAGGCGGCCACCAGACCCGCCGCCTCACCGCAGCGGCCCTCGAGGGAGACCGCGCAGAGAATCCTTCCGGCAATCGCCCGAGCCAGCGAGGCGGAGGGAAGCCCCACCCCGGCCACCATCGACCCGGCGAGCACGGCCGAGACCAGCAGGACCAGGCCGATCCATTCCACCGTCGCCTGGCCGGATTCCGCGCCCGGCCCGGCACGCTGTCGCCGTCCGCACTCCATACGCCGACGCTAGGCGCCCCGGGCGCGCCGGTGGCGCGCGTTCGTGCCGGGTCTTTGGCGAACCCGTCAGAAGTCGGCGACGGCGGGGCCCAGCCCTCCAGCCGAACCTGACGTTAGGCGTGCATAGCACTGGAAACGTCAGGTTCGGCCACGATGAGGGGGTCAGGGCCGCTGTTACAGTCGCGCCCTATGACCGACCCGACGAGAGCGATCGAGCCCAGCCGCAGCCGGCACGGCTCGGGTGGCCCCAGCGGCTCGGGCGGCGACGACGGCACTCCTTGGCGTCGCTGGCTGCTCTATGCCGCGATCGCCGTGCTGGCGATCGTCGCCCTGCAGAACTCGCAGACGGTCCAGGTCGAGTTCCTGACGATCAGCGGCTCGGCGCCGTTGATCGTCGCGCTTCTGTTTGCGGCGCTGCTGGGCGCGGTCATCGGTTACGCGGCTCCGGTCCTGCGCCGCCACCGCCGCGAGGAGAAGCGCCGCCAGGAGTAGCGGCCTTGCGTGAGCCGAGCAGGAGTTGCCCGCCTCTCGCGCCCGACGCCCTGACGCGTTCGGCACCTCCTCTCGCGCCCGACGCCCTGACACGTTGAGCACACCTCTCGCGCCGGACGCCCCTCTCGCGCTAAGTTCTCCGGTGAGCCCCGACCACAGGAGGTGCGCATGTCAGCTGAGAGCACCGCGACCGCCGCAGTCCTTCAGCCCTTCGGGAGCCGCGAGGAGTCGACCGCAGCCTTCGCCGAGCACGTCAACCGCGGCAAGGCTCGTGCGCTCGAGGCGATCGGGGTCGACCTGGTGATCGGCGAGCGCGAGGGCGCCCGCTTCCGCGACGCCTACAGCGGCCGCTGGTACTGGAACTGCCACTGCAACGGCGGCGTCTTCAATCTCGGCCATCGCAACCCCCGCGTGGTTGCGGCGGTCCGCGACGGACTGGACCACCTCGACGTCGGCAACCACCACCTGATCTCTGGCTGGCGGGGGCGGCTTGCCACGCAGCTCTCCGAGAGCACCGGGGGCGAGCTTCCCTTCGCCGTGTTCACGCCCTCGGGAAGTGAGGCGGTCGACCTGGCGCTGAGCCTGGCCCGCGGTCACACCGGGCGCCAAAAGATCGTCGCCACGACCGGCGCCTACCACGGCCACGCCGGCCTCGCACGGTCCGCCAGCGACCCGCGCTGGTCCGAGCCCTTCGGAGGCACGCTGCCGGGCTTCGTCCACGTCCCCTTCGACGACATCGAGGCGCTGGGGGCCGAGATCGACGCCGACACCGCCGCGGTCATCCTCGAGTCGATCCCGGCGACGCTCGGCTTCCCGCCCCCGGCCCCGGGCTACCTGCGCGAGGCCGGAGAGCTGGCCCGGCGAAACGGCTCCCTGCTGGTCCTCGACGAGGTCCAGACCGGCCTCGGCCGGACCGGGACCCCGTGGTATCACCAGCAGGACGGCGCAAGGCCGGACGTCGTCATCACCGGCAAGGGCCTCGGGGGCGGGATCTACCCGATCAGCGCGGCGCTGATCAGCCCTGAGCTGGAGGCCTTCTTCGACGAGCGCCCCTTCGCCTACGTCTCGACCTTCGGCGGGTCGGAGCTCGGGTGCGTCGCGGCGAGCGCGGTCATGGAGGAGATCTCCGCGCCTGGATTCCTGGAACAGGTGCGGCGGCTCGGGGAGCGATTCGAGAAGGGTTTCGAGGGCCTTCCCCTCGAGCTGCGCCGGCGCGGGCTGACCATGGGCCTCTCATTCGAGCAGCCCGAGGGCGGGGTGCTCGCGGCGAAGCGGCTGATCGACGCCGGGGTCTTCGCTGTCTACGCCGAGCACGACCACTCGGTCACCCAGTTCAAGCCGCCGCTGATCCTCGAAGACGCCGAGGCCGACGAGATCATCGAGACGGTGGGCGAGACCCTGGGGTGAGCGACGAGGGCCCGCCCCAGGGGCTCTCCCGAGCCGCGATGCAGGAGCTCGACCGCGTCGTCGAGAAGGCGCTCGCCTCGGGAGACGAGAGCGGGCTGCGCGTGCTCGGCTACGGCGAGATCTCCCTCGTCCTCGGCTGGCCGGCCGAAGAGCCGGGGTTCGCCTGCAAGCGGCTTCCCCCGTTCCCGGACCGGTCGCGGTTCGAGACCTACGGGCGCACCCTCTCGGATTACCTGGAGGCGCTGCGGGGGGCTGGCGTCGACGTGGTCGAGACCGAGTTCCTTCCCGTCGAGCGCGACGGCGGCACGGTTGTCGGGTACGCCGTGCAACCCGTGCTGACCCCGGAGACGCTCGGCCCGGCGGTGCTGGCGAGGGCCGACCCGGCGCGGGGCCATCCCCTGGTCGAGGAGATCGTGAAGAGGGCAACCGCCGTGGTCGGCCCCCGGCTCGGCATCGACGCCCAGCTCTCCAACTGGACCTGGGAGGACGGCGGTCAGCTGCGCTATCTCGACGTGACGACGCCGATGCTGTGGTCGGAGGACGGGACCCCGCGGCTCGACCTCGGCCTCCTCGTGCAGCCGCTGCCGGCGATCCTCCGCCCGCCCGTGAAACGCTTCCTGGGCCCCAAGATCCTCGACGGCTACCGGGACCTGCGCGGGGTGATGAGTGACGTCTGCGGCAACCTGCTGAAGGAGCGGCTCGACGCCTGGGTTCCCATCTTCCTGATAGCGGCCAACCGAACCCTCGACCCGCCGATGACCGAGGCCGAGGTGCGCCGCTACTACCGCTCGGACGCGCGCCTGTGGGACGCCCTGCTGCGCGTCCGCAAGCTCGACCGCGCCTGGCACCGCAGGGTGCGACACCGTCCCTATCCGTTTCTGCTGCCCGGCGAGGTCGAGCGCTGATCGACGAGCGATAGTCTGGCCGGGTCCGGTGTGAGAACTGAGGATGGGAGTGACGTGAAGGGGATCCGCAGCAGGCTCAGCTACGCCAACGTCACGGCGACCGCCGCTCTCTTCCTGGCGCTCGCCGGCGGCACCACCGCGATCGCGCTCAGCGGCAAGAACTCGGTCAAGAGCGACGACATCGCCCACGGCGCGGTCAAGGCCGACGACATCGCCGCTCTCAACGTCAAGTCCGGTGACATCGCCAAGGAAACGGTCGGCGGCGGCAAGGTCACGGACGGGACGATCTCGGCTGCCGACGTCGGGACCGGAGCGGTCGGCGCGTCGGAGATCGTCGACGGCTCGGTCGGGACCGGCGACCAGGCCGCGGTGCCGGCGGCGCATGTGATCGGGAGCAACCTGCCGATTCCGCCCCAGGTCTTCACGACACTCTCGCTGAGCAACGACTCGACCGGCGACGCCTTCGACCCGCTCGAGATGTGGACGGCGAGTGACCCGACCAGGATCGTCGCTCCGGCGGCGGGCATGTACGTAGTCGTCGCAGATGTCCACTGGGCGAACGACGCGACCACCGTCGACCAGGGTTGGCGGCTGGCCCAGGTCTCAGGAGGCGGACAGACATCGCGCCAGGTCGTCCCAGCCGTGCGGACCGCCGCCGGGGTCAGCGGCGAGACCATGCGCCAAACCGTGAGCCTGGTAGCCCGGCTAGCCGCAGGTGACGGAATCACGGTCTCCGCCGACCAGGACAACGAGGACGACAGCACGATCAACGTCCTTTTCGTCGACCTCGAGACGTCCTGGGTCGGCCCCGCACCCTGACCCGAACCGTCGCCTCGCCCCCCGATCGCGCCTGAGGCCGGTCTAGAGCTCCTGGATCTCGGCGGCGACGTCGGTCGCGACCTTCTTCGCGTCGCCGAAGAGCATCGAGGTGTTGGGCTCGTAGAAGAGGTCGTTGTCGATGCCGGCGAAGCCTGGGCTGAGGGAGCGCTTGATGACGATCACCTGCTGCGCTTCGTTGACCTCGATGATCGGCATCCCGGCGATCGGGCTGTCGGGGTCGTTCTTGGCCGCCGGATTGGTGACGTCGTTGGCGCCGATGACGACGGCGACATCGGTGCGCGGCATCTCGTGGTTGATGTCCTCCATCTCGCGCAGCTTCTCGTAGGGGACGTCAGCCTCGGCGAGGAGGACGTTCATGTGGCCGGGCATGCGGCCGGCGACCGGGTGGATCGCGTAGTTGACGGTCACACCGCGCTTCTCGAGCTCGTCGGCCATCTCCTTGACGCTGTGCTGTGCCTGGGCGACCGCCATCCCGTAGCCGGGGACGATCACGACCGAGTCCGCGTAGGCGAGCTTGATCGCTGCGTCCTGGGCCCCGATCGAGACCACCGGGCGCTCCTCCGCGGACGCCGCCGCCCCGCCCGCCGGGGCGCCTCCGAAGCCCGCGAACAGAACGTTGCCGACGGAGCGGTTCATCGCCTTGGCCATCTCCATCGTCAGGATCGTTCCCGAGGAGCCGACCAGGGTCCCGGCGACGATCAGCGCGACGTTGTCGAGCGCGAACCCGGCGGCGGCGGCCGAGAGCCCGGTGAAGGCGTTCAGCATCGAGATCACGACCGGCATGTCGGCGCCGCCGATCGGCAGGACGGCGAGGTTGCCGAGGATCGCCGCGGCGACGAGAACCGCGATGAAGAGCGCCTGCGAGGGATCGTCGGCGTTGATCGAGAGGACAACGCAGGCGACGACGATCCCGACCAGCAGGACGGCGTTGAGGACCTGCTGACCGGGCGCCTTCACCGGCTGCCCGGGGAGAATCCCCTGGAGCTTTCCGAAGGCGATCAGCGACCCCCAGAAGGAGACCGAGCCGACTACCGCCGAGAACAGGATCGGGATCAGCGTGTCGAGCGGGAAGTCCTCGCCGAGCGAGAGCCCGTGGCGGATCTCCGACCAGGCGATCAGGGCGACGGCGCCGCCGCCGACGCCGTTGTAGAGGGCGACCATCTGCGGCATCTCGGTCATCTGCACCCGGATCGAGGCGATCACGCCGACCGCGGTGCCGATCCCGAGACCGAGGGCGATCAGCCCCCAGTTGCCGATGCCGTCGAGGAGCAGTGTCGTGACCACGGCGACCGCCATCCCCCCGGCGGCGATCAGGTTCCCGCGCTTCGCCGTGGTCGGGTGCGTGCCCTGCCTGACGCCGAAGATGAAGCAGGAGAAGGCGAGGATGTAGAGCGCGGTGGCGGCGTCGCCGCCGGGCTTCAGGACAGCTGAAGGAAGGTCAAGCACCAGCTACCTCACCCCTCCTCCGACCCGGCCGAACCGGACGCGTCAGCGGAGGATTCGGCCGGCTTTTCCTTGGGCTTCCGCACGAACATGCCGAGCATCCGGTCGGTGACCATGAAGCCGCCGACGATGTTGATCGCGCCGAAGGCGATCGCGATCACCGCGATGACCTGCTCGATCGGGTCGTTGGCGTAGCCGGCGACGATCAGCCCGCCGAGCATGACGATGCCGTGGATCGCATTGGTCTGCGACATCAGCGGCGTGTGCAGGGTCGTCGGCACCTTCGAGATCACCTCGAAGCCGACGAACGCCGCCAGGACGAAGATCGTGATCTCGGTCATCAAAGACATCAGCCCGCGTCCTCCTCTGCTCCGCGTCCGGGGGACGCTTGGACAAATCCGGCGGCGCGCTCATTGCGGATCTCGCCACCGTGGGTGATGCAGGCGGCGGCGATGATGTCGTCCTCGAAATCGACGCTGAGCGCGCCCTCCTCGGTGATCATCAGGCCGAGCAGGTTCTCGAGGTTCTTCGCGTAGAGCTGCGACGCCGGTGCGGGCATCTCACTCGGCAGGTTGCGGGGGCCGACGACGCTCACCCCACCCTCGTGCACGGTCTCGCCCGCCTTGGTCAGCTCGCAGTTGCCGCCGGTCTCGGCCGCGAGGTCGACGATCACCGAGCCCGGCCTCATCCCCCGCACGGCCTCGGCGGTGATCAGGATCGGCGCGTCGCGGCCGGGGATCGCGGCGGTGGTGACGATGATGTCCTGGCCTGCCGCCGCCTCGGTCAGCGCGTCGCGCACCTGGGCGTTCTCCTCCTCGGTCAGGGGCCGAGCGTAGCCGCCCTCGCCCTCGGCGTCCGGGATAAAGTCAAGCTCGAGGGGGCGCCCTCCGAGCGAGGCGATCTGCTCCCAGGCGGCGCGGCGGATGTCGAAGCCGGTGACGATCGCGCCGAGGCGCTTTGCGGTCGCGATCGCCTGCAGCCCGGCGACGCCGGCACCGAGGACCATCACCCTCGCGGGCGGAACCGTCCCGGCGGCGGTGGTCATCATTCCGAAGAAGCGACCCGACTCCCGTGCGGCGATCAGCATCGCCGCGTATCCCGCGGCCGCGGCCTGCGAGGAGAGGGCGTCCATCGACTGCGCCCGTGTGGTCCGCGGGATCGCCTCCATCGCGAAGCTCGTTGCGCCCGCGGCGGCGAGTGCCTTGTTGGTCTCGGCCGCGGTCCAGGGAGCGAGATGGGCGATCAGGACCTGACCCCCCGAGAGACGGCCGATCTCCTCAGCAGAGGGAGCGGCGACGCGAAGCACGGCCTCGGCGCCCCAGGCCGCCTCGGCCCCACAGATCTCCGCCCCGGCATCGGCGTAGGCCTCGTCGGTGTGACCGGCGGCGACGCCGGCCCCGGACTCGACGAGGACATCGACGTGCTCGTTGCCCTTGAGCGATTTGACCGCGTCGGGCACCAACGCCACCCGGCGCTCCCCGTCAGCCGTTTCTTTCGGAACACCGATCCTCATCGAAGGCGGCGAGAGCCTACGACAAACCGGCTGGATGAGTGATTCACGGTCGCGCGCGCGAGGTCGTCGAGTTGCTCATCTAGGCGGGTGCGCCGACGCCGGCCATCGCGGCGAGGCGCTCGATCGTGTGGAGGCGCTCGGCCTGGTCCAGCTGGGCGGGCCAGGCGATCAGCCTGTCGACGCCGGCGTCGGCGAAGGCGGTGACCCGCTCGGCGACCTCGGCCTCGGAACCGATCAGCGAGGTCGCGTGCGCGAGCTCGTCGCTGATCGCCCCGTAAGCGGCCCCGCGGTCGCCGTCCTGGTAGAGGCGCTGGATCTCGTCGGCCTCCGCTCCGAATCCGTAGCGGTGGGCCAGGTCGACGTAGAAGTTCGTCTTGCGGCTCCCCATCCCGCCGAGGTAGAGCAGCAGCCCCGCCTTGACCATCCCCAGGGCGGTCTCGGTGTCGCCGTCGACCGCGACCTGCACGGTCGGCGAGATCTCGAGGTCGGAGCGCTCGCGCTCGCCCTTGGCGAAGCCGGCCTCGAGGTGCTCCCCCCAGATCTCCTCGAAGCTCTCGACGCTGAAGAAGGCGGGAATCCAGCCGTCGCCGACCTCGGCGGTGATCTCGACCGAGCGGCGGCCGATCGAGCCGAGGAAGATCGGGATCCGGTTGCGGACCGGGTGAAAGCCCAGCTTCAGCGCCTTGCCCTCGCCGCCCGCAAGCGGCAGGTCGTAGTGCGTGCCGTGGTGGGTCAGCGGCCCCTCGCGGGCGACGATCTCGCGCACGATCCCGACGTACTCGCGGGTCCGCCCCCATGCCTTCGCGTAGGGGACCCCATACCAGCCCTCGGAGACCTGCGGGCCCGAGGGACCGAAGCCGAAGATGAAGCGCCCGCCGGAGAGCCTGTCGATCGTCGCGCCGGCCATCGCCGCGGCCGCCGGCGGCCTCGCCGGGACCTGCATCACCGCGGCGCCCAGCTGGATCGTCTTCGTCTGCGGCGCCAGCCAGGCGAGGATGCTGATGACGTCGGACCCGTAGGCCTCCGCCACCCAGACGGAGTCGTAGCCCGCTGCCTCGGCCGCCTGTGTCAGCTCCACGGCCTCCTCCCCCTCGGGGCCGATCCCCCAGTAGCCGAGATTGAGTCCGAGCTTCAGCGACACGGCGGCGAACCCTATTTCAATGGACGCGGCCGGGCGATCGGGCGGCTCCCGGGGTCGCCATCGGGCGACTCGGTAAACATTCGGGCGTGACCGACGCCGCAATCGAGAGGGGGCTGTCCGGCGAGGAGGCGGCGGCCCGCCTCCGGGAGCTCGGCCCCGCCGAGGAGACATCGTCGCGCTCGACCTCGAGCATCGTCGCCGGCAACGTCTTCACGCTCTTCAACGCGATCATCGGCGTCTTCTTCGTTCTCATCCTTTCCCTCGGCCTCTTCGCCGACGCCATCTTCGGCCTGATCGCGATCATCAACTCCTGGATCGGGATCCGTCAGGAGCTGAAGGCCAAACGCACGCTCGACGAGCTCGCGGTCCTGGTCGCTCCGCGAGCGAGGGTGATCCGCGACGGCGTCGTCGTCGAGCTTCTCTCCGACGAGGTCGTTCCCGGCGACATCGTCGAGATCGAGCCCGGCGACCAGCTGGTCGCCGACGGCGAGGTCGTCCGAAGCCGTGGGATGGCCCTCGACGAATCGGTGCTCACCGGCGAGGCCGAGGGCGTCCGCAAGGGCCTCGGCGAACGGGCGCTGTCGGGCTCCTACTGCATCTCGGGATCCGGCTATTGCCTGGTCGACGCGGTCCGCCACCAGAGCTACGCGGGCAGGATCGCCGGTGAGGCGAAAGCTTTCCGCCACCCTCCATCGCCGCTGCAGGAGGAGGTCAACCGGGTGATCGTCGCCTGCACCTACCTGATGATCCCGCTGGCGATCCTTCTGATCGCTGCCCTGAGGTTGCGCCAGGTCAACTTGACCGAGGCCGCACAGACGGCGACCGCGGGGCTGATCACGCTGATCCCCGAGGGCATGGTGCTGCTGATGAGCGTCACCTTCGCCGTTGCCGCCGTGCGCCTCGCCCGCCGCGGGACGCTGGTGCAGCAGATGAGCGGCACCGAGTCGCTGGCCGCGGTCGACACGATCTGCGTCGACAAGACCGGGACCCTGACCGACGGCAGGCTGGAGTTGCGCTCGGTCGAGCCCGCCGACCCGGCCGATCCCGCCTCCGCCCAGCACGCCCTCGCGCGCTTCGCCGCCAGCGCCGGTGACCGCAACCGGACCCTGGAGGCGATCGCCGAGCGCTTCCCCGCCGCCGCCGAGCCGGTCAGCGCCGAGGTCCCGTTCTCCTCGGAGTGGAAATGGAGCGGGCTCACGCTCGACAGCGGCGGGCCCGCCTCGAGCTTCGTCATGGGCGCACCAGACGTGCTCGCCGAGTGCGGCGCTCTGGAGCTGCCCCCGGCGCTGGCGGCGAAGCTGCGCAAGGAGACGACGGCGGGTCGCCGCGTCGTCGCCTTCGGCGAGGCCGAGGGGCCGCTTCCCGACGATCCTGCGAAGCAGCCTCCTCCGCGGCTTCGCCCCCATGCCCTGGTCGTGATGACCGAGAACCTCCGGCCCGACGCGGCCGAGACGGTCTCCTTCATCCGCTCCGAGGAGGTCGACCTGAAGCTGATCTCCGGCGACGCCCGCGAGACCGTCACCGCGGTCGCCTACTCGGTCGGGATCCCCCACGACGCCGGGGTGATCGAGGGCACCCAGCTGCCCGAGGAGCCCGAGGCGCTGGCCGAAGCGGCCCAGCGCAACACGGTCTTCTGCCGGATCAAGCCGGAGCAGAAGAAGGCGCTGGTCGGGGCGCTCTCGGACTCCGGGCGCTACACGGCGATGATCGGCGACGGTGTCAACGACGTTCCGGCGCTGAAGCGGGCGCGGATGGCGGTGGCGATGGGGTCGGGCAGCCAGGTGACCAAGGGGGTCGCCGACGTCGTCCTGCTCGAGGACGAGTTCTCACGCCTGCCCGAGGCGGTCGCCGAGGGGCGGCGGATCGCCCGCAACGTCCACCGCCTGGGTCGGCTCTACCTGACCAAGACCGTCTACGCGGCGGCGCTGATACTGCTGATCGCGGTGCCCGGCTTCGCCTTCCCGTTCCTGCCTCGGCACCTGACGCTGGCGGCGCTCCTGACCATCGGCATTCCCTCCTTCGTGCTGGCGCTGGCGCCCTCGGACGGGCCCCTTTACCGCGGCAGGTTGCTGCGCTCGCTGGCGGCGTTCGCGGTCCCCGCCGGGGTCGCGATGGCGCTCGGCTCGATCCTCTCCTTCTTCTTCGTCGACACCCTCTTCGGGGGATCGCTCGAGGACGGGCGGACCGCGGCGACGACGACCCTGATCGTCCTCGGGCTCAGCTTCGTCCTCCTGCTCGAGCGCGGCCCCGGCCGCGAGCACATCGCGATCCAGAGCTACATGTTGGCGATGGTCGCCGGCCTCGGGGCCCTCTTCGCGCTCTGTCTGGCCGCGACGCCGGTTCGGGAGTTCTTCGAGATGACCATCCTCACGGCGGCGCAGTGGTTCCTGGCGCTCTTCTCCGCCGCAGCCGGCCTCGTCATCGCAAGCGCCCTCTGGCGCCTACCGCAGATCCAGCACCTCGAGGCGCCCGACATAAAGACCGACGAGGACGGCCCGGCGCCGATCCACGTCCCGGTGCCGGAGGCGGCGAAGGGCGCCGGGCGAGCCGCCGGGCGGCTGCTCGAGCGGCGCCGACGCGCCCGCCGCTGACCCAGAAGAGCCGCCGGAGCGGTGGTAGGGTGGCCAACTGGGGTCAGCGCAGAGGGGCGCGCCCCGTTACCGAAGGGGAGAAGATGAGGCAACTCGACGGGCCTGGACGCCGGAGGCGCCTGCGACTGGGAGCAGCGGTCCTCGTCTGCGCGATTGCGGGTGCTGCGCTTGCGGGCGTGGCCAGCGCGCGCCTGACGACCTACCGCACCAACCTGTTCTTCGACAGGGCCGTCAAGTCGGGCCCGACGCAGGCCAAGTTCGTGGGCCACATCACGAGCCCGAGGACGACCTGCAAGAAGAACCGCGAGGTCCAGATCTTCGACCTGACCGCGGGCGACGTGCGGATCGACAAGGCCCGCTCCAACGCGAGCGGCGACTGGGCGACGGCCAAGGCGGCGCCGGCGAAGGGCCACCAGCTCTACGCGCTGGTCGAGGCGAAGTACTTCGACAACGGCAACAAGCGCTGCAACGTGGACCAGACGACGAGCCGGGCATACCCGTTCCCCTGAGCCACCACCGGCTCTGATGCCGCGACGGCCCGGCCTTCTTTGGGGCGGGGCCTCTCGCCGGCGCCGATCCACGTCCCGGTGCCCGAGGCGGCGAAGGGAGCGAGCCGCGCCGCTACTCGCCTGCTCCGACGCGGGCGAGGAGACGGGTGAGGGTCTCGGCCTCCTCGTCTGAGAGCTCGGCGGAGAAGGTCTCGGCCAGCTCGCGCTCGTAGACCGGGCGCATCCGCTCGAGCATCTCAACACCCGCCCCGGTGAGAACCACCCAGGTCCCGCGCCGGTCGGTGGGACACGAGCGCCGCTCGACCAGGTTCGCCGACTCCATCCGGTCGAGCAGCCGCGTCAGCCCGCTGCGGCTGATTGAGACGCCGCAGCCGAGATCCCGCGGCCGGGCCGCGTTGTCGGGCGCCCGGTCGAGGCTGGAGAGAACGTCGTACCAGGTAAGCGGCGGCAGGTCTTCCTCGGCGAGCGCCTGCTCGACGCCCGCTGTGAGCGCCGTGTGGGCGAGCAGCAGGGATCGCCATGCGGCCATCCGCGGCTCCGGTATCCGCGTCTCCTGGGTTGCCATGCCGTTCATTGTAGCCGCAAATGTTGATGCCGCAACTAGATCGGTGCTAGGCTTTGTTGCGCAATCACTAATTGCTCTGGCAATCAATGCAGACTCAACCAACAGGAGAAGGCGACATGAGCACAGCGACCACTGACCGCACCCGGGCCCTCCCAGCTGGCAGCTGGGACATCGACACCGTCCACAGCCGGATCGGCTTCGAGGTCACCCACCTCGGGATCTCGACCTTCCGCGGCAGCTTCACCGGCTACGATGGGCGCATCGTCACCTCCGGCGACGGCCTCGAGAGCGTCGAGGGCACGATTGACGTCTCCAGCGTCGATGTCGGCGACTCCCAGCTCGCCGGGCATCTGGGCAGCGAGGACTTCTTCGCCGCCGAGCTGCACCCGCAGGGCAGTTTCACCTCAACCTCGGTTTCAGAGCGCGACGACGGCAGCTACAGCGTCGTCGGCGATCTCACCCTGCGCGGCGTCACCCACCCGGTCACCCTTGACGTCAGCATCGAGGGGATAGGGATCGGCATGGATGGCGGCGACCGGGTCAGCCTCACGGCAGTCGGTGGGCTCGACCGCACCGATTACGGGATCAGCTGGAACAGCAAGCTCGCCAACGGCGCCTCGGTCGTCGGCGAGAGGGTGCGTCTGGTGCTGTCGGTCGAGGCCGGCCGCACCGAGTGAGGGGGCCTGCGATGAAGATCCTTGCCATCTCCGGCAGTCTCCGCGGCGCCTCGTACTCGAGTGGGCTCCTGCGCGCCGCGCAGGAGCTCGCTCCCGCGGGCTCCGAGGTCAATATCTACTACGGGCTCGACGGGCTTCCGTCCTACAACGAGGACATCGACGGCGACGACGACGTCCCCGCCGAGGTCCGTGGCTTGAGGGAGGCGATCGGCGGCGCCGACGCGCTGCTGATCGCCACTCCCGAGTACAACGGCTCGGTCCCTGGGGGGCTCAAGAACGCCCTCGACTGGGCCTCGCGCCCGCACGGGGAGTCGGCGCTCGCCGGAACCCCGGCGGCGGCGATCGCCTCCAGCCCATCCCCATTCGGCGGAGCCTGGGCCCTCGACGCCCTGCGACGCGTGCTGACGATCGCCGGCGCCGCCGTCGCCGAGCGGGAGACGACGCTCGGCAGGGTGAACGAGCGGTTCTCCGACGGCGATCTGACCGACGCCGGCACCCGCGAGGAGATCGCTTCGGTGCTCTCCGAGCTGGTCGAGCTGGCGCAGGCGAACCGGGCGGCCGAGCCCCTCGCGGCCTGAGACGGCGCTAGTGGGCGCGGGCCGCCGGCAGGCCCGTGCCCAGCATCGCCATCGTTTCCGTCAGTCGCTGCGCCATCTCTTCCCGCGGTTCCCTGTCCGCCGCAGATCGCACCTCGCCGCTGTGGACGTCGACGAGGTTGCGGCGCTCGTCCGGGTCGCGCTCGAGGTCATACATCTCGTACTCGGCCGGCTCGACGCCCTCGGGGTCGAGGTACTCGGCGTACTTGCGCCGCCCGTCGAGGACGCAGCGGACGCGGTTCGGCTGGCCCGGCGCCTCGGCCATCGCCGTCGCCGCCTGGTGGTCGTCGTAGGTGAAGTGGATCAGCTCCTGAACCGAGTCGGCCGGCGCGGGGTGCTTGCTGACCCGATCGAAGCTCGCGCCGGCCCGGCGCAGCGCCGCGCGCTCGGGCTTCGAGTGCCTGGCCAGAACCGGGGTGAGATCGCTCCCCTGGACCCCGGCGGGCGCCTCGGCGCCCGTGATCGCCGCGATCGTCGGCAGGATGTCGATCAGCGAGGCGAGCGCCGGAGTGCTGGCCGGCTCGGGGAAGAGCACCGGGTTGGAGACGACCAGCGGAACCCGGACGGTCTCCTCGTAGGCGTTGAATGCCTTCTGCCGCAGGCCGCCGTGGGAGAGGCCCATCTCGCCATGGTCGGACGAGCGCACGATCACGGTCCGAGAGCGCAGCGAGTCGGGGCTGCCGGGATCGCCCAGCGCCGCCAGGAGCCTGCCCACCTGGCGGTCGACGACGCGGTGTAGGTGGGCGTAGAAGTTGACGTAGTCGAGCATCTCCCGGCGGTTGCGCAGGGGGCCGAGGTAGGCGGTCATCCCCAGTCGCATCAGCGTGTGGACGCTCGGCTTCGAGGTCATGTCCTCCTCGAGCGTCGGCGGCAGGTCGACGCCGAGGTCGCGGAACTCGGTCCTCGAGTAGCCCCCGGGGCCGTAGGAGGAGGGGTAGCCGAGCACGTCGTGCGGGTTGACGAGGGAGACGACGAGGCAGAACGGCTCGGGCAGATCGGCGCGGCCGAGGAAGTCTTCGACCTGGCGGGTGTAGGCCTCGTCCCAGCCGGCCCCGTAGGGCCCGGCATTGCCGCCGCCGAAGTTCTCCGCCTTCGTGTTCTCGCCGGCGTCGGGCGGCTCCCATCCGGCGAAGCCGAAATCGCGCTCGATCGACTCGGAATCCCGGGTGCTCCAGCCCCCGGGGTCGAGCGGCTGGGTCAGGTGCCACTTCCCCTTGTAGACGACCTCATAGCCCGCCGAGCGCATCATGTGCGCGAGGTTGGGGAGCGTGGGGTCGAGCTCGGGCTCGTCGCCTCCGGTCGCAGGGCGAATCGCACCCTGGATGAACCTCTCCAGTGCCCGGCGTCGGGGGGCGCCGGGCGTGCGCAGGATCCCGGCGAGGTCGCTGACGACCGCCGGCGTGTTGAGCAGGTTGGGCTTGAGGTCGGCGGCGGTCAGGGTAAGCGGCACGCCGTGGCGGGCCGGATAGAGCCCGGTGAACAGGGTCGAGCGGCTCGGCGAGCACATCGCGGTGTTGCAGTAGGCGTTGGTGAAGCTGAGCCCGGTGCGCACGAGCTCGGCCTCGTTCGGCATCAAAGCCCGCAGCCAGCCGGGATCCTGGGGCCAGTGGCGCGGCGCCCGCTGCTGGTCGGTGATCAGCAGGACGATGTTGGGTTGGCGCCCCTTGCTCATCTAGCCCTCCCGCGGGGCGAGGACGAACTGGGTGACGATCAGGTTTGCGGCCAGTCGCGTCTCGCCACCGCCGGCCGGCTCACGGTCGATGCCGACCTCGATCACGGCGGTGCTGCGACCGACGTGGAGCGGTCTCGCCCTGGCGGTCAGCTCGTCTCCCGGCAAGCCGGCTGCGAAGACGTTCAGCTTCAGCTCGATCGTTGTGAAGTCGTGGCCCTCGGGGATGTTGCGAAAGGTGGCCCAGGCGGCGACGGTGTCGCCGAGCGCCGTCCAGACGCCGCCGTGCACGTAGCCGCCGGGGTGCAGGTGGCGCTCGTCGACGACGAGCCTGCCGACGGCGCCGGAGTCATCGATCTCCAGCGGCTCGATCCCGAGGTTGCCGGGAAACGTCCCCGGGAAGATCGAGCGGATGTCGGAGGGCTTGATCGCGGAGCGGTCCATCGGCGGACGGCGCACCCTACTCGACCCCGAAGCCCTCGAGCCCGAAGTCACCGAAGGGCTCGTCGCGCTCGCGCACCGCCTCCTTGAACCCGGCCTCCGCGGCGCGCTGGACGAAATCGTGGCCCTCGGTGGTGTGGCGTGCGATCCCGTCGAAGAAGGTGCCGAGGATCTGCGTCTGGTGCAGCCCCTGGGCGTAGGCCACCTGGTTGGTCAGCAGCTTCATCATCACCAGCTGGTTGATCGGCATCCGCGCCACGCGACCGAGCAGCCGCTCGAAGCGCGCGTCGAGCTCGGCCGCAGGCGCCGCCTCGGTCGCCAGGCCCCACTCCGCCGCCTCGGCGCCGGTGAGCGAGTCGCCGGTCAGCAGCAGCCGCTTCGCCCGCATGATCCCGATCCGGTGCGCCCACATCGCCGTCGTCGGCGAGCCCCAGACCCGCGCCGGCGGGTAGCCGATCTTGGCGTCCTCGGCGACGACGAGCAGGTCCGAGCACAGAGCCATGTCGGTGCCGCCGGCGACGCAGTAGCCGTGGACCTTGCAGACGACGGGCTTCTCGGAGTGGAAGAGGCTCATGAAGCCGCGGACGTTTCGCGACATGAACTGGAAGTCGGTGACCGGATCCCAGTTGGTGTTGGGGGCGTGGTTGGCCCCGATCACGGCCGGGTCGAGGGGAGAGCCCGGTGGGGCAGCGGCGGAGCCGTCGCCCCGACCCTCGGCGGCGTCGTCCCGCCCGCCCTCGGCGGAGCCGTCCCCCCCGCCCTCGCCCGCTGTGGCGCTCATCCCCTCCTCAGCCGAGCTGACGAGGTCATAGCCGCCACAGAAGCCGGTCCCGTTGCCGGCGAGAGCGATCACGTGGACGCCCGGGTCGAGGTTGGCGCGCTCGACACAGGCGGCGATCTCGCGCGGCATCAGGTTGGTGATGCCGTTTCCGCGCTGCGGCCGGTCGAGCGTGATCCGGGCGATCCTGTCGCCGGCCTCGTATGTGATCGTTCTCAGGTCGTTCAAGGCGCCTCCCTCTGGGATCTGATCCGCTACGCCGCGATCTTCCACCAGTTCCGTGCCCAGAGGCGGCCCCGGCGGCCGGTCCCGCCGGGAGCTAGCGAATCGGCCCGGCCCTGAACACGTTCGGGAATGCCGGGTTGCCGCCGAGGCCGTGGCCGCTGAAGACGCCGCCGTAGAACGAGACCCATCTGCCGTCGGCCGAGATCGAGGGGTAGTCGAAATAGCCGTCGACCGGACCGCCGTCGTTTCGGCGGCTGAGGAGAATGGTCCTGCGCCCGGTCAGATCGCGGACGTAGATCCGAGCCCATTTGACGTCGCCCTCGGGCAGGTTGGTCGCCTTGGCGTCGAAGGCGACCATGCGACCGTTCGCGGATGGATGGGCGAGGAAAGCGTCGCCGTTCGCTTTCTGACCGGAGTTGGCGCGGCTGACGAGGATCGTCTTCCCTCGCGCCACGTCGCGCAGAAACGCCTGCTCCTGGATTGGACTCGCGCCGAGGTTGGTCGCGTAGGATTCGAAGGCGACGAAGCGGCCGTTCCCGGAGATCGACGGCTGGCTGCTGTAATCGTTGGCGACCTTGCCGTCGGACGTCCGGTCGAGAAGCGTCGTGCGGCCGTGGCGTAAGTCCCGCAGGTAGACGTGGTTGGTCGACCCATCACCTCCCGGAAGGTCGGCGTCCTTCGAGTGGAAGACCACGCCGCGCCCGTCCGAGGAGACCGACTGGCCATACATCGAGCCGAAGGCCGGGGCGCCGCTCGCGGTCCTGCTGATCAGGATCGTCCGCCCCTTACGCATGTCTCGCAGATAGGCGAAGCTGTTGACTCCGTCGCCGCCGGGCAGGTTCGAGGAGAATGACCTGAAGGCGACGAAGCGGCCGTCTGCCGAGACCGTGGGGTAGGTGCTGTCGCCATTGCCGGCAGCGCCGCCGCTGACTCTGGAGACCAGTCGGGTGGCGCCGCTGCGGCGGTCGTGGATCCAGACCTGGTCGTGTGCGCCATCGGCGCCGGGCAGGCCGGCGCCGGTCCCGTAGAAGACGACGAAGCGGCCGCTCGCGGAAATCGCTGGGCCGAAGACATTGCTGAGGGCAGCGTCCCCGTTGGATTTGGCGCTCATCAGCCTCGTCTTGCCCGCCTTCATATCCCGGGCATAGACCTGGTAGATGCTCCCGTCACCGCTGGGCAGGTTCGCCGCCCGCGAGAAGAACGCGACCACCCGCCCGTTGGCCGAGAGCGAGTTGCCTCCCCCTTCGACCGAGCTGTAATCGTTCGCCGGCTGCCCCGCCGAGTTGCGGCTGACCAGGCTGACCCCGCCCCGGCCGGCCGGGGCGGCCAGCGCGACCGCACCGATTAGGAGCAACGCCAAGACAGCGCCGACGAGAACCCCTGCGGCCTTCCCGGAATGCGCCATGCATCCGAGATTAGCCCTCGTCGAGTCCCTCGTCAATCGAGCTGCCGCCCCCCGGCTCGCCTACGCTCCGGGCCGATGAAGGATGCGCCTGCAGATTCCCCTCCCCCGCGTCAGTGCGACGTCGCCGTCGTCGGCGGCGGAATCGTCGGACTCGCCGTCGGGCGCGAGCTGATGCTGCGGCGCCCGGGGGCAAGCCTCTGTGTGCTCGAGGCAGAGCCGGAGATCGGGCGCCACCAGACCGGGCGCTCCAGCGGCGTCGTCCACGCGGGGATCTACTACGAGCCGGGGTCGCTGAAGGCGGAGCTCTGTGTCGAGGGGGCGCGCGACCTCTACGCCTATTGCGATGAGCGCGGGATCCGCTACCAGCGCTCCGGGAAGCTGATCGTCGCCACCGCCGAGGAGGAGCTGTCCCGGCTCGACGAGCTCGAGCGCCGCGGGACCGAGAACCGCGTCGCCGGCCTTCGCCGCGTCGACGCCGACGGGATCGCGGAGATAGAACCCCACGCCCGCGGGATCGCCGCGCTGCACTCCCCCGCCACAGGCGTCGTCGACTACGTCGCCGTCGCCCGCGCCTTCGCCGAGGACGTCGGCGCCTGCGGCGGCAGCATCCACCTCGGCGCCGGCGTCTCGGCGGCGCGGCCCGATCCCGGCGTCGCCACCGGGTCCGCCCCCGGCACCGGACCCGCCACGCGGGGCGGACCCGGTGGCATCGCCCTCGAGCACGCCCGCGGCGTCACGCGAGCCCGGCAGGCTGTCTTCTGCGCCGGGCTGTGGTCGGATCGCCTCGCGGTTGCCTGCGGAGCGCCCAAGGATCCGCGGATCGTCCCCTTCCGCGGCGCCTACCTGCGGGTCGGCCCGGAGGCCGACGGCCTCGTGCGGGCGAACGTCTACCCGGTGCCCGACCCCGACCTGCCCTTCCTCGGGGCCCACCTGACCAGGAACATCGCCGGTGAGCTGCTGATCGGGCCGAGCGCCCTGCTGGCGCCGGCCCGCGACGCCTACCGCCTGGCGACGATCCGTCCCCGCGACATCGCCTCGACCCTGGCCTGGCCGGGCACCTGGCGCCTCGGCGCCCGCCACTGGCGAGCCGGCATCGGTGAGATCCGCCGCGCCGCCAGCCGTCGCTCCTTCGTCGCCGAGGCGGCCCGCTTCGTTCCGGAGATCCGTGGCGCCGCGGTCAGCGCCGGCCCGGCCGGCATCCGCGCCCAGGCGCTTGCCCGCGACGGACGGCTGGTCGATGACTTCGTGCTGCACCGCACCGAGCACGCCGTCCACGTCCGCAACGCACCGTCGCCGGCGGCAACCTCCTCGCTGGCCCTCGCCCGCCTGATCGCCGACCGCCTCGAAGAACCCTGAGCGACGTGGCCGACCTGGCGCACGCCCCACATGCGTGAGGTCGGCCACCCCCGGAAGGCCGGCGAACAAAGGGGGCGTGGCCGACCTGGCGCACGCCCCACATGCGTGAGGTCGGCCACGTGCCCCCGAGTCAGCCGGGCGGCACCCTGAGTTAGCCGGGCGGCGCCTCGAGTCAGCCGGGCGGCGCCTCGAGTCAGCCGGGCGGCAGTTGCTTCGGGACCGGCTGGATGTCCTTGGCACGGCCCGCGATCGAGACGACCGTGTCGTAGGCGGCGCGCATCGCCGACGCGTTCGCCGGGTCCTTTCGCAGGCCGATCCCGACGGGGAGCACCACATAGTCGGTGAGCCGGACCCAGGTGGGCACGTAGGTAACGCGCTCGATGCGGACTCCCCTTCCGTCGGCGACGCCGTGGAGGATCGCGATCAGGCCGTACTGGGTCTCCGCCGGCAGCCCGGCGGCCGCGCTCTGGTTGGAGACGAGGTTGCCCTCACTGAAGACGACGAGCTTGTCGTTGATCTTCTCGATCGGCTGGACCACGTGGGGGCCCTGGCCGACGATCGCCGTGATCAGCGGCGAAGCGGTCAGCGCCTTCGCCAGCGCGACCTGGGAGTCATTCGGCGTGGTCGAGTTCTCGTCGCCCCACTGCATCGTCACGATCACCGCCTCCGCACCGGCCTTACGGTCGCGCCTGGCGTCGGCGAGTATCCGCTGCGCCTTCGGCGCGGTGCCCTGCTGGTAGTCGACGAAGTTGACGGACCACGGATGCGGCAGCGGGATGCCGTTGGTGAAGTCGGTGTAGGCGAGATAGCCGACCTTGATCCCGTTCGCGTCGAGGATCAGGGGCTTGCTTCGGGCCGCGGCCGAGGGAAATGACCCGGTGTGTGCGACCCCGGCCCGGTCGAGCGCAGCGCCGGTCTGTTCGACACCGGACTGGTACTGGTCGAGCGAGTGGTTGGAGGCGGTGTCGCAAGCATCCCAGCCGCTCGCCTTGATCCCCGCCGCGAGGTCGGTCGGGGTGTTGAAGATCGGATAGCTGGTCGGGGGGCTCGAGGTCATCGGCGTCTCCACATGACAGACGCCGACGTCAGCCTCTGCGACGAAGGGCGCCAGCTCGGCGAACATCGGCGCGAAGTCGTAGTTCGAGCCGCCACCGTTGGCCAGCGCCCGCTCCCAGAGATAGGAGTGGATGAGGATGTCGCCGCTGAAGGACATCGTGAAGTGAACCGGGTTCTCGGCCCGCGCTATCTGCTTCTCCTGTGCGGGGGTCAGATTCGGTGCGCCGCTATCGGCCCCCCGGATCACGAGGACGGCAAGCAGGATGACCACGGCCAGAACGCCGACGGCAGCGACGCGGCGTCTGCGGTAGACGACGCGACGCGACCGAGGGCGACGGCCCGCGGCGGCCCGGTGGGCCTGCCGCGCCCGCGATCTCTCACGCGCGTTCGACATCGCTCAATTCTTGCGCTTCGGTCGGAGCGGAGCGCCGGGACGCTGGACGGCTGACTCCGAGCTCGCGCGTGGCGGGGCGCACGGGGCTGAAACCGATGATCTAGCCTCGGCGAATGGAATCAGCGGCGGTGAGGGGTCCGGCGGTCGTCCTCTACGACGGCGATTGCGGGTTCTGCCGCTGGTCTCTCGCCAAGGTTCTCGGCTGGGACCGCGATCGCCGGCTGCGGCCCGTGTCGATCCAATCTGTGCAGGGTGCCTCTCTCCTCGGCGATCTCAGCGAAGAGGAGCGGATGGAGTCCTGGCACCTGATCGTCGAGGACCGCCGCTACTCGGCCGGAGCGGCGCTGGCGCCGATGCTGCGGCTGCTTCCGGGCGGCCGCGCTCCAGCGGCCCTGGCCGAGCGCTTCCCGGCAACGACCGAGCGCGCCTACCGCCTGATGGCGGCCAACCGAGGGCGGCTCGGAAGGCTGTTCAGCGCAGATGCGCCAGAAGGCCTCCGAGCGTCCTCATCTCGGCCGCGCTGAAGCGATCGCCGAAGAGCCGCGCGACGTCGGTGAGGTGGTCGCAGCGGGCCGCCTCGACCCGCCGCACGCCGTCCGGCGTCAGCTGCGCATAGACGACGCGGCGGTCCGTCTCGCAGGATGCGCGCTCGACCAGCCCCTCGCGCTCGAGGCCGGCCAGCAGCCTCGTCACCCCTCCCTGCGAGATCAGCAGGCGCTCGGCGAGGTCGACCCGCCGCAGTCGATGCTCTTCGGTGCGCCATAGCTGCAGCAGCACCTCGTACTGGCTGAGGCTGAGATCGTGGGCGCGGCGCAGGTCGAGATCCAGCTCGCGCGTGATCGCTGCATGAGCCCGGAGGAAGTCGACCCATGCGTCGGGCGCATCGTCGACCGTGGTCGGTTCGGCTCGGGTTCTGGCAGCTGCCATTGTCTGCAGGATACTTGCCGACTCAAGGATGTTCCCCCCTTGCCCTGCGCTCGCGTATCCGCGCGATCCCGGCGAGAAGCCGGCGGTAGAGGACGACTAGCAGCAGGATGCCGGAGGTCAGGAGCGTGGCGGCGATCGCGAAGGCGACCACGGGGTTGCTGACGATGAAGGAGACGACCACCGCCACCAGTCCGTCCTCGGTGAGGCTGACGGCGATGTTGCTCAGCGGCTCCGGCATCGTGTTGATCAGGATCCGCAGTCCGGCCTTGACCGTGTGGCTGGCCAGCGCCGTCGTGCCCGCTCCGGCGGCGCCTGCCACCTGGCTGACGCCGCCACCGTCATCGCCGGCGAAGAGTGCGCCGAGCCAGGCGCCGATCGCCGGCCTGATCAGGGTGTGGACGCTGTCCCAGGCGCTGTCGACGTAGGCGACCTTGTCGGTGACGAACTCGATCGCGAACATCGTCAACGCGACCGCGATTACCACGGTGCCGGTGAGCTGCTCGGGCACGTCGGCGGCGCCCGTTCGGCCGAGGATGCCGAGCAGAGCGACGGTCGCGTAGGCGTTCACGCCCGACGCCCAGCCGGTGCTGAAGAGGGTCGCGCCTATGTCCACTGCTCACCCCCGTGGGAGATCCGAGCCGCCTCCGGAGCGCCCCGGGCGGTCGCCTCTAGTTGAGGCGCTCGACGATCATCGCCTTGCCCTGCCCACCGGCGACGCACATCGTCTCGAGACCGACCTGGTGATCGTCGGTCTCCAGCACATTCAGCAGCGTTCCCATGATCCTGGCACCGGTCATCCCGAACGGGTGTCCGAGGGCGATCGCCCCGCCGTGGGTGTTGAGCTTCTCCAGCGGGATGTCGCACTCGTCCATGATCGGGATCACCTGGGCGGCGAAAGCTTCGTTGAGCTCGACGGCGCCGACGTCGGAGATCGTCATCCCGGCCCGGTCGAGGACCTTCTTGATCGCACCGATCGGGGCGACGCCCATGTACTCGGGCTCGTTGCCGTAGGTGGCCGCGGTGACGATCCGCGCCCGGGGGGTCAGCCCCAGCTCCCTTGCCTTCTCGTCACTCATCAGCAGCACCGCCGCGGCGCCGTCGTTGAGCGGGCATGAGTTGCCGGCGGTCACTCCGCCGCCCCCGGCCTCGGGGAAAGCGTCATCGAGCTGGGAGAGCTTCTCCAGCGTCGAGCTCGCTCGCGGGCCGTCGTCCCTTGCGACCTCGGTTCCGTCGGGAAGCGTCACCGGGACGATCTCGCGATCGAAGAACCCGTCCTCCTGCGAGGCGACGGCCAGCTCCTGCGAACGCTGCGCAAACTTGTCCATGTCGGCGCGGCTGACCTCGTAGCGCTGGGCGACATTGACCGCGGTGTGACCCATCGAGATGTAGGCGTCGGGATGCCCGTCGTTGCCCTTCAGGTTCTCGTTCTGGTCGGCCTCGCCGGCGACCTCGGTGCGCTCGTTGTAGCGACTCACCCACTCGACCCCGGCAGCAACGTAGATGTCGCCCTCGCCGGCCTTGATCGCGTTGCCGGCATGGCGGATCGCGTCGAGGCTGGAGGAGCAGTAGCGCGAGATGGTGACCCCGTTGACCGATTGGGGCAGCCTCTCGGAGAGCAGCGAGATGATCCTGCCGATGTTGAAGCCCTGCAGGCCCTGGGGCATTCCGCATCCACAGAAGAGATCCTCAACCGCGGCCGGGTCGACCTCCGGGTTGCGCTCGAGCAGCGCGTCAACCGCGAGGGCGCCCATCTCATCCGGGCGCAGCTGGGCGAGCGAGCCCTTGAAGGCACGGCCGATCGGGGTGCGAACGGTGTCGACTATCACTGCTTCGGGCATTCCGGGTCTCCTTGGGGGCTCACGGGGGTTGGGCCTGCGGGCGGACAGGCTAGTGGGTCGGCCGCTGGTGGGCTAGGTTTGCCCGGCGATGGAGGAGCAACCAAGACGAGCGCCCGCGCCACAGCCCCCGGCGGCTCCGGGCGGGGCGCCCCCGCACACGACGCCGGACACGCCCGCTCGCCTCGACGGGTTGCGTGCCTGGCTCGCCACCCTCGACCGCATGGTCGCGGTACGCACCCGGATCGGCCTCGCTCTCTGTGCGCTCACGCTCGGCGCGGCGGGAGCGGCGATCTACCTCGCCCTCGACGCCTCGAGCAGCAACGACGACGAGGTGAGCGCACTTCGGAGCGAGGTCGATGCGCTGCGCAGAGCCGCCGCTGCCGGGCCCGACCTCGCCGCGATCGGCGCCCGGATCGACTCGGCGCAGGCGGCCGCCGAGGCCGCACGTGCGAAGGCCGAGAGGTTGCAGAGGGAGGTCGACGCACTCAGGGCCGCCTCGAGAGCGGGCGGCCAGAACGAGCCCTCCGGCGGTGGCGGAGCCTCCTCCGGGGGCGGCGTGAAACCCCCGGCTGGGGTCACAGGCACGGGAGGCGCTTCTCCCTAGATTGTGTCGAATCGCACGTGTGTGCCTGGGATCGTCCTCGCCCTGCGTTACATTCGCCGCAATCCGACCTCGCGGGTAACCGTGAGCTTTGCCGCGAAGCGGCAGCGAAAGGAGGGCCCTCTCATGCCTGAGGGATACTGCGTCAAGGAGCGCAAGAAGGTCGAGATCACGGATCCCAAGCAGGTGACCATGAAGAATGGCCGCCCGGCGATCCAAGGGACGTGCCCCGACTGCGGCACCAAGATCTTCAAGATCGGCAAGCTCACCTAGCCGGCCTCTGAAGCTGCCGCCTCCCGGTGCCGGCGAACGCCGGCACCGGGGGCACTGTCTCACCAAGCCCCAGCCCGACGGCAGCGGCGACGCCGGTTGAACCCGGCTCACCGCTCGTTCGTACCACGGGCAACTTGAATCCACGAGACGCTGGGAACATGGGGTGATGGCTGCTGGAGCACTCAGCCGCGAGCGCGATGTGCGTGAGGCCTACGCGGCGCACTCGCGGGAGCTGTACGGGTTCGCGCTGCGATCGCTGCGAGATCCCGGGCTCGCCGAGGAGGCTGTTCAGGAGACGTTTCTGCGCGCCTGGCGCGCAGGGGAACGCTTCGATGCCGAGATCGGCTCGCTTCGCACCTGGCTCTTCGCGATCCTCCGCAACGTCGTCATCGACCTCGGAAGGGCCCGCGCTTCGCGCCCGCGCGTCGCCAGCGGTGGGATCGAGCCTTCGGTCGATCCCCTCGATGACGCCCTGCTCGCCTGGCAGGTCGAGGAGGCGCTTCGCCGGATCGGGGATGACCACAGACGGGTGATTCTCGAGACCTACTTTCGCGGCCGCCCCCACGCCGAGGTCGCGGCCGAGCTGGGAGTTCCGATCGGCACGGTCAAGAGCCGCGTCTTCTACGGGCTGCGGGCACTTCGAAACGTCCTCGAGGAGATGGGCTATGACGGCTGAGGGCTGCAGGAACAGGCGAGAGGCGCTGGGCCTCTACGTGCTCGGCCAGCTCGCCGAGCCCGAGCGCGAGGCACTCGAGGCCCACATCGAGGGATGCCCCGGCTGCCGCGCCGAGGTCGCCTCGCTGGAGCCGGTCGCCAGGCTGCTGCCGCTCGCCGACCCCGAGCGGCTCGACAAAGTGCCCGCGCCGCCGCCGGACCTCGGCGGCCGGATCGCCGCGAGCATCGCCGCCGAGCGCAGAGCCCAACGGCGCAGCCATCGGCTGCGGTTCGGCCTCGCCTTCGGCGGCGTCGCCGCGGCCGCCGCCGCGGCGCTGGCGATATTCGTCCTTTCCGGCCGCGGTGGTGGTGAGCCCTCGCAACGGGTGGTGTTCGAGTCGGTTCCCCCCGGCGTGGCGATCTCCGCCTCGCTGCAACCGAAGCCGTTCGGAACCGAGATCCGGATGGAGGTGAGCGGAATCCGCTCGGGCACTCTCTGCCGGGTCTTCTTCCGCCGCAACGACGGGGCTCGGGTTCCGGTCGGCACCTTCCGCTACCGCTACGGCGGGGACTCCGATGCGGTGCTCAGCTCGGCGCTCGACCTCTCCCGCGCCTCCGCCGTCGGCGTCCGCGCCGGCGACCGCACCTTTATCCAACCGGTCACAAGCCAACCGCTCACCAAGGAGTCCACATGAGAAGAACCCTCAGCGCGACAACTGCCATGCTGGCCATCGGAGCCGTCCTCATCGCATCCGGGTGCGGCTCAAGCAGCGACACCACCAGCAGCAGCAGCGGTGGCCCTATACGGCTCGGGCGGCGGCAGTTCTTCGACGAGCGCGTCGACAACGCCGGCCCAGAGCGACGACCGCCGCAGGCGACGGCGTCGTCTCGGTCGCCGACAACGCCAAGCTCGGCAAGATTATCGTCGACTCGAAGGGCTTCACGCTCTATGACTTTCACAAGGACAAGGGCACCAAGTCGGCCTGCTACGGCGGTTGCGCCAAGGTCTGGCCGCCTCTGCTCACGTCCGGCGCGCCGAAGGCCCAGGGCGGCGCAGAGACCTCGAAGCTGGGGACGACCAAGCGCACCGACGGCACCACCCAGGTGACCTACGCCGGCCATCCTCTCTACACCTACGTCGCCGACAAGAAGCCCGGCGACACCACGGGCAACGACTTCACCTCGTTCGGCGCCCAGTGGTACGCGCTCGAGCCCTCGGGCAAGGAAGCCGGCTAGCGGTCGCGCGCCCGCCCTGGCGGTTGCGCGACCGCGCCGAGCCTTACGAAACGGCCGTATATCAGCGATAACGTCAGTCTCGACCCGCGCGGTGACCGCTAGCGGCGCCCGCGAGCCGCGGCGACCGGGGGGACGATCGCGCGCAGTTCCCCGAGCAGGCGCGCCGATGAGCTCCCCCGGGTCCTCGCCGGGCCGGGCCTGCCCGGCGGAGGGCTCGAAGAAGCGGGCCCGGACCCGCGGCCGGTGAGGGAAGCGCGCGTAGGTCGGTTGTCCCCTCGGTCGCGACCAGGACGACCTTCGCCTCGGGGACCTCCAGCGCGAGCCTCCCGACCCCGCTGCGGGCCCTGAGCACCCCGCCCGCGGGAGATCGTGCCCTTCCGGGAAGATCCCGATGCAGGCGCCCGCGCGAAGCTCCTCGATCGCCCGGCGCCAGCGCGTCCGCGTCTCCGGCGCCCCGCTCGATCGGGATCTGGCCCATTCCGTCGAGAACCCGGGCCCAGACCGGGCCTGTTCCACAGTGTCGACTTCGCCAGCGCCCGGATCTGGCGTCGCCCGCGCGCGGCCAGTCCGATCAGCACCGGGTCCCAGTGGCTGTCGTGGTTGCCGACAACCAGAAGGGGCCCCGTGGCCGGGAGCGCCTCGACGCCCTCAACCCGTAGCCGGCCCCACGCTCCCAGTGGGCGCGAGACGGTCATCGCCAGGCGGTAGGTGTTGGTCGGCTCCTTCACTCCCCCTACATATACGACACCGGCCGTGGCGCGTATCCGGTGCCTCTAACCGGCCGCGGCGCGTATACCGTGCCTCTAACCGGCCGCGGCCGCGGTACGAATCCGGTGCCTCGGCGAAGGGCCCAATCGGTCCGGGGTGGAGGAGCCGCTAGCTTCAACGGGTGATGAATCCGGACCGCCAGGGCATTGAGACCGCAGGCCTCGTGCGGGAGTTCAAGAACGGGCCACGGGCCGTCGACGGCATCGACCTGCTCGTCTCGCCGGGTGAGATCTACGGGTTCCTCGGGCCCAACGGGGCCGGGAAGTCGACCACCGTGCTGATGCTGACGACGCTCCTGCCCCCGACGGGCGGGACCGCAACCGTCGCCGGCTACGACATCGTCCGCGAGGGACCGAGGGTCCGCGAGGCGATCGGCGCCGCGCTCCAGGAGGCGGCGCTCGACCCTCTGCTCTCGGGCCGAGAGCACATGCGCCTGCAGACTGCGCTGCACGGCATCTCGCGCAGGGCCGATCGCCGCCGCCGTGGCGAACGAGCTGCTCGAGCGGGTCGGCCTGATCGAGGCAGCCGACCGCAAGGTGGGCGGCTACTCGGGCGGGATGAAGCGCCGGCTCGACCTCGCCCTTGCGCTCGTGCACCGTCCCCGCATCCTCTTCCTCGACGAGCCGACGACCGGTCTCGACGTCCAGAGCCGCACGGCGCTGTGGGACGAGGTCGCCCGCCTCGCCTACGAGGAAGGCGTCACCGTCTTCCTCACAACCCAGTACCTGGAGGAGGCAGACGCCCTCGCCGACCGGGTCGGGATCATCGACCACGGCAAGATCGTCGCCGAGGGCACCCCGGCGGAGCTCAAGGCCGAGATCGGTCGCCCCACGGTGGAGGCGGTCCCCCGCGACCCCGCGGACCGCGACGCGATGGCCTCGGTCCTGGGGCGGTTCGGCGAGCCGGCCGTGGCGGCCCCGAGGGCGGAGGCGGTCCGCCTTCGCGGCGGCGAGGCGGACCTCGCTGACGTGATCCGCGCCCTCGACGACGTCAACATCGCGATCGAGAACCTCCAGCTTCACGCCCCCTCGCTCGACGACGTCTTTCTCGCCAAGACCGGCCGCTCGCTCGAGGGCTCCGGCGGGGCAGAGGACGGCGCCCGGCGAGGCCGAGGCGCTGCCGGCGTGAGCTCCTCCCTGCGAACCCAGGTCGGCCAGCTTGCCCGCCGCTCGGTCCTGCGGACGCTTCGCCAGCCGGCCCAGATCGTCCCGGCGCTGGTCTTCCCGCTCTTCCTGCTTGCGGTCAACTCGAGCGGCCTGGCGACGGCGACCGGCCTTCCCGGCTTCCCGACCGACTCCTACCTCACCTTCGCCCTCGCGGTCACCTTCATGCAGGGGGCCCTGTTCTCGCTGCTCAATTCCGGCACGGACCTCGCCCGCGACATCGAGACCGGGTTCCTCAACCGCCTCGCGCTGACCCCGCTGCGCGGCGCCGCGCTGCTCAGCGGCCTGCTCGCCGGAGCGGCGCTGCTCGGCCTCGTCCAGGCTGCCACCTATCTACTCGTCGGCGCTCATCTTCGGCGCCCACTTCGCGACCGGGGTCGGCGGGCGTCGCCACGATCGTCGCCCTCTCGCTGTTGATCACGGTCGGATTCGGCTCGGTCGGCCTCTTCGCGGCGCTTCGGACCGGTTCCGGCGAGGCGGTCCAGAGCCTCTTCCCGGTCTTCTTCGTCTTCCTCTTCCTCTCCTCGATGGCGCTGCCGCGGAACCTGATCCAGACCGACTGGTTCCGCGAGGTCGCCACCTACAACCCGGTCTCCTACCTGCTGGAGGCGATCCGCTCGCTGCTGATCGGCGGCTGGAACCCCGAGGCGCTGGCGCTCGGCTTCGGGATCGCGATCGGCGATCCTGGTGATCGGGATGGCCGCCGCGAGCGGCTCGCTGAAGACGAGGCTGGTGCGAACGTGATCGGGCACCGCTTCCGCTCGGTCGCCCTCGCGGTCGCCTGGCGCAGCGTCCACAACTTCCTCACCAATCCCGCCTTCGCGGTCCCGGCGCTCGCCTTCCCGCTGTTCTTCTTCGCCGCCTTCGCCGGCGGGCTCTCGACGATCAGCAGGGTCCCGAACTTCGACTTCCCCACCGGCTACACGGCCTTCCAGTTCGTCTTCGTGCTGCTGCAGTCGGCCGCCTTCGGCGGCGTCTTCACCGGCTTCGGGATCGCGCGCGACTTCGAGACCGGATTCTCCGGCCGGTTCATGCTGGCCGCGCTCGAACCGCGGCGCGATCGTCGTCGGATACGCACTCGCCGCCCTTGTCCGGGCGCTGGTGATCTGGACGGTGCTGGTCGCGGTCGCGGTGGTCGCCGGGATGCAGGTGGACGGCGGCGGGGTCGACGTCTTCGGCCTGGTTGCGATGGCGATGATCCTCAACGTCGCCGCGACCCTCTGGGCCTGCGGCGTCGCGATGAGGGTCCGCTCGATCCAGGGCGGCCCGCTGATCCAGCTTCCGGTCTTCCTCGTCCTCTTCCTCGCCCCCGTCTACGTTCCGCTCGACCTGCTCTCCGGCTGGATCCACACGGTCGCCTCGGCCAACCCGGCGACGCTGCTGCTCGAGGCGGGACGGGGCTTGATCTCGGGCGACCCGGCCCAGCTTCTGCCCGCCTTCGCGATCGCGATCGGTCTCGTCGCCGTCTTCGCGCTCTGGGCTCGCGGCGGGCTGCGCAGCGCCGAGGAAGCGGGCTGAGAACACACGGACTTGACAGATGGGGTTAGGATTGTCCCGATGTCTGTCCGGCGTTCGCGCTCGTTCATCGCAGGGGTGGCGGCCTTCTCGGTCGCGGCAATCGCCCTTGCGCCCACGGCCTCGGCCGGTGAGAAGGGCTTCAAGTACGGCGTCACCGCCGGCGACGTCAACCAGAACTCGGCGATCCTCTGGGCCCGAGCCAACGGCACCGGCACCGCGCTGGCGCAGGTGGCCAAGGGCAAGAATTTCGGGGGCTGCGAGATCAAGCAGGCTCCGGGGCGGCTCAAGGCGAACGTCTCCAGCGACAACGACCGCACCGTGCAAAAGCGGATCGGAGACCTGAGGCCGGGGACCAAGTACCACTACCGCTGGTGCATGAGCGGCGGCCGCCACAGCTCGACCGGGACCTTCAGGACGCCGCCGGCGCCGAACCAGGCGAAGACGATCCACTTCGCGCTCACCGGCGACCAGGACGCACTGCCGCTGCCGGGCAAGAAGACGCCCTACTGGAACAAGTTCCAGATCTGGAACAAGGTCAAGGCCGAGAACAACGACTTCAACGTGCTGCTGGGCGACACGATCTACTCCGACACCGAGGTCCCGGGGCACACCAACGCCGAGATCGCGACGACGGTCCCGAAGAAGTGGAACAAGTACCGGATCAACCTCGGCCAGAAGCCCTGGGTAAACGCCCGCGGCTCCGCTTCCTACTACGCCCACTGGGACGACCACGAGTTCATCAACGACTTCTCCAAGTTCGAGAACGTCTTCCCCGAGTCGGGCGGCGACATCAACATCAACGGCAAGACGCTGTATGAGCGCGGGGTCAAGGCCTTCCGCAACTACAACCCCGTCTCCTACAACAAGCAGACCGGGATCTACCGCAGCTTCCGCTGGGGCAAGAACCTCGAGATCTTCTTCCTCGACGAGCGCAGCTTCCGCAGCCAGAGCGCCGATTACGGCGGCGCCTGCGACAACCCGGCGGCCAGCGGCAATCCCGACCTGGCGCCGACCGCGCCCCAGGTTCCGACCCGCAACACCTTCGGGTTCATAATCCCAGCGCTGCTGAATCCGGTCCCCGCGGCCTGCCTGACGAAGATCAACGATCCGAACCGGACGATGCTCGGCTCGAAGCAGCTGGCGAAGTTCAAGAGCGCGATCAAGAGCTCGAAGGCGACCTTCAAGGTGATCTTCAACGAGGTCCCGATCCAGCAGTACTACTCGCTCCCCTATGACCGCTGGGAGGGCTATGCGTCGGAGCGGACGAAGCTTCTGACGTTTCTCAAGGACAAGGTCAAGAACGTCGTCTTCCTGACGACCGATGTCCACGCGAACTTGGTCAATGACGCCCGCCTGAAGACGCTCGAGCCCGGCGGCCCCGTCGACTCGGGCATCACCGAGGTGACCACCGGGCCGACCGCGACGAAGAACTTCGCCGGCGAGATCAACGACGCGACCGGCGGATCCTACGCCGGCCTCATCCACGACCTCTTCTACAAGCCCGCCCCGCCGACGGGGGTCGGCATGACGTGCGCCGGCCTGGACCAGTTCTCCTACGCCGAGGTCAGCGTCTCCAAGAGCAAGCTCAAGGTGACGCTGAAGGCGCTCAACGCCGGCGGCAAGGTCCTCGACACGGCCGACGTCGCCGCCAATCCCGGCGCTCCGGCCTGCGGGCCCTACGTCATCCCCAAGAAGTAGCGGAGCGCTCCGAGACCGCTGTTTGCGGGGTTCTGTGTGACCGACGTCACGCAACCTCGCCTGCGAACCGAGCGCGCTGACGCACTAGGGTCTGCCGGGTGCAACAGAAGCCGATCGAGCTGATCCTCGCCCGCAACCTGATGTCGTCGCTCTCGACGCCGGCCTTTCTGGTCGACGAGGGCGGGATCCTCGTCTTCTACAACGAGGCCGCGGGGAGCCTGCTCGGCAAGCGCTATGAGGAGCTGGGCAAGGTCGGCCCCGAGGAGTGGGGGTCGCTCTTCGGGCCCTTCGACGAGGCCGGCGACCCCCTCCCCTACGACCAGCTGCCGCTGGTCGTCTCGATTCGCCAGGGCCGCCCTGCGCACGCCACCTTCCGCATCCGCTCGGCCGACGGCGCGGACCACGCGATAGAGGCCTCCGCCTTCCCAATTCTCACCGCCCATGGCTCCCAGGGCGCGATCGCGATCTTCTGGCCGGTCGGCGACGGCGTAGCGGGCGTGGAGAGATGAGGGTCAAGCTCTGGGGAACGCGGGGGTCCGTCCCCTCACCGGGACCGGAGACGATCCGCTACGGGGGCAACACATCCTGCGTCCAGGTGACGCTCTCCGACGGGACGATGCTGGCGCTCGACGCCGGAACGGGCATCCGCAGCCTCGGCCTCGCCCTCGCCGAGGAGCCGACCCGGCTTCACATCCTCCTCACCCACCTCCACCTCGACCACATCCAGGGCCTGGTCTTCTTCGCGCCCGGCCTTCCGGCCGCAGACCGAGATCGTGATCTGGGGGCCGGCCTCGCCCGAGGCGTCGCTGCGGGATCGCATCGCCCGCTACATCTCGGCGCCGCTCTCCCCGGTCGAGGTGCGCGAGCTCCCCTGCGACGTCTCCTTCCGCCACTGCCCGGAGGCGGAATGGGAGATCGGCTCCGCCCGGGTCCGCGCCGCGTCCGTCACCCACCGCGGTCCGACCCTCGGCTACGCGATCACCGAGGGAGACACCACCCTCACCTACATCCCCGACCACGAGCCCGCGCTCGGCGCCGACCTCGGCGGGCTCGACGAGGACTGGATCTCGGGGTTCGACCTCGCCCATGACTCGACCCTGCTGATCCATGACGGCCAGTACTCCGACGCCGAGTACCCCGACCACATCGGCTGGGGGCACTCGGCGATCTCCCACTCGCTCTCCTTCGCTCGCCGCGTAAACGCCGAGCGCACCCTCCTCTTCCACCACGACCCGCTGCACTCCGACGAGTTCCTCGACGATCTCGGGCGCGACGTGCGCGAGCGCTGGCACGCGATCGGGGGGGCCCCGAACGCGATCGAGATCGCCACCGAGCGGGCCGAGTACGATCTGCCCGTGTCGGTGCCGGCGAGCAGGCGATGAGCGCGGACGGCGCCCCCGGCGGCTACGGGCAGATCTCCTACGAGGAGCGCGGGCACGTGCGGCTGATCACGATCGAGCGGCCCGAGCGGATGAACGCAATCGGCCCGGTCACCTCGCGCGAGATGATCGACGCCTGGGGCCGTTTCCGCGACGACCCCGAAGCCCGTGTCGCCGTCCTCACCGGCGCCGGCGAGGCGGCGTTCTGCGCCGGCGCAGACCTGAAGGCCGCCGCCGCGGGCCTTGGCGGCGAGAACGGCGAGGAGCCGCTGGTGCGCTGGAGCGCGGAGGAGGTTGCCGCGCACAACCGCGGCGAGCGCGACGGGATCATCGGCCCCTCGCGCTGGACCGACATCTACAAGCCGATCATCGCCGCCGTCAACGGCGTCGCCTACGCGGGAGGCCTCGAGTGGGCCTGCTTCGCCGACATCAGGATCGCCGACGAGCACGCGAGCTTCGGAGTCACCTGCCGCCGCTGGAACATCGGCCTCGGCGACGGCGGCACCCAGCGGCTGCCGCGGATAGTCGGGATGGGCCGAGCAATGGAGCTGATCATCACCGGCCGCGTCATCGACGCCCCCGAGGCGCTGCGGATCGGCCTCGTCAACGAGATCACCCCGAGCGGCGGCTGCGTCGAGAGGGCGCTCGAGCTGGCGCAGACGATCGCCGAGCTGCCGCAGCCGGCGATCCGCACCGACAAGGAGGCCGCCGTGCGTGGATTCGGGCGCCCTCTCGACGAGGGTCTGCGAATCGAGGCGCAGTGCTTCAACAAGTTGCTGACGTCTCCGGAGATGGCCGAAGGCATCACCCGCTTCGTCGAGCGCGACCACCCGGACCGCGATCCGGCCGGCGGCACGCAGACGCCCGGCCTCGTCCGCAACCGCGATGACGACTGAGCCGGTCGCCGACCCACCGCTTCGCGCCGCCGCCGACGCCTTTGCCTCGGAGGCCCACGCGGGCCAGATCCGCAACTACAACGGTCGCCCCTACATCGAGCATCCGAGGGCGGTGGCGGCGCTGTTGCGCGATGCCGGGTACGGCGAGGACGTGCTCGCCGCGGCGCTGCTGCACGATGTCGTCGAGGACACTGACACAGAGGCCAGGACGATTCGCGATCGCTTCGGCGCGGATGTGGCCGACCTCGTCGACGCCCTCACCGAGGACCCCTCGATCGCATCATATGAGGCGCGAAAGGACGCGCACCGCGACCAGGTGATCTCGGCGGGTCCCGATGCGATCGCCATCTACTCGGCCGACAAGCTCTCCAACGTCGGAGACCTGCGCCTCCTCTACGGCACCGAGGGCGAGGCCGTGGCCGAGCGCTTCAAGACGCCGCTGGATGTGCGAATCGCACTCTGGCACCGCGATGTGGGGGCCCTCGAGGCGCTGAACCCGCCGCCGCCCTTCGTCGCCGACCTCGCTCGCGAGTTGGAGGCGCTGGAGGAAACAAGGGCAGGGATTCTTCACAACTCCTAAACCTCGATCGCGATAGAGGCGCCAAGGTTCGGCTCATGAATACCGAACCAAAGGAATCTGTCGACCGCAATCTTGCCGACCGGGTTTCGCGGGGAGCTGCCGCAGCGGTGATGACGGCAACTCTCGCCGCCGGGTTCGAGCCGGGCGAGGTCGTCGCCGCAACCGCGCTGACGTTGGGCGCCGGCGAGCTCAGCGGAGGCTTCGGGCTCAGCGGGACTCGACGAAGCGCCGGCTCTCGCGGCGCAGCACCTCGAGCATCGCGTCGGTGGCCGGCGGCCGCGACCCGGCGGGGCGGGTGAGCGCCCAGACTCTGCGCACCGGCGCGTCGGGCTCGATGTCGACCACCCGCAGCCCGGGGAGGCGACCGGTGAGCAGCAACTCCGGGACGAGGCTGACGCCCATCCCGGCCGAGACCAGGGCCTGGTGCACCTGGTAGTCGTCGCTCTCGAACCCGATCTGGGGCTCGAACCCGGCCCGCCGGCAGGCGAGCACGGCGTTGTCGCGGCACGGACCCGAGAACGTGCCGACGATCCAGTTCTCCTCCGAAAAAGCTGAGAGATCGACCTTCGTCTCAGCGGCCAGCTCGTGGTCCTTTGGAAGGGCAAGCTGCATCCGCTCCTCCAGCAGTGGGTGAAGCTCGGTGTCGCGATCCTCGGCCAGGGGGACGTAGTCGTAGTCGTATACGAGGGCGAGATCGTGCTCGCCCGCGCGCAGCTGTGGAACCGAGACCTCCGGCTCCGCCTCGGTCAGCTGGATCTCGATACCGGGATACTTGCGACGGAAGCTCGCCACCGCCTTGATCACCACCGTCGCCCCGGCGGTCGGGAAGCTGACCATCCTCACCCGCCCGCTTCGCAGGCCGGCGATCTCACCCAGCTCACGCTCGGCCTCGTCGAGGCGGCTGAGCACGGCGTCGGTGTGGCCGACGAGGGCGGCCCCGGGATCCGTCAGCCGCAGGTTGCCGCGGTTGCGATCGATCAGCTTCGCGCCCGTCTCGCGCTCGAGGGTTGCGATCTGCTGGCTCACGGCCGACTGGGTCAGGTGCAGCGAATCGGCGGCAGCCGAGAAGGAGCCCTGTTCGGAGACCTCTCTGAGTATGCGCAGGCGCTTCACATCAAGCATAAGCTCCACTTATTATAGCGAGCAGAGATCCGAATTGCGCTAATGACCATTCGGTGCCATCCTGAGTATCGGAAGACCAGCAAACCGAGGAGTCCCGAAATGACCGACCAGAAGCAGAACACAAGCCCACTTCGCGACGCGATCAGGTGGCTCCGCAGCCCCAGCACCTCGACGCCCCGCTCGGCCAGCGCACCGGCCCAGCCCGGCACCGAGTCACTGTTCCTGCGCTAGCGGCCCCGGCGCGCCCCTTGGGCGCGCCGGTCGCACGCCCCGCGGCGGGGTAGCGTTCGCCGCGATGTCCGCCGCACTTCTCCTCCTCAACCGTGACCTGCGGGTCAACGACCACCCGGCTCTGCGCGCAGCCGCAGCCGCCGAGGAGATTTTGCCCCTGTTCGTCTTCGACGACGCGATTCTCGGCGCCGGCCCTGCCTCGGCCAACCGGCTTGCGTTCATGCTCGACTCGCTCGCCGACCTGCGCGATTCACTCCAGGGGCTTGGCACCCGGCTCCACATTCGCCGCGGTGACCCGGTCGAGGAGGCGATCCGGCTTGCCCATGGGTCGGGAGCGAGGCAGATCCACGTCAGCGCCGACTGGAGCGCCTACGCCCGCCGGCGCGAGCAGAGGCTGGCGCGCGCCTGTCAGAGCGAGCGAATCCGGTTCGAGCTCCACCCCGGGGTTACGATCGTGCCTCCCGGGCATGTCGTGCCTGCCGGGGGAGACCATTTCAAGGTCTTCACCCCCTACTTCCGCTCCTGGAGCGAGGTCCGGACGCGGCCGCTGCTCGACCCGCCGCGACGGCTGGCGGCGCCGGATGGCATCGAGGCCGGGGACCTGCCCTCACTGGAGAGCCTGACCGCGGCCAGACCCTCGCCCGAGCTGGCGCGAGGGGGCGAGCAGGAGGGACGCCGCCGGATGCGCTCGTTCATCCGCAACCTCCTCCCCGGCTACGCGGATGCCCACGACGACCTCCCGGGCGACGGCACATCTCGGCTCTCCGCCCACCTGCATTTCGGCACCGTCTCGCCGCTCGAGCTGATGCAGGAGGCGAGCGAGCGCAGGGGTGGTGAGCCGTTCGTGCGCCAGCTCTGCTGGCGCGACTTTCACCACCAGGTGCTCGCGGCCTTCCCCGCCCTCGGGCACCGCGACTACCGGACTCGCGAAGACGAGTGGTCGGCCTCGGAGCGCTCGCTTGCGGCCTGGCGTGAGGGCCTGACCGGCTACCCGATCGTCGACGCCGGCATGCGCCAACTCGTCCGCGAGGGCTACATGCACAACCGCGCCCGGCTGATCGTCGCCTCCTTCCTGACCAAGGACCTCTACGTCGACTGGCGCCACGGAGCCGGCCATTTCCGCGACCTGCTCGCCGACGGTGACGTCGCCAGCAACGCCGGAAACTGGCAGTGGGTTGCGGGAACCGGCAACGACACTCGCCCCAACCGCGTCTTCAACCCGATCCGCCAGGCGCAGCGATTTGACCCGCATGGTGACTACGTCCGCCGCTACCTGCCCGAGCTGGAGGTCATCTCCGACGGCGCTGTGCACGAGCCCTGGAGGCTGGGGCCGCTCGAGCGGGGGGCGATCAACTACCCGGACCCGATTGTCGACCACGCCGAGGCGGCGGCGGCGTTTAGGGCCAGCCGGAGCCGCGACTGACGACTGACCATAGGATCGGGAGAATGAATCCGCTGGGACTGATCGTCGGCAGCGCCCTGATCGGCCACGAACCCGGGGGCGCCGACGGCGTTGTGCCCGTCCAGCGCCACGGCGGCGATCGCTACCACCCGCCGCATCTGATCGACCACGCCGCCAACCTCCGCACCCTCACCGATGCCGGCTGCGACCGGGTGCTGGCGATTGCCTCGGTCGGCTCGCTTCGTCCCGAGCTCGGGGTCGGTGCCCTGCTCTGCCCCGACGACTTCATCGCCCTGCACCTCGGCGGCTCGGGGTTCGACGACGAGCGTGGCCACCGGGTCTCCGGTTTCGACGCCGCCTGGCGCCGGGGGGTCATCGAGGCATGGAAGCGATCCGGGAGCGAGCGCCTCGCCGACGGCGGCGTCTACTGGGAAGCGATTGGCCCGCGCTTCGAGACGCTCGCCGAGGTGCGACTGATCGCCGCCCACGCCGACGTCGTCGGGATGACCATCGCTTCGGAGTGCGTCGTCGCGACCGAGATCGGCATCCCCTACGCGGCGGTCTGCATCGTCGACAACCTCGCCAACGGAATTGCCGGGGAGGGGCTGAGCACGGCCGCCTATGAGGCCGGCCGCGAGGCCAACCGCGACCTCCTCTCACGGAGGCTGCCGGCGCTCCTCGAAGCCCTGGAGGGAGTGTCCGCGTGAGTCTCTGCGTCAGCGGCGCCGTCCGCGACGGCGAGCCGGTATCGCTTCGATGCACCGAGGGGTTGATCGCCGAGATCGGGGCCGAGGTCGAGCCCGCGCCGGGCGACGAGGTCATCGACGCCGCCGGGGCGCCCCTGATTCCGCCTCTTCTCAACGGCCACACCCACGCGGCGATGACCCTCTTCAGGGGCTACGGAGACGACCTGCCGTTGATGCGCTGGCTTCAGGAGATGATCTGGCCGGTCGAGGCCGGTCTCGAGCCCGACGACGTCTACTGGGGGACGCGCCTCGCCTGCGTCGAGATGATCCGCACCGGTACGACCCGCTTCTGGGATATGTACTGGGAGGCGGAGGCGACGGCCCGGGCCGTCCGCGACGCCGGACTGCGGGCGACGATCGGAGCGCCTCTGATCGACGCCGACGGCGACTCCGCCGCCCTGCGCGAGAAGGCCCACGAGAGCCTCGGGCACCTCACCGGATTCGACCAGCGGGTGCGCCCATCACTGGCTCCACACGCGATCTACACCGTCAGTGAGGACTCGCTTCGCTGGATTGCCGAGCTCGGCGCCGAGCGCGACGTCGCGCTCCAGATCCACCTCTCCGAGACCGAGCAGGAGGTCAGTGACTGCGTTGAGCGCCACGGCCTGCGCCCGGCCCACTATCTCGACCGGCTCGGCTTTCTCGGTCCCAGCACACTGCTTGCTCACGGGGTCTGGCTCGACCGCGCCGAGCTGGAGCTGGTAGCCGAGCGCGGCGCCACGGTCGTCACCAACCCGGTGGCGAACATGAAGCTCGCCGTCGGCGGGGTGTTCCCGCTGCCGGCGGCGCAGGCCGCCGGGGTCGCGATCGGCCTAGGAACCGATGGCGCCGGCTCCAACAACTCGCTCGACCTGCTCTCCGACGTGAAGACGCTGGCGCTGATCCAGAAGCACGCCGCCGCAGACCCCTCGGTGCTCGAAGCGGCGGAGGCGTGGGCGATCGCAATCGGCGCCAGGGCGCCGCTGCTCGGCGCGACCGGCCTCGAGCCCGGTGCGCCGGCCGACTTCCTGCTGCTGCGTCCCGACTCCTATGAGCTCGGCCTCGGCGAGGCGAACGCCGGCCTCGTCTACGCGGCGTCCGGCTCCGTTGTCGACACGACGGTGGTCGCGGGCAGGGTGCTGATGCGCGGGGGGGTCGTGCCCGACGCGGCCGAGATCCTCGCCGAGGCGGTCGCGCGGGCCGATCGCCTCGGGATCGGCTGAGGAGCTCGACTAGGCCGGCATCGCTTCGCGAACGAGGGCGGCATCGTGGCCGTAGCTGAGCAGCTCAACCGCCTCGCCGGCACCCAGCCAGCGAAGCTCGTCGACCTCGTCGTTGGGGGAGAACTCGCCCTCGAGGGGGTGCATGAGCCAGTAGCGGACGATCTTGCTGCGCCCTTTCCGGTCCCGGTAGGCGACCGGTGAGAGCTCCTCGGCGAGGTCACACTTGAGGCCGGTCTCCTCCTCGACCTCTCGAATGGCAGCGGCCTCGAACCCCTCCCCCGGCTCGAGCTTTCCCTTCGGCAGAGTCCAGTCGCCGTACTTGGGGCGATGTATGACCGCTGTCAGCAGCAGGCCCTCCTCGTCGCGGACCACGACCCCCCCGGCCGCACGCACCTCGGCACCCTCGCCCCCGCTGAGATCGGCTCTGGCCATTCGGGAAGAGTAAGTCCACGGGCGAGGAGGTGCGGTGGAGCGCCTGGATCGACGCGCTCAGTCCCCCGAGCCAGGCTTCTTCTAGGCTTAGGCCCAGCAATGACGGAGACCGCAAGCGCGACCCAAGCCCGCACCCTTCGCAACTACGTCGACGGCGCCTGGATCGAGGCGGTCGCGACCGACGCGCTCGAGGACCGCGACCCCGCCTCCGGGCAGGTGCTGGCCCGCGTACCGCTCTCGGGCCGCGCCGACGTCGAGGCCGCTGTTCGCAGCGCCGAGGCGGCCCAGCCGGGCTGGCGTGACGTCCCGGCGCCGCAGCGCGCCCGCGCCGTTCTCGATCTCCGTGACGCCCTCGTCTCGCACCTCGACGACCTCGCCCGCCTCGTCACCGAGGACATGGGAAAGACGATCGACGACGCTCGTGGCGAGGTCAGCCGCGGGATCGAGTCGGTCGAGTCCGCCGCCGCCGTCCCGCACCTGATCAAGGGAGAGAACCTCGAGGGAGCCGCACGAGGCATCGACGTCGAGCTCGTCCGCCAGCCGGTCGGGGTCGTCGCCGCGATCACCCCCTTCAACTTCCCGGCGATGATCCCGCTCTGGTTCCTCCCCTACGCGATCGCCACCGGAAACACGTTCGTCCTCAAGCCCTCCGAGCGCGATCCGCGCCCCGCGGAGATGATCGTCGAGTTGATCGACGGGATCTCCTCGATCCCGGCCGGCGTCGTCAACCTCGTCCACGGTGGCCGGGAGGCGGTCGAAACGCTGCTGAGCGATCCCGGCGTCGATGCGATCTCCTTCGTCGGGCAGGCATCGACCGCGAGGCTGATCGCGACCAGGGCCGCCGAAGCCGGCAAGCGCGTTCAGGCGCTCGGGGGAGCCAAGAACTCGCTCGTGGTGATGCCGGATGCCGACCTCGAGAGATCGGTGCCGGCGATCATGGGGTCGGCGTTCGGCGCGGCCGGGCAGCGCTGTCTCGCCGGGTCGGTCTGCGTCCTCGTCGGGGACGAGGAGCGCCGGGCCGAGGTCCGCGAAGCGCTCGTCGAGGCGGCGCGCTCGCTGCGAACCGGACCCGGCGCCGAGAACACCACCGATGTCTGCCCGATGATCAGCGCCGACGCCCGCGAGCGGGCTGCTGCGGCCGTCGCCGAGGCGGCGGCGCACGGCGCCGAGGTGGTTCTCGACGGCCGCGAGGGCGAGGCCGGACCGGCGGAAACGATTCTCGGGCCGACGATCGTCGAGACCACCGAGCACGAGTCCGACATCGCCCGCGAGGAGATCTTCGGCCCGGTCCTGGCGCTGGTCGGCGCCGCCGATCTCGACGACGCGCTCGCCTTCGTCAACGGGTCCCGCTACGGCAACGCCGGCTCGATATTCACCACCTCGGGATCCGCCGCGCGGGAGTACCGCTACGGCGTCGAGGCGGGGATGCTGGGGGTCAACATCGGCGTACCCGCGCCGGTCGCCTGGTTCCCGTTCGCCGGCTGGAAGGACTCCTGCGACGGCGACCTGCATGCCAACGGCACCGACGCGGTCGACTTCTACACGCGCAAGAAGGTCATCACCAGCCGCTGGTAGCCGCCGCCGGGGGGCCCTCGTCTCAGCGGCCGACGTGGAAGCCGATCAGCTCCGGCACCGCCGCCAGGGCGCGGCTGATCGCGCCGGCCTCGCGCCCATCCTCCTCGGCCCTCTCCTTCCGCAACAGTCCGGAGCGGATCGCGGTCCCGCCGAGCCAGCGCAGCGGCTCCGGCGGAACCCGGGCCGGGTCCGGCTCGACGAAGGCGAGGCGCGATCGCTTGTCGCGACGATCGAGGGCGAGCGAGGCGAGCGTGCGCCCGATCATCTGCGACGGGCCGACACCATTTCCGGTGTAGCCGAAGGCGGCGTAGGCCCGTCCTCCGGGTGAGGCGGTAACCGTGGGCAGGTGGGCGGGCGAGACGTCTATCGGCCCTCCCCATGCGTGCTCGACGTCTCGGTCGGCGAGTGCCGGGAAGAAGGCGCGGAGGTCCTTCGCCACCTGGGCGACAATCTCGCCGTCGCGCTCGGCGCGGCCGCCGAGGCGCGCACCGCAAACAAGGCGCCCTCCCCCCCAGCCGAAGGCGATCCGCCCGTCGGGCGTGGTGCGCAGGTAGTGGACCATGGCGCGGCTGTCGTAGACCGACTCTCCCCCGGTCCAGCCGATCTCCTCGAGAACGTCGGGCACCGGCTCGGTGATCACCATGTGGCTCGATGTGACCGTCAGCCGGTTGCGCAAGGGCGAGCCCGAGGAGGCGAGCCCACCCCCGATCGCGAGCACGGCCGAGGGAGCGAAGACGGTCCCCGCCGGGGTCACCGCCTCGACCCCTGCGGCGCTCTCGCGGATGGCCCTGACCGGCGCCCGCTCGAACATCAGCGCCCCACGGTCGAGAAGGCGTTCGCGGAGCCCCAGCGCGAGCCGGGCCGGCTGCACGGTGGCGGCATCGGCAAAGTGCACGCCTCCCCGGAACCTCGGCGAGCTGCAGCGCTCGGCCACCTCGGCCGCTGTGAGCTCGCGAAATCCGGCCTCCGACCCCCCGCTGCGAAGAGAGGCGACCGTCGCCGCGACCGTCGCGTCCTGTGCCGGCGCGGCCGAGACCTGGATCAGGCCGGCCTTGCGGTACCAGGCATCGACCCCCTGCTCGGAGCAGAATCGCCCGACGGCGTCCACCGAGTCCTCGGACTCGCGGGCGACCGCCAGCGCCGGTCCGGCCCCGTAGCGCTCCCTCATCGTCTCGATGCTCGGCCAGAGGGAGTTGACGAAGCCCCCGTTGCGACCGCTGGGACCGTTCCCGAACCTATCCGCCTCGAGAACGGCGACCTTCGCCGAGGGCTCCGCCTCGAGCAGGTGCCAGGCCGACCACATGCCGGTGTAGCCGCCGCCGACGATGACGACGTCGACGTCGAGCCGCCCGCCGTCGAGGGCCGGCAGAGGGGCTCGCGCCCCCGCCTCCCGCAGCCAGTATCCGAGGGCATCGTGTTTCAAGGGGCCGCAGCCTATCCGCCGGGACGGGTGCGCCCTATGCCGCGCCAGCCGGTTCCTCGGCCACGCCCGCTCCCAGCCGTCTCGACTCGATGCGAGCGAAGGACAAGCGTGCAGCCCATGCGGCCGAGAGCCCGGCCGACGCCGAGAGCAGCAGCGCGGCACGGGGGTCATACGCCTCCGAGAGCCAGCCGACCAGCGGGCCCCCGATCGCAGTCGAGCCGAGGAAGACGACCGAGTACAGAGCCATCACCCGACCGCGCATCTCGGGCGCCACCGCGAGCTGCAGCGAGGAGTTGATCGCAGCTGCGAAGGTCACTGCGGAGGCGCCGAGCGCAGCCAGGACCGGGACCTCCAGCGCCAGGCTCGGAGTGAGGGCGGCGAGCAACGAGAGGGCCCCGAAGGCAAGCGCCGCGGCCGCGATCAGCCGCGGCCCGGTTCTACCGCGGGCCCCGGTGACGAGGGCGCCGATCACGGCTCCGACGCCCATCGAGGAGACGAGGACCGCGTAGGCGGAGGCGCCGCCGTCGAAGCTGAAGCGGGCGAGCAGCGGCAGGATCACAGGGAAGTTGAGGCCCAGGGTCCCGACCAGAGCCATCAGGCCAAGCGGGACAGCCAGCTCAGGGGTGCCGCGGATGTAGCGCAGGCCGGCCCGCACGGCGCCGCGCTCGCTCGGTGCCGGCGGCGCCCTGCGCAACTCGGCCGTTCGCATCCCCAAGAGGGCGATGATCATCGCTCCGAAGCTGAGCGAGTTGACCGCGAAACAGGGGGCCAGGCCCACCGTCGCGATCATGATTCCGGCAAGCGCTGGGCCGAAGATCCGCGCCGAGTGGACGATGACGCTGTTGAGGCTGACGGCGTTGACGACGCGGCCGGCGCCGACCATCTCGATCACGAAGCTCTGCCGGGTGGGGTTGTCAACGGCGTTGATCGTGCCGCGCACGAAGACGAGCGCGAAGACCATCGCCGGAGTGACGACGTTGGTCACCGTCACCGCCAGCAGCCCCAGAGCGGGCACGATCATCATCGCCTGGGTGAGGATGAGGACCTTCCGCTTCGAGAAGCGATCGGCCAGCAGCCCGCCCCAGGCGCCGAAGAGGAGTACCGGGAGGAACTGCAGCGCGGTCGTCAGACCGACGGCGAGTCCGCTGTCCGTCAGCTGCAGGACCAGCCACGACTCGGCGACCATCTGCATCCAGTTGCCGGAGAGCGAGACCACCTGACCGGCGAAGTAGCGCCGGTAGTTGCGGACCGCGAGGGAGCCGAATGAGCGGCGCAGCGCGCCCGTCAACCGCGCTCACCCTCGAGCATCCGCTCGAGGATCTCCGCCGCACGCTCGAGGGTGCGGACGTCTTCGGACGGCATCTCGCGCATGCGACGTGCCAGGTAGGCATTCTTGCGGCCGCGAAGCCGCCGCAGCCGCTCCCGGCCGGCGGCGGTGACGGTGACCAGGGCGCTGCGCCCGTCGGCCGGATCCGGAGTGCGGTCGACAAGGCCCATCTCGGCCAGGTGGCCCAGGGTCCGGGTCGCGCTCGGCCGCTTCACCCTCTCGATCTCCGCCAACTCGCTCGGCGTCAGCGGACCGTGCCGCTGGACCGAAGCGAGCGCGGCAGCCGAGGTCGGGGTCAGTTCACCCGATGCCTCCTGGCGCAGCCGCCGGGCGACGCGCGTGACCGCCAGCCGCAGGCGTGCGGCCGAGGTGCTCAGGTCAGGCTTCTTCTCGGTTGTCAGGGTCATTGCTTAGCGTTGATAATTAGTTTAGCGAACTATTGCTTTGATTGCAGGCGAGACCGGGACTCTCGGCCCCCTGGGAGAAGGCGGGCAGCGGCCGGCGTCGAATCAGGGCGCCATGGATGCCCGCAGCGAGCGTGTGGCAGCGCGGCTCAACACACCGATGATGGTCGCCGCGGCCCTCACCCTGCCGGCGGTTGCCCTGACCGAGACCCACGAGACGGGCACCATCGCCGTCATCGCCAATGCGCTCAACTGGATCGTCTGGCTCGCCTTCGTGGCCGAGCTGGTGATCATGCTCGCCGTCGTGCCGAACCGCCGCCAGTGGATCCGGCAAAACCCGCTCGACCTTGTAATCGTCCTGCTGACGCCGCCGGTCCTGCCCCCGGGCTGCAGATCCTGCGGCTGCTGCGGCTGCTGCGGCTGCTGCGGCTTGCACAGCTCTCGCGGGAGGCCTTCTCGCTTCAGGGGCTGCGATACGCCGCATTGCTGGCCCTGTTTACGATTATCGCCGGCGGAGCCGCCTTCGTCGCCTTCGAGAAGCACAACCAGGACCTCAGCGCCTGGGAGGGCGCCTACTGGGCGGTGACGACGATGACCACCGTCGGGTCGAGCATCTACCCGACGACCACCGGCTCGCAGATCGTCGCGGTGATCATCGTCCTCGTCGGCATCTCCTTCGTCGCCCTGCTCACCGGAGCCATCGCCCAGCGCTTCCTCGGGCCCGAGCTAGCCGACGTCGAGGCAGAGCTCGAGTCCGGCGCTCACTCGCCCGAGGCGGTCGCGATGCGGGAGCTGAGGGGAGTCCGCGAGCAGCTTCAGGCGCTCGAGCTGGCGATGCAGCGGATCATCGAGGGTCGCGACGCCTGATCCGCCGGGGAGGCGCCGGGCTCCACCATGGGGCTGATTGTCAGGCCGGATGCTGGTTTCGGCCACGGGTAGTGTTCGCGCGAGATGGACTTCGGGATCACCTACTTCGCCACCGACGAGGCGATCGAGCCGGCAGAGATGGCGCGGATGCTCGAGGAGCGCGGGTTCGAGTCGATGTTCGTCACCGAGCACACCCACATCCCGGCGAGCAGGGAGACTCCCTACCCGGTGGGCGGCGATCTACCGCCCGAGTACTGGCGCACCCATGATCCCTTCGTCGCGCTGGCGACCGCCGCAACTGCAACCGAGCGCCTGCGGCTCGGGATCGCCATCTGCCTCGTGGTCGAGCGCGACCCGATCACCACCGCGAAGGAGGTCGCCAGCCTCGATCTGCTCTCCGGCGGGCGCTTCATCTTCGGCGTAGGCGCCGGCTGGAACGTCGAGGAGATGGCCAACCACGGCACCGACGCCACCCGCCGCTTCGGCCTGCTGCGCGAGCGAGTCGAGGCGATGAAGGAGATCTGGACCACCGAGGACTCCGAGTACCACGGCAAGCAGGTCGACTTCGATCCGATCTGGTCGTGGCCAAAGCCCCTGCAGAAGCCCCACCCGCCGATCCTCGTCGGCGGCAACGGCCGCACCGTCTATGACCGGGTCCTCGCCTACGGCGATGGCTGGCTGCCGAACCGGATCGGAGACGACGAGAGGAACATCGCCCGGGTCGAGAAGCTGCAGCGACTCGGGGCGGAGGTGGGCCGCGACGCGGTCCCGGTGACACTCCAGCTCGCGCCCCGCGACCCCGCCCTGATCGAGCGCTACGAGCGGGCCGGCGTCACCCGCTGCGTATACATGCTGCCAGCCGCCGAGCGCGGCGAGGTCGAGCGCAAGCTCGAGCAGTTCACCGAGGCGATGCGCGCATACACGGGGGAGGGCTAGCGGCATGGGCTGGACCTCGTCCGACATCCCCGACCAGAGCGGCCGCGTCGCCGTCGTCACCGGCGCCAACAGCGGCCTCGGGCTCGCAACCTCGCGCGAGCTCGCCCGGGCCGGGGCGAGGGTGGTGATGGCCTGCCGCGATCCGGGCCGGGGCGCGGCGGCGCTGGCCGAGGTCCGCGCGGCGGTCCCGGACGCCTCGGCTGAGCTGGCGCGGCTCGACCTCGCGAGCCTGGACTCGGTCCGGGCGCTGGCCGAGAACCTGCGCTCCGAGCACCCCTCGATCGACCTGCTGATCAACAACGCCGGGGTGATGGCGACGCCGCGCCGGCTCACCGCCGACGGATTCGAGCTTCAGTTCGGAACCAATCACCTAGGCCACTTCGCCCTCACCGGCCTGCTGCTGCCGGCGCTGCTGGGCGGCGAGAGCAGCCGCGTCGTCACCGTCTCCAGCGTCGCCCACCGCAGCGGGCGAATCAACTTCGACGACCTCACCGGGGAGCGGCGCTACTTCCGCTGGGCCGCCTACGGGCAATCGAAGCTCGCCAACCTCCTCTTCGCCTACGAGCTCGAGCGGCGCGCCGAGGCGGCCGGCGCCGCGCTCGCGAGCATGGCCGCCCACCCCGGTTACTCGGCCACCAACCTGCAGTCTGCCGGCCCTGGAGTCGGCGGCGGCATCTTCGCCGCCCTCAACAAGGGCGCGATGGCCGTCGCCAACCGGCTGATCGCCCAAAGCGGCGATGACGGAGCCCGTACCTCCCTCTACGCGGCCACATTTCCCGGCCTTCCGGGCGGCTCCTTCATCGGCCCCGACGGCCCCTTCGAGGCGCGCGGGGCGCCGCGGATCGTTGACTCGAGCTCGGCCTCGAAGGACCCGGCCGCGGCGAGGCGCCTCTGGTCGGTCTCAGAGGAGCTGACCGGCGTCAGCTTCGACTTCGGCTGAACAGCAGCGACGCCGAGCGCCCGAACCACTCGAGGTCGGCGTCCGCGGACTCCCTGGCGTCATCGAGATCACCGGTCCGTCGCAGGACTCCGAAGACGCCGGCGGCGCCCTCCGCGATCAGGGCGGCAGAGGCCTCCTCGACCTCCCCGGCGGCGACGACGGCCGGCACCCCCGCCTCGGCGGCCGCCCGCACGACCCCGCCGACCGTCTTCCCGAGGACCGAGGAACCGTCAACCCGGCCCTCGCCGGTGATGCAGAGCGAGGCACCGCTGAGCGCCTGCTCGAAGCCGGTCACCTCGCGCACGAGAGCGGCGCCCGACACGACCGCCGCCCCGAGCAGGGAGACGAACGGGGCGGCGAAACCACCCGCGGCGCCGAGGCGCCCCCGGTCGCCCCGGCCGAGGCCGAGGACGCCTGCCAGGGTCTCGAGGCCCCGGTCGAGACGCTCGACCGCCTCGCCATCGGCGCCCTTCTGGGGGCCGAACACCTCCGCGGCGCCGCCGGGACCGCTGAGCGGGCTCTCGACGTCAACCGCTATCTCGACCGCAACCGCGCCAAGTCGAGGATCGAGCCGCTCGAGATCGAGCGAAGCGAGCATGCCGAGGTCGGCCCCGGTCCCCTCGAGCACCACCCCGCTCGCGTCGAGCGGACGGGCGCCGAGCGCACGGATCGCGCCGAGCCCGCCGTCCACGGTGGCGCTGCCGCCGAGGGCGACGACGACCCGTGGGGCGCCGAGGTCGAGGGCGGCCGAGATCAGCCGCCCGGTGCCGGCGCTGGAGGTGCGCAGCGGGTCGCGCTCTTCGGCGGAGAGGAGCTGCAGGCCGGAGGCCTCGGCCAGCTCGACCAGGGCGGACCCGTCGGGGAGCATCGCCAGCCTCGAATCGATCGGGCGTCCGAGAGGGTCGAGCGTCGCGACCGTGGCCGCCTCGGCGCCGGGGGCCGCGAGCACCGCATCGAGCGTGCCCTCGCCCCCGTCAGCGAGCGGATGGGCCAGTCCCCGCAAGCCGGCGGACTCGACCCCCCGGGCCAGCGCCCGCGCCGCTTCGGGCGCGGAGATGGTCCCGCGGAACTTGTCCGGGCAGCAGATCACCAGCGGGGAATCGCGGGCCATGCGGGCAACGATATGGGTGGCCGGGCGAGAGGCCGGTTGCTAGCCTGCGAGGACGCTTCGCACGGTCGTGACAGCAGGGGTCATCGCCGCCCTCACGGGAGCGCTTGCCGTGCCTGCGTCCGGATCCGCCCAGCCGCGCGACCCGTTCTTCCCAAACAGCGGCAGCAGCGCCTACGACGTCAGCCACTACGACGTCTCGATCCGCTACGCGCCCCCCGCGGGCAGTGAGGCCAGGGGGACGATCGTCGCCGCGACCGTGATCCGGGCCCGCGCTGCGCACGACCTCGACCGCTTCAGCCTCGACCTCGCCGGCCTGCGGGTGACGAATGTCAAGGTCGACGGAACGAAGGCCGGCATCGAGCAACGCGGCGCCAAGCTGGTGATCACGCCGGCGACGCCGGTCGGGTCGGGGGAGGTCTTCACCACCGACGTCCGCTACCGCGGTGCTCCGGGCACGATCACCGATCCCGACAACTCCCAGGAGGGCTGGTTTCAGATCAAGAGCGGTGGCGCTGTCGCGCTCGGCGAGCCGGTCGGAACCGCCGCCTGGATCCCCTGCAACAACTCGCTCACCGACAAGGCGACATTCGACTTCCGTCTCGACGTCCCCCGACGGGCCGGCGGCGAGACGATGGTCGCCGTCGCCAACGGCAGGCTCAGCGGCCACGGAACCCACGGGAATCGCAGCAACTGGAACTGGTCGATGCGCCAGCCGATGGCCCCCTATCTGGCGACGGTCGCGATCGGCGACCTTCGGCTCCTTCGCGGCAAGGTAACCGGAGCGTCTCCCCTCTCCCGGGTGATCCCCTCGTGGACCGCCGTCGACCGCGATCTGTATCGGTCCCGGACGGGGCTGGTCCGGCGTGGAATCCGCGCCCTCCCGGAGATCATCCGCTTCGAGGAGAGGCTCTACGGGCCCTACCCGTTCGACACCGTCGGGACGACGATCATCGAAGGCGGGGCCTACGCGCTCGAGACGCAGACCCGGCCGACCTATCCGGAGCCCCCGAGCCGCAATCTCTTAGTCCACGAGCTCGCCCACCAGTGGTTCGGCGACTCGGTCGGTCTTCGCTCCTGGCCCAACATCTGGCTGAACGAGGGGTTTGCGACCTTCAGCGAGTGGATCTACCGCGAGCGGCACGGCGGGCCCAGCGTCCGCGCGGTCTTCGACGAGCTGCGCAGCCGTCCCGCCGGCGACCCCTTCTGGACCCCGCCCCCGGGGCACCCCGGCAGCCCCAAGAGCCTCTTCGCCGGATCCGTCTACGTCCGCGGCGCCATGACCCTTGAGGCGCTGCGGATCAGGGTCGGCGACAGGGACTTCTTCCGGATCCTGCGGCGCTGGGCGATCACCAATCGCTACGGCAACGTCACCACGAAGCAGTTCATCGCCTTCGCCGAGCGGCAGTCGCAGCGCCGCCTGGGCCCGCTCTTTGACCGCTGGCTCTACCGCCGCGGCAGGGTCTGATCACGCCAACCGAGCGAGCGCCCCGGCCTCACTCGAACCAGGCGACCGCGCCGACGATCACGAACAGCGCCACCAGCGCCGCACCCTCGTGTTCGCGCGCCTCGCCGTCGCCGGTGATCTGCCAGATCGACAGCGCCGAGAGCGCCAGCGCGGCGATGTAGACAGGCGGCAGGACGAAGGTGAGCGGATTCGCAAACAACAGCGAGACGAGGATCAGCGCCGGGAAGAGGAAGACGGCGATCTGGGCGACCGAGTTCTTGACGACCGAGATCGCCAGATCGGACCGCCCCTTACGGGCGAAGACAAGGGCGGTGGTGTTCTCGACCGCGTTGCCGGCGATCGCGACGATCACCAGTCCGGCGAACGCCCGTGAGATGCCGAGCGAATCGACCGCCGGCCCGAGCGCGGCGATGAACCACTCCGAGACGAGCGCCGCCCCGACACCGGCGACGGCGAGCACGGTGACCGAGAGGCCCAGTGACATCGATGGACGCCCGCCGCCCTCGACCGATGTATCCGAGCGCAGGTAGGGAATCAGCCAGGCGGCGTATACGGCCAGCAGGCAGACCGCCGCGATCGCCGAGATCGCCCTCGAGTGCTCTGCGGCGGTATCCCCGCTCGATGTTGCGATGCCGAGGATGACGATGATGAAGACGGCCAGCATCAGCAGGGTCATCGTGTCGTTGGGCAGGCGGGGTGCGAAGCGCATCACGCCGTCCTCGGAGCGCCGGGCCCCGATCACGATCGCCAGGCCGAGGATCAGCAGGCCGTTGGCGAGCAGCGAGCCGATCAGCGACGTCTGCGCCACCAGGACCTCGCCGGCCTTGAGCGCGAAGAGGACGACGAAGAACTCCGGCAGGTTGCCCAAGGTAGATTGCAGGAAGCCGGTGACCCCGGGCCCGTAGCGCTCCCCAAGGGACTCGGTCGAGAAGGCGACGATCCAGGCGAGGCCGGCGAGCGCGAGGCCGGCCACGACGAAGGCCGCCACCGCCGGGGCATCGGTGTAGTGGAGCACCCCTGCGAATACGCTGAGGACCGCCACCGCCGCGCAGATCGTCAGTTGGCGCCTCGACACGGGGCCAAGACTACGCTCGCCTACCATTGTCGGGTGGCCACCCTGCCCGAGATCGGTCCCGCCGCCGTCGCCGAGATCGCGGAGCGGCTGCGGCGCAACATCCGCACGGCGGTCAAGGTCCACGATGAGGTCCTCGAACAGCTGATCGTCTCCCTACTCGCCGAGGGCCATGTCCTCGTCGAAGACCACCCGGGAGTCGGCAAGACAGCCCTGGCGAGAGCGCTGGCCCGCTCCCTCGATGCCTCCTTCGCGCGGATTCAGTGCACCGTTGACCTGCTGCCCGGGGACGTCGTCGGCACCAACGTCTTCGACCAGCGCGACGCGCGCTTCGAGTTTCACCCCGGGCCGGTCTTCGCCAACGTCGTGCTCGTTGACGAGATCAACCGCGCCTCGCCGAAGACCCAGTCGGGCCTGCTCGAGTGCATGCAGGAGCGCCGGGTCACGGTGGACGGGCTGGCCCATGAGCTTGCACGGCCGTTCCTGGTCATCGCCACCCAGAATCCCTCCTCCTACGAGGGCACCTACCCCCTCCCGGAGGCACAGCTCGACCGCTTCATGACCAGGCTCGCAATGGGGTACCCCGGCCCGGGCGAGGAGGCGGCGATGCTCGCCGAGCACGCCGGCTCCGACCGCGTTCTCGACCTCAGCCCGGTCGCCGACGTCGCCTCGATCCTCGCCGCCCAGGCCGCCGCCGCGGCAACCGGGGGCAGTGACGCCCTGCGCGACTACGTCGTCGCGCTCTGTGAGGCGACGCGCTCGGACCCGAGAGTGGATCTGGGCGCCAGCCCTAGGGCCGGGCTGCTCCTCTACCGTGCGGCGAAGGCGCGCGCGGCCATCGACGCCCGCGAGCACGCCCTCCCCGACGACGTTCAGGCTCTCGCCCACGCCGTCCTCGAACACCGCCTCCTGATGGCCCCCGGCGCCGCCGTCGAGGAGCGCGCGGCGGTGATCGCCGACGCACTCCAGCAGACGCCGGCGCTCTGAAACCGCTCTCGTGAAGCCGGCCTCGGCAACCGTGCTGATCGCGTCGGCTCTGGTGGTTGCCGCAGCGGCTTTCGGCTCCCCGTCGCTGTACGTCCCGGGCATCGCCCTCGTTCTCCTTGATGCAGGCGTCTGGCTCTGGGTGCGACGCGCATCGAGAAGGGTCAGGGTCGAGGTTGCCCCGGGCCCGTGGAGCATCGTCGAGGGCGATGGTTACCCGATCGTGGTGCGGGTGTCGGGATCGGGGCTGGTTCCGGGCAGCAGCCTCGAGCACCCGCTGGCCGAGCGGCCACTGACCACCGGGTCCCGCCCTGGCGGTGAGCACATGGTTTCGGTCCCGCTCCCGCGCAGGGGCCGCCGGCTGCTCGAGGCACCGACGCTTCTGATCGGCGACCCGTTCGGGCTGCACCGTCGCCGGGTGGCCGGCGGGGACCCGATACCGGTGCTCGTCCTGCCGCGCATCGAGCCGGTCGACGCCGGCTCGGGAACCGGCGCAGGCGGCGAGGATCTCACGGGCACCTCCGCCATCGGCGTCGCCGGGAGCGGTATCGACGAGCGCGGGGTCGACTTCGAGGTCGACGGGGTGCGCCCGTTCCGCGAGGGCACCCCCGCCTCCCGGATTCACTGGCCGAGCGTCGCCCGCAGTGGCGAAATGGTCGAGCGCCGCCTGATCAGCGGCGGCGACTCGCCCCCTCTCGTCGTCCTCAACTCCTGCGATCCCGATGGCGAGGAGGCGCTTGACCGGGCTGTCCGCTCCGCCGCTTCGCTCTGTGCCCATCTCGGACGCGGCAGTGGCTGCTCGCTGCTGCTGCCCGACAGGACGCTGGCCTTGCGGATCGGCTCCGGCCTTCGCGGCTGGCGCGAGGCGCACGCGGCGCTCGCCCTGGTCGAGCCCTCGAGCCGGCCACCGGTGATACCGGCAGGGGTGGCGCGGGGGGCGATCTTCGTCATCGGCGCCTCAGAGCAGCCGCGATGAGCGGCGCCCTTCGATCCGAGCGGGTCCCGCTCGCGCGGCTGGGGGTCTTCGCTGCCCTCGGCCTCTTCGTCGCCCTCCACTGGTCGGCTCTGCTCAGCGATCCCCCCGTCGGGCGCCTGCTGGTCGCGACCCTCGTCCTGGTCGGCATGGCTGTCGTGATGGCGGCGCTTGGCGCCCTGATGGCGCGGCGACGCCTTCGCTGGCCTCTGGCCACGCTGGCCCTGATCGGCGGCATCGGCCTGGCGGCCCTGGCGCTCGGGGTGCCCGCACGCCTGCTCGCCCCGCCGGGATGGGGCGAGCTCTGGACCAACCTCGGGGTCGGCATCGAGGTCATCGGTAACTCCGACTATCCCTACACGGGCGGTGGCGAGTGGTCGCGCCTGGCGATCATGCTCGGGCTGGTGATCATGCTCGGCGCCGGGGCCGCGCTCGCCTTCTGGCCGACCCGCGCCGCAGGGACCGCGCGGGAGACGCTCGCTCTCGCGCTCGTGGTCGCCGCCTACGCGATCGCCGCGACCCTGGCGCGCCCGGACGCACCCCTGCTCCAGGGCCTGTTCCTCTTCATCGGGGTCGCAGCCTGGCTCTGGCTTCCGCGGATCGGGAGAGACGACGTGCTCGGCGCGCTCGTCCTCGTGGCAGCCGCGGGCCTGATAGCGGTCCCACTCGCCTCCCGCACCGGCGGCGACGAGCCGCTCCTCGACTACACCAACTGGAACCTGTCCTCGGCGGCGGTGGCCGACGACACCGAGTTCTTCAGCTGGAACCATTCCTACGGCCCGATCGGGTGGCCACGGACCGGGCGCAGGATGCTGGCGGTCAGGAGCGCCGACCCCCACTACTGGCGCACCGCCGTGCTCGACCGTTTCGACGGCTTCCGCTGGCTCGAGCCACAACCGGACTCGGCGAGACCGCTCGAGCTGCCGTCCGAGGTGGAGGGCGCCGCGGCGCCGGCCCGCCTCGACCGCCGCTGGGTCCACACCGCCTACTTCGGGATAGAGGCGCTCAGCAGCCAGCTCGTCGTCGGCGCCGGCTCGCCGCTCTCAGTTCAGGGGCTCGGGGGAACGGCCCCGGCGTATGGGGGGATCACTCCCACCGACGGCGACGGCATCTCGACCGGAGACAGCTACAGCGTCCGCGCCTACACGCCGCAACCGGCGCCGGCGCGGATGCGCCGCGCCGGCGGCCGTCGCTACCAACCTGCCCTGCGCCGCTACACGGCGATCTCACTGCCGCAGCGAGAGACCGGCACCCTGCCGGCCCAGCCGGGCCGCCCGGCCGAGGTCGAGGCGGTCGTCAGCTCGCTGACCGTGCCACTGCGCCCCCCCGGTGGCGGTGGCGGTGAGGCGGCGGGCGCCGCCGGCCGGCTGCTCGCCTCGCCCTACGCCGGCGTCTACCGCCTCGCCCGCAGGCTCACCCGCAGGGCCCCGACCAGCTATGACGCGGTCGAGGCAATACTCGGGCACCTGCGCACGGCCTACTCCTACAGCGAGAGCCCACCGCTGCGCCGCTACCCCCTGAGCGCGTTCCTCTTCCGCGACCGCGTCGGCTACTGCCAGCAGTTCTCCGGGACGATGGCGCTGATGCTGCGAACACTCGGCATCCCGAGCCGGGTCGCCTCCGGGTTCAGCCCCGGGACGCCGGTCGGCAACCGCTTCATCGTCAGCGACTTCGACGCCCACTCCTGGGTCGAGGTCTACTTCGAGGGCATCGGCTGGGTCGCCTTCGACCCCACCCCGTCCGCCTCCCCCGCGGCCTCGATCTCCGCCGGGGCGGGTGGGCGGCCGCAACTTCCGCAGGGCCGGCCGCTGCCCGAGATCGGCAGAGGCGGGCCGCGGCTCGCCGCGGCCGAGAGCGGCGGCGGGCACGGGTTCATCCTCGCCGCTATCGGGTCGATCCTGGCGCTCGGCGCCGCCGCTGTGCTGGCAATGCTCGCGCGCCGGCGCCGCGGCCTCCGGGGCCCCGAACTTGCCGAGGCCCAGCTGGCCGAGCTGCGCCGGGCTCTGCCGATGATGGGAAGGCAGCTTCCCCCGCCGATGACCCTGCGGCGACTCCAGCTCGACTCCGAGCAGCTCGGCCGGCGCGGCCTCGCCTCCTATGTGGCCAAGCTGCGGGGCTTCCGCTACGAGGGGGCGACTGAGCTTCCCGGAAGCGCCGATCGCCGCCGTCTGCGGAGGGAGCTCGGCATGCGCGGAGGGGTTCGCGGGGCACTTCGGGCCCTGAGGGCGATTCCCCCGCTCGGGCCGCGCCCGGCTGCCGGCCCTCCGGCCTCAGGCACCTGAGGCCGAGGCACCTGAGGCAAGAAGCATGATCGAGGCCACCAGCTCGCCCGCCGGGTCCTCGACCCAGATGCCGCCGCCGTTTCGCAGCAGCGCCACCTCCCCCGCCTGAGCCGGGGCGTGATGCTCGACCTCGGCTTCGAGCGCGCCGACGGTCGCCCCCGCGCCGAGATCCGTCTCGATCAGCTCCCAGTAGTGCGAGTTGTTGACGTGCCCGGCGAGATCGAGTTGCGTGATCGCGAAGGTCCATTGCCGGCGCTCGGCGTCGACGGGAGGCCGAGGATGGCGGAGGCGGACGCTGGCGCCGCGATCCCCGGCGCTCTCGGAGTAGACGGCGAAGAACTCCTCGTCGAAGCGCATCGGAACCATCCTCTCGGGGTCGAGGCAGACCCAGATCGCGACCGCCTCCACCTCGGCGCTCGCGCCCCTGATCACGGTTCGGCGCTCGGCGCAGAAACGGCCGATTCCGCTGCAGAAGGTCCGCAGGACGAGATCCTCTCCGAAGACCGGCCAGGCCTCGGCCCGGATCCTGCTGCGGCGAACGATCCATGCCCCCCGGTGCTCGAACCCGGCATCGACGACGTCGAGGTAGGCGACATCCTGGAGCCAGCGCGCGATCGCGTCGAGTCGGACACGCCCGCTCGGCGTGACGTCTGCGATCCCGGGCCTGATCTCCCGCTCGAAGATACGGCCGACGGGCGGGGGCGGGACCATCGCTTCGGCCTCTGGGGCGAACCCACTCATGGCGCCCCGACGAGGGCGAGGACCTCCGCCACCGGGCGGGAGCCGTCGTCGAGGGTGCCCTCGAGCCGATCGCCCGCGAGGCGACGGCGCTTGGCCGACAGCGCTGCCTGACCGAGCGGATTCTGGGGGGAGCCGGCGGCCGCCCGGATCCTCGCCACCTCCTCGCCGCCGAAGGCGAGAACCGCCTCGGACTCCGCCAGCGCCGGGTCGACCGCGACCGAGACCCGGTCCGAAGCGAGGCTGCGTGCGTCGTCGTCAACCGTGTCGAAGCTCTCGACAACAGGTGGACCGTTGAGGAGCGTGTAGGCGGTCAGGTAGGCGATCGAGAACTTCGCCGCGAGGCCGTCTGCGGGATCGGAGACCGGCGCCGCCTGCAGCGAGAGCGGGTGAACCGAAACCTCCAACCGGCCGCCCTCGCGCCACCCCGAGTCGCGCACGGTGGCCGCAGCCTCGATCGCACCATGGGTCTGCAGGCAGCACGGATACGCCTTGATCCAGTTCTCCTCGATCGCACTCGAGCGCTCGCTCGGCGGCGGGCGGTGAGCGGCGCCGAAGACCGACTCATAGCCCGCGTACCCGCCCGCGACCGTGTCGAGATCGACCTCCGCCCCGGACCCCGCCAGCCGCGCCGCCGCGACGCCCTCCGCTGCGGCGAGACCGACCTGAAGGCTCTTGCCGGCCGAGCCAAACGCCGACCGCAGCCCCGCCGCCCGCAGCAGCGAGATCGCCATCGCCGCGCGTTGCTCGCCCTCCCCGAGCCCGAGCAGCCTGGCCGCCGCGACCGAGGATCCGAGGCTCCCGCAGACCGCGGTCGGATGCCAGCCGCCGTCGTAGAGTCCGGGGTGACCGGCCCGCGACATCGCGCCCATCGCCTCGAACCCGGCCGCGTAGGCGTCGAGAGCCTCTCCCACGCTGACGCCCCGCTCAGCTCCGAGGACCAGGGTCGCGGGCGCCGTCGCCGCGCTCAGATGGGCGACCCCGGGGAGGTAGGTGTCGTCGAAGTCGAGGACATGCCCCGCGGTCCCGAGAGCCACCACCCGCTCCAGCAGCCCGTCGCCGGCGGCGCCCGCCGCCCGCGCGGCCGGCTCCCCGGCCCCGCCGGCGGCGCAGGCGAGCCAGTCGAGCAGAGCGTCGCGATAGAGATCTGGGTCCGGGCCGTTCACGACGGCGCCACTCTAGAGCCGGGCCGGGGCGCTCTCAGTAGCCGGAGGGGTGGCGGGCGATGAATCCCGCGGTCGAGGCCATGTCCGAGTGCCAGCGCGGTCCGGTGCCGGAGATGTCGCCGGAGGTGTCCCAGCGCAGCCCGGCGATAACGGCCCAGGCATGCCCGGAGTTGGCGTAGACGGTGATCCAGCTCCCTGCGCCGGGGTCGCCCCAGGTCTCGAGCCCGGTCGAGTCGAGCGGGCTCGAGAGGAAGCCACCACCGTTGAGGGCGAAGCTGACCGCGCCCGAGCAGTCGTAGCCGGGCGAGCTGAACGAACCGTGGCCGCCTCCCCAGATATAGGGAGTCGTCGCGATCGAGTTGGCGGCGGCGATCACGGCCTTGACCGCGGCCGGCGCGCTCGCGGGGGCGGCCGCCTGGCCGTTGGGAAGAAGCGTCGCCGTCTCGCCGGGTACCGAGACGGGCGCTGTCGCTGGCGCTGGCGCCGGCGGCGCCGGCGAGGTGACCGCGCTCTCGGCCTGTTTCGCCGCGACGTCAGCCGAGATCGAAGAGAGATTGCTGCGCAACGCGCTCGCCCGGCTCTCGAGCGAGTCGAGCGCCTGCTGGCGGGCATCCTGGGCGGCGACGAGCTGCGCATGGCGCGACTGCAGCGCCGCCTCGGCGTTCGCGAGCTGCTGCTGCTCGGCGGCGATCGCGTCGCGCGCCGCTGAGACCTGCTCCCGCGTCGCCGCGAGCCGTCGAACGGCCGCCTTCGTCTGGTCGCGGATCTGCTGGACGCGCTCGACCACGCTGCCCTCGTAGTCCTTGATCTGCCCCAGATACTCGCTCTGGGCGACGACGTCGGACCAGCTCGCCGAGTTTGCGATGACGCTGAGGACATCGGGGTTGCCGGAGACATAGACCGTCACCAGCCACCTGCGCAGGACCCCGAGCGCCCGCTTCAGCTGGCCACGGACGACCTCTAGGTGCTTTCGCTGCTTCTCCAGCGCCGCCGTCGTGCGGTCTAGCTCTGCCTGCTTTGCGGCAAGCTCCTGCTCGACCTGCGCCCGCTGACCCTGCAGCGCGGCGACCTCTCCGATCAGGGCGTCGATCTCGCTGTTTTGCTGATCGATCGAAGCGGCGAGGTCGCCCCGTTTCTGCTTGACCTTGTCGAGCTTGGCCTGGCCTCGGTCGAGCTTGCGCTGAAGATTGTCCGCGGGGGCGCTGCCACCGAGCAGCTGCAGCATGACCAGCACGGCGAACACGGTCGCCGCCAGCGTCACCGTCCCCCTGCGGATCCGGCCTGAGCGTTGTTTGGTGGAAACAGTCGTCATTCGCCCCGCCTCGTCGAAACCCTTCAAGTGGGTGACCGGCGGAGCGCGACACGCTAGCTAGCACCGGCTGAATATGAAGAGTTGCTAATAACCTGCACACATAATTGCAGGATTGGTGCCGGCCCGCGGGCGCGCCCCCCGCTCCGTTCCGCATTCCCGGGTCGCTCAGGCGCAGCGGCGGCCGTGGCTGAGGGTGCGATCGAGGCCGAAGTCGCTCGTCACCTGCTGGGTGCCGGTGCGGGCCATCTGCAGTTGGGTCCAGCCACCCGGGGCCCTCATCACGCAGCCCGCCTCGCTGTGCAGCTGCCAGTAGGGCGAGAAATGGAGCCGCATCAGGAATCTCCCCGGCCGCTCGACGTCGAGGGTGAACGAGTCGGGCCTGACGCTGAGAAGCCTCCCGGGTCCGCTCAGCAACGGGGTCGCATCCCTGACCGCGTACACGGTCCAGTGCCGCGAGCTCCAGACACGGTCCAGGTATGGCGGATCGGTGGAGATCAGCGCGACCTCGGAGCGGGCCGAGTCATCGAGCGACGCGTCGGGCACGGCCACGTAGCGGACCCCTCCGGCCCGCAGCCACCGGAGATATGCGGCCGAGTCGAGGGCGTGGCGGCGGTCGGGGTAGAAGATCGGGTTCTCGCCGCGATCGAGCTGGCGCTCCCAACCGCGAGCGAGCATGAAGCGGCGCGCGACGTAGACGGCCTCCCAGTGCCCCTTGGTGAGGGGGATCTCCACCCGGGCGGGGGGCTGGTCGTGGCGGGCGAGGAACGATTCGAGGGGTGCGTAGTAGGCGGCGCTCGAGCTCGGGCCACCGACGCTCTCGAGGTCCTGCGCGGAGGGAGCCCAGGACCAGAACAGCATCAGCGGCGCGACGGCCGCCAGAAGCAGGGCGCGGCGGCCACTGAGTGTGCAGGCGAGCAGCGGCCCGACCGCGATCAGCGCAAGCCGGCCGACGTTCGAACCCAGCGGGCTCGGGACGACGAAGGCGGTGACCGCGACGAGCGCGTAGATCGCGAAGCCGATCTGGAGAACTCGCTGCCCGGGCGGCAGCACGAGAATGCCCCCGATCAGGGCGATCAGCATCAGGATCAGCTCGCTTGCCAGGAAGGGGAAGGTGCCGCCCTCCGGGAAGGCGATCTGGAGGGCGAGCAGAGGAGCCAACGCCGCGGCGACGATGGCCGCTGGGGCGACGCGACGCCGGCCCAGCGCCCAGGCGGCGGCAGCGCCCGCGAGGAATAGCCCGGCGAGCGGACTGGCCAGCGGGCATGCGAAGGCGAGGGCAATGGCGGGGACCTGGCGCTGACGGCGGGCCGCGTACAGCGCCCCGAGGCCGATCGCCAGCCCGAGCGCAAACGTGAGCCGGGCGCTGAGCAGGTTCATCCCGGCGCCGACGGCGAACCAGACGGTGCCGCGCCAGGCGCGGGCGCCGAACTCGGCGCGGGCGAGCCGGTCGAAGAGGATGATCGCGGCCGCTGTCGCCACCGCGCCGGCGAGCCGGACCCCCAGAAGGGCCCCGATCGGCGGGAAGAGGACGCTGTAGGCCGGCAGCAGGTGGCCGCCGTACCAGTTGGAGTCATATAGGGCGAAACCGTGGCTGGCGAAGAGGTGAACTCGGTAGACCTGCGCAGCGAGGTCCGGCGTCGCCGGGGCGAGGACGAGCCAGAGGCCGACGACGCCGGTGGCGAGCAGGAGTCCCCGAAGGGCTCCTCGGGGGTCGAGAACGTCGCCGGTCATCGTCGCGAAGTGCCTGTTGTAGAGAGGGCCTTCACGCGCCGCCCATTGTGCCCGACTGCTCCCCGTCGCGCAGGGTCGGCTCACCCGGCCTTGCCAGACTGTCGGCGTGGCCGACGATCAAGGACGAAGCCCCACCCGGGGCCGCAGCGCGCGCACGGCCCGCCTCGGGCGGGTCGCCGCGGGCGGCGCCGTCCGCTGGGCCGGTGACCGCCTCGACGCCCGCGGCAGCCCCGAGGAGCAGCGCCGGCGGCGGGGCGACCGCGTGGTCGCGACGATCGATTCGCTGATCGACCAGCTCGCGGTCATGCGCGGCGCCGCGATGAAGGCGGGGCAGGTCCTCTCGACCGTCGAGTTCCCCGGCCTCGACGAGGACCAGTCCGAGTATCTGCAGAGCCGGCTCGCATCGCTGCGCGACAACGTCCCGCCGGTCGCCTGGGAGGAGATGAGAGGGGTCCTCGCGGACGACTGGGGCGATGACCCCGGGCGGGTGCTCGCCGAGATCGGCCCCGAGCCGGCGGCGGCGGCGAGCATCGGCCAGGTCTACCGCGCCCGCACCCACGAGGGGCGGGAGGTCGCGGTCAAGGTCCAGTACCCGGGGATTGCCGAGACCGTCGAGTCGGACATGCGCAACCTGCGCCTGCTGACGCCGCTATTGCGCCAGCTGATGCCGGGCCTCGAGATCAAGGACGTGCTCGCCGAGCTCAGCGAGCGGATCATCGAGGAGTGCGACTACGAGCTCGAGGCCAGCAACCACCGCCGCGTCGCCCGCTTCTGGAAAGGACATCCGTTCATCCTCGTCCCCGGGGTCGACACGGAGCTCTCGCGGCGGCGCGTTCTCGTCACCGAGTGGGTCGACGGGATGGACTTCGAGGGGGTCGCCGCAGAGCCTGACCCGGTCCGCGACCGCTACGTCGAGATCGTCTACCGCTTCTTCTACGGCACCGTTCGGGAGCTGGGGGTCGCCCTCGGGGACCCCCACCCCGGGAACTACCTGCTCTGCCCCGACGGCCGGGTGGCGTTCTTCGACTTCGGGATGATCAGGCGGCTCCCGCCCGATTACCTGCGCGATGAGGGCGTGATCGCCGCGGCGATCCGCGAGGGGGACGAGAGGACCCTGCTCGAAGGGATGCGCGAGCTCGGCTACCTCCCCGGCGATCTCGACGACTGGGACGGCCCGCTGCTGCTCGCCTACATGCGCGAGGTCTCCTGGTGGCTGAAGTCCGAGGAGCCGCTTCGGCTGGCGCCGGAGGACCTCTGGCGCAGCGCCGAGACGATGCGCGAGCAGCGGCACGACCTCTTCGAGCAGCTGCGGCGGATGACCCTGCCCCCGGAGGCGCTCCTGCTGAGAAGAATGGAGGGCCTGCTGTTCCAGATTGCCTCGACGGTCCGCGCCAGCGCCCCCTGGGGGGCGCTGCTGCGAGAGCTGATCGAGGACGCCGAGCCGGTCGGGGAGCTCGGCGCCGAGCACGCCGCCTGGCTCGCCGCGCGCTGAGCCACCCGCGCCTGCGCCGCCCGCGCCGCCCGCTCCTGCGCCGCCCGCGCCTGCGCCTGCGCCGCCCGCAACCCCGCGCCCCGGTCGGGGTTTACCGACGTAACCGCAGTCGAGTGGCCGAAAACCCTCGCCATTTCGAGGCTTTCGTCCACTCGACCTGCCGGGGAGCTTCATATGGTCTCCTTCCGCAACATCTCTGCGCTCGCCGTGCTCTGCGCGGCGATGCTGCCCGGGCTCGCCTCCGATGCGACCGCGGCGGGGGGTTGCAGCGCGGCCGCGGCGGAGACGGTCGCCTACGAGCAGCTTGCGGGGGTGCCGCTCAACTCGACCAGCCTCGATCTGTACGCGCCGGCCGCCGGATGCGTTGCCGGCGGCGGCCCGGCTCCGGTCGTGATCTGGGTCCACGGGGGCGGCTACCACAACGGCGACAAGGCGAATCAGGTCGCCGACAAGGTGCGGCTCTTCAACGACCTCGGCTACGTCTTCATCAGCGTCAACTACCGGCTCACGGTTGCCGGCGACCCGGCCTCCGCTCACTATCCGGACCACTACCGCGATGTCGCCGCCGCGGTCGCCTGGACCCGGGCCAAGATCGCGATCGCGGGGCGGCGATCCGCGTCGAATAGCGCTTTTCGGCCACTCCGCGGGGGCCGACATCGTCTCCAACGTCGCCGTCAACCCGACCTGGCTCGGGGAGCGGGGGCTCGGCCTCGATGACCTGCGCTGCGCGGGACCGCTTGACACCGAGGGCTTCGACAAGGTCGCCGCCAACGATGACGGCGAGGACCTCCAGTGGCTCGACTCGCTCGGCAACAACCCCAACTACAAGACCGAGACCTCGGCCAATTACCTGATCAGGCCGAGGACCGGGATCGCGCCGGTGATCACCGTCTTCAGGGGATCCGCGCAGCGCCAGCAGATCGAGAACGCCTTCGCCCAGCGCCTGCGCGACGCCGGGGTGGCGACGACGCTGATCGACGCCCGCAGCCTCAGCCACAACGAGGTCAACACCAAGATCGGCGCTGCGGGAGACACGGTGATGACGGGGCCGATCGTCGCCTTCCTCGCCGACTGCTTCGCCCCGCGGCCACCGGCGCAGCCGGCTCTGCGCAGGCGCCCGGCGGCCGTCGTCCACCTCGGTCCCCGCAGGCGCCGCGCGAAGGTCACCTTCGCCTTTGCCTCGAGCACCGACGGGGCCCGCTATCAGTGCAGGCTCGGCAGCGCCGCGTTCAAATCGTGCCGTTCCCCGCGCAGCTACACAGTCGGCAGGGGCAGGCACGTCTTCTCGGTCCGGGCGGTCTCGGTCGAGGGAGCGGGGCCCGTGAAGACCTTCGCTTCCGGGTCGAGCAGCCGACGCTGAAGCGGCGCCGAACGCGATCGATCCGGCAGGATTCGCGCTGCGGCTCAGCCCGTCAGCAGACGGACCCAGACGAGCGCCGCCAGCAGCGCCACTGCAATCAGCATGAAGCCGCGCCGGCGATCCTCCTGGGTCAGCTGAAGGAGGCCGATCAGGAGCCCGGCCGGCGGCAGCAGGACGGCGATCACGAATGGCAGGATCGAGGAGGCGCGGGCACCCACCGGCGCAGCGTAGCGGCGGCCGACCACCCGAGCGGGGGAGCGCTCCGATCGTCGAATTCCGGTGTTCCTTGGGTACCGCTGCCCCGATTGCCACGGAGAAACTAGGGTTAGCACCCGGCCCGCGCCCACCACACGCCGACCCGGGCCCACAAAGGAGAGAACTTGACCATTAGCGCCGCCCCCCACCGCCTTCGAAACAGAGTCCTCGCCGCGCTCGTGGCAGGAGTCGCCGCCGTCGCCCTTCTGGGCGCCCCCGGCGCTGAGGCCAAGGTTCGCACCGGCCCCGCCGGACTCGCCTTCTACCACCCGCCGAAGAGCCTTCCGGGCGGCCACGGCAGCCTGATCTGGGCGCGCAAGGCCGGCGGCCTGGTGCCGCTGAAGAGGGCGGCCTCGACCAAGCTCGTCCTCTACACCTCGATCACCCCCCAGGGCAAGCGGGTCGCGGTCTCGGGCTCGGTCAGCATCCCGAAGGGCAAGCCGCCGAAGGGCGGCTGGCCGGTGATCAGCTACGCCCACGGCACGACCGGCACCGCCGATGCCTGCGCCCCCTCGCGCAACCGCAAGGGCGGCCCGGCCGAGGGCTACATCTCCTACATCGACCCCCAGCTCAACGCCTGGCTCGCCGCCGGCTACGCGGTGGTCCGCACCGATTACCAGGGCCTCGGCACCCCCGGCCCCCACGCCTATCTGATCGGCAGGGCCGAGGGCCGCAGCGTCCTCGACATCGTCCGGGCGGCCCGCCAGCTCAACCCGGCGATCGGCAAGCGCTTCCTGATCTCCGGCCACTCGCAGGGCGGCCACGCGGCGCTCTTCGCCGCCGGCCTCGCGAAGGGCTACGCGCCGGACCTGTCGCTGCGCGGGACGGTCGCCTACGCGCCGGCATCTCGCACCTCAAGGAGCAGGCCTCGCTGCTGCCCGTCGATCACCACGCCCGAGCTGCCTCTCGGCGCTCGCGATCCTGATCGTCCAGGGCGCGACGACCGAATCGACTCCTGCGGCGCCGATCAAGCCCGAGCCTGCTACTCTCCGACCAGGCCCTCGGCTTCTACCCGCTGGTCGACAAGCTCTGCCTCTCGCAGCTCGCCACCCCTCAGCCGACTCGGCGGCCTCGCACCATCGACGCTGCTCCGCCCGGGTGCCGACCTGACGGCGCTCTACGACGTGCTCGACAAGCAGAACCCGGCGGTGACGACGACGGCGCCGGTGCTGCTCGCCCAAGGGGACGCCGACACGACGGTTCCGAAGTCTCTTCAGCGACCCAGCTCGTCGCCGAGCTCACGGCCACGGGCGACAACGTCACCTACAGCGTCTACCCCGGCGTCAACCACGGGCCGATCGTCGCCGCGGCCGAGGCCGAGGCGCTGGCGTTCTATGAGTCAAAGCTCCCGCCCGGGAGTTGATCCAGCGGTCGCGGAGTGACCGCGGCCGAGGGTGATCCCGGGAGGCGGCCACCGCCTCCCGGGACGGTCAGGCCGCAGCGCTTCCTCCCCAAGTTCCACTGGGAGCTGCTCGCCTGCGGGGTCGGGGGCCACCTCCTGGTCGGGACCGACGCGGCCGAGATCCGGCCCGAAGACCGCCTGATCGCCCGTCTCGAAGAAGGTGTCCGCTGGCACCGCTGCCTGCGCTGCGACAGCTGGCTGGCGCTCGAGCCTCCTGCCCATCCGGCCCGCCGCCACCCCCCGGACCGCGACGAGATACGGCTGCCGCTTCGCGGCAGGCCGCTGCGCGACAAGTTCATCCTGCGGTTGATCGCCGTCGACAAGGCCCTGCGGTTCCTGCTCTTCGCCGCGCTCGCCGTCGGCGTCTTCTTGATCGCCGCCAACGAGACCGGGGTGCGCGACCTCTACTACCGGTTGTTGCAGGACTTCCGAGGAACCAGCGAGCTCCCCCAGCACGGGCTCCTTCATGAGATCGACCGGCTGCTCAACCTTCGCAGCGGCACCCTCGAGCTGGTCGGCCTCGGTCTCGCCGCCTACGCCCTGCTGCAGGCGACCGAGGCGGCGGGGCTGTGGATGACGAAGCGCTGGGCCGAGTACCTGACCTTCATCGCCACCTCCCTCTTCATCCCGTTCGAGGTCTGGGAGCTGACCGTCAGCCAAACGCCGCTGAAGATCGCGGCGCTGGTGCTGAACTTCGCCATAGTCGCCTACCTGCTGTGGGCGAAGAGGCTGTTCGGGCTGCGCGGCGGCGCCGCCGCCGACGAGGCGCTCGGCGCACTCGATGTCGGCTGGGAGTCGCTGGAGCGCACCGCACCCGGTTGACCGCTCCCGGCACCGCGGCACCGCACCCCTTTGACCACCCCCGGCACCGCACCCGGTTGACCAATCCCGGCGCCTGCGGCTCGCGACGGGTGGATTCCGTCCCCCATTTCGTCGAAATCCACCCATCGCCGTAGGCGGATCGCGGTTCCCATGAGGCCGCAGTCGGCCCGTGAAGGAATACGGGTCAGTTCTCCTTCAGCACCGAGTACCAGACGCGCTCGCCGACCCGGGCCATCTCCTCGCCGGTGCGGGAAAAGCGGCGGTAGAGCTCGCGGCGTGTGGTCACCTCGCGGACGTCCTCGACCTCGAGCAGCGCCGACATTGCGGCCCGGTAGGTGTGCTCGAGTCGGCGGTAGCTCTTGACCGCCGCATCCGCCGGCACCGTCGCGTCGGTGCCGCCGTCCTCGCTGAGGTCAAGGAGTGCCTCCCCGAGCCTCCGCGCGCCCTCGGCCAGATGGCCCGACATCTCCGCCATCGCCGCGTCGGGGGCCGCTCCCATCACCTCTGCCTCCCCGACCGTGTTCTTGGCGCTGTTTAGGATCTCATCGATCCCACTGGAGAGCTCGAACAGGTCCTCCGGCTCCAGCGGCGTCGAGAAGGCGACCGTCAGCGCCTCTCGCAGTTCGCGCTTGTGGTCGTCGGCCCTGTGCTCACAGGCGCGGACGAGGTCGGCCGCTTCGGGATCGCCCTGCGCCCAGGCGACGAGCGCGTCCATCCCCTCGACCGTGGTCTCGGTCTGGCGTCGAAGCATCCCGAGCACGTCCGGGGTCTCGGGGAGAAACCAGTTTCCGCGTTTCATCGAGTGCCCTTCAGCTTCTGCGTGTCATCCGAGTGCCCTCCAGATCACCAGCGTAACCGCCCCGAGCGCAGCCGAGCCCGGAAGGGTCAGAACCCAGGCGAACGCGATCGAGCGAACGACGGCCCAGCGGACGTGATGCCAGCGCCGCCGGCCGCCGCCGACGCCTACCACCGACGAGGCGACGACCTGGGTCGTCGACACCGGCGCGCCGAGGAAGGTGGCGGGCAGGATCACCGCGGTCGAAGCGCTCTGGCTCGAGAAGCCGTCGATCGGTGTCAGCCGGAAGATCCTGCGGCCGATCGTGCGCACGATCCGCCATCCGCCCATCGCGGTGCCGACGGTCAGGGCGAGGCCGCAGGAGAGCTTCACCCAGAGCGGAACGGTGAGCGAGTCGAGGTGGCCGGTGGCGAGCAGCAGCGCCGCGATCACCCCCATCGCCTTCTGCGCGTCGTTGGCGCCATGACCGAACGAGAGCGCCGCCGACATCGCCCACTCCGAGGCCCGGATCGGCTCCTTCACGCGGTGGGTCGCCCGCCTCAGCGCCCAGGCGTTGAGGCGTGCGAACCCCCACCCGAAGGCGAGCCCGATCACCGGTGAGACCGCGAGGACGATCAGCACCCCGAGAACCCCGACGGGCTTCCAGCCGTCGAGACCTCCCCAGTTGACCGCCCCGCTCCCGGCCTCGGCAAGGGCCGATCCCGTCAGCCCCCCAACCAGCGCGTGGGCCGAGCTCGACGGCAGGCCGCGCGACCAGGTGATCAGGTTCCACAGCGTCGCGGCCAGCACTCCCGACCCGATCACCTCGACCGCCTCTGAGGGCGAGACGGTGACGATCCCGGCGATCGTGTCGGCGACGGCCGTTCCGACGAGAAGGGCGCCGGCCATGTTGAAGGCGGCGGAGAGGGCGATAGCCTGCCCCGGTCGTGCGCCGCGGGTGGCGACCAGGGTCGCGATCGCGTTGGCGGCGTCATGAAAGCCGTTGGTCAGCGCAAAGGCAATCGAGAAGGTGATGGCGAGGACGAGTCCGATCTCCACCGCCACATCATCCACCGCGAAGAGCCTGTCTGTCGCGTCAACGAGCGACAACCGGGATCGTGATCAGCGGGTGCCTGTGCCCAGGTCAGGCTAGGGAATGGCTCGATCCGATTGGTCTTGACAGGAGGGGGTGGCCGGGCTAGGTTCGGGGTTGTAGCGACCATCGTCCGCAAGGGAGAGACTCATGATCGAACGGCTGAAGGCTCGCCTCACCTACGCCAACGTGGTCTCGTCGATCGCGCTCTTCCTGGTGCTCGGGGGCACCGCCTTCGCGCTGTCGAAGAACTCCGTCGGCAACAAGCAGCTGAAGAAGAACTCGGTGTCCGCGTCGAAGATCCGCGCCAACGCGGTCCTCGGCAGCAAGGTCAAGAACCAGACCCTGACCGGGTCCGACATCAAGCTCTCGACCCTCGACGCCGTTCCCAAGGCCAAGGCCCTGACGATCTTCCGCGCCAACAAGCTGTTCCAGGCCGCGGCCACGGATGGTGCTACCGCTGCCGCCGCCGCAGCGGCGGCACCCCCGGTCGTCCTCTACAACGACAGTGACTTCCAGATCTATGCGAAGTGCTTCCGCGACCTCTCGGCCGGACCGACCCTATCCGGTTCCGTCTACATCGCTACGAAGCAGGACGGAGCGATCTTCGACTCCGACGACGACGAGCTGAGCGGAACCCCGCCCAACGGGTTCCTCAACACCGGCACGCCCGAGGACCTGCGTGAGGTCATGAGCGAGTCGACCGCGGTCGCCAACACCGCCAATGTTCAGTTCGAGGGCGACACCGAGTTCGCCGCCGTCTCGGCCGACAAGACCTCCCGGATTCAGGGCGACAACGGGATCGCGGTCAAACAGGGGCTTCTGCCTGCCGGTAACGGCCTCTACGGCGACGGAAACGTCTGCATCTTCACCAACCAGACCTTCCACACTCCCTAGCCAGACCCCAGCGCAGCGGCGCCAACTCCCTCGAAGCCCCCCATGCCCCAGCCAGCTGGTCGGGGCGTGCGCGCCGTCTCACGCTCCTCCCTGATGCCAATCGAGAGGCGATCAGGGGCCTTCCCGCGCTCGCCGGCTCCTGAAGTTTGCGTGGTTTCAGGTGCCATGGGCCCCGAAACCACGCAGGCGATGTCGGCGACGGCGGGCGGAACACCCGTCGCTACGTCTTGGGATTAGGACGTGCCAGTTTCCCCGCGGGTCGCGCCGCTGATCGCCCGCAGCGCATGCAGGTGGAACTCGGCCATCTCCACAAGGTCGGCGAGGTCGAGGCTCTCGTCAGCTCCGTGGGCGGCGTCGGCGTAGGCGCCCGGTTCGGTCGAGAAGACGGGAGCGAAGCCATAGGCGACGGCGCCGAACGCCTGGCGGATCCAGTGGGAATCGGTGAAGCCTGGTGTTACCACCGGTAACAGCTCGGCGCCGGGCAGGCGAGTCTCCACATACTCCCGGCAGACCCGGTAGAGCGGCGTATCGATCGAGGACTCGGTGCCGCCCGCGAGCGGCTCGAGAAACTCCAGCTCGTAGGGGAAGTCGTCACCCAGGGCCGCGCCCACCTCCCGGCGAACGTCGGATTCGGTCTCCCCAGGGAGCGCCCGGCAATCGCAGACGACATCGGCGAACGGCGGGATCACGTTGCTGGGCTCTCCGGTCTCGAGACCTGTCGGGGTCACCGTCATCCGGGTCATCGCCGGAATCATGCTCTCCATCAGCGGATGCTGTCCGGTCGCCCACCGGATCACCTCCTCGTCGCTGCCCGCCGGCGCCCCGACGCTTTCCAGGGCGCACCTTACCGAGGGCAGCAGGCGGACACGCGTCTGGTGGTGGCGGAGCCTCTCGATCGCCGAGGCCGCGTGGTGGAGGGGGTTCTCGGCACGACCGGGAAGGGAGGCGTGTCCGGCGCGCCCGAGGACCCTCAGCCGCAGCGCGCTCACCTGCTTCTCTCCGATCGAGATCGTCACCACGCGCCGGCCGCCGGCCAGCTCCAGCAGGGAGCCGCCGCCCTCGTTCAGAGAGAAGTCGCAGCGCAGGTCGGGGCGCTCGCGCACAAGCCAGGACATGCCCACATCGGATGTGTTGCGCTCCTCGTCGGACTCGGCGACGATGACGATGTCCCCGCGAGGCCGCACCCCGCTGCGTGCGAAGGCGGCAAACGCCACGACCCGAGCCGCGAGCTCGTTCTTCATGTCGACGGCGCCGCGGCCGACCAGCTGCCCGTCGCGGATTCGGCCCTCGAAGGGGGGCACGGTCCAGCCGGCGGTGGGAGCCGGGACGACGTCGGTGTGGGCGATCAGCATCAGCGAAGGCCCGTCGCCGCTGCCCTCGATCCGGGCGATCAGATTGAGGCGCCGGGGATCGGGCCCGATCAGCTCCGACTCGACCCCCGCCGCGCGCAGGTAAGAGGCCACCATCTCGGCGGCCGGAGTCTCGCCACCGGGGGGGTTCGACGTGTCGATTCGGATCAGGTCGCGCGCGAGGGCGACCACTTCGTCGCGCAGGTCGGTGGAGCTCACTTGCCGTCTGCGGCGAGCCGCCGAATCGCGTCGATCGGGAACGCCTCCTGCATGCTTCCGTCCAGCCGCCGGGCCGGCCTGGCCGCCACCAGGCAGTTGTAGACCGCCTCATGTGCCGCCTCATATGCGGCGGCGAGATACGGGTTGAGCCGGTCAGTGGGCAGCTCAGCGCCGCTCGATGTTGAAAACGCAAGGCCGATCTCCCCCGAGCCCTCCGCCGCGTAGGAGCCTGCGCGGGCGAGCCCGAGCAGTGGCCGCAGGGCCAGCCGCCGCAGCTGAAGCGAGTTCATCGGCGCGTCGGTCGCGCAGACCGCGATGCACGAGCCGTGAGACTCGGAACGCACCGGCTCGGGGCCGAGGCGGGTGCCGAGCAGGTCGAGATACTCGCGATCGCCGAAGTTGCAGAGCAGGAGGACACCCAGCGTGTGTGCACCGATGACGCGCGACGCGGTGCCGATACCCCCGGGGAATCCGAAGCAGGACATCCCCGTTCCGGCGCCGGCGCTTCCCTCGGTGACGGCGCCTCCGAGAGCGGCGATCGCCCTCTCCACATCCTCACCGACGACGGTGCCCGAGTCGGCCATCGGGCCGTCGTCGCACTCGCCGACCACCGGCAGCACGACGTCGCCGGGGCCCCTGCCGGAGGCGCGGACGGCAGCGCTGTGGACGGCGCCGACGGCGTGCGACCCGCAGAGGTAGACGGGGGTCTCGATCGAGCCCCGCTCGTCGATCTCGAGCTTGCCGGTCAGCTCCCCCATCCCGTTGACGGTCGTTGCCCCGGCGGCGGTGGGCAGCGCCGGCGGATCGATCACCGTGACGCCGGTGCGCTCGCCGCTCCCCGCCTGCGCATGGCCGACCCGGACCCCGGGGACGTCGGTGATCGCGTTCAGGGGTCCGGTCTCAAGCAGGCCGACCGGGCCGGCGATCTCGCGCCAGCGCTCAGGCATCGGCGGTGCCGACCCCGGTGGCGGCAACGGTCGGGTCGTGCAGCAGGCAGGCCGCCTCCTGCCCGTGCGGGCCGGCCGGCAGGAGCTTCGGATCGATGCGGTCGCAGGGCTCGAAGCGGCGCGGACAGCGGGGGTGAAAGCGGCAGCCGTCCGGGATCCCGGTGGCGTCGGGCAGCTCCCCCTTGAGCAGCTCCGGCCTTTCGCGTCCCCCAGCAGTCGGGACCGGGACGGCGTCGACCAGCGCCCGCGTGTAGGGGTGCTGGGGGCGCTCGATTACGTCGGCGGCGGTCCCCTCCTCGACGACCCGCCCGAGGTACATCACCGCGATCCGGTCGCAGAGGGACCAGGCGAGGCTGAGGTCGTGGGTGATGAACAGCAGGGCCAGCCCCCGGCGCCGCTGCAGCTCGCCGAGGACGGCGAGGATCTGGGCGCGGACTGAGGCGTCGAGCATCGAGACGGGCTCGTCGCAGATCAGGCCCTCGGGCTCGAGCACGAGTGCGGCGGCGATCGCGACCCGCTGGCGCTGGCCGCCGGAGAGCTGGTGCGGGTAGCGGCTGAGGTAGCGCGTGGGGTCGAGACCGACGTCCTCGAGCGCCCGCCGCGCGCGCCCCTCGTGCTCGCTGCGGGGCACCCCCTGGACGCGCATAGGCTCGGCGACGATCGAGCTGACCCGCTGGCGCGGGTTGAGCGTCTGGTAGGGATCCTGGAAGATCATCTGGACACGGCGCCGCAGGTCCGCGAGGCCCGCCCTCCCGGCCACCGGGCGCCCCTCGAGCGCCACCTCGCCGGCGGCGACGGGGACGAGGCCGAGCATCGCCCGGGCCAGGGTCGACTTGCCGCACCCGGACTCGCCGACGACGCCGAAGATCTCGCCCGGGCGCCAATCGAGCGAGACCCCGTCGAGCGCCCTGGTAATCCCGCGGCGGACCCGGAACTGGACCTCGAGACCGGCGACGCTCATCAGGCTCTCGCTCATGTTCCCGCCTCCGAGGCCGCCGCAGCCGGCGCGGGCCACTCGTTCCAGGGTGCGTAGTGGCAGGCGGCGGACTGGCGCGGCCGCACCTCCCGAAGCGCCGGGTCGGCGCCGCACTCCTCTCCCGCATAGGGGCAGCGGGGCCGGAAGCGGCAGCCCTCTGGCATGTCACCGGGGTCGGGCGGGCCGCCCGGGATCGGTGTCGCGAGCCCGCGCTCGCCACCGATCACCGGCAGAGTGTCGAGCAGGCGCTTCGTGTAGGGGTGCTGAGGGGCCTCGAAGACGGATCTGACCGGCCCCGTCTCGACGATCCGCCCTGCGTACATGATCGCGATCCGGTCGCACGTCTCGGCGAGCACCCCGAGGTCGTGTGAGATCAGGATCAGGGCCAGCCCGAGCTCCTCACGAAGCCGCTCGAGCAGCCGCAGAACCTGGGCCTGCATGACGACGTCGAGCGCCGTCGTCGGCTCGTCGGCGATCACGAGCGAAGGTCGGCAGGCGAGGGCGAGGGCGATCATCACCCGCTGTCGCTGGCCACCCGAGAGCTGGTGCGGGTAGCGGCGCCCGAGCCCCGGCGTCAGGCCGACGGTTCTCAGCAGCTCGGCAATCCTCTCACGCACCTCCTTGGAGCGCACCCGCGCCTGATGTAGCCGGATCGCCTCGGCGATCTGCGTGTCGACGTGCTGGACGGGGTCCAGCGAGTTCATCGCCCCCTGGAAGACGAGCGAGATGTGGCGCCAGCGCACCTGCTGCATCCCGGCCTCGGTCCGCCGGCCGATGTTGATCGGCTCCTCGGCGCCCGGCGGGCGCAGGGTGATCGTCCCCGATTGCCTGAGGCTGCCCGGGAGCAGCTTCATCAGCGCCAGCGCGGTTGTCGTCTTCCCGCACCCCGACTCGCCGGCGAGGCCGAGCGCATCGCCGCGATCGAGAGAGAAGTCGACACCGTCGACGATCGCGTCGCCGCCATGGTCGATGTGCAGGTCGCGGACCTCGATCAGGGCGCTCATTGGTGCTCCCGCAGCCGCGGGTTGACGTGCTCCTCGAGCAGGTAGCCGAGGACCGAGACGGCGAGGACCAGGGTCGTGATGCAGAGCCCGGGCGGGATCACGTACCACCACGCCCCGGCGCTGGGGGCGCCCGCGTTGAATGCGTTCTCCAGCATCGTGCCCCATGAGATCCGGGTCGGGTCACCGAGCCCGAGGAACGCCAGGGCGGACTCGGAGAGGATCGCGACGGCGACGATCAGCACGGTGTTGGCGAAGATCAGCGGCAGCGTGTTGGGGAGGATGTGCGTGCGGATGATGTAGAGATCGCTGGCCCCCAGAGCCCGGGCGCGCTCGACGAAGGCGCGCTCCCGCAAGGTCAGGACCTGGGAGCGGACGATCCGCCCCGTCCCCGCCCACGAGGTCAGGCCGATGACCGCAATCAGCACGGTCAGCGACGGGTTGAGGAGCCTGGCGAGGACGATCATCAGCGGCAGCGTAGGGATCACCAGGAACCAGTTCTCGACCGGGTCGAGGATGCGGTCGGTCCAGCCGCCGAAGTAGCCGCCGGCGAGGCCAACGGCGGCGCCGAGGACGGCGGAGATCACCGCAGCCGAGAAGCCGACGATGATCGAGACCTGCGCCCCGACCAGCAGCTGGGAGAGGACGTCGGATCCGAACTCGGTCGTGCCGAGCGGGTGCTCGGCGCTGATCCCGCCGAGCACGTTGAGGCTCGACGCGTTCGGGTCATACGGGGCGATAAGGCTCCCGAACAGGGCCATCAGGCAGAAAAAGCCGACGGTCGCCAGCCCGAAGCGACCGCGCCAGGTCCCCAGCAGCAGTTCGCGGACGCTGCGTTCGGCGGCGAACGCGCTCGAGGCGGCGGCGGCGGGTGCGCCGGCGGCGGCTGCGTCCCGGACCTCGGTCACCGCGACTGCACCCGCGGGTCGAGGTAGAAGTAGAGGCAGTCGGCGGCGAGGTTGGCGAGAATGACGGCGGCGGAGAAGATCAGGAAGGCGCCCTGGAGCACCGGGAAGTCCTTGTCCTGGATCGCGTCGAAGGTGAGCAGTCCCAGACCCGGCCACGAGAACACCGTCTCGATCGTGATCGCGCCGCCGACTACCGCCCCGAACTGGATCGCCGAGAGGGTCACCAGCGGCAGCAGCGCGTTGGGCACGGCGTGGCTGCGAACCACCCGCTCCCAGGGAAGGCCGATCGCGCGCTTGACGGTGATGAAGTCCTCGGTCAGCACGTCGACCATCGACGAGCGCATGATCAGGAAGTACTGGCCGAGGAGCATCAGAGTCATCGCCGTCGCCGGCAGCACGAGGTGGTCTGCGACATCGAGAGCGTTGTCGAAGAAGCCCGAGAACTCGACGCCGGGCGTCATCTGCTGCCCGGCGGGAAAGATCGGTATCTCCACCGCGAAGACGATGATCAGGATGATCCCGATCCAGTACTCGGGCGCCGCATAAGTGAAGAGGCTGAACCCGAGCAGCCCGTCGTCGGTCTTCTTGCCGCGCCTGGTCGCGGCGATCACCCCCATCCAGGATCCGAGCAGGGTCGCCAGCAGGGTTCCTGTGCCGACCAGCAGAAGCGTCCATGGCAGCGCGTCCTTGATCTCGGCCCAGACGGTCCTGCGCGTCCGCTGGCTCGTGCCGAGGTCGAGACGCAGCGGTGTCTCCGACGTAGTCGGCGAACTGTCCCGACAGCGGTTTGTCCAACCCGTAGTCGGCCCTCAGCTTCTCGATCTCCTGCGGCGTCGCCCGCGGCAGCCGCGCGAGCTGAGTCGTCGGGTCGCCCATGACCCGGAAGAGGAAGAAGTTGAAGATGAGGACGAAGGCGAAGGTCAGCAGCGCCGCCGTCACCTTGCCCGCGAGCCAGCGCCCGCTCAACCGCCGCCCCTCATTCCTCCAGCTCCAGCGCCTCGCCACGGCGGCGGCGGGAGCGGATGATCAGGAAAGCGCCGCCGCCGAGGACGACCACCGCAATCCCGATGATCAGACCGGTGGAGCTGCTGCCGGTGTCCGCCGAGGCGCTCGCCCGGCGTCAGCGTCAGCAGCGGCGCGTATCCGACCTGCTCGCAGAGGATGTCCCCGGTCTCGTCCTGCGGGCACTGCTGCGAGACGTTGGCGAGCCTGTCGGTCCGGTAGGCCTGCAGGTTGGGGTCGTAGGTGAGCACCAGGTAGGGCAGGTCGCGCTGGGCGATCGCGATCATTCGCTGGATCGTCGCCCTGCGGGCGCCGGTGTCGAACTGCGTCGACTGCTTCTCATAGAGCCGGTCGTACTCCGGATCGGAGAAGAAGGAGTCGGACGAGTTGCCGATCTCCCCGGTCGTCAGCAGGCTGAGTAGGAAGCTCGGGTCGTACGGATCCCCGCCCCAGCCCCAGATGAAGGTGTCGAAGTCTGGGGCCGGCTTGCCGTTCTCGGTCCGCACGGTGAGCTCGGTCAGCTTGTCGGTGCTGACCACCTGGACGTTGAACTTGACGCCGATCTTGTCCGCCTCCTCGGCGATCAGCTTCGCCGCCTGGATGTTGAACGGGGACTCCGAGCGCACGTAGAGGTCGAAGGAGAGCTCGTTGCCGTCCTTCGAGCGCACACCGTCGCCCTGACGCGTGTACCCGGCGTCGTCGAGGATCTGGTTGGCCTTCTCGAGGTCGGGCGGGTTGTAGTCCATCGCCGGCTGCTCGTAGAAGGACTTGTAGAACTCCGGCAGCAGCCCGTGGCCGATGTAGGAGGTGCCCCGGGCGGCGATCTCGTTGATCCGGTTGCGATCAACCGCGTAGGCGATCGCCTGCCGCACGGCGCGGTCCTGGACCGCCGGGTTGAACTGGGCGTCCGGGCAGTTCTTCTTCGAACAGAGGTTGAAGGCGAGCTCGGTGAATGCCGGGGTCGAGGACCGCAGGGTGTCGATGTTGGGTTCGTTTCCGAGCTGCTCGAAGGTCGATGCCTGGACCTCCGCCACGACGTCGACCTCCCCCAGCCGCAGCGCCCGCTCGACCGCGTCCTGGTTGCCGTAGGTGATGAACTGGATCTCGTCGAACTTCGGCTTCGGCCCGCGGAAGTTCGGATTGCGATCGAGCTTGGTGATCTTCCCCCGCTCGAAGTCGGTGACGACGTAGGGCCCGCTGCCGACCAGTGGCGCCTCCGGCTGGTAGGAGCCGGTCAGCTCGTCGACCGGGACCTTGCCCCAGATGTGCTTGGGAAGGATGTAGATGAAGAGGCCGCCGACGATCCGCGCATCTGGCTTGCTCGTCCTCACCACGACCGTCTCCTTGTCGGGGGTCTCGATCGAGGTGACGTTGTTGGTGTAGCTGGTGAACAGAGCCCCGTTGCCGCCGAGGACCTCGAGCGAGTACTTGACGTCGGCCGAGGTGATCGGCTTGCCGTCTGACCACTTCGCGTCCGGGTCGAGCTTGAAGGTGACCGTCTTGCCGCCGTCGGACACCTTCCAGCTCCTGGCGATGCCCGGAGCCGGTGAGAGGTCCTTGGGGCTGAAATTGACCAGCAGGTCCCAGTTCATCGCCCAGATCGTGTACGCCTCCTCGTCGAGGCCCACGAAGGGGTTGATCGTGCTCGGATTCTGCGCCCAGCCGATCCGCAGGACGTCGTCCTGGGCATTCTTCGAGCCGCTGCTGTCCGCCCCGGCGCCGGCGGCGACGGCCCCGGCCACCAGGGCCACGGTCGCTGCCAGGATTGCCGCCTTCGCCCATGCACCGCGCATCTGCATCAGATCTCCCTCATGTTGGTTTGTTTGACTCGCCGACCGCCGCATCGAGCACTTCGAGAGCCTTGCCCGCCCCGTCGATGCGGACGGTGACGCCGAGCGGCATCGTCGCCATTTGCTTGCCGTGCCCCAGCGGCACGTTGGCGATCGCCGGGATGCCGAGCGGGGCGATCAGCTCGTCGAGGATCTCCTCGATCGAGAGCGTCGACTCGGCCGCCTCGGGCACGGTCTGGGGCTTCAGGTTGACGTCGGTGCCGAAAACGAACCCGGCCGCGTTGTCGAGCTTGCCGGCGCGCACCAGGTGGTTGAGCGCCGTATCGATCAGGTAGGGGTCAATGTCTAGGTCTTCGACCATCACCACGCAGCCGTCCGTCTGCACCTCGTAGGGCGTCCCTATGCTCGAGCACAGAAGCGTCAGGCAGCCGCCGGCGAGCGGCGCCTCCGCCGTTCCCTCGCCGACCGTCAGCACGTAGGGATTCTCGGGGTCCTCGAAGACGCGCCCGAGCGGCACGGGCTCGAAGGCGCGGTGAAACCACTCCTCGGTCTCTTTCGTCAGCTCGTCCTTGCGCCGCGTGAAGCGCAGGAAGTTGGGTCCGTAGAAGGTGACCCAACCGGTGTGCGCGGCGAGCGCAAGGTGCAGTGCGGTGATGTCGCTGAACCCGCAGACGATCCGCGGATCGCCGAGTGACCCCCAGTCGATCCGGTCGTAGAGGCGGGCGGCGCCGTAGCCGCCGCCGAGGGCGTGGACCATGTCTATGCCCGGCTCGCTGAGCGCCCATTGCAGGTCGGCGGCGCGCTCGGCGTCGGTGCCGGCCAGGTAGCCGTGCACCTTGGCGTGATTGGGGCCGAGGATCACCCGGTGGCCGCGGGACTCGAAATAGCCGATCGCCTGCTCGAGCTCGGAACGAGTCTGCGGCGGACTCGACGGAGCGACCACGGCGATCGTCGCCTCCTCGGGGAGGGCTGGTGGCCTGATCCGCTCCATCAGCCCCGCTTCCCCACCGCGGCCGCCGCCGCGACGTTCTCGATCGCCTCGGCGATCAGCTCAGGCGAGGCCCCCAGCGAGGCAAGAACCAGCTCGACGTGAAGGCCGGCGACCGCCTCCAGGCCCAGCGTCCCCTCCGGGTCGAACCAGAGCGCCACCCCGGTGCACTGCAGCAGGATCGCGTAGGTGGCGATGTCGGCATCGGAGACGCGGAGGGAGCCGTCGCGCAATCCCTCGCGGATCATCTCACTGAACATCTCTTGGTAGTCGTCGCGCTTTGCGATCAGGGCAAGCCGGGGGCCATCCGTCAGCGCCCGGATCTCGCTGTCCGTGACGAATGCGGCCCGCCGGTGGAGGCCGTGAAAGACGACGTGCTCGCGCACCGCCGCCGCCAACCGCATCGCCGGGGCCTGCTGGCGCTCGACGGCCGCCAGCACCCTCGCGGTGAGCTGCTCCATGAAGCCATCCTGGAGCCCGACGAGGATCGCCTCCTTGCTGGGGTACCAGTGGTAGATCGCCGCCGGCTGAACCCGAGCCGCCGAGGCGATCGCCCGCATCGAGGTGGCGTGGTAGCCGCGCCGGGCGAAGAGCTCGAGGGCGGCGGAGTGGATCGCCTCGCGAGTCTCGGGACCGCGCCTGTTCGAGGAGCGGCCGTCGTGGACTGCATCGTCGCGGGCGTCTCGGGCCATGATCGTGATGGCCTCAGCCAAGGCGCAGCAGCTCCGGTGCCTGCGCCTGGGTTGCGACCTCGCGCCCGAGGCCTCCGGCGAGGCCGACGGCCACCTCGACGAGGGCGGCGTTGGATGGAGCCAGCACGCCGCGGCTGATGTAGGCAACGTCCTCGAGGCCGGTCCGGATCCCCGGCGCGCCGAGCAGCAGCGCCAGACCGAGCATTCGCTGATGGTGGCGGCCGATGCATGTCACGGTCCAGAAGGCGTCGGGCGGAAGCGGCCTCAGCATCGCGTTCAGCGCCTCGGGCGAGGCGTCGATGCCCCCGGGCACACCGAAGACGAGGTTGATGCGCAGCGGCGGCTCCAGGACCCCCTCCTCGAGCCAGCGCACGGCGCTGACCACGTGGCCGACGTCGAAGGCCTCGACCTCGAGGGCGATGCCCGCCGCGGTCGCGCGCTCGATGATCCCCCGGCCGGCCGGCGGAGGGGTGATGAAGGTCTCATCGCCGAAGTTCATCGAGCCGGACTCGACACCGGAGATGTCGGGTTTCGCCTCGAGGCCCGTCGTCCGCTCTTCGATCGTCATGTCGTTCGCGCCCCCGGTGGAGACCATCGTCAGCATCTCGGTCGAGGCGCGGATCCGGTCGATGACGTCGACGAAGAGCTCGGGGCGCCCGCTCGGGGTGCCTTCGTCCTCGCGGACGTGGAGATGGGCGACCGTGGCGCCGGCGCCGTTGGCCTCGATCGCCGAGGCGGCGATCTCCTCGGTCGTGTAGGGGATGTTGGGGTTGTTCTCACGGAAGACGTCGGCGCCGGTCACCGCCACCGTGAGCACGACGGGGTTGCTGTTCCATGCGCTCATCGTGCGACCTCCTCGTTGCCGGTTAGCGAAACGCGCTCCTGATCGGTGATCGGTCTCGATCCGCGCTGGCGCGGATCCCACATCACCAGCGTGAACTCCGCCTCGACGACGACCGCGCCGCTGTCGTCGCGGATGCGCTCGCTCGTGAAGATGCTCGAGCGCCCGACGTCCCGCACCGAACACTCGACCGTGACCGCGCCGAAGGCGGGATCGATCTCACCGTTGAAGCTGACCATGCAGCGCCCGACGACGTACTCGTCCCGGCGGATCCCGCGGGCCGCGAGGAAGGCATCGCGCCCCTCCTCGAGGTAGGTGAGCACGACGGTGTGGTTGACGTGGCCGAGACCGTCGAGATCGCGCCAGCGCATCTGCACTTCGTGGCCGCCGGCGGCGCTCACGCCGGCTCCCCGATCGGGGCGCCCAGCGCCTCGCGCAGCGCCGGTGTCCTGCGCACGAGGTCGAGGGCGAAGGCGCCGAGGTCCGGGGTGTAGCCGCTTCCGACCACCATCCGAGCGTCCGAGGAGAGCCCGTCCCCGGCCAGCGCCGCGCTCGAGAACCTGGTCGCCATAGAGAGGAAGAGGACCGTGCCTCCTTCGGCGGTGAGCATGATCGCCGTCGGCTCACACCCGGTCGCGTTGACTACGGAGACGGTCAGATCGGACGGCGGTGCTCCGGCGGCGCGCAGCGCCTCGACCGCCGTCAGGGGGTCGCGCAGGTCGGCGGTGACACCGATGTCGCAGAGCCCGAGGCGGGTGACCAGCTCGATCGCGCCGGCGTCTACGTCCACGGCGATCACCGTGCCCCCCTTCATCGATTCACGGGCGGCGGCCATCGCCAGCTTGCCCCCGTGGCCTGCACCGAGCACGCAGACCGTGCCCGCATCGGGCGCCAGGTCGCGGGTGTGTGAGGCGGCCGTGTAGGCGTCGTAGACCTCGAGCGTTGTCTTGGTCGGAAGGTCGTCCGGGAGCGGGCCCCAGGGCGCGCGATCGCAGACGTAGGCGGAGCCGCTGACCTCGACCTGGGGCGAGGCCGGGTCGAGCCTGGTCACCGCGTCGAGGCGCAGCGGCGTCAGGGTCATCGAAGCGAGGGTGACGATCCGGGCGCCTCTGGCCGGAGGATCGGCGAGTCGTTCTCCGACCTCAGCGACCGTGCCGAGCAGGACCCCGCCCGAGTCGGTCTCGGGGTTGTGCATCTTGCCCCTCTCAGCGACGATCTCGAGGATGCGATCGGTCATGCTGCCCGGGTCGCCGCCGGCCCGCTCGCGGATGTTGCGATAGGAGGTCGAGTCGATGCAGAGGCGCTCAACCGCAACCTCGAACTCATAGGGCCGCACAGGCCCCGAGGGATCGAGGCGTTCCGCGGGTTGCGGCAGGGCTCCCTTTGGGTCGATCACCCGGTCGGCTCCCACCCTCTGCTCGATGACGTCGGACGAATCGCTCTTCATGAACGCTCGTTAGAACCTACACGGGCGGATTCCCGCTTGTCAATACCCTCAGCGCGTGACACTTGCGATGCCCGTCGTCTGGAGCGACCGCCACCGCCTGCACGAGCCGGGGGGCGAGGTCTGGGTCGGCGTCCGTACCGCCGGCACCGAGGTGGCCGCCCGGGCCGAGCGGATCCGCGAGGCGCTCGCAGAGGCGGGAGCGCGGTTCGTCGACGTCGAGCCGCATCCCGACGAGGTTGCCCTCGCTCTTCACGACCCCTCCCTCTCCGGGTACCTGTCGACGGCCTGGGAGGAGTGGGACGCCGCCGGACTCGCAGAGGACCCCGGCCAGGACCGGGTCGTTCCCTACCTCTTTCCACATCCTGGCCTTATCGGAGCCCTGCCGCTGACGACGCCGGCGGCGGCATCGGCGCTGGCCGGGCGCTTCGTCTACGACACGATGACCCTGATCGGGCCCGGCACCTGGCAGGCGGCACGTGCCGCGCTCGACGCCGCCCTGACCGCGGCCGACCTGGTCCTCGCCGGCGAGGCGGCCGCCTACGCCTGCTGCCGGCCGCCGGGTCACCATGCGACCCGCACCGCCGTCGGCGGCTCCTGCTACCTCAACAACGCAGCCGCGGCAGCGGCCCGGCTGCACGACTCGCTGCGCGGGCCGGTTGCGGTGATCGACGTCGACGCCCACCACGGCAACGGCACCCAGTCGATCTTCTACGAGGACCCCGGCGTGCTCACCGGATCCGTCCACGTCGACCCCGGCGCCGGCTGGTTCCCGCACTACCTCGGCTTCGCCTCGGAGTCAGGCCGCGGAGCGGGCGCCGGCGCCAACCGCAACCTGCCACTGGCACCTGGGGCCGGCGACGGGCCCTGGCTCGAGGCCATCGCCGCTCTCGCCAGTTGGGCGCACGAGGGCGGCGCGCGAGGGCTCGTACTTGCCCTCGGAGTCGACGCCGCCGGAGGCGATCCCGAGAGCCCGCTCCAGGTGACCCCGGCCGGCTTCCGCGAGGCCGGCCGCACACTCGGAGCCCTCGGCCTGCCGACGGTGATCGTCCAGGAGGGCGGCTACGACCTCGGCGCGATCGGCTCGCTCGTCGTCGAGGCGCTTGCCGGCATCGACGACGGGCGCTGATTCTCGAAGCGCGCAAGGCTCAGCCTTCGCTGAACCGAATCGGTCGCTATGGCGGCCAATTCGGTTCAGTCAAGCGCAGACCGGTCTGGCCGCTGACGCGCTCGTCAGTAGGTGACGAAACCGTCGAGCGAGACGGTGCCGTTCTGCCCGTCGAGCGTGTTGTGGTCGTGAGCCTTGAGGCCGGTGCCCCTGATCCCCTCGAATGCCCCGGTCCCCCCGGCGAAGCAGGCGACTCCGTCGAAGGTGATCTCCGAGCCGCTGATCGTGTAGTTCATCCAGAGCCTGCCGTTGGCGGTTCCGCGGGGGGAATCGATGCTGAAGGGCCCGGTCACCTGCGGCCCGTTGAAGGTCGCCAGGAGATCGATCGTGCCGGTCCCGAAGGGGTCACCCGAGATCGTCCCCCGATCCTCGATCGTGCCGGGCGAGGGCGCGCCGACCGAGCGGGTGACACCGGTGAGGGCGACGCGGTGACGGGCGGGGGGATTGGGCCCGGTGATCGCCGGTTCACGCTGATAGGTGTTGAGGAGGTCGTCCTGGATGATCCTCGCCCGGTCCCTGGTCGTCAGCGTAAGAGGGTTCCGCAACCGGCGGCTGCGAAAGCGCCAGCCAGGGGGCAGCGCAAGCCGGCCGGCCAGCGACTCCAGCTGGCCGATCCTGAGATCGGGGTCGGCGATCTGGGAGTAGCTCTGCATCAGGTACCGGGCCCCGCAGGGGGCGATCAGCTCGTAGACCGTGCGCCCGCGCTTCCATGTCCAGGTGTTGGTGCGTTCGATCAGGCGCTCGCTGTACGGGGCGCGGGCCAGGTCCGCCGCGGTCTTGATCGGGATCGTCGCGACCCTGCGGGCCCTGATCCCGTCGAAGGACCGCACCGGCCCCGTTGCTGCAGTGGCCGAGTCCATCAGGAAGTGGCGGGGGCCGTTGAGGAGGACGGCGGTCGCACCGAGCTCGGTCGCGAGGGCGCCGGGGTCGACGGCGTTCCACTGATCGGCCGGGCAGTTGTTGAGCTTGATCGTGTTCCAGACGGTGACTGTGACGTCGGGCAGCGCCCCGCGGACGACGAAGAACTCGCAGTAGCGGGCGTTGTGCAGCCCTGAGGCCTGGCGAGGTTTCGCCGAAGCCGTGCCGGCAAGGGCCATGGTCATGAGGACGACGAGGGCGGCGAGGGCCACCCGGGCGGTGCGAGCCATTTTCGGAGCAGGCCTTTCTGGTGCCGCTGGGAAGGTTGCCGGGAGAACGGTACAAGGGTGCATCCGCCGAGGGGCCGGCGCGCGGGCGGGTCTGCGGACCCAACAGCCGTCCAGGCCCGGCGCGCCGGAACCGCATTTCAGGCACACACCCAGGTGTAAACACCTGAGGAGGACCGCGCCTTAGCCCTCGGGTCTCTTGTTTCGGTGTCTGTCGCAGGCTTTGCTGAGCGGCAGATCCAGCAGGACACCAACGAAGGAGGAGACATGCAGGACACACTCAAGAGGACGGGCGCCTGGCGCACCACATTCCTCTCCGCGGTCCTCGGCGTCGCGATGCTGGCCCTGGTGGCGAGCTCCGCGGAGGCCAAGGTTGTGAAGGTCACCGGAGACTCGGCCACGGTCACGCCGTCGGCCCAGCTCACCCAGTTCCTCTCCGATCACGGCGTCTCGGTCGCGGCGATCGCCCCGGCGACGCTCGACCAAGGCGACCTGACGCTGCCGATCGCCGGCGGCCGAGTCAACACCAGGAACCTGCACGGCGTCATCACGATGCGCGGCGGGCTCGAGCTGAGCAAGGGGGCGCGCTCGCTCAGCCTCGATCGCCTGGTCGCGGTCAACGTCGAGCGCGGAGCGGCGCTCAGCGCCAGAGTCGGAGATGGGCGGATGATCATCGCCCGCCTCACCGACCGCAGCGCCGAGGTCACCGGCAGCGGCGGAACCGCCGAGGCCGACCTCCGCCTCAGCCGCCCCGCGGCGAAGCGGATCAACCGGGTGGTTGGCTCGCACATCGTCAGCGCCGGCGCGCTGCTCGGCCACGCCACCGCAACGGTGACGACCGGCTGAGACCCTCGGCAACAGCGGCCTGCCCCTTCGGGCCGGCGCAAGAAAAGAGCCCCCGCATATGCGGGGGCTCTTTTCGTTGCAACCCTGTGCGGGCTTCTGCGCGGCTACTTCTTCCGCGCCGGCTTCGCCGCGCTCTTCCTCTTTGGGGCGGCTCGCTTTGGGGTGGCTCGCTTCTTCGGGGCCGCGGCTGCGCGAGCACGCTCGACATCGCGCTGCAGCGCCCGGCTCAGCTTGCGGCTGTCGCGCTGGGCGTCCTTGACGAACTTCTGCACGTCGCGGTAGAGGGCCCGGGCGCCGGTGCTGACGTCCTTGCTGACGTCCTTGCGCAGGGCGGCGACCGAGTCCTGAGCCGAGTCGAGCGACTTGTTCAGACGCTTCAACGCGGCCGGCTCGGCGGCTGCCGGCCTCTTCGCGCGGGGCCTGGCCTTGGGCTTGGGCTTGGCCTTGGGCTTGGGCTTCTTTGCTGCTGGCATCGAACACCGTCCTTGAATTGGGGATTGAATTGGAAGATCGCGGGGCCGGAACGCCACCATATTGCAGACCCAATCACCGCGGGGCGCCCGCGTCATCCGTGGAAATCCCCTCCGAGATGTGGAAATCCCCTTCGAAGTGAGGGTTTCGGCGCGGTTTCGTCGCCGAAATGTGGGTTTCCTCACCAATAGTGCGGATAAACCCGGATGCCACGGCCTCGCCGGGAGGCTAGCGTTGCGGCATGGCGCGAAATGAGACGAAAGCGAAAGGCCAACACCATCGAGTGCCGTTGCCACCGATTGACCGGCACTTCGCGGCCGTTCTGCGCTACGTCGCGCACGCCGCCACGCGACCCTCGCTGCCGGCCCTTGGCCGCGGGCACGAGCGTCCCCAGGCGCGGATTACGCACCTGAAGTCGTAGGGTCGACGGGCACCGGATCCAATCGAAGAAGGAAGAGAAGGGCGATACCGAGATGACCGAACCGACGATAGTGCTGACACTGAGCAAGACCGACGCCGAGGTTCTGCTCGGTGTTCTTGCATCCGAGCGCCACAACCCTGAGGTGGACGCGGTCTGCGATGCCCTCCGTGAGCAGATCGACCGGGCTCTCGCTGAGTAGCCACGGCCTGCCCCCTGCCCTCGGCTTCTCTGGGGAAGCCAAGATTTTGAGACGGCTCCCGTAGCCCGCGAGGGAGTCCAGCCAACCCTCGACGACCGCCCCCCCACCGGTCTCGCGGCCCTGGTCGATCGCTTCGACCCCGAGGTCATGGATCTCCCATCGGGGGCGGCGCGAATCCGCCTCATCGTCGACGGCGATGGCGAGTGGGACGCGGTGATCGAGGGCGAGCGACTCGGACTCGAGCCCGCTTCGGACTCCCAGCCCGACGCACTGCTCAGCGCCAGCGCCGCCACATGGGGGCGCGTAGCAGGCGACATGCGGGGCGGGATGACCGCGTTTCGCGAGGGCCGTATGCGGATTCGGCAGAATCTCCACGTCGGCGTTGGCTTTCTCGCGGCCACAAGCGGCATCGCCGAGGACAGCAGGCTGCGGTTCGACTCGGTGCCGACGAGCCTGGGCAGCATCTCCACCCTGACTGCGGGCGAGGGCGAGCCGATCGTGTGCATTCACGGTCTCGGCGCGACCAAGGCGTCCTTCCTGCCCACGGTCGCCGCCCTCGCCGACCACCACCGCGTGATCGCGATCGACCTGCCCGGCTTCGGCGATTCCGACAAGCCGATCAGCGCCTCCTACGACGCCCCCTATTTCGCCGATGCCGTGACCGCCCTCCTCGACGAGCTCGGACTCGAGAGCGCGCACCTGATCGGCAACAGCATGGGCGGGCGAGTCGCGATCGAAGTGGGGCTTCGCCGGCCGCAGCGGGTCGGGAAGATCGCCCTGCTCAGCCCGGCCCTGGCCTGGCTGCGCGACCGCCGCTGGCGCTGGCTCCTGAGGGCCCCCCTCCCGATGCTCGGTCTCGTTCAGCCGGCACCGAAGGTGATCACCGAGCCGATCGTCCGCAACCTCGTCCCCGGAGGCAGCGACGGCTGGTCCGCCGCCGGCGTCGACGAGTTCCTGCGCTCCTTCCTCACTCCGCGCGGGCGGGTGGCCTTCTATGAGGCCGCGCGCAACATCTACCTCGATGAGCCGCACGGGGAGCAGGGCCTGTGGACACGGCTTGCCGGGCTCTCGCCTCCGGCGCTGTTCGTCTGGGGCCTCCACGATCAGCTGGTGCCGATCGCTTTCATGAAGCACGTCGAGAGAACCCTCCCGAGCGCCCGCCACCTCGAGCTCGACTGCGGCCATGTGCCCCAGCTCGAGGCGCCCGAGGAAACGCACGGGGCGATCCTGCGGTTCTTCTCCGAGCCCTAGGTGTTTGATTCCGAATTTGCGTATGACCGCTTGCGCACCTCTCCCTCGCCGCCGGCCCGGCGATCTGATTGTGAGAGCTTTCTCATAGATCTATTAGGGGTGGCTTAGCCAGGGCTCCTAGCTTGGGAGGCGAGCCATGGACTCAAGCCACCAAGCGCGGCCGGACCCACGCGTCGCGGCTCGCGACACGGGCCTGCGCAGGGTTTCGACGTTCTCCAAGGGTCTGGTGGTGACGGTCGTGGCCACGCTCGCAGCCGCTGCCGGCCTGATCTCCCAGGCGACGAAGCCGAGTTCCTCAGCGGCGGCGACCGAGGTCTCGCGCAACTCTCCCTCGCCGCCCACGGGCAAGGTCCCCCCGAGAGCCGGTCTTCCTCCGCCTTCGGCCGGCCTCAACAGCTCCGCAAGCGTGGCGCTGGCACCTCCGCCGGCGCCGCCCGTTCCCACCACCGCACCCCCGGTGGTCGTCTCCAGCGGCTCCTAGCGGTGAGCTCCCAGGCCTCCTTCAGGGCTCTCGGGACCACCGCAGAGCTGGTGCTGTCCGGGCCCGGGCCGATCGGTGCGGCGCGGACGATCCTCGAAAATGAGCTGGACCGCATCGACCGCGCATGCAGCCGCTTCCGCGATGACTCAGAGCTGAGCCGGCTCAACGGGGCGCAGGGCAGGGCGATCAAGGTCAGCGAGCTGTTCGCGACCGCGCTCGCCTCTGCCCTCCGCGCCGCCCAGCTGACCGATGGCGCCGTCGACCCCACGGTGGGCGCCGCCCTGCGGGCGATCGGCTATGACCGCGACTTCGAGGCCGTTAGGCAGGGCCCCGCCCGTCCCGCCTCCGGCGCCGTGGTGCCGGGCTGGCGCGTGGTCGAGATCGACACCGTCGCGAAGACCGCGCGAGTGCCGAGCGGCGTCGTCCTCGACCTCGGCGCAACCGCGAAGGCGCTGGCCGCGGACCTCGCGTCCGGCCGGATCCACGAGCAGCTCGGGTGCGGGGTCCTTGTCAACCTCGGCGGCGACATCTCGACGGCCGGGGCTACGCCGAGGGGCGGCTGGAGCGTCGGCGTCTGCGACGACGGCGGCGCCGACCCCAACTCCCCCGACGGGCAGACGGTGAGCCTCTCCTCCGGTGGGCTGGCGACCTCAAGCACGCAGGCGCGCCGCTGGACGGCAGCCGACGGTGAGGAGCGCCATCACATCATCGACCCGAGCCTCGGGCGCAGCGCCGGGGTCGAATGGCGCACCGCGAGCGTGGCTGCGGCCAGCTGCGTGGACGCCAACACCGCCAGCACCGCGTCCATCGTCCGGCCCCGGACCGCGCCGGCATGGCTCGGAGACCGCCGGCTCCCGGCCCGTCTCGTCGGCACCTCCGGCGAGGTCAGGCTCGTCGCCGGATGGCCCACGGACGACACCGTGAGCGTTGCCGTATGAGCACACTGGTCTTGGCCGTGACGCCTAGTACCTACTGGTTCCTGACCAGGGGCGCGGGGGCTATCGCGCTCGTCCTCTTCAGCGCCACCATGGTTCTCGGCATCCTCGACGTGAAGCGCATCAGCAGCGAGCGCTGGCCGCGGTTCGTGATCGACCGCATGCACCGCAACGTCTCCCTCCTGGCGCTGGCGCTTCTGCTCATTCACATCGTCACCACGATCGCCGACGGCTTCGCCCCGATCGCGATCAAGGACGCGGTGATCCCGTTCGGTTCGGCCTACAGGCCCCTCTGGCTCGGCCTCGGTGCGCTCGCGCTCGACCTGCTGCTGGCGGTCACGATCACCAGCATCGTCCGGGCCCGACTCGGCTACAGGGCCTGGCGGGCGGTCCACTGGGCCGCCTACGCCTGCTGGCCGCTGGCGGTCGTGCACGGCATCGGGACCGGCAGCGACGGCGCCCGCCTCTGGATGCTGGCCCTGACCGTCGCCTGCGTCGGCGCGGTTCTCGGGGCCGCCGCCTGGCGGACCACCACCGCGACCGCCATCGAGGACCGCCACCGCACCGTGGCGCTGCTGACGATCGCCGCCGCCCCCGTCGCCCTCTTCGCCTGGGCCCTCTCCGGTCCCCTCGCCGGCGGCTGGGCACTGCGGGCGGGCACTCCGCCTTCCCTGATCGCCGCCGCGCATCCGGTCCTAACCGCATCCCGGGTGCCGGCCCCCGAGGCGCAGGCCCCCGAGCTGAGCCTCCCGTTTTCGGCGAATCTCAAGGGCCCCCTGCTCCAAAGCGGCGTCTCCGCCAGCGGCCTGGTCGGCATCGACATCCCGATGAAGATGAGTGAGGGAGCGAGTGGCACACTCGGCATCCGAATCGTCGGCAAGCCACTTGGAGACGGCGGCGTCTCGATGTCGCAGAGCACCGTCACCCTCGGACCTCCGGAACGGCCCACCCTCTACACCGGTCACGTGACCAGCCTCCAGGGAACCAGGCTCACCGCCTCGGTGGCCGGGGGATCGGGCGGAACGGTGAGCCTGCAGATCAACATCACGATCGACCAGGTAACCCACACCGTCGCCGGGTCTGTCCAGGCCTCGGGCGCATGAGCGCATCGGCCGCGAGACTGCTCAGCGCCCTGCCCTCGAGGGGGCCGGTGGGGCTCGAGGACCACCTTTCACGACTCGGTCAGATCGATTCGGGGACGATGCCCGGCGGACTCATTGCCGAAGTGCGCCGCAGTGGCCTGATCGGCCGCGGCGGCGGCGCCTTCCCCGTCGCCGAGAAGCTGGATGCGGTGGCCGGTCGGACCCGGCCGATCGTGGTCGCCAACGGGACCGAGGGTGAGCCTGCGAGCAAGAAGGACAAGCTGATGCTCAAGGCCAATCCCCACCTGGTCCTCGACGGCGCGGTGGCGGCGGCGTTGGCTGTCGGCGCCGGGGAGGCCATCATCTGCATTGATCGGGAGGACCGCACCGCCGCAGAGAGGGTCTCGCTTGCGATCGACGAACGTCTGCGGGCGGGGATCGACCTGGTCAAGCTCCGCCTCGTCCCCACCCCCCCGGGCTACGTCGTCGGCGAGGAGACAGCCCTGGTCAATTACCTTGGTGGCGGTCCGCCGAGGCCAACGTTCAAGCCCCCGCTGCCGTTCGAGCGGGGCCTGGACGGGAAGCCGACACTGGTCCAGAACGTGGAGACGCTCGCGCACCTGGGGCTGATAGCCCGCTTCGGTGCTGACTGGTTCCGCCAACTCGGAACTCCTGAGGACCCGGGCACGTACCTGGTCACGATCTCGGGCTGCGTCGCTCGCCCGGGTGTCTATGAGATCGCCGGCGGCACCACGATCGGTAAGCTGGCACAGGCGGCCGGCGGATGGGACGGGGCGCCGCAGGCGATGCTGGTGGGCGGATACGGAGGAACCTGGTTCCGGGGCGAGGAAGCAGGAGTCCTTGGCCTCGGTGCCGCGGCGCTGCAGAGCGCCGGAGGCAGCCTCGGCCCAGGCGTCATCGTCGGCCTGCCCGTTGGGGCCTGCGGCGTCGCCGAGACGGCGCGACTGGTGGGATATCTCGCGGATGAGTCGGCCGGCCAGTGCGGTCCATGTGTGCACGGTCTCGCCGCGTTAGCCGACGGTCTCGAGCAGATTGCCGACGGCGTCGGCGGGCCAGAAGGGATGAGGGCCGTCAGCCGCTGGTGCACGGAGATCTTCGGCCGCGGTGCCTGCAGGCACCCCGACGGGACCGCCCGGCTGATCTCCAGCGCGATCTCGGTCTTCTCCGCCGATTTCCGCAGCCACCAGCAGGGGCAGCCATGCCGCACGGATCCAGCACTGCGCGGCCTGCTGCCGGTACCCGACCGCAGGGTCTCAGGTCTGGTGGGCGGATGACGAAGAAGGTCGGCCTTGAGGTCAACCCGATCGCCTGCGAGGCCCACGGGCTGTGCGCGGAGCTGTTCCCCGAGGCGATCACTCTCGACGACTGGGGCTATCCGCTGATCGCCGACTGGCCGATCGGCCCAGCAGAGCTCGAGCACGCGAAGCGGGCGGTCGACGCCTGCCCGACGATGGCACTGCGCCTGCGCGCCGCCGAGCGTCAGCGCCGGCAGGGCGCTAGACGATCAGGGGCGGGCCGCGCTTGAGAGAGTCCGCGATCCTTCGGGCCGTGACCGCGAGGCGCTGCTCGTCGCCGGTGTCGTAGTAGAGCGGGCCGGCGCCGTCGGTCAGCAGCCGGTTGGCCATCACCACGCCCTGCGGGCTGACGGGGTCCGGCCCGCGCAGGAGCTCGATCACCGCCCCGAGCTCCTCAGCGGCGAGCCGCACCGCTCTGCGCTGAACGTTGATCGCGCCGTTGGGGCGCCAGCGGGGCTCGTCGGTCCGGTTGATTGCCCGCTCGAGGAGGGCCGCCACCTCGGCTCGCGAGGCAGTGGTGGTCAGCTGCCTGGCTCGCTCGACCACGAGCTTTCCGCGGTTGGGATCGGTGCCCGCGAGAAGCCGGTGGTCGAGCGCCGGGCGCCACAGCCGGGTCCGCAGGCGGGTGAGGGGACCAGATCGCCGCTCCATCCGGGTTTCGAATGTGGCCTCCATCGCTCTTGCACGATTGTCCGCCTCTGGGGCGCTTGACGCCGCCGGGATGAAGGATCCTCCACCCGCCACACCACCCCAATGCCCTCACATCGCCGCGACTGAGCCCTCCGGTTCGCCCGTCGGAGCCGTTGATCTCCCCGGTCCGGCAATTGCCCGCAACACGAGCAGAGCGATCGTCGCAACCGCGGCCATCAGCACAAAGCCGAGCGCGTAGGAGCCGGTCTGCGCCTTGACCAGCGCCATCACCAGCGGCGGGAAGAAGCCACCGAGTCCACCCGCTGCCCCGACGACGCCGGTCACCGCTCCGACCTGCCGCGGGTACCACTCGGGCACCAGCTTGAAGACCGCACCCGTGCCGAGGCCGAGAAAGACGGCCAGGGTCAGGCAGGAGATCGTCAGCGGGACCATGCTGCTTGTAGTCGGCCGCGAGAGTGAGCGCGAGGATGGCGGTCCCGACGAAGGAGACGGTGAGGACGTTCTTGGCGCCGACCCGATCCGATAGCCAGCCGCCGATCGGACGAGCGGCAACAGCGAGCACCGCAAAGCCGGCGGCGCGGGTTCCCGCGTCGGTCTTGCTCAGGTCGTGCACGTCAACCAGCAGCTTCGGCAGATAGAGGAACATCGCCACGAATCCCCCGAAGGCCATGAAATAGAAAAGGGTCAGCGCCCATGCCCGGCCGCTTCCCTTGCCCCGGAATACGGAGAGCGGGGCAAACATCGATCCCGGCTTGGCGGCGGTCGAGCGGGGAGCGTCCTCCGCGAGCGCCCAGAAGATCGCTGCCATCACGACAAGCAGGCCGGCCGCGATCAGGAAAGGGACATCGAGACTGGTGGCCTTCGCGATCCGCGGCGCGGTCAGCGCGCCGAGCACGGTCCCGCCCATGCCGACGCCGTAGACGCCGAGGGCGAACCCCTGGCGCGAGGCCGGGTACCAGCCATTGACAAAGGGGACGCCGACGGCAAAGGAGGCGCCGGCAAAGCCGAGCAGGAACCCGAATGCGAGCACCGCGCCCCATGAGTCGTTGAACAGCGCCAGACCGATCAGCGGCAGCGGCGTGAACGCCATCAGCGCCGTGAACACTCGCCGCCCTCCGTAGCGGTCGGTGAGCACGCCGAGCGGTATCCGCATCAGCGAGCCGAGCACGACCGGGATCGAGATGGTCAGCGCCAGCTCGGTGTTGGAGAGACCGAGCTGGTCCTGGAGGTCGGGGCCGAGCGGGCCGAGCAGAGCCCAGGCGTAGAAGCAGACACCGAACGAGACCGTCGCGAGCGTCAGCGCCCTGGGATTGCCCCGCGGCTCGGTGGTGGGATCAGGGTCGGACATGGACCCTCCTTTCGTTGAGGTTGGAGACGCCGGCGCCGATGCCTCCGGCGCCGGCGCGCACGTTTCGGGGAGCCCGCGAGCGGTAGACGATCGGCTTGCGGCGCAGATAGGCGACCGGCACGCTCCAGGCGTGCACGAGCCGGGTGAACGGCCAGACCATGAACAGGATCCAGCCGCAGGCCGCGTGGAGCTGGTAGCTGAGTGGCACATCGCCGCCGGTCATCAGGCCCGGATCGGGATTCATCAGGAAGAGCCCCCGGAACCAGGGCGAGACGGTCTCACGGTAGTTGTAGCCGCCCTCGATCAGGTTGTGCAGAGAGGTGTTCCACATCCCGGTCGCGACCATGAAGCCGAGCAGCACCATCACCGCGATGTCCCAGCCGCGCGTCGTCGCGGCGACCCGCTTGTTCAGCAACCTGCGGGCGATCAGTATCGCCAGCCCGGTGAGCATCGCCAGCCCGGTGAGGGTCCCCATCGAGGCCGAGAACAGGCGGTAGGTGCTCTCGCTGATACCCAGGGAGTCGGTCCATGACTGTGGGATGAGAATGCCGATGATGTGCCCGCCGATCACCGCCAGCAGGCCGATGTGGAAGAGCGGCCCGCCGATCCTCAGCCAGCGCGCCTCGAGCAGCTGGGTCGACCGGGTCGTCCAGGTGAACTGGTCCCGGCGGTAGCGCCAGATGTGGCCGACCACGAATGTGGCAATCGCCAGGTAAGGAAAGACGACCCAGAGGAAGAAGGCGCCGCGGCTGACGGCCAGGGGGATCATGCGGCCTCCACCGGTGGCATCACCTCGGGTGGCGCGAACGGCTCCAGCCCGACCTCCTCGTCGGGCGGGCCCTCGCGCGCAATCCGCCGTGCTTCTTCCAGCTCCTCTGGGCCGAGCGCGGGCAGCGTCGCCACGACCGCGTCGAGGACCCCCGCGTAGGGACTGTCGATGTTGTGCAGCGAGGCCCGCAGGAGCTCGATGCCCGGGCGCATCCGGCCGAGCACGGCGTCGACCGGCTCTGGGGGAGCGAGCGCCGCGAACTCGAGGATCGCCGGCAGGTAGTCAGGCAGCTCGCCGCCCTCGAGCTCGAGCCCCGCCTCGCGGTAGTGACGCTTGAGACCGAGCAAGGTGGCGCCGCGCTGGCGACGGTCCCCGTCGCGGAAGTAGGAGAGGTGAAGCGAGGCGCGCTTGTGGAAGTCGAAGGTGGCGACGTACTCCTCCTGGGCCCGGTACTCGCCGAGGGCGGCGCGGTGGTCGAGGAATCCCATCAGGGCCCGACCGGGGCCGCCCCCGACCTCGCCGGCGGCGGCACGCAATTCCGGCGTCGCTGCGTAGAGCTCCGCGTCGGGGTACTCGAGCAGCAGCGAGGCGACGCGCATGACCGCGCTCATCTGCCGCCCTCATCCGGTTCAGTCGAAGCGTTCCGACCGGCCCGGCCACGCCTTGCGAGCACGACGAGGTCGACCTCGCCCTCCCCGCCGTCGGCGCCGGCGCCGCAGGAACCCGGCCCCCCGGCGAAGTCGAGCCCGCAACCCCCCTGGCGCTCGCCGAGGTTGTCGGCGACCTCGCGGTGTGCGGGCGGGATCACGTAGCGCTCCTCGTACTTGGCGATTGCACAGGCTCGGTACATGTCCTCGATCTCGGCAACACTCATGCCGACTCGCTGCGCAATCCGCGGATCCGGCTCGCGGCCGAGGTTGGTCATCCGCATCTGGCTTCGCATCGCGGCCAGCCGCTTGAGGACGTCTCGCACGACCTCCTCGTCGCCGGCACTGAGCATGTTGGCCAGGTAGCGGACCGGAATCCGCAGCTCGTCGATCGCACCGAAGACGTCGTCGGGATCAGCCTCCGACCCGGGACCCTCGACCAGCGACATCACCGGCGAGAGTGGCGGTATGTACCAGACCATCGGCAGGGTCCGGTACTCGGGATGAAGCGGCAGGGCGATTCGCCACTGCATCGCCAGCTTCCAGACGGGCGATCGCTCGGCAGCGTCGAGCCAGTCCTCGGGGATGCCGTCGCGGCGGGCCTGTTCGCGCACCTGCGGGTCGGAGGGGTCGAGGAAGACGTCGAGCTGCGCGTCGAGCAACCCCTTCTCGTCGGGCGCCGATGCCGCCTCCTCGACCCGATCGGCGTCGTAGAGGACAAGACCGAGGTAGCGGATCCGCCCGACGCAGGTCTCCGAGCAGATCGTCGGCATCCCGGCCTCCACCCGCGGGTAGCAGAGGGTGCACTTCTCCGCCTTTCCCGTGTGCCAGTTGAAGTAGACCTTCTTGTAGGGGCAACCGCTGACGCACATGCGCCATCCACGGCACTTCTCCTGGTCGACGAGGACGATCCCGTCCTCCTCGCGCTTGTACATCGCCCCCGATGGACAGGAGGCGACACAGGAGGGGTTGAGGCAGTGCTCGCAGATACGCGGCAGGTACATCATGAAGACGGACTCGTACTCGGCCCGCACCTGATCCTCGACCCCGTCGCGCAGGTTCGGGTCGAGGCGCACCTGCTCGGGCCCCCCGGCGAGGTCGTCTTCCCAGTTCGGCCCCCACTGCAGGTCCATGGGCTCATCGGTGACCCGGGAGACGGGCTGGGCGACGGGCTGGTGCTGGCTCGGGCCGGAGTTGATCAACGACTCGTAGTCGTAGGTCCAGGGCTCGTAGTAGTCGTCGAGCTCGGGGAGGTCGGGGTTGGAGAAGATGTTGGCGAGCTTGCGCAGGGGGCCGCCTGCCTTCAGCCGCAAGCGGCCCCGCCTGTCGAGCTCCCAGCCGCCCTTCCACTGCTCCTGGTCCTCCCAGCGCTTCGGGTAGCCGATCCCGGGCTTCGTCTCGACATCGTTGAACCACATGTACTCGGCGCCCCTGCGGTTGGTCCAGACGTTCTTGCAGGTGACCGAGCAGGTGTGGCAGCCGATGCACTTGTCGAGGTTCATCACCATCCCGACCTGGGCCATGACGCGCATCAGTACGTCACTTCCGAGCGCCGGCGCCGGACCAGGGTCAGTGCGTCGCGCTGGGAGCCGATCGCCCCGTAGTAGTTGAACCCCCAGCTCAGCTGCGCGTAGCCGCCGATCATGTGGGTCGGCTTGATCATGATCCGGGTGACCGAGTTGTCGGTGCCGCCGCGGGTGCCGGAGGTCTCGCTGATCGGCACGTTCACGTGGCGGTCCTGCGAGTGGTACATGAAGGCGCTGCCGGCCGGGATCCGGTGGGAGACCACCGCACGGCAGGCGATGACGCCGTTGCGGTTGACGCACTCGACCCAGTCGTTGTCGGCGACGCCGATCCGCTCGGCGTCCTCGGGCGAGAGCCAGACGACGGGTCCGCCTCGGAACAGCTCGAGCATCCGCAGGTTGTCCTGGAACTCGGAGTGGATCGACCACTTCGAGTGCGGGCTGATCCACTTCAGCAGGACCTCGGCCTCGCCGGGGTCAAGGGCGCCCTCCGAGTGGCGGGCAGTCGCCAGCGGCGGGCGGTAGGCGGGCAGCCCCTCGCCGAAATCCAGCATCCAGTCGTGGTCGAGATAGAAATGCTGGCGGCCGGTGAGGGTTCGCCAGGGGACATCGCGATCGACGTTGACGGTGAATGGCGAGTAGCGGCGGGTGCGGCTCTCGATCCCCGACCACTCGGGTGAGGTGATCACCTTGCGCGGCTGCACACGCACCTGCTCCAGCGTTATCCGGTCGTCCTCGCGGTCCTCGGCGAGGTCGGCGAGGCGCATTCCGGTGCGCTTCTCGAGCTCACGGAAGCCCTCGACCGCGAGCCGCCCGTTGGTCGTGCCGGAGAGGCGGAAGATCGTCTCGGCGACGTGGGTGTCGCGCGTCAGCTGCGGCCGACCGTCGGCGACTCCGCCGCGGACGACGCCGTTCATCTCGGCCAGCTCCTCGACCTCCTGCTCGGGCTTCCAGGAGATCCCCTTCCAGGCGATCCCGGCACTCTCTACCAGGGGCCCGAGAGCGGTCATCTTCTCGTGGACGGCGCCGTAGTCGCGCTCGACCACGATCAGCTTTGGCATCGTCTTGCCGGGGATCGGATCGCACTCGCCGTGTTTCCAGTCGCGGACCTCGCCGCCCGGCTGGGCCAGCTCGTCGGGTGAATCGTGCAGAAGCGGAGCCGCGACCAGATCCCGGCGCACGCCGAGGTGGCGCTTGCCGAGCTCCTGGAACTTCTCGGCAACCTTGTTGAACGCGTCCCAGTCGGTGCGCGCCTCCCAGGGCGGCGGCACCGCCTCGTTGAACGAGTGCACGAACGGGTGCAGGTCGGTGCTGGAGATGTCGTTCTTCTCGTACCAGGTGGCGGCCGGCAGGACGATGTCCGAGTAAAGCGCCGAGCCGTTCATCCGGAAGTCGATCGTGGTGAAGAGGTCGAGCTTGCCGGTGGGCGCCTGCTGCCGCCACTCGACCTCGGTCGGGCGACCCTCCTCCGCGGTCTCCTCTGCGGTCGCGGCATCCTTGTCGACGCCGAGCAGGTGCCGCAGGAAGTACTCGTGGCCCTTCGATGAGGACCCGAGCAGGTTCGCCCTCCAGAGGGTGAGGATGCGCGGGAAGTTCTGCGGGTCGTCCGGGTCCTCGGCGGCGAAGCGCAGACGCCCGGCGCGAAGCTCCTCGACCACGTGCTCGGCGGGCTCGGCCCCGGCCGCCTCGGCCTCGTCGCAGATGTCGAGGGGATTGCGGTTCAGCGTCGGGTAGCTGGGCAGCCAGCCCATCCGCGCCGATTGGGCGACCGTGTCGGCGAAGTGGCGCCCGTCGAGTCGCCCGCTTGCCAGAGGGCTGGTCAGCTCGTCTACGCCGAAGCGCTCGTAGCGGTACTGGTCGGTGGCCAGGTACCAGAACGAGGTTGTCGCCTGCTGGCGTGGCGGACGGCTCCAGTCGGTGGCAAAGGCCATCACTCCGAACCCGGTGATCGGGCGCACCTTTTCCTGGCCGACGTAATGGGCCCAGCCGCCGCCGTTGACACCCTGACAGCCACAGAGCATGACCAGGCTCAGCATCGCCCTGTAGATCTGGTCGCCGTGGTACCAGTGGTTGGTCCCGGCTCCCATCATGATCATCGAGCGGCCCTCGGTGACCTCGGCGTTGCGGGCGAACTCGCGGGCGATGCGGGTGACCATCGCCGCGTCGACCCCGGTGTGCTCCTGCTGCCATGCGGGAGTGCAGGGCTCGTCGTCGTCGAAGTCGGCGGGCCAATCCCCCGGGAGGCCGTCGCGGCCGACGCCGAGCTGGGCACAGAGGAGATCGAAGACCGTGGTCACGAGCCGGCCGCCGACACGCTTGGCGGGGACGCCGCGGCGCATCACTCCGCCACCCTCGGTCTCGCCGATCTCGAAGCGCGGCAGGTCGAGCGGCACCAGCTCGTCCTCGACCCCGAGCAGGGACAGACGCGGGTCGATATCACCGAGGTCGAGGTTCCACTTCCCCTCCCCCTCCTCGCCCCAGCGGAACCCGAGCGAGCCGTTTGGGACTCTCGGCTCTCCCGTTGCCGCGTCGAGCACGACCGTCTTCCAATCCGAGTTCTCCGAAGTCTCGCCGAGATCCTCCGCGCGCAGGAAGCGATCGGTCACATAGGCGCCGTCGCGCTCGCGCAGGGAGACGAGGAAGGGCAGGTCCGTCCTCTTCTTCGCGTAACCGTCGAAGTACGGGGTGTGCCCATCGACGTAGTGCTCCTTGAGGATCACATGCGCCATCGCCAGAGCCAGCGCCGCATCGGTGCCGGGCTCCGCGTTGAGCCAGTGGTCGGCGAACTTGGTGTGCCCGGCGAAGTCCGGCGAGACGACGACGACCTTCTGGCCCTTGTAGCGGGCCTCGGTCATGAAGTGCGCGTCCGGGGTCCGCGTCTGGGGGATGTTCGAGCCCCAGAGAATCACGTAGCTGGAGTTCCACCAATCGGCCGATTCGGGCACATCGGTCTGGTCGCCCCAGACCTGGGGCGAGGCGGGCGGCAGATCTGCGTACCAGTCATAGAAGGAGAGGCAGACTCCGCCGATCAGGGAGAGGAACCGGGTGCCGGCGGCGTAGGAGACGGTGGACATCGCCGGGATCGGCGAGAAGCCGACGACGCGGTCCGGCCCGTAGCTCTTCACGGTGTGGACATGGGCGGCGGCGATGATCTCGCTGACCTCATCCCAGGAGGAGCGCAGAAAGCCGCCGCGCCCGCGCTGCGACTTGTAGGCGCGGGCCTTCTCGGGGTCCTCGACGATCGCCGCCCACGCGTCCACCGGGTCCCCGGTGCGGGCAAGCTCATCGCGGTAGAGCCGCAGCAGCGCACCGCGGACGTAGGGGTGTCGCACCCGGACCGGCGAGTAGACGTACCAAGAGAAGGAGGCCCCCCGTGGGCAGCCGCGCGGCTCGTACTCGGGCGCGTCCGGTCCGTTCGACGGGTAGTCGGTCTGCTGCGTCTCCCAGGTGACCAGACCGTCCTTGACGTAGACCTTCCACGAGCACGATCCGGTGCAGTTGACCCCATGCGTGGTGCGAACGACCTTGTCGTGCTGCCAGCGGTCGCGGTAGAGCTCCTCCCACTCGCGCGAATGGCGCGAATGGGTCCGCCAGCTTCCGTTGCCCTGTTCACCGTTTCCGGCGGAGATGCCTCGGAAGTGGCGAGGGCCGGGCAGGTGGGATCCGGGGTCGGGAGAGGTGTCCTTCGTGCTCATCGCGTCCGCGACGGTATCAGCTTCTCAGGATGTTTTCCCACTGGTTGTGTAAAAATAGAATGCCTGTGTAAACTCAGGCAATCGCCATCGCCGACAGGGCCAGATCCAAGCCGAGGCAACTCACCGAGGAGCGGCTGATAGGCCTCCTCCGCCGCTCGAAGAAGCCGCGCGATACGGCTTCCATAGCCCGGCGGCTCAAGCTCCACCCCAACGGCGTGCGTCTGCGCCTCAGACGCCTCGAGGGCAGAGGTCTCGTCGAGCGGACAAGTGCCCGCGAGGGGGTCGGACGTCCACGAGATCTCTGGCAGATAGCGCCGCGCGCAATCGCCGAAGCCGATCGGCCCCACACCGGGTGGGCGATGGCCCGTTCCCTCGCCCGGGCGATTCCGCCCACCCCGCCCCGCTTGCGCGAGGTCGATGACGCCGGCGCCCAGATGGGCGCCGAGCTGGTCGATCAGATCGGAGCCTCATCTGCGGACGATCCACTGCAGGCGCTTACCCATGCCCTCGAGGCGCTCGGGTTTGACCCCAGGCAGTCCGCGACGGAGCCGATGCGCTTCGAACTGATGACCTGTCCGTATGCGGAGGCGGTGCGCGAGAACCCGGCGGTGGTCTGCACGCTCCACAGGGGCATCATCCGCGGGGTCCTCGACTCGGTTGCCCCGTCGATGCAGCTGACTCGATTCGAGCCAAACGACCCGGATGAGGCGGGTTGCCTGGTCGTCGTCAGGCGGGTCGCCGGGACCAAGAGGACCTCGGACTAGACCGCGAAGGGGAGGCGAGATCCCTTCCCGCTTTGCGCCGGTGACGTACGGCGGTAAGGTCAGTGCAACCCACCGAGGAGGAATCGATGAGCGTCCTGATCCGCTTTGCCCCCGCGTCGCTGACGGCTGCACAGTACGACGAGAGCATCCGCAAGCTCAATGAGGCTGGCGACTTCCCGCCCGACGGCCTTGACTACCACATCTGCTTTGGCTCAGAGGGCAGTCTCCGCGTCAGCGAGGTATGGGATTCAAGGGAGCAGCTGGAGGCATTCGGCGAGCGTTTGATGCCGATACTCGCCGAGGTTGGGATCGAGACCGGGGAGCCGGAGCTGATCGAGGTGCACAGTGTGATCAGGCGCTAGTTCGAGGGCAGGGTCCGGACGCAATCATCGGGCAAGGCCCAATCGAATGAGACTCGCGGCGTGCGGCGCTCTGACCTGTGAGCCGAAGGCGAGCAAGGGAGAACAAGGGTGAGCAAGCTGATCGTGTCCGAGTTCATAACGCTCGACGGCGTCATCGAGGCGCCCGGCGGCGAGCCGACCCACCCCCATGCCGGCTGGGTGATGGACTTCATGAGCCCCGAGCAGGAGCGCTACAAGCTTGATGAAGCGCTCGAGGCGGAGTCGCATCTGCTCGGGCGGGTCACGTATGAGTCCTTCGCCGCCGCCTGGCCGGAGCGAAGCGGCGAGTTCGCCGACAAGATCAACGCGATGCCGAAGTTCGTCGTCTCCTCGACCCTCGAGGAACCGCTCGAGTGGAACAACTCGACCCTGATCCGGGGCGAGGTCGCCGAGGAGGTCGGAAAGCTCAAGGAACAGGGCGGTGGTCCGATCCTGGTTGCCGGCAGCGCCACCCTCGTGCACTCGCTGATCGAGGCCGACCTCGTCGACGAGCTGCGCCTGATGGTGTTCCCGGTGATGATCGGCGGCGGCAAGCGGCCGTTCCCAGACTTGCGCCAGAAGGTGGAGTTCAGGCCAACCGGCAGCCGGGAGTTTGACTCGGGTGTCGCCGTGCACACCTACGAGCGGGCCTGATCAGCCGTCGAACCGGTTCACGTCCGTCACCGTCGCGACGGTGACCAGCGACGGATAGCCGCGTCCGAGGTGACGCGATCTCGCCACGGTGAAACCGGCCTCCTCCAGGTCCAGGCGCGGATCGAGCGCTCGCAATCCCGCCAGCATCCCGATGCTTCTTCGCGCCGCGGCCTGTATCGGGTCGAGCGCCCTCCCAAGCACCCCTCCCCGCGACGCGTCGACCGTGACGATCACGACGCGGCCGCGGGGATCGAGCACCCGCCGGACCTCCGCGAGAGCAGCGTGCCGATCCTCCCTATCGAGGAAGTGGAGTAGGTACGCAGCCGTGATGACATCGAACTCGGAGTCCGAAAACGGAAGCCTGGCGGCATCTGCGCGCATCAGGCGCCATCCGAGCGGCAGGTCGGGGGCCCGGGCCAGCATCGCCGCCGACCGGTCGACTCCGATCACGTTTGCGGGGGCGGAAGGCCGCCGGGCGAGGCGGCGGAGCAGCGCTCCCGTGCCGGTGGCGAGGTCGAGCAGGCGCTCCCCGGCGCCGATCTCCGCCAAATCGATGGCGGCATCGAGTGCCGCTCGTTCGAGCCACGCCTGGCGGTTGTAGTGGCGAGCTGCCCGATCCCAGTCGATCGACGCCGGCTCGGTGGCGATGCGATCGTTCAATGCAGCTCCCGGGTCCGGGTTCGCGTTCTCATCCGCCGCCGAATTCTTGTCGATCGGCAGCCCTCGGGGTATCGTCTCAACAGGCCGCAGCGATGCGCGGACGTCAAGCACCATCACGCGAGCACCATCCGAGGAGGATCATGGACGAATCGAGACGCCGGCACCTTCGAGCGCGGTCGGGGGCGGCGATCACCGCCCTGGCCCTGATCGGGGCGCTGGTCGGGGTCGCCGAGGCGCAGAAGCCGCGGGTCGGCTCGACCGTCACCGCCAAAGAACGATTCGACAGCGGCACTTTCGAGCTCGTCTTCTACGGCCGTGTGCATTCCTCGAAGCCCGGCTGCGCACGCAACCGAACGGTCGAGCTTCGGGTGGTCAACCTCTTCGGAGGGGGACCGCCGATCAGCCTCGGAACCGACCTCACCGACGAGAACGGCCGCTGGGAGATCCGGATGCTCAGCGATGGCGTCGGGGGCGACTACATCGCCAGGGCAAAGGGCAAGGCGCTTCCGAAATCGTTCTGCAGGTCGGCCCGATCAGGGCCCGTCGACTTCGGCCCGCCGACCTAGCCGCTCGAATCCACCAGGCCCGCGGACCGGGCCCGCACGGGTGGGCTTCTCGGTGAGACGACTTCGGCTCGGAATGAGAAGTCGACTCGGGATGAGAAGTGGAGAGTATGGTGGCTGATCCCGGCGTTCGGCCCCACTGCTCGACCGAGCCGAGGGGACCGGATCGAGATCGGGAGCCCCTTCAACCAGGGAGGAAGAGCGAGATGAAGATCAAGCGGTTGATTGTCCTCACGGTGGTGTTCGCAGCGGCCAGCCTCGGATCCGCCGACGCCGCCCCGGCAAAGCGCTTTGCCGGCTACATCACCTGCGGTCCTCCTCGCCACCACGACCGCGTCTGCGTCGATGGGGATGCCCCCTCCGCCGTGTTTCGTGCCTTCAGGCACGCGAATGTCCGCTACCGGCTCTGCGTCCGCAACCCGGACGGTCGCCACCGCTGCCGCGGCGAGCGCACCGGTTCGCGCGGCGAGCGCGACCTCGTCCACGTCCCCTTCACCGCCGGAGGCCTTGGCCGCTACGTGGTCACCTGGAAGATCCAAGGGAAGGTCGTCGATCGCGACTCTTTCCGCTTGGTGCCCGAGCCTGCATAGTCCGCCCGCGCCCGCCTGCGCAGCGGATCACCCGCGGAAGGCGTCGAGCGCTTCGCTTGCCGCGTCGTAGCCCTGGCGCATCAGTCGCGGCCAGTGGCCCCGGTCGAGGAACAGGTCATAGAAGGAGGTCCCATGCAGCTCTGAGTCCTCGACCGGGTCGATCACGGTCAGCTTCTCCCCCAGCTGCTCCCTCGCCCGGCGGGCGAGCTCGAGGTGATAGCCCTGCTGCATCTGGCGGCTGGCTTCGAACAGGCCCCCGAGCCGGTCGGGCCAGCCGCTGATGTCCCTGGGGCGAAAGCCCTTGGGCAGCATGAAGTTGACGCCGAACACGTGGTCGAAGTCACCCTCTTCGATCACCGGCTGTGCCGGCCAGACCTCGATGATCCCCCCGTCGACGTAGAGGTGGCCTCCGACATCGACGGACTCGATGAAGAGCGGCAGCGCGATCGCGACGCGGACCAGGTGGCCGATCGTCACCTCGGGCGTTCGGGTGCTGCCGAAGTACTCGACCGTGCCGAGATCGATGTTGTAGACGATCGTCGTGATCGGGATCGCCGTTTCGCCGCAGGCGCATGTGCCGGAAACGCCCGTCAAAGAGCTGCTCGATCGCCTCCCCTTTTGCGATCCCGGTGAATCCACGCAGCGCCGAGAGCGCGAAACGGGGAAGCCCCAGCCACTGGACGTCGAGGTAGTCCTCGGGCCGCCAGGAGAGAGAGAATTCGGCCATCTCCTGGGCGCTCATCCCGGCAGCCCACATCGAGCCCCAGATCGCCCCGCCCGAGCAGCTGACGATCTCAGCCGGCTCAAGGCCGGCCTCCTCGAAGGCGCGGGCAACCCCGACCAGCGCCACCGCGGCCCCCCCGCCCCCGGAGGCGACCAGTGCCACGCGCTTGCCCAGCTCAGGGACGGGGCGCGACTCGAAGGGCGGAAAGACCCGGGAGGCATCGATCTCCTCGGGGCGGTCGACCAGGGGCAGTGGAAGCAGGGCCCTCCGGGCCCGCCGCAGGAACGCCAGATCTCCGACCAGGGCGCCGAGCTCGAGCGATTCGGAGATCCGTTCGATCTGGGTCTTGATCGCGAACAGGTCTATGCGCTCGTCCAGGGACATGGTTTCGGCCGACACGGTAGCCCCATTGATCCATCGCCACCAACCAGGCATGTGCGCGGGGCGCGGGCGAGAGTCTCTTCGCATCCCTGGGTCGGCCCGCCCGATCAGCCCGAAGCGCAAGAATGGGCCGGCGATGGAGACCGAGAAGCGCGAGAGCAACCGGCTGCTGATACTCGCCGCGCTCAAGGGACTGCGGGAGATGCTCCCCGGCGACAGCCGATTCGGCGACCCGCTCTCGACCTCGGGGGATGAGCAGTCGCACCTGATCGCGCGCCAGGTCGCCGAGGCCTCTGAGAAGCGACCCGGCCTCCTGCGTGAGGCGGGACTGGGCGCGCTTCAGGTCTGGGACGCCCTCACCGATGGATCAGCCCGCCGCGGCGAGCGGGAGCTGGTGATCGCCTTCACCGATCTGGTCAAGTTCTCCGGCTGGGCGATGGAGGCGGGGGACGCCGCCGCGCTCGAGCTGCTGCGCGACGTCGGCGACGCGATCGAGCCGCCGATCAACTCAGCGGGCGGAGAGGTGGTGAAGCGACTCGGCGACGGGATGATGGCGGCCTTCGACGAGCCGCAGCAGGCCCTTGACGCGATCCTCGAGGCGCAGGCGCGCCTCTCCGGCGTCGAGGCCCCCGGATACCGCCCCCGGATGAGGGTCGGGATGCACCTCGGGCACCCGCAACGAATCGGGGGCGATTACCTCGGCGTCGACGTCAACATCGCGGCACGCATCGCCGAGAGCGCCAGCGCCAACGAGCTCCTGGTCTCAGAGAGCACCCTCTCCCAACTGGACACCACCGGCCTGCGGGTCCGGAAGAAGCGCTTCTTCCGTGGCAAGGGGGTTCCCCCAGACGTGGCGGTCTACTCGGTGAGGCCGAACTGAGCGGCGTCCGGCGCGCGGGGCCTGAGTCAGGGCACCGAGGGAACGTCGTCGAAGCGGTAGATCTCGACCTCTGCTCGTAGCCCCCGAAGCCTGCGGCTGCCGAGCGGCGTCCAGTTGTCCCTGCTGCCCGCGCGCTCGACGGCGGCGCGGGTCGCGAGCAGCTCGCCACTTCCGGCGAGCACGAGCAGCCGCGCGGCGAGGTTGACGGCCCCGCCGAAGTAGTCCCCCTCGCGCCGGACCACCACCCCCTGGTGGATGCTGCCGTGAAGCGCCGGGGCGCCGGGGTCGGCCATCGCGGCGCGGAATCGGCGCCAGGCCGCGACGGCCTCGGCCGCATCCGGGTAGACGAGCATCGCGCCGTCGCCGAGACCCTTGACGACGCGTCCGCGCTCGCCGCGCTCGTCGCTCGTGACGCGCGCAAAGCGGCTCGCCGCCGCGGTCGCCGCGGCGTCCCCGTGCAGCTCTGCGAACGCTGTGAAGTCCTTGAGGTCGCAGAACAGCAGGCAGACTTCGATCGCTCCCGGGAATCGCCCCGGGCGCGTACTGCTCGGCCTCGCGGACGGCGTACTGGGTCAGCTCGTAGTCCACCCAGCGCCGGTGGATCCCGAGCAGCAGCGGATCGGCCAGCGGCAGCAGCTCGGCGAGCGCGCGCTGGATCGTCGCCAGCGCCTCGGCCGGAGTTACCTCGCCGCCGCGCACGCGCGGCTCGGTCTCGAAGCGGAAGTTGTAGACCTCGGCCGCCGCGATCCGCGCAAGCGCCTGCCCCCAGACGCGCGAGACCTCCATCTGCACCTCCATCGGCCACCACTCCTGCCGGGCCGCCGCCCCGATCAGCGCCTCGGCCTCGGCCGCGCTGAAGAACGGCTCGTCGGGCGCGGGGCTCGGGAAGCCGAACGCCGAGATCATCGCCAGCGTCGCCTCGCACCGGCCATCCTCCGCGGTCCTCGATCTCTCGTGCGGAGACCGTGCGCGACGCCCGCTCGGGGTCGAGGACCATGTCGAAGATCGCGTCCTGGAGGTGGCCGCGCGCCTGCGCGCGCTCCATCGCCTCGACCGAGACGCCGAGGTCGAGCAGCGCGGCCACCAGATCGCGGTGATCCGCCTCCAGCCCAAGCCGCCGGCAGACGTCCAGCGCCGGGTCGGCCGGTGTGCGCTCGTCGCCCACGCGCCCCAGTCTGACGGTCTATCCGGCCCCTAAGGCAGACCAACCCCAAGTTCCCCCGACACTGTCGGACACCGATAGCAGCGCCCTCGAAGTCGCTCGCCCCGGCCAGCCGGCCGGGGCGAGCGCCCCTTCTCACGCTCCTTGATGCCAATCGAGTAAGCGGGCAAGGGCCTTCTCGCGCTCGCTGACTCGGGAAGTTTGCGTGGTTTCAGGGGCCATGGGCCCAGAAACCACGCAAGCGATGGCGATCACAGCCAGGAGCGCGCATCCCCGTGGCGGGGGGTGGTCAGGCCCCTCGACCGGGGGGCACCTGATCGGAGGGAGCCCGCTCCCCTGCCGAGGCCAGCTGCTCGGCGCGCTGCTTGATCCCGTGCAGCATCTTGCGCTCCATCACCAGCGAGGCGGGCTCCTACCTCCACTTCACACCACACCCGACCGGTTCCGTCTCGGCCGGGTCGGGCCGGCGCCCCTCGAGCACGGCTTCCAGCGCCGCCCGCAGCCAGGCCGCATGCTCACCGGGATCGTCGTGGTCGGCGTCGGGGGCGCCCCGGTAGCGCAGACGCAGATCGCTGTCGAAGACAAACACGTCCGGGGTCTTTCGCGCACCGAAAGCGCGGGCAGCGGCCTGGCTCTCGTCGTGGAGATAGGGATGCGGCCATCCGCCTTCCCGCTCGACCCGCTCGACCATCGCATCGAAGGAGTCGGCGGGGTAGCGCTCGGCGTCGTTGGAGTTGATCGCGATCACCCGCACTCCGCGGCCGGAGTACTCACGGGCGACCTCATGGAGGCGGTCCTGCCATGCGAGCGCGTAGGGGCAGTGGTTGCAGGTCCAGTAGACGACCGTGGCCGCGCTCGCCTCATCGGCGCCAAGCTCGTGCTGTGCTCCGTCGGTCCCGGGCAACTTCAGGGTCGGAGCCCTGTCGCCGATCGCCAGCCCCCCCTCGCTCATACACCCACCTTCGCAAGCGAGTCACTGAGGTCGTCGGCGTCGGGAAGGGGCGAGACCCGGCCGTCGCGGCGCCGGTAGACCCGGCAGGTCAGGCCGATCGCCTGCTGGGGGTCCGGCGGCTGGATGTCTTCGCCGCCGACCAGGATCGTCGGCGACCCCGGGAACCCGCGGCGCTCGGCGTCCGCCTCGTCGGTGACCTCGATCACCTCGAGGCGCTCCTCACCGAGGCCCTGCGTGGCCATCTCCTCGCGAAGCATCGTCAGCGCCCGCTCCCACGAGGGGCACCCTCGCCACCAAAGCAGTTGGATCTCGGCCGCCACCGTTGGCATTCTCCCGCAACTCCCCTCGATCCTGGGGACAGAGGCCACCTCGACGGCGCGAATGGAGCGTACTATCAGCGTGCGCCCTCGAGAGGAAGGAAGAAGCGACCATGGACGTCAATGAAGGAACAGACCGGCGGGGCATCGACGCCGTCGTTGCCTACCTTACCGAGGCCGGCGTCAGCCACGAGATCGTCGACCACGAGCAGACCTACACCGCGGGAGCGGAGGCGCGCGCCGCAGGTGTGAAGCCCGACCACGCCGCCAAGACCGTCGTCCTTCGAGAGGGCGAGGAGTACCGGCTGGCGGTCATCCCCGCCTCGGAGCGGCTCGACCTGCACAAGGTGCGCGACCTGCTCGGAGCAGGTGGGCTGCGGCTCGCAAGTGAGGATGAGATGGAGGCCGATCTGGCCGATTTCGAGGTCGGTGCAGTGCCGCCCCTGGGCCCGATGGTGCCGGCGCCGGAAGTCGTCGACCGCCGCCTGCTCGAACACGACCGAATCCTCTGCACCGGCGGCGACCACCGGCACTCGGTGCTGATGAACCCCCAGGACCTGGTGCGGCTAACCGAGGCGAAGGCGGCGGACGTGTGCGAGGACTAGGACTCCGGCAGGCGAGGTGCCAAGCACCCGCCACGCCGCTCACACTGGTCAGAGTCGCGGGGCGGGCGGCCGAGAACATCGGCCTCGCGGCGATCATCGGCGGCAACCTCTTCGCCCGCGCCGGGATGCATCCGGCGCTGGCCGAGGTCAGCGACCCGACCGAGCGCGGCAAGGTCGTGAACACGGCCTGGCGCCGCTACGGCAAGATCGAGAGCCTCTCGCTGGCCGCGCTGATCACGGGCTGGGCCGTCTCGCGGCGCGCCGAGGCCGACCGCGCGAGCCGCTCAGAGCGTGAGCGCAATCTCGAAACAGCGAGGGACGCCGCGGTTGTCGCGGTTGCAGTGACCGGCGTTGCGGCGGCCATCCAGGGGATGCGCTTCTCGGTGATGGAGCCCGGGGGCGCAATCCCCCTCGAGGACGGCAGCAAGGCCGCAGAGGGTGCCTCGCTCGAGGAGAGCCGTGCGAAGGGGCGCCTCAACCGGCTGGGCGCCGTCCACCTCGTCTCGGCGCTGACGCTGGCGGCTCTCAATGCCGCGCTCAGCCAGGCTGGGGCCACCCACACCCAGCACGGCCAGCCGTGCCGCCGCCGCTGTCGCTGTCGCCGTTGCCGTTGCCGTTGCCGCCGCCGCCGCTGAGCAACGTCAACGGGATCGCGGGCGGTTTGGTCGGACGGAAGGGAACGCGGCCGATGGGTCAGTCGATCCGAAAGCCGTGCTCGCCCCGCGGTGGCTCATCGCTGACCTCGACTCGGTCGACACGCGCACCCCGGGGGCCGGTGCGGCAGAAGACGATCAGATCCTCCACGGCTTTCGCCGGTCCCTCGAAGGCGGCCTCGACGGTGCCGTCCGGGCGGTTCCGCACCGAGCCGGCGATTCCGCGCGCTTGAGCGAGCCCCCTCGTCGTATCGCGGAAGAAGACGCCCTGGACGCGACCGTGGACAACGACGCGCCTGCGAACAGCCGTCCCATGCCCCTGCGCCATCGCGTCCTCGGGGCGAGAGCCGCTCATCGAGACTGGCGCTGCGCGGCGTCGGCCAGCTCGCCCAGCCCCGTCAGCGAATCCTCGATGCCGTCGGCCAGCAGATCGAGGTCGGGGACGCTGCCCCGGTCGGCGGCAAGGCCGAATACGACCTCTCCGTCATAGCTGGCGACCGCGATCCCGACCGCGTGGAAGGCGAAGATCGGCACCAGCGGGACAACCCGCCGCAGCCGGGCGCCGAGCGCGTACAGCGTCAGCTGCGGGCCCGGCACATTGGTGATCGTGATGTTGAAAAGGCGCGGCGCGTAGGAGAGCCGGGCAAGCGTGGCGTGCAGCACCGGCGGCGCGACCCCGGCCAGGTCGAGGACGGTCTCGACACCCGTCGCCTGCCGCCCCCCCTTCAGCGACTCAGCCGCTTCAATCGTCTTCCGGTAGCGCTCGAGCGGATCGGGCTCGGCCACGGGCAGGTCGACGAACAGCGAGCTGACCCGGTTGCCGAGCGCCAGAGACTCGCTGGCCCCGCGCAGGCTGACCGGCACCATCGCCCGCAGGCCACGCGCATCGGGCTCCTCGCCGCGGGCCTCGAAAAGGTGTCGAATACCTCCGGCCGAAGCCGCGAGGACGACGTCGTTGACGGTTCCGCCGAGCGCGCGCTTGATTCGTTTGAGCTCCGCCAGTGGCACGTCGACCTCTGCCAATCGCCGGGTGGCGCCTATCCGCTGGTTGAGGCTTGTGCTCGGCGCCCCCCGCAGCTCGTCGCGGACGAGTTCGGTCAGGCTGCGCGAGCGCGAGAGCATGCCGCCGAGCTTGTTCGGGTGAAGGGCGAGGTCGAGGCCCGCCCGGGCCCCCTCGGTGAGCAGCGACCGGGGCCCGTGGATCCCGCCCTCGTTGTCGGGCGGTGGCTCGAACGCCTCCAGCACGCCGCTCGAGCCGGGGTCCGGCTCCGGTTCGGCATCGAGGATCAGGTTGGTCACGGACGCACCGCTGACTCCGTCGACGAGGCAGTGGTGCACCTTGGCCGCAATCGCCCAGCGACCCTCCTCGAGACCGTCGAGCAGGGTCATCTGCCAAAGCGGATGAGCGCGGTCGAGGCGGTGCGAGTAGAAGTCGGCAAGCCAGTCGAGCAGGTCCGGCGGACCGCCCGGCGCCGGCAGGGTCGCGTGGCGCACGTGGGTGGCGATGTCGAAGCCCTCCTCGTCCACCCAGGACGGCCAGCTGAGCCCGCCGGTCCGCGGCTCCGAGAGCCGGCGGCGGAAGCGCGGCAGCAGTGAGAGGCGCGAATCGAGCTGCTCGCGGATGTCCTCGACCCGCGGAGTGCCGCCGCCGGGCAGCGGCTCGAAGATCATCGTCCAGCCGACGTGCATGTGAGAGGACTCGTCGTTCTCCTCCAGCTCGAGGAACGACGCATCGAGCGGAGTCAGGTGATCGCTCAACCCGAGACCCCGACCTGGCTGCGGATCTCCGCACCGCTGCTCATGCCACGAGACTAGCTCGGCAAAGGCGAGTCGGCTTAGAATCGAGCCGTGTGAGCGCTGCGCCGCCGCGGCATCGGCGCTGATCGCCTATCAGGACGCGCTCGCCGATGCCAGGGTGTGGATCGCCGTGGGGCTCACCGCACTCGCGGTCGCCCTCGGCGTCGGCCTTCCCCCCGCGGACTCGACCCTGCTCGCCGAGATCGGCTGGGCGGCGACCGGCGGCGGCACGGTGTTCGCCCTCTTCCAGGTGCTGAGCGCGCTTCTGCTGCTGGCGGCCGCGGCCTCCGCCTACGCCGCTGCCTCAGGCCTGCTGAAGGCGCTCGCCGAGCACGGAGGCGACGGCGCCGGCCCCGGCCTGCTGCCGGCCCGGCTGGCCCGGACCAACCGGGCCTTCGTCCCCTACTGGGGGGTTGCGGCCGTGCTCGTGGCAACGTGCGGGTTGATCGTGCTCGCCTCCGGGCGCGACCAGGAGATCGTTCAGTTCTACGCGGTCGCGGTGTTCCTCAGCTTCTTTGGCGCGACCGCCGGCTGCGCGAGGCTCAACTGGCGTGACGGGCGCCGCTTGGCCTTTGCCGTCAACGCGCTCGGAGTGGTGCTGGTCGGATTCGTCCTCGTCCTCAACGCCCTGCGGCCTGCCGGGGCGATCGCGATCGCGGGAACCGTGCTTCTTGCTCTCTGGCTTTGGAGGACCTGGGTCTCGCGCGGGCGCCCCAGCGGAGTCGCAGGCGCCACCGCTCGCGATCAGGACTCCTCCCTCGCATGACGAGGAGGCCCAGCCGACCGAGGGGACTGTGCGGATCGTCGACCCGGACACGCGCGTCGTAGCCGCAGGTCGACATCTTCAAGCGCGGTCACGGTCGCCGCGCCGAAGCGGTAGCGGCGGGCCACACCCTCAAGCTCGATCAGGGGCTGCATGTCTTCCCCATTCTGATCGGCGTCGTGGGCGGGCTCGCGGTGGGAGGGGGGTGGTCATCCTTGGGCCGGATCAGTGCGGGCTGAGGATCTCGCCAAGCCAGAAGATCAGCACAGCTGCACCGATCACGAAGGGGAGTGTGAGCAGGCCGCGCCTTCCTTGATCCTTCGCCCGGATTCCCATTGCAATCGCCCCGAGTCCGGTCAGCAGCCACACCGGCACGATCGGCTCGCCCCATCCCTCGGACAACTCGGAGCCGATGATCCAGGCGATGGCCGCGACCGAGCCCCCGACGACGGGCAGGAGCAGGGCGTTGACCAGCGCCAGCCGGCTCGCCCAGCGGCCCGCTCGGGTTCGCAGCGGGCTCCGCACGAGACTCACGGCAGCCAAGACACCCGCCGCGACTGCCGCCGTCGCCGCAAGGAGGAGGAGCGCCGCAGACACCGGATCCGAGAAGAACCCCTGGCCGCGGGTGTCCTGCGGTCCGCCGAGCTGGACAACCAGGACGAAAGCGACGAAGAGCGCGACCGCGAGCAGGTCGAGACCGAGGGCAACCGCGAGGGCGGAGGGCCCTCGCGACGCTTCTTCGGGCGAGCCCTGCCCGGACGTGCCCATCATCAACCTCCCGCGCTCGCTCGAGACTTGACATTAGTGGGCTCACCGAGGCGCAGTATCACTCGCGCCCGGCACGGTACATGCCGTGGTTGCCCCGGGGCGAACAGCGTCGGGGGCCGGCCCCGACTGCGTGGAGGCGTGAGTAGGGTGTCGCGACATGGGGTTTCTCGACAAGCTCAAGGAGAAGGGCCGCGGGGTTATGACCGCGGCGAAGCCCGAGGAAGGGGCCGAGGTCCTGCCCCTCGAGCAGGTCCGCGAGCGCCTGCTCGCAATCAGCGGCAAGGGCATCGAGACCAGCGAGCACGACGCTGAGATCGTCATCGCCTGGTCGGCGAAGGTCGCCGGCGCCGGGATGGGGGGCGGCGAGTACGAGTATCTGTACCGGGCGATCCGACTCGAGCTGAATGAGGGGGATCGTCAGGCATCGGGGATCTGCCTGAAGACGAGCACCAGGGGAGAGCTCGGCCCGGATGGAGCGTTCTCCGGCTCGAAGGGTTGGGAGAAGGGCCAGCACTTAGGCTCCGAGACGCTGAACGTCGCAGCGTGGCTGGGGCCACACCACACCGAGGGCGGGGCCGACGAGAAGGGCTACAAGTTCTTCTGGTCGGACCTGCGCGACCCGGTGATCGAGGCCGTGACCGGCGCGGGATGGACCTACAGGCCGAAGAAGCTCTGAGGCGCCTCAGGCGCTGACCAGATCGCGCCGGCGAAACGCCTCGACCCCGGCGAGCGCGGCGGTGGCGCCGACGGCGAGCATGACCAGCGACGCCGTCAGGTCAAAGGGCTCGCTCGGCACGAGCGCGAGCCAGTGGAAGGGCGAGATCGCGAGGACCCACTCCGGGGCCTTGACGATCGCGCCGGTCTGCTCCCATAGGTAGGCGCCGCCGACGAGGCCGAAGGCGATCGCGCCGGTGTGCCTCGGCACCAGCGCGAAGCCGAGGATCGCCAGGCCTCCGAACAGCGCGATCAGCGGCAGCGTGTTGCCCGATGCCTCGACCAGGTCGGGCAGTCCGACGCCGGCTCCCTTGACCGCTGCGCCCGCCCAGGCGGCGACCGCCATCGCCAGCGCCACCAGCACACAGCAGCAAGAGGCGACGAGGATCCGGCCGCCGAGCCAGGATCGGCGGCCGGTCGGGGTCGCGAGCACGGTGTCGAGGCGCCCGGTCGTCTCCTCCTCGCGGGCCGCGGTTGCGTGCGTGACCGCGTATATCGCGAGGGCCACCGCGAGGAACACGAAGACCAGCGCCAGGTAGCCCTCGGCGCTGGTGATGTCGATATTCGCGCTCGTCGTGCTCCGCACGTGCTCGCGGATTCCTGCGGAGGTTCGGGCGAGGTCGGCGACGGCCTTTGAGATGAAGCCGAATACGAACGCGGTCAGCCCGAGCCCGAGGGCCCAGCCGATCATGCCGCCCAGCGACTCGCGCAACGAGAACCCTGCCGAGGAGCGCAGGCCGGCGTGACGGGGCCGGCGGTCGTCGGTGTGGGCGAGAAGCGAGGCCCCGAGGTCCCTGGCGTTGGCGATCCGGACGCTGAGGAGGGTGAGCACGGCGATCCAACCGAGCAGTGGCAGCAGTGCGATCGGGCGGGCGCCGGTGAGCGGGCGCATCTCCTCGATCCATCCCAGCGGCGTCAGCCAGCGCAGCCACTCCAGGCTCTGTGAGCCGTCGGCCGCGACGCGGAGGAGGAACGCCGCCGCGAACAGCGCCCCGGCAAGCGCCGCCGCCTCCCGCCGGGTCGCGGCGATCTGCGACGTCAGTGCGCCGACCGCGGCGAAAGCGGGCGCGGCAATTGACGCCGCCAGAGCCAGCCAAAGCGCACCCCCGACCGGGATATCACCGGTGCTCGCCGAAACCACCAGCAGGGAGGCCGCGGTCAGAGCGAAGATAACTCCGGACCCCGCAGCGACCGCCGCGAGCGTGGCCAGCGTCGCCCGGCCTCGGGTCAGCGGCGCGGCGAGCAGCGTTTCCCAGCGCCCGCGGTCCTCCTCGCCGCGCAGCAGCCGGGTGGCCACCAGCAGACCCCAGATCCCCGCGATCAGGGGCATCAGGCTGAGACTCCGCCAGGCGAGGAAGCCGCCGATCGAATCGATGTTCCGCGCCGGCCCGAACAACGCCCGAATCCCGCTATTCGCTGCAAATCCGCGCAGGAGCTCGGCCCGCTCCGCCGGTGTGCCGTAGGTGGACTTGTAGGCGAAGACCGTGGATGCGACCGTCAGCGCGAAGACCACGCCCCAGATCAGCGCGCCGCGGGAGAGGCCGCTGAAGGCCAGGCGGCCGGCGAGCGCCTCCGGGCGCCGCGCCTCAGTCCTCTTCGCCATATTGGGCGAGGAAGAGGTCCTCGAGTGAAGGCTCGTGGCTGGTCAGGTGCACGGGCCGAGCCGGAGCGAGCGCGTCGAGCACCGGCGCGATCGGGCCGTGCACATGGAAGGTCAGGTGCCGTCCGTCGACGTGGACACCGTCGACCCCCGCCACCCCGGCGAGGTCGGGCGGATCGCCCTCGAATGTCGCCTCGATACGGACCGCGCTCAGGTGGCGCAACTCCTCGAAGGTGCCGACCTCGACCAGGCGCCCGCGGCGCAGGAGGCCGACGCGATCGGCGCTGGCCTCGACCTCGATCAGCAGATGCGAGGAGAGGAAGACCGTCTGCCCGCGCTCCTTCGCCTCGGCGAGGCACTCGCGGAACACGACCTTTCGCAGCGGGTCGAGACCGCTCGTCGGCTCGTCGAATATCAGCAGGTCGGGGCGCGTCATCAACGCGGCGATCAGCGCGACCTTCTGCCGGTTGCCGGTCGAGAACGCGCGCATCTTCTTGTCGGGATCGAGGTCGAAGCGCTCGATCAGCTCGTCGCGATAGGCGGCGTCGAAGCTCCCGTGCAGGTTGCCGAGCAGGTCGAACGTCTCGTGGGCAGTCAGCTGCGGCCACATCGCGGGATCGGCCGTGACCACCGCGACGTGCCGATGCGACTCGACCGGCTCGGCCCAGACGTCGTGCCCGTGGACCCGGGCGCTGCCGCCGGTGGGGCGGATCAGGCCGAGGAGCAGGCGGATCGTGGTCGTCTTCCCGGCGCCGTTCGGACCGAGGAAGCCGAAGACCTCCCCTGCCGGGATCTCGAGGGTCAGCGAGTCGACGGCAGTGGTGGCGCCAAAGCGCTTCGTCAGATCGGTTGTCTCGATTACGGCAGGCATCGTCGGAAACGAAGTATGCGCGATGCCCCGCTCCACGACGGGGCGTGGTCGGGGGCGGGTCCCCGCGCTCTGCTCCCGCAGCTTCGGGCAGACCTCGTCTGCGGGAGATCCGTCTGCGGTCGGCGCCGACCCTGCTGTAGGTTGGTGGGGTCCCAGCCAAGCAATGACCGGAGGCCCGCAGATGAAACGCCGCTCACTGAAGGGCTTTGCGGTCGCCGTCGCGATCGCCCTCGTGCTGCCGAGCTTCGCTGGGGCGAAGCTCTACGCGGGTCCATTCGTGCCCCAGGTCAATGACGACGGGGTCGAGATCGGGGTCAAGCGTGTCAAGGGCGAGCCTCGCCAGGTAACCCCGTTCGAGTTCCACAACGTGGCGACGGGAAGTCCGTGCAACGGCAGCAACATCTTCTTTCGCTCGATGAAGGTCGACGACAAGCTCAGGTTCCACGGAAGCGGCCATCCGGGGCAGGCGGGAAATGCCGACTGGCCCCCGACTCCTAACCTGACGGTGACGATTCACGGTCGCTTCAAGCAGCGCAACGAGAAGATCGTCGGCACCCTACGGCTGAAGGGGACAGGCGGCTGCAGCGCCGACACCGGCCCCCTCCCCTACGTTGCGCTCGCGGTCAAACGCACGGGCACCAAATCGGGGGGCCGCCTGAGCGCACTCGGCTCCCCGATCTGGCCCGGCTTCTAGAGCTGGGCCTGAAGACATCGGCCTCCGGCGCAGGGGTGATCCCGGCGCTCAAGCGCGCGCATCCCTCCACATTGTCGCCACCGGGGGTCCGTCCGCGCCGGGCAGCCTGAACTCGCCCACCTGGAAGAAGCCGAGCTTCTCGTAGCGACGGTGGTTGCCGGGATTGGTGGACTCGAGGAAGGCCGGCATGCCCGCTTCGTCGATCGTCGCCAGGTTGTCCGCCACCAGGCCCATCCCGGCACCCCTGCCGCGGTGGTCGGGATGGGTCCCGAGAAGGCTGAGGTAGTAGTGGGGCTCCTGCCGCGGATGGGCGGCCTCGAAGCGCTCGAACGTCTCCAGCAGAACCTCGGCCTGCTCGGGCCCAACCAGGTCGGTCAGCATCGGCGCGACCCTGGCCTCGTCCTCCTCGGAGATCTCAGGGCAGCCGGGTGGGATCCAGAGGGCGGCGGCGCCGCGATCCACGCTCAGCCAAACCGAGCGGTGCGGGAGGGCGGCATCGACGAAGAAGCGCCAGAAGACCGAGTGCTGCTGGAGGCGACGCTCGGCGTCGGGGAATGCCCACCCCCAGACCGGGTCGTCGTGAAACGCCTCGGTGAATATCTCCGTCACGCGGGCAGCGTCACCGCTGCTTGCCGCGACCCGCGCTCCGACAGACGTCCCCATCGGACGAACCTAGCCCGGCCGGGCCCCCGGCGCAACCTCACGCAAGCGATGCCGGCGACGGCGGGAGTAAATCTCTCGCCACGTCTTGGGATTGAGCCGGGCTAGCGCCGGTACGGCCCAAACCGTTAGGGCCATCGCCGGAACCGTCGACGCCGCCTTGGATATGCGTCTTGGTTCGCCTTGCGACCAGCTCGGGGAGGCGGTGCCTTGGAGCGCTTCCCCTCCCCGGCTTCGCGCGGTTCGGAGATGGGTACCGAGTCGGGATCTCGGATCAGCCTCGCTGTGCCGCACTCCAAGCACCCGATCATCGGGCCGTAGCGGGTGTAGGCGATCAGCCGTAGGCGCTCTGGGTTCACATGCGGGCACATGGCGCTTTCCCTTCTCGGAATTCCACCCCGATGTATCGGCAGAAAGCCCGTAGAAGGGGAGGAAGCTTCGTACCAAGAACTGGGAGAGTTCTCGCGGCTTCCTTGCGGCTCTCCTCCCCCCAGCGGCCCTCGACTAAGCCTGAGATAATCCGCCCATGGCCACCGAGCATTCCGCAATGCGCCTCCTTGCCGTCGATGAGCTCGATTCCTCGCAGGTCGCAGTGGTGGAAGAGACCCCCCACGGTGCTCTGGCGGTCGGCATCAGCGAAGGCAGGCCGTTCGCGGTCTCCAACCGCTGCCGCCACCTCTTCGCCTCACTCGGCGATGGGCAGGTGGCCGAAGACGGCTGCCTTCAGTGCCCACGGCACGGCGCGCGCTTCGAAGTCGGCAACGGCGAGATGGTGCGCGGACCCCAGGGCGCCTTCAGGCCGCTTGCGGGTGCCGTCAAGGCGACGACCGGGCGCCGATCGCTGAACACGTTTGCCGTCGAGGTGCGAGACGGCGCCATCTGGCTCGTCGACTAAGCGCCCGCCGTCTCGCAACTGACGACGGCGGCGAGCCTGCGCGTCGGGCTAGCGCTTCTGGAACTCGAGCACCTGCTGGAAGGTCGGGCGGTTCGTGAACGGGAACGTGTCGGGCAGCAGCCCCGGGACGAATGTCGTCCTGCGGCCCTTCTCCGTCCACAGCGCCGGGTCGACCTGCGACTGCTCGGTTGTGAGCAGCTCTGCGGTGTCGTGAACCGCCGCCCAGAGTGATGCCCGGCAGGCCGCCAGCTTGCCCTTGCCGCAATAGGAGAGGTTGAATCGGCCGCGTACGTTGCGCTTCAGCAGCGTCCTCAGGTCCTTGTCGACGTATGACTCGCCCTCAAGGCCGTCGAGGTTGCGAACGTCGTCGAGGTTGGGGACGAGGCCCCCGAACACGGGCGTCATCACCGCGTCGGCCAGCGGGCGCCAGAGCGCGTCCATGATCGCCGGGCCCGGCTCGTCGTAGTAGGTGTCGTTGTTGACGTCGAGGCGCGGCGCGGCGCGACTGAACCACTCATCGAGGATGTCGACGACCTGCTGGTCGCGAGGGGTCGGCGCGGGCCCTCCGTGGAGGACCTGACTTATCACCGGCCACACGGGCGCGCGGAGGTCCTCGGTCGCGGCCCGGTTCATGATTCCGACGTTGTCGGTGATGCGGGCGCGCTTCGGCCACTTGTTGAACATCTCGACCCGCTGCACGGAGCCGTAGGGCTCGTCGTCGCCGTGCATGAAGCCCGGAGCCGAGCGGTTGTTCCAGTTGAGCAGCAATCCTCCCGGACCGGTGGTCTGGTGCGGGTGCTCGCCCTGACTGAGGAAGCCCTTCCACTCGTAGGCGCCGCTGCCGAGGGTCGGCAGGCGCCGGTCGAGGCCGCGGGCACGCCGCGGCAGCAGGCCCGAGGCGAAGTAAGCCGTCGCCTTGCGCGACGCGTAGCCCCAGTTGAAGGTGAAGCCGAACTGGTTCGCGGCCCGATAGAACCGCGCCGGCGTGTCCCCCCTGCCCTCGGTCATGTCCTTGAGCGCGGCGAGGTTGAGCGCGTCGCGTCCGAAGGTGGAGCGCTGCCGCGAGAGGGCGTAGGGCTTGCCGTGAACGGTCGCCGTCGCGAACACCGGCCCGTGCACGGAGACGTCGTAGATGAGGGAGTCGGTGCCCAGCTTGCCGGCATTGAAGCGCTTCAACGAGCGGCACTTGCCCTTGTAGAGATAGTGCCTCGAGCTGCGGGTGGGGGTCCCGCCGCCGGGCTTGCAGAGCGGCTCAGCGAAGACGTCACGCACGTCCTGGCCGGCGGAGGTGAGGCTCCAGGCATAGTTCTTGGTCCGGCCGAGGAGCAAGTACATCGACAGCCCGGGCACGGTGGCACCCTGAGCATTGATCCCGGGCGCGTGGAAGTCCATCTGCTCGACGATCTCGGGGTAGAAGTAGCCGAGCTGCGGGCCCATCACGGCCAGGGTGTTGCCCGTGGCCGAGCGGCTCGGGGCGGTGATCAGCCAGTTGGAGGCCTGCCGGCGCGCGGGCGCGGCCGCAGCCCTTGCGGCCGGCACCTTCGGGTCCGTGCTCTGGATCGAGTTGCGATCGAGGATGACCGAGCCCTTGACCCTGCCACCGGTGAGGGGGCCGTAGTCGAAGCGCTTCTTGATCGTCGTCGGCGCCTCGGGGTCGTCGGCGAGCATGACGTCGTCCCAGGCCCTGTAGCCCCGCTTCGCGCCCAGCGACTTCTGCAGCCTGGCGAGCAGATCCGAGTTGGCGGCCTCTCCGCCGCCGCCGGCGCCGAAGATCGAGCCGATGAATGCGGTCACCGCGACGACGTCGTTGACCGTGAACGGCTTCTCGGTGCTGTTGACAGACTTCAGGTAGGCATTGATGCCGTTCACGTAGTCCTGGGCATCGCGCAGGATCGCGCGGCCCTTGGCGCCGTAGACACGGGGCAGCAGCTTGCGCTCCTTGGTCACCAGCGCCTCGGCGGCGGCGCTCGGCGTGAAGGTCTGGACGCTGGTCACCAGGCCGAAGGCGTCGATATTGGGCACGTCCGCAACGGCGACCCTTGCTGCTCCGCGGCCGAGGCTGAGCAGGAGGAGGCGATCGCGCGCGGTCGCCCAGCCGGCGCCGAAGGAGAGGTCGGCGCGGGTCTTGCCGTAGATGTGGGGGATGCCGTAGGAGTCGTAGAGGAGCTTCAGGCCGGGGCGCCCGGTGGGCTCAGCGGTGGTCGGCCCGATCGGCTTGAAGTCCTCAGGGAGGAAGTGGCTGGTGATGTCACCCGGCGTGATGTTGTCGCGCAGCTGGCTGAGGCCGTCATACAGCGGCAGCTGGTCGGTCGAGTTGGTCGTGAAGGGAACGCCTCCGAAGTTGCCCGGCGGCAGGATGTAGCGGGCGATGTCGGGCTTGCTGCCCCCTGCGGCCGAAGCGGCCACGGGCAGTACGGCGAGGACTGCTGTTGCTGCGAGGAACGATGCGAGCCAGCGCTTCACTTAGGGGTCTCCCTTGCCTTGCCTTGCGTAACGATCGGTACGCCGCGGGTGAGTATTTCACAAGCCGGTGCCAGCCGCTCAGAAGTTCGGCCCTGCGGGCCGAAGACGCCGGAACGGCATCGGTGGGCCGAGCGCGATTGGGTTCAGTGGCTCTCGAGCCAGCTCGAGTTGAATGCGAACTCCTTCTTCAGGTTCGCCTCGGTCTCGCGCTTCATCACGCCCTCGAGCCGGCCGCCGACGAGCGGGATGCCCACCTTGATCGTGAACTCGAGAATCCAGTCGCTCTCCGAGGCCCCGACCGAAACGATCTTCATCCAACCGCTGATGCCGCCCGGCACCTTCTCGAGGGTGATGTCGAGGTCGCAGGCATACCCGGAACCGTCCTCACGCCAGCTCTCGGATTGGACGACGATGGTCTGATCGCCGACGATCTTCTTGGCGAAGCCCGGCAGGTCGGCGGGGGTCTCGCGGCGGGTCGTGACCGATAGCTCGCTTTCATCCTGCCTGAACTCCTGCAGGGTGAACTCCTGCGCCCCGAGGGCCGCGTACTTGGCGGGCCAGTAGTCCTCGCTGCGCATCATCTCCAGCAGCTGCTCGGGGGTCCCCGCATATCGGTCCGTGTTGGTGATCGTCGCGGCCATGCGCCGTCCCCGATTATCGCCCGATCAGCTCGCGCTGGCAAGCAGACGGGTCTGGAGTTCCGCCAGCCAGCGTGGGAGTTCCCCTCGCCCGCCTGTCACGATCCGCTCGTGCTCGAGATAACCACGCTGGCGTGGGTGGCGACGATCGGTGCGATCGTCGCCCTATTTGCGTTCGACCTGTTTGTCGCGGGGGGCCGTGCGCACGTCGTCGGCTTCCGCGAGGCCGTCGGCTGGTCGGTCTTCTACATCGCCTTCGCGCTCGCCTTCGGCGTCGTCTTCGGACTGCTCGCGGGTTGGGAGTTCGGCGCGCAGTACTTCGCGGGCTACATCGTCGAGAAGAGCCTGTCGGTTGACAACCTGTTCGTGTTCGTGATCCTGATGAGCGCCTTCGCGGTGCCGGCCGAGCACCAGCAGCGCGTCCTCACCTTCGGCATCCTTGTCGCGCTCATCCTGCGAGCGATCTTCATCGCGCTCGGGGCGGCCCTGCTCTCGCTGTTCTCGTTCATGTTCCTGCTCTTCGGGCTGCTGCTGATCTTCACGGCGGTCCAGCTGTTCCGCCACCGCGACCAGGACCCCTCGATCGAGGACAACGTCCTTGTCAGGGCCGCCCGGCGGGTGCTGCCGTTCACCGACCGCTACGACGGCGGCAGGCTGATCACCCGGGTCGATGGGCGACGTCTGCTCACCCCACTCTCTCTCGTGCTCGTCGCGATCGGAAGCACCGACGTCATGTTCGCCCTTGACTCGATCCCCGCGGTGTTCGGCGTCACCGAGGAGGCGTTCATCGTCTTCACCGCCAACGCCTTCGCGCTGCTCGGCCTGCGGGCGCTCTACTTCCTCGTCTCCGGACTCCTCGACCGCCTGGTCTATCTCTCCACGGGGCTCTCTCTGATCCTCGCCTTCATCGGCGTCAAGCTCGGCCTCCACTACCTCCACGAGCTGAATGACGCCTTCCCGGAGGTCTCGATCGGCCTCTCGCTGGCGGTGATCGTCCTTGTCCTCGTTATCACCACCGTGGCGAGCCTGATCAAGGTCCGGCGCGACCCAACCGCCCGTGCGCACGCCGGCTCTCTGCGCGACCACGAGCGCGAGCGGGCGGACGCCTCCTAGTCCGGACCAACCCCAAGCTCCCCCGACGCCTCGGAGACAGACAGCAACGCCTCGAAGCTGCACGCCCCCGGCCGCTGCACCGCCGAAGCTTGCGTGATTTCCGGGGCCATGGGCCCGGAAACCACGCAAGCGATGCCGCGAGCGACGGTGGGCAGAACACCTGCCGCTACATCTCGAGATTAGGACGAGCAAGGTTGCGATTCATGGCCTTCCTTCAGTGAGGGGTTTACATCAGACACGATCCGCCGAGGCGGCGCCCCTGAATAGCCACCCCAGGGGGATATGGCCAACACCCTGGAAGTCGGTCGAGAGCCTGCCCCCGCTTTCATCGCCATCTCATCCGCCCCGCGTAGAAATGGCCGGACTGTCAAACGATCAAGGAGTTGGGAATGACCAAGAAGACCAAGGTGATCGCCGTCGTCGGTGCGTCCCTGGCGCTTGCCGCGGGTGGCGCCGGCGCAGCCATCGCAGCGGGCGGGGAAGATCAGGCCGAGGGGCCCGATGTCGCGATCAGCGGCAGCGCGCTCGATCAGGCGAGCGCCGCGGCGCTCGCCGCGGCCGGCGGCGGGAAGGTCAGCGGTACAGAGAAGGGCGACGAGGAGAGCTACTACGAGGTCGAGGTGACCCTCGACGGCGGTAGCCAGGTCGACGTCCAGCTCGACCGTGGCTTCAACGTCGTCAGCCAGTCTGCCGACAGCGAGAACAACGGCTGATCCGGCAAGCAGAGGGCAGGCCCCCGAATGACTCCGGGGAAAGTCCAGGCGACGGCCGGCTCGGCACGCATCTGCCAGCCGGCTCGTCGTCTGCCTGAAGACATCGCCGCCGCAGGCGACCCTCGAGGCGATCGAGGGGTCGCCGCGATCAAACGCCGGCCGAGGGCGCTTGCGTCTAGGCGCCCCCGCCGCACCCGCGGCCGCCCGCGACGCTGGTAGATTCCGCCCTCGTGCACTCGACCCCCCGCCCCCGCCTCGCGCTGCTCCTCTCACTGTCAGTCTTCGTCGCCGGGATCTCATACGCGACGGCGAGCGCTGCCGCGCCGACCATACCCAAGCCCCCGAAGGTCAAGGTGGCGAAGGTGGAGATCGACGTCGCCGGCTTCGTCGAGATCCGTCGGCTAGTGGACACGACGAGCGACTGCTTCCCGGGGGTGACGTACGTGCAGACGAACCGCTTCGAGTTCGAGACCGGGCGCTACGTGCGCACGAAGATCAGCAATATCTCGTTCCCGGGCAGGGATAGCGTGATCACGTCGCCGTTCTCGAGGGCCTCAGGCTCGGCGACGATCGAAGGACTGATCTCGGGCTACCGCACCACCAACTACTGCACGCCTCCCAAGGCCCCCGAACCGGAGGAGCCCCGTTGCGATAGGTCCGGCAGGCTGAAGATCGCGGTCGCGCTCACGCCGGGCGGGATCCCCGGCGACGGTGACCTCGTCGGGCTCGGTGGCAACCGCCTCATGCTCTCGATATTCCGCCACGGCCTGTACGTCGACGACCCGTCCTGCCCCGGTGGCGTGGCCGAGAGGGTCAGGGGTGTCGATGCAGACACGGCCGTCGTCTCGACGTCGCTGGCGCCGGGCGTATCGGAAGTGCTGCCCTCCGGCGTGGGTGCCATCAAGGTCTTCAACCTGGGCCGTCGAGAGCGGCTGCGCCGGGTGATCGTCATCGACGGTCCCTGCAGGTCGGTGAGGGCGCGGGCGCTGAAGCCGCCGGGAGAGTCACCGGCGCCCGGGGCGCTCAACGCCGACGGCGACTGCTGGCTCAGGGGTAAGGTCGTGCTGAGCGTCCGCGCCGCCCGGGACTGAGATCCCGGACGCCGCTATCTGGGCGAATCCTGCCCCGACCAGCGGGCAAGCGATCAGGAGGTTCCGAGTGGGCCGGGCTCAGCCGGCACGGGCGACGTGTTCGCAGCCGCGGAGGCGGTCGCTTCTGTCGACGAGGGCGGTGTCATCGCCGGGGCCGCAGCGGACCCGCTCTCGGAGCCCATTGCGCGCCCTGATCCGGTCGTCGCCCCGTCCCGCGTCGAAGGCGTTACGGCCGGGGCCGCCGTCGAGCAGATCGGCGCCACCCCCGCCTGTGAGCCGGTCGTAGCCGGCCTCACCGAAGAGACGATCGCGTCCCGAACCTCCAAGGAGGCAGTCGTGCCCACCTCGTCCGCGCACCCGGTCGGCGCCGCCGAGCGCAAGGATCAGGTCGCCGCCCGCCTCGCCGTCGAGGACATCGGGACCGGCGGAGCCGAGGAGCTCGCTGGCGCAGCCTCCGGGCCGGAGGGGATCGTCGGGCTCTGCCCCGCCCGAGCCCCCTCCCCCGGCCCCATGGTTCCCTCCTCCCCCGGCCCCATGGTTCCCTCCTCCCCCGCCGCCACCGTGCCCGTCCCTGGCCGGTATGAGTATGTCTTCACCGACGGTCTCAACAGTGTCCGACCCGAATCTGGTGCCGTTGCCACCGACCTTCGAGCACTGCGCCTTGATCCGGGGGCGCATCCGGCGGTCTTTGCTGCGGCGCTCGACGATCTGGATCGCATCTCCCGCGCCACTGAAGATCCCCCCCATGTAGATCTCCTCGTGCGTGACTTCGTCGATCAGGTAGAGGTTGCCGCCGTACTGTGCCGCCGTGCCGGGACCGCTGCAGCGGATGTGCCAGGTGACCCTGACGCGCGCGGAGCTCGGACTGAGGCTCTTCAGATGCGCCGACGTGGAGGGCGTCACGGTGATGTCCTCCGCCACACCGACCGACGGCCATGCGAGCAAAGCCAGCGCAGCACCCACTACGAAGCGAATGAACCGATCGCCCATCGCCCAATCATAAGCTCAGACCACTTGGGCCGACCCAGGGTGATCGGGTAGCTTGGGCGTTGCAGCACCCAAACGACGAAAGGTCAATATGCGTTCATCGAAGGGTGCGGCACTCGCCCCACTCACGGGAATCGTGGCGGTGGGGCTTCTGATCGCGGGCCTGATCCTCTCGAGCAAGTCGCCCGACACCCGCGAGGGAGGCCAGAAGATCCTCGACTTCTACGTCGACAACGACTCCGAGCAGACCGCGAGCGCGATCCTGTTGACGTACGGCTCGCTGTTCCTGGCCCTGTTCGCGGGTGCGCTGCGCTCAGGGCTGCGCCGCGGTCAAAACGACGTCGAGGGTCCGGCGACGCTGGCGTTCGGCGGCGGCCTCGTGATGGCCGTGGGCCCGCTGATACTCGCCGGCGCAACCTTGGCGCTCACCCAGAACAGCGACACCCTGGACCCCAGCGCCGCAGAGGCCATCAACGCCCTCAATGACGGCATCTGGATCACCCCGTTCCTCGTCGGTCAGTCGGTGCTCCTGCTCGCGTCAGGCGTCGCGATACTCCGCGGTGGCGCACTGCCCTCGTGGCTCGGTTGGATCGCGGTCGTCCTCGCGGTCGTGTCGGCCACCCCCGCCAGCCTGCTGGCATTCGATGTGACGCTTCTGTGGATTGCCGTCGTCGCGATCATGCTGTCACGACGGGCGTCCGCTCCCGCTGGTGACCAGGCGCCGCCCGCCGCGTCGGCCGCGCCCAGCTGATCAGAACCCCTCGCGCCTCCTCGCACTCCGCTCCTCGGCTCAGCCCCGGCGCGGCGGCCAGGGAAAGAACGCGCTCGTGCGGGCCACGTAGTCCGCGTAGCCCTCGCGCCGCCGACTCAGCGAGCGCTCGAGGAGGGCGGCGCCGCTGACCCGGATCAGCAGGACTGACATCACCGCTGGGCCTACAGCCGTCCACCAGGCGCTGCCGGTTGCCAGCGCTACGAGCCAGATCCCCCACCACACGCAGAAGTCGCCGAAGTAGTTCGGATGACGCGTGTAGCGCCACAGCCCGCGGTCCATGACCTTCCCGCGGCTCGCCGGATCGGCCTTGAACCTCGCGAGCTGCAGGTCGCCGACGGTCTCAAAGGTGAGCCCGACGGCCCAGACCGCGACGCCGGCCCAGTCGAGCGCCCCGAGGCCGGCGGGGGTGGGGTCGGCCATCGCGACCTGAACCGGGAGCGAGACGATCCACATCAGGGCGCCCTGGAGCCAGAAGACAACTACCAGGCTGCGCAGCGGCCAGCGGTCGCCGTGGCGACGGCGCATCTCCGCGTAGCGGAAATCCTCCCCCTTGCCGAGATTGCGGCGGGCGAGATGGATCGTCAAGCGCAGGCCCCAGGCGGTCACTAGCACTGCCAGGAGCAGGCCGCGGTCGCCACTACCGTCCCCAAGCGCGTAACCGGCCCACGCCACGACGACGAAACCGCTGCCCCAGAAGACGTCGACGATCGAGGTGTCGCGCACCGCGACGCTCACCGCCCAAAGCGCCGTGACGAGCGCGAGCACGATTCCCGCCTCGACCGCCAGCAGGCCCGCGGTGCTCACGCCGGCGTCCCCGCGACGGCGCCCGCGAACTGCTCCTCGAGCCAGTCGTCAACGTCCTGCCACAGGTCGTAGAGCCAGTCCGTGCGCGCGGCGCCCGCCTCGGGCACCTTGGAGCGCGCAACCCGCGTCAGGCGGACCCGGATCACGAGCCCGACGAGCCCGCCGCGCCAGATGTCGGAGATCTGCCGCAGGCCGTCGAAGCCGTGGTGGGCGATGACCACGATGTCGGAGCCGGGGGCGCCGTCGAGCAGGGCCCCGACGCCGCCGAGTCTCGGCGCCAGCAGGTGCCGGAGCCGCTCCGCCCGCGCGGCCAGACGGGCGTCGCGCTCGGCGATGCGGGCGATCGCGCGGGCGCGGCGCTGCGGCGTGAAGCGCGTCCCCTCCGGGTAGATGAGGACGCCCTCGTCCGCGCCGAGGCCGTGAGCGAGCGCGCGCACCCGCCCCACCTCCTCCGCCTCGCCGGTCCCCCGACGCACGAAGTAGTTCGGCAGTCGCCGCCCGGCGACGTCGAGGCAGGGATCGGCGAGCAACTCGCGCTTGAGCACGTAGCGCAGGCGGATCCGGTGCGGGCGGGCGACGAGGTTCGCCGGCAGCAGGTTGTCGACGATGCTCGTATGGCGGCTCAGCACGATCACCGGCCCCGGTTCGACCGCGTCGTCGCCCTCCACCTCGAGCCTGAGGCGAAACAGCAAGCGCACCGCGCCGAACAGCACCCCGGCCCACAGCATCTGGAAGCGCCAGGTCACGTCGCGCAGCCAGGCGCGGCGCCGGCCGCCCAAGCTCGCGACCCACACCGCAGCCAGTACGGCGACGCCCCCGACCTCGGCAGCGAGATACACCCACAGGAACAGCACGAGCCGCGCGGCCGTCGGGGGAACGCCGGATGCGACCCTGCGCACCCCGTCGATCACGAGGCCGGCGACAAGCAGCGCCGGCAGCAGCGCCGTGACCAGCAGGAGACCCAACACGCGCGGCACGATCGTGCGCACCCGTCGCAGGACGGTCTCGGCCCGGGTCTCATCGACGCCTCCCCGCTCCACCCGGCCATTCTGCCAGGGCCCGGCCCGCGAATCAGTTTCCCTGGCGGCAGCCACCCCCTTCCGACTCGCGTGAGCGGGCATGCCGTGGGCACCCGGCTGGGCGGGAGAGCTGGGCTCGCTAGTGTCGTAAGGGTGAGCACCAAGGCCACGCTCGAGGACCGCTGGCGGCGCGGGCAGCGCGGCTGGCCCGCGAGCTTCCCGCTGGCACAGCTCCCGAATGCGCCGCTGCTCCTCGCGCTGGGCGGATGGCTCGTCGCCGCTCTGACCGAGGGCTCTGTACACGCCTACGCCCGCGCCGCGTTCTACGCCGGTCTCGCGGCCTGGGCGTGGGAGGAGCTCGCGGGCGGCGCCAACTGGGTGCGCCGCGCTCTCGGTGCCGGTGGGCTCGTCTATGTCGTCGCCAAGGTCGGCGCGGCGCTCGGGGCCTGAGGGCGAATCGCCGTCCTTCCAGACGGCGAAGCCGCCTCGCGTCCTTGAGGCCGCCCGCGATCGTCGTCCGTGTTGATACGTTCGCGCGCAGCAATGGAGGAACTCACACTCGGAGCAGTTGCCGGATCCCGCAAGGAGAACGAGCGGCGGCTGCCAATCCATCCCTGGCACCTCGGCGACCTCGACGACGACCTGCGTCGTCGCATCTACCTCGAGCGCGGCTACGGCGAGCGCTTCGGCTTCTCCGATCAGGACCTGGCGCCCCTGGTCGGTGGCCTGCGCTCGCGCGAGCAGCTGATCGAGGAGTGCCAGGTGCTGCTCATCCCCAAGCCGACGCCGGCGGATCTCCAGGCGATCCCTGAGGGCACTGTGGTCTGGGGGTGGATGCACTGCGTCCAGGGGGAGGAGATCACCCAGCTGGCCATCGATCGCCGGCTGACGCTGATCGCCTGGGAGGAGATGCACCACTGGGGACGCGAGGGGTCGTTCAACCTCCACGTCTTCCACAAGAACAACGAGCTGGCCGGGTACTGCTCGATCCTTCACGCCCTGCAGCTGGCTGGGACGACCGGGGAGTACGGGCGAGGTCTGAGGGGCGCGGTGGTCGGCTTCGGAGCCACCGGACGAGGGGCGGTGACGGGCCTGGTGGCGATGGGCATCCACGAGGTCTCGGTACTCACCCGGCGCGAGGTGGCGGCGGTCGCGGCGCCGATCCATTCGGTCCAGCTGATCACCTATGAGCGGGACCCGGATCATCCCGGCCAGACCCTCGAGCTCGACAGCGAGCACGAGTCGGTCGCCGAGTTCCTCGCCGAGCACGACGTCGTCGTCAACTGCATGCTCCAGGACACCGACGCGCCGCTGATCCTGGTAAGCAGCCAGGAGCTGGGGCGGTTCCGCCGCGGGACGCTGTTCGTGGACGTGTCCGCGGACGAGGGAATGGGCTTCGAGTGGTCGCGGCCAACTTCGTTCGAGCAGCCGATGTTCACGGTCGGCGACGGGGTCCACTGCTACGCGGTCGACCACAGCCCGTCGCTGCTGTGGGACTCGGCGACCTGGGAGGTCAGCCAGGCGCTTATCCCCCACCTGCGCACGGGGATGTCGGGACCGCAGGCGTGGGACGCCGACCCGACGATCAGCCGGGCGATCGAGATACGCGACGGGGTCATCCAGAACCCGAAGATCCTCTCCTTCCAGGGCCGCTCGGCGCAGTTCCCCCACGCCCAGGCCTGAGCGCGCGGTTGGTCGATGCGTGGGAGGGCCCGGATCGAGGGCCAGGTCAAGCCGTGGGCCGCGGCGATCTGCCAACCTAACGCGCTCAAACCACACCCCTCAGGAGCACAGATCAGGAGCACAGATGTCCACCGACGCCGACGCCATCCCCCTCGATCAACAGCTCGTCTTCACCGAAGAGCTGTGGAAAGACGGCCCGCCCCACGAGCTTTTCCGCCGTCTGCGCGCCGAATGCCCGGTCCACTGGTCCGATCGCATGGAGCTGTTTCCGGAGGAGGCCGGGTACTGGTCAGTGACGACGGCCGACGACGTCACAGAGGTCAGCCGGGACTGGAGGACCTACTCCTCCGAGGTCGGGGGCGTCACCGCCACGACCAACGCCGGCCTGCCGCTGCCGCTGATGCAGTCGATGTTCATCGCGATGGACCCGCCCAAGCACGACCGCATCAAGGCGCTCTTCCAGCGCGGGTTCACGCCGAAGGGCATCGCCAAGCACGAGGACGAGATCCGCGCCATCACCTGCCGCGTCCTCGACGAGCTCGAGGGGCGCGAGACCTGCGACCTCGTCGAGGACGTCGCCCAGCCGGTCGTGGCGAGTGTGATCGGCCGCTTCATGGGCCTCGATCCCGCCGACGACGTCACCTGGGCGCGCCTGCTCTACACGATCATCGGCGCCAACGACCCCGAGGTCAATCCCGAGGGGATGGACGCGGTGATGCAGCGCGACATCCCCGAGGTGTTCGCCCGCTGCGCGGAGATGATCGCGGAGCGACGCGAGAACCCCACCGACGACCTGACCAGCGTGCTCGTCCATGCCGAGATCGACGGCGAGCAGCTCTCCGAGCACGAGATCGTCATGGGCTTCTTCCTGCTGATGCTCGCCGGCAACGACAGCACCAAGGCCACCTACAGCAGCGCCATGCGCGCACTCATGGAACACCCCGACCAGCGGCGGCTACTGCTCGATGACCCGTCGCTGATCCCCAGCGCCGTCGAGGAATCGCTGCGGATGTTCCCCGCGTTCGCCCACTTCCGCCGCACCGCCACGGCCGACACCGAACTGAACGGCTGCCCGATCCAAGAGGGCGACAAGGTCGTCATGTGGTACGTCTCGTCCAACCGCGACGAGACGCGCTACGAGGACCCCGACCGCTTCGACGTCACCCGAAACCCCGAGCACCAGGCCTTCGGCGCCGGCGGCCGGCACTTCTGCCTGGGCACGGCCCTCGCCCGGCTGGAGCTGAAGATCTTGCTCGAGGAGACACTGGCGCGCTTCCCCGAGATGCAGATCGGGGGCGAGCCCCGCTACGTCGTGTCGGGCTTCGCCAACCAGCTGCGCACACTGCCCGTGCGCCTGCGCCCAGGCGCGTAGACCGCGAAGCCAATCATCTCCATCTCCGGGGCAGCCTGTAGGGTCGTTTCGGTGCAGGCGCGGGCATGGATCAGACTTGTGCCGCGGTCGGCCGAGGGAACGCTGTGACCGAAGCGGCCGGGCGGAGCGCCGCCGCCAAGGGGATTCTGATGACGCTGGCGGCGGGGCAGTTCGTCATGGCCCTGGACACCACGGTGATGAACACGGCGATCGCGACGGTCGCCGAGGATGTCGGGACCACCGTCACTGGGATCCAGACGGCGATCACGATGTACACGCTGGTGATGGCCTCATTCATGATCACCGGCGGGAAGATCGGGGAGATCCTCGGCCGCAAACGCGCGTTCTCGATCGGGTGCGTGATCTATGCCTGTGGATCCTTCACAACCGCACTGGCCCCCAACCTGACCGTGCTGATGATCGGGTGGTCGGGTCTCGAGGGCCTCGGCGCCGTGTTGATCATGCCGGCGATCGTGGCCCTGATCGCGTCGAACTTCGGAAAGTCCGAGCGCCCGCATGCGTACGGGCTCGTCGCCGCGGCCGCGGCGATCGCGGTGGCGCTGGGGCCGTTGGTCGGCGGCTTCTTCACGACCTACGCGTCGTGGCGGTGGGTTTTCGCGGGCGAGGTGGTGATCATCTTGACGATCCTCGTTCTGACGAGGCGGATGAACGACACGCCGCCGGAGAAGGGAGTCAAGCTTGACCTGGGTGGCACCGCGCTTTCCGCGATCGGCCTTGGTCTGATCGTCTTTGGCATCCTGCGCTCGGGGACGTGGGGCTTCGTGCAACCCAAGCCCGAGGCTCCCGAGTGGCTGGGGCTCTCACCGGTGATCTGGCTGATCCTCGCCGGCGGTGTGGTTATGGCCCTCTTCGTGGCATGGGAGAACCGGCGCATCGAGCGCGGGGAGGGCGCGCTCATCGACCCGTCGATGCTGCGCAACCTGCAGCTGCGCAGCGGGGTGACCTCGTTCCTCTTCATGTTCCTGATCCAGGCCGGGATGTTCTTCACCGTGCCGCTGTTCCTGTCGATCGCACTCGGGCTCTCGGCGATGGAAACCGGCGTGCGGCTGCTGCCGTTCTCCCTCGCGTTGCTCCTCTTTGCCGCCGGTATCCCCAAGCTGCTTCCGGGCGTGTCTCCGCGGCGGGCCATCCGCCTCGGCTTCATGACACTTTTCGCCGGCCTCGTGCTCCTGGTCGCGCTGCTCGACATCGGTGTCGGCCCGGAAGTCGTCACCTGGCCCTTGCTGCTCGCAGGGGCTGGCCTCGGCGCGATGGCCTCACAACTTGGAAGTGTGACCGTCTCGGCGGTGCCCGACGAGCAGAGTGGCGAGGTGGGCGGGCTCCAGAACACGGGAACACAGCTCGGCGCGTCGATCGGCACCGCATTGGCCGGCGCCCTGCTGATCTCGGCACTGACCGCCTCGTTCTTCACCGGAATCCAGGACAACCCGGACGTTCCCAACCGCGTCGCCTCGAAGGCACAGACGGAGCTCTCGGGCGGAATTCCGTTCACCTCCGACGAAGACCTCAAGGCCGCGCTCGAAGAGGCAAGGGTCCCACCCCGAACGGCCGATGCGATCGTGGAAGAGAATGCGCAGAGCCGGATCGATGGGCTGCGCGTCGCGGTGTCGATCCTGGCCCTGCTGGCGCTGGTCGCTCTGCTGTTTACCGGGGGCATCCCGACGGTGCAACCGGGCGCCGAACCGAAGGCAAGTCCAGCGCCGACTTAGAGACCGTCGCCGCCGGAACGTCCCCTGCGCCTTCAGATCGGCACCGGATCCTTTCGAGCTTCGGCAGGCTTGGCCCGCGTTCCCCGGCCGCTCGGAAGCAGAAGTGAGATCAGGCCGGCGGCGACCACGAACGCCGACGAAGCCCAGAGGCAGGCCTCGAGACCCTGCCACTGGTAGAGCAAGCCCGAGAGCACGGTCCCGATCAGGCGTCCTCCGGCGTTGGCCATGTAGTAGAAGCCGACGTTCATCGCCACCCTGTCGTTTTCGGCGTAGGAGAGGATCAGGTAGGAGTGCACGGCCGAGTTCATCGCGAAGATCACTCCGAAGACGATCAGCCCGATGACCAGCACCGTTCCCGGATCGAAGTCGGCGCCAAGCGCAATCGCAATCCCGGCCGGGAAAGCGGCCAGGATGAAGGCCAGCCAGGTGGCGGTTCCACCGTCGGGCTCGTGGCCCTCTCCCTCGGTCTGCCTCTTGACGAAGCGCGGCGCCGCTGCCTGCACGGCGCCGTAGCCGATCACCCAGACGGCCAGGAAGGACCCGACCTCCCAGAAGCTCCAGCCCAGGACGCTGGTCAGGTAGACGGGGAGGCCGACCACGAACCAGACGTCGCGTGAGGCGAAGAGGAAGATCCGCGCGGCGGCGAGCAGGTTGACGGCCCGGTTGTTCGAGAACATGTGGCGAAACCTGGCCTTGGCGTCAACGGTGCCAAGGCCCCCGTGCATCAGCGTCGAGGTCACGGCCAGCGCGGTGAGGACCATTCCGGCGAGCATCAGCATCGCCGTCTGGAAGCCGACCAGGGTGAGCAGGAGGCCGCCGAGGAAGAAGCCGACGCCCTTGAGCGCGTTCTTCGATCCGGTCAGGGCCGCCACCCACCTGTAGAGCGAGGACTCGGAGTCCTCGGGCACGACCAGCTTGACCGCGCTCTTCGAGCTCATCTTGGTCAGGTCCTTGGCGATGCCCGAGAGCGCCTGGGCAGCCATCACATAGGGAACGACGAGCCAGGCCTCGGGCGCGAACCCGAGGAGGCTGAGCGCGACGATCTGCGTTCCGAGGCCCATGAACAACGTCGTCTTCAGCCCGAAGCGGGCGGCGAGCCAACCCCCGACCAGGTTGGTGATGATCCCGAAGACCTCGTAGAAGAGGAACAGCGAGGCGATCTCGAACGGCGTGTAGCCGAGCTGGTAGAAGTAGAAGAGGACCAGCATCCGGCTGGCGCCGTCGGCCAGCGTGTCGGTCCAGTAGGCGGCGGTGACGAGGACGTAGTTGCGCAGGTCGCCCTGCCGGCTCCCCGCTGTTGAACCTGCGGCAGCCATCACCCGGAGAGGCTCAGGGCGACCTTGCGGGCGAGCTCGACGAGGCGGTTCGCGTATCCCCACTCATTGTCGTACCAGGCCAGAACCTTGACCTGGGTCCGACCGGTGACCATCGTCGAGGCTGCGTCGACGATCCCCGAGCGGGGGTCGTCCCGGTAGTCGACCGAGACCAGCGGGCGCTCCTCGTAGCCGAGAATGCCGGCGAGGGGGCCTTCGGCGGCGGCCTCGAGGAGGCCGTTGACCTCCCCGATGGTGGTCGGGCGAGAGACCTCGAAGACGCAGTCGGTCAGCGACGCGTTGAGCAGGGGGACGCGAACGGCGAGGCCGTCGAGCTTGCCCTCCAGCTCGGGGAAGATGAGGCCGATCGCCGTCGCCGAACCGGTGCGTTGTGGGGATCAGCGAGAGACTCGATGCGCGGGCACGGCGGAGGTCCTTGTGCGGCGCGTCGACGACCGTCTGGGTGTTGGTGAGGTCGTGCAGCGTGGTGATCGAACCGTGCTCGATTCCGATGCCCTCGTGGATCACCTTGACCACCGGGGCAAGGCAGTTCGTTGTGCACGAGGCTGCGGTGAGCACGTCGTGCCGGTCGGGGTCATACAGGTGGTCGTTCACCCCGACCACCGCGTTCAGGGCACCCTCCTTGACCGGCGCCGCGACGATCACCTTGCGCACGCCCTGCTCGAAATAGGGGCTGAGCGCCTCGGGGGTTCGGAGGTTCCCGGTGCACTCGAGCACGATCTCTGCCCCGAGGTCTCGCCAGGAGACGTCTCCGGGCTTGGAATGGCCGCTGTAACCGACGCGGGTGCCATCGATCTCGAGTTGGGCCCCGTCGGCCCGCGGCTCCTTGGACCAGCGCCCATGGATCGAGTCAAAGGTCAACAGATGCGCGGCTGTCGCCGCGTCGCCCTCGAGCTCGTTGATGTGGGTGAAGCGGAACTCGGGCCAACCCCAGGCAGCCCTCAGAGCCAGCCGCCCCATCCGGCCAAAGCCGTTGATCCCGATGCCCGTGCTCACCCGGCGGGCACCATCGTGGGTGGCGTGTCACGCACAAACCAACGGGGCCTCAGCCAAAGCGCCACGTAGACGAGGCTGACCAGCACCGGGACCTCGATCAGCGGCCCGACGACGCCGGCGAGGGCCTGCCCCGAGCCGGCGCCCCAGATTCCGACCGCAACCGCGATCGCCAGCTCGAAGTCGTTCGAGGCGACCGTGAAGGCGAGGGTCGCGGTTCGCGGATAGCCGAGCCCCATTGCGTGGCCGACGACGAATCCGAGCGCCCACATGCCGGCGAAGTAGACGAGCAGGGGCAGGGCGATGCGCGCGACCGTCAGCGGCTCCGCCGTGATCGTGTCCCCCTGGATGGCGAAGAGGAGCACGATCGTGAACAGCAGTCCGTAGAGCGTGATCGGCGCGATGCGGGGGATCACCGTCGATTCGAACCACTCGCGCCCGTGTGTGCGCAAGCCCCAGCGACGGGTGAGGAAACCGGCCGTCAGAGGGATGCCCAGGAAGATGAGGACGGTCCGGGACACCTCCCAGATGCTGATCTCGAACCCCTGGGTGTCGAGACCAAGCAGATTGGGCAGGGCGTTGAGATAGAACCAGCCCAGCAGCGAGTAGGCGACCACCTGGAAGATCGCGTTGAAGACGACGAGGATGGCGGCGCGGTCGTTGTCACCGCCGGCGAGGTCGTTCCAGACCAGCACCATGGCGATGCAGCGCGCCAGACCGACGACGATGACCCCGGTGCGGTAGGCAGGCTCATCGGCCAGGAACAACCAGGCGAGCGCAAACATGAACGCCGGCGCCACCACCCACGACAGAAACAGCGAGACACCGAACATCCGCCCGTCGCCCCGCATCTTGCCCATGTCCTCATAGCGGACCTTCGCGAGGACCGGGTACATCATCGCCAGCAGGCCGACCGCGATCGGCAGCGAGACGGTCCCGACCTGAAGGCTGTCGAGGAAATTGTTGATGCCTGGCACCAGCGACCCGAGCGCCAGCCCGGCGGCCATCGCCAGCGCGATCCACAGCGGCAGCAAGCGGTCAAGCGTCGAGAGACGCTGCAGGACCGCCGACTCGTCGGTGGCGGGTATGCCCGTAGCTCCCACGGCCCAAGCATAACATTGACAAGTGTGACTTCAATCGGCTAGCATCCATATAGACAAACGTCGATTTGCGGAGAAGGAGTTGCAGATGAGCTCAAGCCCGACGGCGCCACTGGAGCTGGCACCGAAGCAGAAGCGACCCAAGGGGGAGGTCTGTTGCGAGCCGGTCGTCTATCCGGACATCGAGCGCGGTGAGGCAGAGCGGATGGCGGAGGTTGCCAAGGCACTTGGAGACCCTGTCCGGATGCAACTCGTCGACGTCCTCAGGAAGCACGCGGGCAAGGTCTGCGTCTGTGAGCTGGTTCCGCTCTTCGACCTCTCTCAGCCGACCGTCTCGCACCACCTGAAGAAGCTCCGCGATGCCGGCATCGTCGGCAGCGAGCGCGAGGGGCTGTGGGCCTACTACTACGTCAAGCCCGCGGCGTTGAAGGAGCTGTCGCAGTGGCTGAGCTAGGTACCAAGAAGCCCGAGACAGACGTCGGCGGCTGCTGTTCACCTGCGGCCCAGGAGACATGCTGCGAGCCCGAGGCAAAGAGCGAGTGCTGCGGGCCGGGCGCGGACTGCGGCTGCTCGGCCGCTGCCACCCCTCCGGCCGAGGGGGAGATGAAGTTGAGCGAGCAGACCGATGTCCGAGAAGTTGTCCGGGAGCGCTACGCCGCCGCGGCCAGGGCGGTCGCCACCTCCGCAGGGAGTTGCTGCTCGGCCGCCGCGGTGATCACCGACGAGCAGCGCCGCGCCTTCGGCGCCGGGCTCTACGAGGCCGGCGACCGCGACGCGCTGCCCGAGGCCGCCCAGCTCGCCTCGCTCGGCTGCGGCAATCCGACCGCGGTCGCCGAGCTCAACGCGGGCGAGGCGGTCCTCGACCTGGGCTCGGGTGGCGGGATCGACGTGCTGCTCTCAGCCCGAAGGGTCGGCCCGGCCGGCAGGGCCTACGGCCTCGACATGACCGACGAGATGCTCGAGCTGGCGCGCCACAACCAGCGGCAGGCGGGTGTGGAGAACGTGGAGTTCCTCAAGGGCACGATCGAGGAGGTGCCGCTGCCCGACGACTCGGTGGACGTGATCATCTCCAACTGCGTGATCAACCTCTCCGCCGACAAACCGGCCGTCCTCCGCGAGGCCGCCCGGGTCTTGAAGCCGGGTGGGCGCTTCGCGGTCAGCGACGTCGTTGCTGATCCCGGCATGGATGAAGCGATCCGGCGAGACATGCAGCAGTGGACCGGTTGCATCGCCGGCGCTTTGACGCGCGAAGAATTCGAACGCGAGCTGGAGGCCGCCGGCTTCGAGGACGTCGAGATCCAGGAGACACACCGCGTCCACGAACAGGCCGCTTCGGCCATTGTTCGCGCCCGGATGCCGGCGACCCGATGAGCACCGCCGAGCAACCCGCCTCGAGAGCCCGCAGGGGCTCTGCCTCCTCAAAGCCCTCCGCATCACGGCTCGCACTGCGAACCTAGAAGTCCCTCCCCAGCCGATAGGCCTCCTGCAGGTAGGCGCGCCGAGCCCTCGTCCCCGACGGCGACCACGGCGTAGAAGTAGGCGTGGTGGGCCTCCTTGACCCCGGCCATCTTCAGGCCCCACTCGCAGAGCACCGTGTCCATCGCATCCCGCCAGCCCTTGTCGTACTCCTCCTCGGTGAAGAAGGTCGGGGTGATGATCAAGCCCCTTCTCCTGGGTGAGGAGCGGGACCCTGCCCTCCAGGTTCCCCTCTCCACCCCTCGGCGGTGAGGGTGTAGGCGAATCCGTAGGCGAAGACCCGCTCGAGCCAGCCCTTGAGGATCGCCGGGAAGCCCATCCAGAACACCGGCGCGATGAAGATCAGCCCGTCGGCCTCGGCGACCAGCGCCTGCTGCTCGGCCACGTCCTCGGGCTTGTGCTTCCCGATTTCCTCGACGATCTCGGGGAGGCTCTTGTCACGGAGCCAGCGCCTCGCCATCCAGCGGCGAACCGGCCCCCCGGCGAGATCCATGATCGCCCCGGCCGGATTCATCTCCTCCATGAGCTCCTCGGGGACCGACTCGTGGGCGAACTGGACTCCGTCCTGGGCCCGGAAGACAGGATCAAAGCCGATCGCGTTGAGGTCGTTCACCTTGTATTCGTGCCCGCCGTCTTCCAGTCCCCTGGTGACCTCTTCGAGGATGGCGTGGGTGAACGAGGTCGGGTTGTGGTGGGCGTAGATGACCAGCACTCGCATGGCTCACCTCCGGAGAGGAGCGATCGGGGGAAGGAACCGGTCGGCCCCTCCTCACTTAGTCTGACGGGTGGTGGCGGGCGTGCTGGCCTACATAGACGCGGTCCCGGGTCGCCTGTACCCGCTGGATTCGCGTGGGTCCCAAGAGAGGAGTCTGTGATCGAGTCGAGCGTCGACAGCGGTGCCGGCTCGGCAGGGAACGAGAAGGACCTCCGAGCCCAGGCGATCAAGAGGATCGAGCGAAGGCGCAAGTTCCTGCGCGACCTGGTCTTCTTTCTCGTCGTCAACGCCGCGCTCTGGGGTATCTGGGCGCTGAACGGTGCGGAAACCGACGACCTCTGGCCGGCCTGGGTCAGCGGCATCTGGGGCGCCCTGCTCGTCCTCGACGCCTGGAAGGCCTACGGCGAGCGGCCGATCTCCGACAGGGAGATCGAGGCAGAGGTCAACCGGCTGAGGAGCTGATCAGGCGACGCTGTCGTCGGCACACCCTGGCCATGGCGCCACCGATTCGCTGACGAGCCCGAGCCCGGGAGAGGCTGAGCCGATCAGGCCACAGCCTCATCCCTTGGCCTTGCGGCTACCTCGAGGCGATACCCGCGAAGAGCGATTCCCTTCCCCGGGTCGGCGCGCTCGGGAGATGTTCACCGAGTCGAGGTCTCTGGCCAGCCTTGAGGTGCCGCATTCGAGGCAACCGATCATCGGACCGTACCTCGTGTAGGCGATCAGCCGAAGATGCACTGGGTTCAGATGCCGGCACATTGATTCTTCCCTTCTTGGAGTTCGGCACCGATATTCGACAGAAGGCATGAAAGCTCCTGAAAGATCCGCACCAAGACTTGGGAAAGATCTCGCCGCTCCGCTGCAACCTCTTCCAACCAGCAGTCACAGCACCCGACCACTTGGGACCGAAGCCGACATCGTGACCGGCGCGAGCGGTGGTCTTCAAGCGGCCCGCCTACACTCCATGGCGTGGTCTTCAAGGGCGGGGAAATTGGGGCGCTTGGCCGCCGATGCCACATCGGTCTTCGCGCGGCTGTATTCGCCGCCGCCGGGTCCCTGATCGGCGCCGGTCCTGCAGCGGCGGCCGCGGGCGACCTCGACACGAGCTTTGCTGCCAACGGCAAGCTGGTCCAGAACATCAACACGCTCGGCGGATACGCGAGTGTCGACAGAGCTCAGGATGTGGTCGTACAGGCCGACGGAGAGATCGTCGTGGGGGGCTCGTGGTATGTCTTCAACACGAGCACCAACACGGTCCTCGGAAGTGGCTTTGGGGTCCTTCGCCTCACATCGGCCGGCGCCTCAGACGGAACCGGCTTGGGCGGCGGTCTCTTTTCGCGAGGAAGTCCGCCCCAGAACGGGGCAAACGGGATCGCGGTTCAGCCCGGAGGGGACATTCTTCTCGCTGGCACGAGCGGAACTATGGGCTCAGACTTCGTCGCAGCGAGACTCTCTGCCCCGAACGATGGTTTTGACTCGAGCTTCGGTCCTCCGAACGGGTTTGCACCGCTCGACTTCGCCGGCTTCGACGGTGCCGGGGTGGGAACCGATGGGGCCCAGGACCTCGCCCTGCAGCCGAACGGCAGCCTCGTCATGGCCGGCTACAGCGACAACGAGTTCGCGGTTGGGCGAATGACCTCTGCCGGGGCCGTCGACAACACCTTCGACGCCAACGGGCGCAAGCGGGTCGACTTCACCGGAAACGCCGACTTCGCAAGCTCCGTCGCGCTCTCGGGCTCGAAGATCATCGCCGCCGGCTACGCCGGGACCAGCCCGAAACTGAAGTTCGCGATCCTCAGCCTCCTTGCCGACGGGACGCCCGACCCCAGCTTCGGGTTCGGCACCGGCACAAGCGTCAACGGCAGCGCGGAGATTCCCCACGGAGCCAACGCGATGGCGGTTGGGGCCGACGGCAGGATCATTGTCGCCGGGCCGGCGGGAGGAGACTTCGGCGTCGGCCGGTTGAAGACGGATGGTCTTTATGACCCGTCGTTCGGCGCCAACGGCCAGGTTGCGATCGACTTCGGTGGGACCGACGTCGCAGATGCTGTTGCGTTGCAGCCGGACGGCAAGGTCCTCGTCGCCGGCACCGATGGAGATGGCTTCGCCGTTGCCCGGCTATTGAAGGACGGCAGCCTGGATTCCACCTTCGGCAGCGGCGGGAAGATGACGGTCAACCTGGGTGGCACCGACGAGGCCTTCGGAGTGGCCGTGCAGCCGAACGGCAAGATCGTCCTTGCCGGGACGACCGGGACGGACTACGCGGTAACCCGCCTGCTGGCTGATCCGCCGGGGCCGCAAGCTCGACGCTGTGCTGGCCGTCCCGCGACGCTCGTCGGCACCTTGGGTAACGATCGGCTCACCGGAACCAGAGCAGCCGACGTCATCGTCGGACTCCGTGGAAACGACACGTTTTCGGGCCTCCGTGGAAACGACGCCGTCTGCGCTGGCCCCGGCAAGGACGTCCTCAGGGGAGGCACCGGCAAGGATCGGCTCTTCGGCGAGGGTGCCGCCGACACGCTGCACGGCGGTCCCGGCGACGACATCCTCGGCGGCGGCCCCGGCGAGGATCGGCTCTTCGGCGAGGGTGGCCGCGACAGACTGCGCGGAGGACCGGGCAAAGATCTCCAGAGGCAGTAGCCCTGATGGGCTGGTCGTCGTCAGACGGACTAGCGGTAGCCAAGGCCTGTCACGGGGTGCCTTTGGGGAAGATTCAGTCCGTCCGCTGGAGCATGCCCAGATGCGGTCATTGCGGAGCCTCCTATAGCCCGCTGATGCCGTCACCGAGCAACTTCGCGCCGATGATCAGGAAGAGCACCGTCATGATCGTCGTGTTGTTCTGTGCCATCCAACTCCTGATCTCGTCGAGGATGGGCCTCGACCGCTCGCCGAGCGCGAAGTAGAGCGCCACCGGGAGGCCGGTGCCGAGCGTCCCGACGATGACGAACACGGAAAGCGCGACGGCCTGCTCTCCGGTCGAGACACCGGTCTGGGCGATCGCCGCGCCGGCCGCCGCCACCAGCAGCAGGTTCTTTGGGTTCAGAGCCGAGAGCAAGATCCCAAAACCGGCCGCCTTGGGGGAGGTAAAGCTGTCGGTCTTCTCCATCCAGGCCGGGAGCTGCGCCTCCTGACCAGGCTGCGGCCGCCCGCGCCACTGCTTCAGCGCCTCCGCGAGCACAAGGACGCCCAGCGCCACCTTGAAGACGCTCACCCAGTCCGCGGGGGCGCTCTGATCGCTGGCCTCGGCCCCACTCGAGACGAGCAGAACGATCGCCCCGATAGTGGTGAGCCCCAGCACCCAGCCGGCAAGGAAAGCGAGGCCGTTCGGGCCGGCCCTGGGGGTCGCCAACATCAAGGTCACGCCGATGATCGGAACCGGGCTGAGACCGACCGCGAGGCCGAAAGCGAGAATCTGTCCGATCGCCTCGCCCACGGGCCAGAGCCTACTCGCGCGGGGCAACGGGACGCGGCCGAGCTACGGGACCTTGGGACTATGCTCGGCGGATGAGAAGGACCTTCACCAGCGGGGTGGGAGTGCTGGCCTCGGTCGCGCTGATCGCACTCGCTTTGCTGGCTGGATGCGGGGGTGGCAACGGGGCGACGACGCAAGGCGCCACGTCCCCGGCAAACTGCGATCCGCAGGCGTTCCTGCCGATCCTTCGGAGCGCGATCGACAATCAGGCCAAGGAGCTGCGCATCGTCGAGGCACGGGTGAGGCGCTGCCGCAATGGGTACGCGCAGGTGTTCGCCGTGCCCGACCGCTCGGTCTGCAAGCCGGGCGTGCGCCACTGCTATGACACCGAGCAGGTCTTCTTTGGCCGGGTCGACGGCAGGTGGCGAATCCTGGCCTCCGGCACGGGCCTCAGTTGTCAGGACGCCGGCCTCGGCCCGAAGCTGCGCCAGGCCTGCCGGGCGCTCGGCTACTCGTGAAGACGAGGGGGTCCTCGCCCCAGGTGCCGACGGGGGTAGGGGAAAACGCATGAGAGAGATGTTCACCCAGGTGCTCGGTGCCACCCGCGCGACCGCCTCGGTAATGGCGCGGGACCTGCTCGGCTCCCGAGCCGAGGACCCGCTGGCCGAGCGCGACCCGCAGTTCATCCGCGAGACCCTGCCGGGATTAGGCCGCCTGGCACAGCTCTACTTCCGCCCAAAGGTGCGGGGGCTCGAGCAGATCCCGGCCGAGGGGCCGGTGCTACTGGTCGGCAACCACTCGGGCGGGACACTGATCGCCGACACTTTCGCCTTCGCCTACAGCTTCTATGACCACTTCGGGCCCGACCGGCTGTTCCACCAGCTCGCCCACGATCTCGTCTTCGGGGTGCCAGGCCTCGCACCCCTGCGCAAGTACGGGACGATCCCGGCCAAACACGAGAACGCGACGGCGGCGCTGGGTAAGGGCGCGGCGCTCCTGGTCTACCCCGGCGGGGACCACGAGACCTACCGCCCCTCCTGGCGATCCGGGGAAATCGACTTCGGCCACCGCAGCGGCTTCGTCCGCCTGGCGCTGGTGGCCGACGTGCCGATCGTTCCGGTCGTCGCGATCGGGGGTCAGGAGACCGCCCTCTTCCTGACCCGCGGCGAGCGGCTCTCTCACCTCCTTGCCCTCGACCGGCTGTTGCGTCTCAAGGTCGTGCCGATCCAAATTGCGCCTCCCTTCGGCCTCACGGTGCTCGACTTCCCGGGCCGGATCCCGCTGCCCTCCCAGATCACGATCCAGGTTCTGCCCAGGATCGACCTACGCCGCCGGTTCGGCCCCGACCCTGACGAGGAGGCGGTCTACCACGCGGTCACGGCAATGATGCAGGAGGCGCTCGACGAGCTCTCGGCCGAGCGTGACCTGCCGGTAATCGGCACACTCGGCTCGCGCCACGAGGAGAGCGAAGTCGTCGAGGAGCTCGAGCACGGTGGCCTCGAGCGCGAGATCGAGGCGGCGATCGAGGCCGAGAGCCCCCGGCAGGACTAGGAACCCCTGGGCAGCCGGTACGGCGTCGGGATGGCGGATTCGGAGAGTCCCACGGATCACCTGGCGGACATGGACGCCACTCCTGCGACTCGTCAGCCCGTCCGCTGCAGCGCGTCGAGATGCGGCCACTCAGAAGGCGGTCCCTGGGGACGCCGAACCTTCTCGGGCCTGCTCGCCGGCGGCAGTCCGGCCAGCAGCTCGAGATTCTCCGGCCGGCGGAGCTGGGCGGCGACGGTGCGGCGGGCCACCTCGATCACCTGGTTTCGATTCTTCGTGCTCATCAGGTTCAGGCTCATCGTCTTCAGGTCCTCCCCCAGAGGCTGGACGAGGACAACTTCGGTGCCCGCGGCGCGCAGCTTCTTCGCCTCGCCGCCCAGCCGCCGCCCCGAGGCGCGGTGAAGCGCGAGCCGCGTCGCAGCACGCGGATCCAGCGCGCGGATTGGATGAAGCGTCGAGGTTGGATTGAGGCAGATCACCAGGTCCAGGCCTTCGCCACGCAGCACGTCGGCGTTCGACGCGGAGTAGACACCGCCGTCGACGAAAGGCCTTCCGCCGATCTCGACGGGCCGGTAGAACCCCGGCACCGCGCATGAAGCCGCGACCGCGTCGGCCAGTCCGGCCTCCGGCGCCCTCGGCGACCCGAACGCCACGCGCCGCCCGGTCTCGTAATCGCAGGCGACGATGCGCAGGCCCGGGTGGGGACCCCAACCCGACCGTACGACACGCCGGATCTGCTGCTTCAGCGGCTCGGTCGAGACCGGCCCGCGCGGCAGCCAGGCGCTGATCACGGCCGCGGGCGTGTGGCGGTCCGGACGCGAGAGGGTCCGCCGAAGCAGCGGCCAGGAGCCGGGGCCGATTCCCGGCATCCCACGATGCAGGCTGAATGCGGCACCGCCGGCACGGTCGGCCTCGGCCGAAGGGTGGCCCCCCGCATCCGTGATTCCTTCGAAGATCTCCCCGCGTGAGTGGGCCACCATGAACCATGGCGGAACGCCTGACGCACAGAGGGCCCCGATCATTGACCCGGCCGAGGTGCCGACGATGAGGTTGGCCTCCGCCGGATCCCAGCCCGTCTCAGCTGCGATGGCGTCCAGCCCGCCGGTCAGCCAGGCGCCCCCCTGGACCCCGCCGGCCCCCAGCACCAACCCGACCCTCACCGCTCTCCTCGGGTGGCGAGTCGTTTGCCGGGGTCTTCGCGGGATGCCATGAGAGAAAGCTAGACGACAGGCTGATCGCCCGATCTCGGCCGAGTCCCACGGTCCCGGCCTGGCCTCTTGGGGTCGGGCTGCGCGGGTAGATTCGGTTCATGCCGGTGGACTTCTCTCTCAGCGACGAGCAGCACGAGATTCGCGAGATGGCCCGCGATTTCGCCCGCAGGGAGATCCGTCCCGTCGCCGCCGAGTACGACGAGCGCGAGGAGATGCCGTGGCCGGTGCTGAAGAAGGCGGCGAAGATCGGCCTGCTGAGCTACGGGCTGCCTGAGGAGTACGGCGGGGGCGGCGTCGCAGACGGCATCGTCGGCGTCACGAACTTCCTCGTCACAGAAGAGCTGGCCTGGGGCTGCGCGGCGATCGCCACCGAGATCACTTCCAGCACCTATGCGGCCGGCCCGATCCTCGCCTTCGGCAGCGAGGAGCAAAAACGCCGCTACCTGCCGCTCTTCTGCGACCCCGAGGAGCCACGATTGGGTGCCCTGTGCGTCACCGAGCCTCAGGCGGGCTCCGACGTCGCGGCGATCGCCACGACAGCGCACCGGGAGGGTGAGGAGTGGGTGCTGGACGGACGCAAGCAGTTCATCACCAACGGCGGCATCGCCGAGATCCATGTCGTCTTCGCCCGGGTCGAGGGCGAGCAGGGGATGGCGGGCTTCGTCGTCGAGCGGGGAACACCCGGGCTCGAGATGGGCCGCAAGGAGCGAAAGCTCGGAATGCGCGCCTCGCACACGGCGGAGGTGATCCTCGACGGCTGCCGCGTTCCGGCCGCGAACAGGCTCGGAACGGAGCTGACCGCCGGCGACTCCGGCCCCCGGAGCGGTGGCGAGGCCGAGACGCCGCTCTCGGGGGCGGCGCAGGCGCTGTTCCTGCTGCAGTACTCGCGGATGACCTTCGCCGCGGCTGCGCTCGGCCTTGCCCGTGCGGGCTTCGAGTACGCGCGCGACTACGCGAAGGAGCGGGTGGCCTTCGGCGTGCCGATCGCCCAGCATCAGGCGATCGCCTTCAAGCTCGCCGACATGGCGACCGAGATCGAGTCAGCCCGGGCGCTACTGTGGCGGGCCGGGTGGCTCGCCACGTCCGGCCGCCCGCTGGCCAATGCCGAGGGCTCGATGGCCAAGTGCCTGACCGCCGACGTCGCGCTGCACTGCAGCAGCGAGGCGCTGCAGATTCTCGGCGGCCATGGTTACGTGCGCGACCACCCGGTCGAGAAGTGGTACCGCGACGCGAAGCTCTACCAGATCTGGGAGGGCACCAACGAGATCCAGAGGCTGGTGATCTCGCGCGCGATTCTCGGCGCGGCTTAGGCGATCGCGCTCGGCTCGCCGTCGCGCCCGCAGACGACGGGTTGGGAGTGGACTGGGAAATGGGCCTACCTCGGGGGCGCGTGGCGAGCATTCTTCCGGCCGGTGGACCTGGGGCAGGTCCACGGTCCCACTCCTAGCCGGCTGCCCGACGCGGCGGCTACCTCAGCGACCGAATCAGCGCCCACGGCGTCTCGGCCCTCGCTTTGCGCTTACACGGGGGTCTGCAATCATCGCTCGATCAGGTCGCTCGGCCTACTGGTCGTAGTAGCGAGCTTTGTCGTCCTTTCGAGTGTTGCTAGTGCACGCGGTCGCGCCGACCTCTCCGTCACCGGTGTCAGTGGCTCCCCGGGCAAGAGCGTGACCGGGGGACGGATCAACCTGCGGGTCAAGGTCACCAACCGCGGAGGCGCGGGGGCAGGCCCCTCGAAGCTCCTTGGCCATCTCGCCCCCGAGAATGCGACGGCGCTCGCGGACAGCGTCGGGCGGGCAAAGGTCAGGAGAATCGCCGCGCGGCACTCGGCCAAGGCCCGGATCAAGGTCCGAATCCCGCTCGACATCCCGGCGGGCCGCTGGCGGCTGGTCGTCTGCGTCGGCTCCGGCAAGGGTGCCAACGACTGCCTCACCGGCAAGACACTTGAAGTGCGCGACGGGTCGAGTTGGGGGCGGATCGAGGCGGCGCGGGCCTCGGGCAAGCTGTCGCAGGCGAAGGCGCTCCTCTATGAACTCTACGCGATGCGAGGGGACAAGCGGCTGCCGCGCGCCTACACCGGGCCCGGGGAGCTTCCGAGCGGCACCGTCTTCGCCAACCTCGCGGCCGCCTTCCCTTCGCTCTCGGCCGCCGATCAGGCTCTCCTGGCGCCTTACATGATCGAGCCGCGCTACCGCCAGAGCGCCTGGGGGCCGTCGAAGCACTCGCGCCTTGCGCCGCGTGCCACGGCGAGCGCCGACACTGTCTGTGACGACCTCGATTCGCTCTCTGGTGCCTGGAAGGGCATCAAGACGGCTCACGCCTGGTTCTGGACCCGGCCCGGAAACCCCGCCGCAAGCGCCCGGGCCGGCGCTCTGGCCGGCGAGTTCGAGCGAACGATCTGGCCGAAGCTGACCGCCGCCTTCAAGACCGTTGATGACTCCAACTCGGATCTGTGCGACCCGCTCGGCGACTCGCGCATCGACATCTATCTCTCCCCTCCGGGGAACTCGGTCCTTGGGAACAACCGGGGCGTCACCCCTGGGCTGATCCTGAGCCCGGGGTGCAAGTCCCGCACCTCCTTCATCATCGTCAAGGAGAACGCCAACCGCTCGGTTCTCGCCCACGAGTTCATGCACGTGATCCAGTGGGCGTATCCCGTTTGCGATCGCGCGCCTTCTTGGGTCGAGGGCACGGCGGCCTGGGCCGAGGACTTCGTCTACCACGCCGACCAAGTCGAGCACGAATACAAGACCGCGCTCTCGACGCCGTTCATCTCGATGCTGTCGCAGGGGCGGACCGACGGATACCAGGCATGGCCATTCTGGTTCTCCCTCTACAAGAAGGAAGGCATCGCAGGGATACAGCGGGTCTTCAACTCCCTCGCCGGGCGCGCCGACTTCCCAGCCGCGCTCGAGTCCGGACCCTCCGATGGCCTCCGCGAGGCCTGGAAGCGCTACGCGATAGAGCGCTGGAACCAGGAGCCGGTCGGCGCCTCGGGCTTCCCGGTCCGCGCCAGCTTCCGCAACAGCAGCTGGGACTCGTTCAGCGTTTTGCCAGTGACCGCGAAAACGGTCGATGTGATCGCCGGCGCCAGTGGCGTGAAGAGCTTCATCCTCGACTCGTCGACCCAGGCGCCGCTGACGACCTGGTTCAACCCGGTCAAGATCAAGGATCCCAAGGTCCGCCAGGTCGTCTTCCAGAACGCCGAGGAGGGCCGCCCCGGCAGCGTCGTTCAGGCGATGATCAAGCTGGCTAGCGGAAAGTCGCGCCTCGAGGACTGGTCCAATAAACCCAAGGTCTCGCTCTGCCGCGACAAGTCGGACGAAAACGTCGTCGAGCTGATCATCGCCACCTCCAACGCCTCGCCCCGCGGCGAGCCACTCGGAGAGGCGAAGCACATAGTCACAGGCAAGAACTCGTGTTCGTTGCCCACGCGCTACCAGGGCACCTGGACGCGGGTCTACACCTGGCCCGATCGCGGCACCTGGAAAGAGACGATCGAGGGCACGGCGACGTTCGTGCGCAACCCCCTCTTCCCGCCGGAGGTCGACGGTCAGACCTCGGTCCCCTACGAAGTGACGAGCAGCTCGGTGACCTGGACGGTGTCAGGGAGCACGCCCGGGAGCTGTGGCTTCGTGTTCAGCGGACAGGGGACCGACACACCGACGAGCAACAGCTCCTTCGGCATCCCGACCGTGATGTCACTGGAGAGCGTCAGCGGCCGCACCGGGGCGGTGGACCCGGAGCCCAAGCCCTACTACTACTCGCTAAGAGCCAGCATAGATCCGGGGCTGGTCCCGCAGTACGACGTCACCGACACCTGCGCGGGCACCACCGTCAAAGAGGGCCTCGTCCTTCCATACCTCGACATCGGCTGGCCCAGCCCATTCGACACGGACACGCCGCTGGACCGGCTCCTCAAGAGCGCGGACCCCGCCCTGCTCGACGGCCACCTCCTCAGCGACAACGGCTCGGGCATCATGATCGAGGACACGTGGAGTTTCAGCGGCTCGGACTAGCGGAGCGCTTCGTGTTCTAGCTGAACGCGATCGGCCGGCTTCGGCCCGACGCGAGTGCTCGGTGAAAGGTGGACCCCGACGCCCGCTCCTAGCAGATGGTAGGAGTTGCCTTAAAGAACCAGATTTCAAAGCGAGCGGGGCCGGTCATCCCCGTCCGAGGGCCTTGCGTGCGGCGGCGCGACCCGTCCGAACGGCACCCTCCATGTAGCCACACACCCACTGGTCGGACCCGGCCACGTAGAAAGGTGGCTCGTGTGTACCGTGCAGCGGCCCGACCGCCATCACGTCTCCGGGGCGCCAGGCCGTTATGTAGCCCTCGGTCAGCGGATCGATGCACCAGTGACGCAGGAAGAACGCTTCGGTATCGCGCGCGGGCTCTCCGAACATCGTCGCCGCTTCGTCCAGAAGCTCCGCCTGGACAAGCGCGGGAGCGGTGGCGAGAAGGGGGGCGAGCCTTTCCGGTGGCACGAGCCCTGAGAGGATGCCTTCCCGCTGCGCCCAGGTCCCGCCGATCAAGCCAGTCTCGGAGTAGGTCGAGCCGTTCTGGCCCTGCGCCTCCCAGAAGGAGTCCGGGTATGCGAATACGACCTTCGAAGTCAGCGCGTGTCGCTGGCTGCAGAGCGATTCCAGGCGCTCGTCAGAAACGCCGGTCACATGCACCTTTCGAAGCGGCCCGACGGGAAGCGCGCATATGACCGCTTCGCTTTCGAACCGCTCCCCGGACGCAGCAACCACACTGCAGCCCGTCGCGCCGATGTTGATACCTGCCACCAGGGTTCCGTAGCGGATTCGGTGCCCGAGCTCTTCGGCCATCCGCAGCGCGACGGTCGCCGACCCTTCGGCTACCCGCTCGCTTTCCCAATAGTCGTAGTTGTAGAAACCCGGACTGCCCGCAGATGACTCCTTTCGAAGGTCGGCGAACAGGGAGGTTCGCTCAACCGACTCGGCTCCCAGGGCGGCCATCGCCAGATCCCTTGCCCGCACCACGTTCGGCGTCGCTCCCACGGACCGCAGCCAGGCCCCTACCGAGATGGCGTCGAGTCTTTCGGCCTCGGGGTGCGACCACGGATCGTCCACGTCAACCTGGCGGCAGAGCGCTGCGAATTCGGACTCGATACGGGCATAGACGGCCAGGTCTGCTTCACCCATCCAGCCGAAGCCGTCTTCCAGGAACCGGCCTTCGGCCAGGACGGAGGTGTCCTGGCCCGGCAGGCCCGGGAACGCGGGAACCAGCGAAAGCCCAAGCTCTGCGACCAGGCCCCGGTAGCTGGTGTGGAACTCCCCGATCACCTCGCCACCAAGTTGAACGAGGCGTCCGTCCTCGAGCGTCGTCTGCTCGACCCGCCCGCCGGCACGGCCCCGAGCCTCGAGCACGACCACGTCAGCACCGGCCGCCGCGAGGTCTCGGGCTGCAGACAGCCCTGCCAGCCCGGCTCCTGCGACTACGACATCGAAGCTCATGAACTCCTCCTCTCGGGAGCGTCCGCGGGATTCCCGCGAGTCTCTCAGGGCGGGATTCGCCCTTCTACTCTACGAAGCTGTCCCAGCTGAGGGATCTCGGGCGCCTCGCGACGCGACGTCTGCGGCGTGTAGGCCCACGGGCTTGCCATGACGCAGTCCGAGCGCGCGCGAGACCCCGGCGATGCTCGGTGGGGTCGAACCCGCTCGCGATAGCCTTCCGCCATGGATTCTGACCGCGCCCGTCAGCTGCTGGCCGCCGAGCGGGCGCGAATCGAGGCGGCGCTTGCAGGCCTTGGGCCGTCCGAGGCGGACAAGGACGAGCCAGGCGACGGAGGCTCGGAAAATCTCTATCAGGCTGAGTTCGACGCTGGCCGTGCCGAGGACTTGGCCAAGGAGCTTGCCGCTGTCGAGCGCGCCGAGGAGCGGCTGGCCGCCGGGACGTACGGACTCTCGCTCAAGACCGGCGAGCCAATCCCGGACGAACGACTCGAGGCTTTCCCGACCGCTGAACACACAGTCGAGGAGCTCGGCGAGCGATGACGGCGGAGCCGCGATCGTCGACGAGCTGGCTGACAGGATCGAAGAAATCCACGCAGTAGCGGCGGCTCCAAGTCGGGCTAGGAGGCCCCAGCGGCCACACGAGTACAAAGTGCGCAAGCGGCGACCAGATCTTGAGGGGGCGACGGCTGGGAGTACTGGACCATGGGGGAACCGGTAACCGAGACCGCCTTGATCAACCGGGCCCATATCCAAGAGTCCAACGGGTGAGACCACCTACCCGCGCTGAATGTCAGGGAGTCAAGCTCGAGCCGCACCCCGACCGCAAAGGAGAACGCGATGCCCGCACCCGACATGAGCGGCAAGGCGAGCGAAATCACCGACCCGCAGCACCTGATCGAGCGCATCGCTTACCGCGACGAGCTGATGCTCGAAAACATCCACAAGGGAATGAAGAACGCCGAAGCCGAAATCGAAATCATGGTCGGGCACAACGCCGCCGAGCTGAAGCAGCTGGCCAAGCTGATCGACTGAGCCGTGGACCGCGCGAGTCGTTTTCGGCGCCGCGGCCGTCACCCACAGCGCTCACTGACTCCCAGCGACGGAGAGAAAGGCAGATTGGAGAGAACGGGATCGAGCCGGAATACTTCGGGGGGGCCTAGCTCCGTGCGTCGTACCTCGATTCGATCGGGGCCCGATTGGTCTATCGCGACCACTCGCGGTGCGCTCCCCCGGCGCCCAACTACAACGTAGCGCCAAGAATCCGCCACTTATACGGGTTCTCCCACATACCCGAGCCCGGGAATCTGAACAGCGGGGGCCGCTTCAAGCGTCGTCAATCTTCCAGGTGCTGGGCCACGGCCGTGGTGGCGGGGCGCCCTCGACCCGGATCCTCGCATCGACCGCCAGTGCCCCCTGCGGTCCCGCCATCACCGGGTTCAGGTCGAGCTCGACGATCTCGTGATGGGCGTCGACCATGGCGCCAATTCGCAGCAGCAGTCCTTCCAGCGCTGCGAGGTCGGCCCCCGGTGCCCCGCGGAAGCCGGTCAGCAGAGGATAGATCGCCAGCGACCGGATCATCTCGCCCGTCTCATGCGCGGTCAGCGGACAGATCCTCACAGAGACGTCCTTGTGCAGCTCGGCCTGGGTCCCACCTGCGCCGCAGGCGAGCACCGGCCCGAACACGGGATCGCTGACGACGCCGACCAAGAGCTCGGTGCCCACCTCGACCATGCTCTGGACAATGAAGCTCTGGCGCTCGACGCCGGCGCGGCTGAGCGCCTCGTCCATCTCGACCGCGGCCCATGAGACCTCGGCCGCACCCTCGAGCCCGACCCGCACCGCGTCGACATCGGTCTTGTGCACGATCGCCGGGCCGGCAGCCTTGAGCGCCACGCGACCCCCCAGATCCTCCGCAGCGTGGCCGGCGGCGACTGAATCGGTGACCGAGCGCCATTCGGGCATCGCGACGCCGTAGCAAGTCAGCAACTGGGTGATCTCCTCGAGGCCCAGCCATCCACCACCCCGAGCAAGAGCCCGGGCGATCACCGCGACGGCGCGGTCGGAATCGGAATCGGCGATCTCGGCCGGCTCTTCGTGCGGCAGTGCTCGCCACTCGACGTGGCGCATCACCCGGCCGAGTGCCCGAGCGGCGTCCTCGGGATAGAGGAGCGCGGGCACACCCCCGGCGGCTGCCATTGCAGCGTGATCGCGGGCCGACATGAAGACCCCCTGGACCGGGATCTCCCGGCTCAGCTCCCCACAGGCCGCTCGCACCGCCTCGGCAACGTCCTCGGCGCGGGTCAGCAGTGGCCGGATGAAGATCACTATCAGCGCGTCTACCCCCTCCCATTCGGCGAGCGTGGTGATCGTCTTCCGGTACTGCTCGGCGCTCGCCGTCGCGATCATGTCGACCGGGTTCGTGAGCGAGGCCTCAGGCGCCAGCCCCTCCGCGAGCGAGGCCCTGACCTCGTCGGGAAGCGTCGGCACCTCGAGGCCGGCGGCCTCGCATGCGTCGGCGCACATGATCCCGGGTCCCCCGGCGTTGGTGATGATCCCGACCCGTCGCCCTTTCGGCAGCGGCTGGTTGGCGAGCAGCGACGCCACATCCAGAAGCTCGGCGAGGCTGTCGGTGCGGATCACCCCGACCTGGTCGAAGAGCGCGTCGACCGTCACATCGGAGGCCGAGATCAGCGCCCCGGTGTGGGAGCCTGTGGCGCGCGCTCCTGAGGACGACCGGCCGCTCTTGACGACGACGATCGGCTTGTGGCGTCCCATCCGCCGCGCCACCTTGGAGAACCGCCGGGGATTGCTGAACGACTCGATATAGAGCAGCGCAACCCGGGTGCGCTCGTCGTCCTCCCAGTACTCGAGCAGGTCGTTGGCCGTGACATCGGCACGGTTGCCGATCGATGCGAACGAGGAGACCCCGAGGCTGCGATCCTCGGCGAGATCGATCAGCGCCAGGCCGAGGGCGCCGCTCTGCGTAACGAAGCCGACGTTTCCCGGCGGCGGCATCGACGGCGCGAAGGTGGCATTGAGGCTGCTGTCGGAAGCTGTGTTGAGGATCCCCAGGCAGTTCGGACCGATCAGCCGGATCCCGCTCTCCCGGCAGATCTCTACCAGATCTCGTTGACGCTCGATCCCCTTCTCACCTACCTCCGCGAATCCCGCCGAGATCACGACCATTGCCGGGACCCCCTTCTGCGCACACTCCCGAGCGGCATCGGCGACGGAATCGGCCGGGACGGCGATCACCGCCAGGCCGACCTCGCCGGGTACCTCGCCGACACTGGGATAGGCACGCACCGATTGGACAACATCCGCCGAGGGGTTGACCGGGTAGACGACACCGCCGAATCCGGCCGCCAGCATGTTGTGGAAGATCTCGCCACCGACGCTGCCGCGCCGGCGCGAGGCACCGATGACCGCGATTGAGCGCGGCTCGAGGAAGCGGCGCACCGCCGCTGCGGCGGCGAGCCGATCTCGCTGCTCGAAGCGCTCGACCGCCTCCGCGGAGAACGAGGTGGGGAGCTCGATGTGGATCGCTCCCGGCACCGATGACATCTCGGCCGGGAAACCGCTCTCGCGGAACACCTCGACCATGCGGCGATTCTCCGGCTGCACCTCTGCCTCAAACAGCGTTATGCCGTGGTCGGCGGCGACCTCGGCCAGGTGTGCGAGCATGATCGTCCCGACTCCCCTCCCCTTGAGCTCCTCGGAGATCGCGAAGGCGACCTCAGCCCGGCCCGGCCCGGTCTCGACGTAGGTCCCCTGCCCGACGAGGTGATCGTCTTCGCCGCGGGTTGCGACCAACCCGTAGCGTGACTCGTAGTCCACGTCGATGGTCAGGCGCGCGGCGCCCTCCAGGCTGGCGCCGGCGGTGAAGAACCGAAACCCGCGGGATTCCGGACTGAGGGCGCCGAAGAACTCGACGAGGTGCGGCTCGTCGCTGGATCGGACCGGCCGAACGTGGACGGTAGAGCCATCGCGAAGCGCCACGTCGGCTTCCCTGTGGCTGGGGTAGGCACCGGTCACGCATCGATGGTAGTCGCCCGCGATCGCCCCTCGTGTCGGCGCGTCGAGTCCCGGGTGAAGTGCTCAGTGCCTCCGCGATCGACTCCGTGGCCGTCGCGTTCCCGGCCGAGCAACCTAGCGCCGGCCCGAGGGCGTCAGGGGTAAGACTTCGACGCCGCCAGGCAGAACTCCGGGCGGCGCTTCGATCCGATGTTCCGCTTGGTCACCCTGGCAATCAGACCGTCGGCGCCGGTGAAGTCGCCCCCACCGACGAAGAATCCGCGGACATCCCTGATCGCGACATCGACCAGCTCCTTGCTGCCGTCGGGGAAGTGGGCGAAGATGTTGATCGTCCGCGCCTGAGCGCACTTGGCGACCGGGGAGTCGATGAAGCCGTATGCGATCAAGGCATTCACCGAATGGGTGCGCGAGAACCTCGGCGAGATCCGCGTCGACTACTCGCTCAGCTCCCATATCGGCGTTTGGCGAGGCCGGAGAGTCTGGGGACCGATTTGGCCCGTCCCGTTGCCTCGAGAGCTTCCGAGCTCAGCCCTGAATGACGATCCGGCTCTCGACTGTGCCCGGACTTGTCGTGCCTCGGTCACCCACCCGTCGCCGGCGATCGCCCTTGGCCTTCCCATGTCGCACCCAGGAGCTAGCCGGTCCGAGTCCGGCTAGCTCCAACTTCGCTGACAGGTTTGGGCCTGCTACGCAGACCGGCTCAGGCAGTCTTCGACGGCGGGATGTTCTGGTTCAGGTGGAAGAGGTTGGTCGGGTCGTAGCGGTCCTTTAGGGCCCGCAGGCGGGTGAACTTCTCGGACGCCGTAGGCCGACTTGCACCCGCTCCTCGCCCTCGGCGGAGAGGAAGTTGATGTAGGCGCCGCCGGTCAGCGACGGCTCGACGTCGGCGTAGAGCCGGTGCGCCCAATCGACGTGGGGGTCGAGCCCGCCCGGCTCGTGCGTCACGGCGAGGATGTTGAGCACGTAGGGCGCCTGGCGCTCTCCGTAGGCGGTCTCCTCCTCGTCGACGCGAGCCACCGCGCCTCCGAAGTGGTGGACGTGGATCTCCGAAGCCGGGGAGGTCGCGTCCTGGTGGAAGCGGACAGCGGTCTCGATCGCGTGGTCGTCGAGCTCGCGCAGGTAGCCGGCCTTCATGTAGGCCTTGGTCCCGTGCGGATAGAGCGCGTCGATCAGGCTCTGCATCTGCACGTAGGGCATCGGGCCGATCAGGTCGGCCACGGGATCGCCGAGCTCGCGCAGCGGCTGCATCGCCTTCGCCCCGTCCTCGGGCGCGCCGGAGTAGCAGCCGATCAGGGCGACCAGCTTCTTGCCGTGCCACTCCTCGGGCAGGAAGGGAGCCGGCGGCGCCGTCAGCAGGTTGACCAGGGTCGTCAGCTCATCGGGTATGTCCTGCACGAAGTCGCGGTAGAAGCGCAGGATCTCCTCCGCCCGCTCGCCGGGGTAGAAGACCGGGCCGGCGGTCACAGTCGGGCCGACCGGGTGCAGGTCGAACTCGAAGGAGGTGACGATGCCGAAGTTGCCGCCTCCGCCGCGCAGGCCCCAGAAGAGGTCGGGGTTCTCCGTCGCGCTCGCGGTGAGGAGCTGGCCGTCGGCGGTGACCACCTCGGCCGAGCGGAGGTTGTCGCAGGCCAGGCCGTGCTTGCGCATCAGCCAGCCGATTCCGCCGCCCAGCGTGAAGCCGGCGACGCCGGTGGTCGAGACCAGGCCGCCGGTGACGGCGAGGCCGTGCTCCTGGGTGGCCGCGTCGAACTCGCCCCAGGTGAGGCCCCCCTGGGCGGTGGCGGTGCGCGCGCGCTCGTCGACCTCGATGCCCTTCATCGGCGAGAGGTCGATGACGATGCCGCCGTCGCAGGTCGAGAAGCCGGGGATGCTGTGACCGCCGCCGCGCACCGCGACGTCCAGTCCCTCGCTGCGGGCGAAGCCGACGGCGTGTCGCACGTCGGAGGCGTCGGCGCAGCGGGCGATCACCGCCGGGCGGGCGTCGTGGACGCCGTTCCAGATCGAGCGGGCCTCGTCGTAGGCGGCATCGCCGGGCCGGACCAGGTCCCCGTGCAGCCCGTCCTCGAACTCCTTCAGCGTTGCCGATCCAAGAACTCCTTGCGTTGCCACGGTTGCCATGCCGCTCTCCTTTTCCGTTGAATGACTGAGGCCACGTCTCGATGACGCTCTGCGAGGCTAGGATCCGATCCTTAACGGCGACTTTGCAGAGACTTAGGGCGGCTATTCCGCTATCGCGCTTCCCGCCGGGATCCCCGGTTTGCGCTCCAGCTCCCGGCAGTACGCAATGCCCGCCTCGCCGCCAAGCAGCTCGAAATGCCGCGTCGCCCGGTCGAGCCATCGGCGCGCCGCCACCGGTTCGTCGTCCTCCGCGGACATCGCGGCGAGCACGGCCATGCACCCAGCCCTCTTGGTGGGTCGACTCGACACCCTCGAGGATCGACGCCGCCGCCTCAAGATGGGCGCGAGCGCCTGCCCGATCCCCGCGCGCAGAGCGCCACGGTCGCGAGGCTGATCTCGGCGGCGCTGAGGCCGATCAGGTCGTCGTTCTCTGCAAACCAGCTCCCGGCAGCGCTCGGCCGAGGCTCGGCCGCCGGCCGGGTCGCCGGAGCGGGCAAGAAGCATCGCCAGGCAGCCGAGCGTGATCCCGGCTGCCGCGCCGGTCGCCGACCTCCTGCCGCAGGGCAAGGCTGCGATCGAGCAGCCCCCGCCCGCGCTCGAAGTCACCGCTGGAGCGGGCCAGGTTGCCGAGCGCGTTGAGCGCGAGTGCTTCACCCTGCGTGTCGCCGAGTCGCTGGAAGCGCGCCAGGCTCTCCTCGATCAGCTCTCCCGCAACGCGCGAAGTCCCCCTCGACCCGATCCACCGCGGCGAGATTGACCAGGATGTAGGCGGCTGCCTCCGCTCCGCCCACCCGGCGCGCAACGAGCACCGTGTCCTCCTGCAGCAGCAGCGGGTAGCCGGCCTCGTGCTCGACCGAGATCAGGCCGTAGCTCAGCGGCCAGAGCGCCGGGCGCGGGTCGGCGATCAGCTCGCCCGCCCGCTCCAGCGCGGCTTCGAATCGCTGCCGGGCCCGCGGATACTCCCGCCGAAACCAGGCCGCGATGCCACGGGTGTGCGCAGCCCACGCCGGCGGTCGAGCGACGGGGAGATCGTCGACGACCAACGCCTCGTGCTCGCTCAGCAGCGCCTCGATGTCCTCTTCGCCGCTGACGATCGCCCGATAGGCCGCCGAGACCTCGACCGCGTCGAACATCCCGGCGTGATCGTCGAGCTCGAGAAAGATCGCCACGCTCTCCGCCCCGAACTCGTGGATCCGCTCGTGGACTCCGCGGCGCAGGCCGACGAGGCAGGCAGCGAGCAGGGCGCGGGCGCGATCCGCCGTGTGCTCGGGCGCCGCCTCAAGCAACGCCGCGAGCCAGCGGTATCCCTCGGCCAGGTAGCCCCGCATCAGCCAGAAGCGCCAGAGGGCGACGGCGAGCCGGAGCCCGAGCCTGGGGGTCATCGGCCAGCGCCGAGGCGAGGGCGGCGCGGAGATTGTCGCGCTCCTCGTCCAGTCGCCGAAGCCGGTCCGTCGCCGGGAGGTCGCCGGCCGGCGTCGGGTCGCTCTCGGCCAGCTCGACGTACCAGTCGCGATGGCGGCGCTCGAACGACGTCGCGCTCCCCTGCCTCCTCGAGCCGCTCGGCGGCGTACTGCCGCACGGTCTCCAGCAGGCGGTAGCGGTGATCGCCGGGCCCCTCCTCGACATGCACGAGCGACTTGTCGATCAGCCGGCCCAGCAGGGCGACGGCTTCGCTGCGCTCCAGCGGATCCTCGGCGCAGATGTCCTCGGCCGCCTCGAGGCCGAAGCTGCCGGCGAACACCGAGAGGCGCCGCAGCAGCACCTGCTCGTCGGCGTCGAGCAACTCGAAGCTCCAGGCGAGCGTCGCCCGCAGCGTCTGCTGCCGGGTCATGGCGGTGCGGCTCCCCGCCGAGAGCAGGTCGAGCGAGTCGTCGAGGCGCTCGACGATCTGGGCAGGCGTCAGAACGCTCACCCGCGCCGCCGCAAGCTCGATCGCCAGCGGCATCCCATCGAGGCGGTGACAGAGGGTCGCGATCGGCGATCGCGTTGTCGTCGTCCAGCTCGAAGCCGGGAGCTGCCTGGCCTGCCCGGGCGGAGAAGAGCCGCACCGACTCGGCCTCCAACGACTCGGCCGGAGAGCGAGCCGTCGGCCAGCTGCGGGAGCGAGAGCGACGGGAACCCGCCAGGTCACCTCGCCGGGTACCCGGAGCGGCTCGCGGCTGGTTGCCAGGACGGTGAGGCGGGGACAGCGGCGGAGCAGCGCCTCGACCAGATGCGCGACGGGCTCCACCAGGTGCTCGCAGTTGTCGAGCAGGAGCAGCTGCTCGCGATCCCCGATGTGCCCGGCGAGGGCGACCTCGGCGGCACGGTCGGAGGCAAGCCGTGTGTCCAGGGCCTGGGCGACCGCCGGCCCGATCAGCTCGGGGTCGCCGAGCGCCGCCAGCTCCACCGGCCAGACTCCGTCGGAGAAGTCCTCGAGCTGCTGCCCGGCCAGCTCCAGGGCGAGCCTCGTCTTGCCGCAACCGCCCGCGCCGGTCAGCGTGAGGAGCCTCGAGTTGCGCAACAGCGTCGCGATCTCGGCCAGCTCGCGCTCCCGGCCGATGAAGCTCGTGAGCTGTTGCGGGAGTCTGGCGGCGATCGGCTCCGGCCCGGGTGGGCTGGCGATCCGCGTCCCGTCCAGGCTCCGCGTGAGGATCTCCCTGGTAGAGACGACGGGTCTCGTCGTCGGGCTCGTCCTCGAACTCGCGCGCAGGCCTCGCTTCAGCTCCTGGAACTGAGCCAGTGCCTCCTGCCGCCGCCCCCCGCTTGCGTACAGGCGCATCAATGCCCGGTGGGCGGGCTCGTGCAGCGGCTCGTCGACCAGGACCTCTCGCAGGCGGCGATCGCCGCCGCCCGGTCGGCCGGCGCCTCGAGCTCGGCCAGCTCGATCCCCAGGGCGAGACGAAGCTCGTGAAGCGCGTCGCGTCGCGATGCGGTCCACTCCTCGTAGCGGTCCTCGGGCAGCAGCTCGCCGTCGTAGGAAGTCGAGCGCCGCCCGATAGGCAGCGGGGTCGCGGTCCCTCTCGCGCCCTCGCGGCCGCCTCTCGAAGTCGACGACGTCGATCCGAACCGGATCGTCGGGCAAAGGGCAGATCACGTCGTCGTGCAGCTCCAGGTAGCGGCGGCCCTCGAGGCCGGTTCGAGTCGAGCGCGCGCCGCGCCGCAAAGATCGCCTGGTGCAGGTTGTTCCGGGCGGAGGCCGGATCGCGATCCGCCCAGAGCAACTCGGCGGCCTGATCCGCGTGCAGGCGCCGTTCGGGCGCGAGCGCGAGCAACTTGACCAGGGTCTTCGCCTTGCGCAGTCGCCAGGCGTCGTCGGGGATGACATCACCGCTCAAGGTGAGTGAGAACGCCCCCAGGAGGCTGATGCACAACACCTCTTCGCCCATCCATGTGCCCTTTCGTCCCGCGTCCTGCGCAGCCCAAAAAATACTCCGCCCCGGACCGCAGCGCCATACTCCGCTCGACATCGCAGGAGAACGGCGACACCTCCTGCAGTGGGATGCAGCCTCGCCGTAGCGGGCTTTCCTTCGAATAGCGGGGGCCCGATTCGTCTCTCGCGACCACCCACGGATCGTCGAGCGTGTCGCCGCCTAGCGGCCGTTGCGACCGTCGCGGCCTTGAAGAAGGCCGGCTACGCGCGACGGTCCTGGGCAGATCGCCAACGGCGTGCCATGAACCGGCCCGGGGAGCACTTCCCGAGTGTCGCGCGCTACCCGGGGTTGGTGGCGGTGACGATCCAGACGGAGGCGCGGCCGACTATGGGGCCGTCCGGCTGCTGCCAGGCCGCGTAGTGGCCAGCGAGGGCCTCGGCTATCTCCGGCCGACGGCTTTCGCCGAAATCGCCGTTGAGGCGGATCAGCTCGGCGCCGGGTCCGATCGCGAGCATGGCGTCGACCGCCTCATCCAGGTTCTTGCCGATGTAGTAGTCGAAGTCGCGCTGGTGCAACTCGATCTCCGCGAACCCCGCACCCTCGAGAATGCCGCGAGTCGTCTCGGGGTTGCCCAAAGAGAACGGTCCGGGCCCACAGGTGTCCGCTTCATACTCGTCGGGGCGGGAAAGGAAACGCTGGACCACCTGCTCCGTCTCCGCCCAGATCAGGCTGTCGACTTTGCGGCGCCAGCAGACCTTGCGAAGCTTGCCGCCGGGCTTGAGAGCCCCGCGGATCGTTCGCATGGCGGGGACGGGTGCGGCAAAGAACTGTGTGCCCATGCGTGAGAAGGCGTAGTCGTAGCTGCTGGTCCCAATCCGCCGTCTGGGCATCGGCGACCTCAAAGTCGATATTGCCGACACCCGCCTCAGCCGCTTCGCGGCGGGCGTCCTCGACGAACTTGGGCGAGGAGTCGGTGCCGAGCGCGAAACCCCCCGGTCCCACGAGCTCGGCAAGTCGTTGGGTCGTATCGCCGAACCCGCAGCCGATGTCGATGCAGCGTCCGCCGACAGGCGGAGGAAAGCGGTCGAAGACCTCTTCGGTGATCTCGCCCAGCGCGCCCACGAAGACCGCCCGGTTGCTCTTCCACCGCTCGTACAGCACGGTGTCCCAGGCCCTTACGGCCTCTTCGTTGGCTGGCGCTGCTTCGCCCGCGGTTTCCACCTGATCCTCCACCCCAACCCTACCAATCGGGACATCTCGGGATCGGGACATCTCGGGATCCAATTGCGGCGGCTCGCGGAAGAGGGCTCAGCGGTGGTCGTGAGAGGCATAGCCCAGCCCAGAACCTCCATCAGCTGGGCGGCGTGATGACCGCTGGAGAGGTGCTGCGGCTGCACGCCCTCTCTGAGGGTGACGGAGCTGTCGTCCTGGGCGGGGTACTGAGGGACGTTCGACGTGGGGTGCTCGAAGGCGGAGCCGTCGGTGCCCGGAGACGGGGCCGACCTAAACTTGATTGACTCCAGAAAGGTGGCATACTGCCGCCCGTGCCGACGACCGCGGAACTCGAGGAATTGCTGCGCGGGGCCGACCTCCGCGTCACCCGTCCGCGCATGGCGGCGCTGACCGCGGTCTACGAGCACCCCCACGCCGACGCGAACTCGATCGTCGACGCCGTGCGCAGGGACCTCGGCGAGGTCTCCGTCCAGGCCGTCTACGACGTGCTGGGGGCGCTGACCGAGGCTGGCCTGCTGCGGCGGATCCAACCGTCGCGCTCGGTCGCCCGCTACGAGACGCGGGTCGGCGACAACCACCACCACGTCGTCTGCCGCTCCTGCGGGGCGATCGCCGACGTGGACTGCGCGACCGGCGAGGTCCCTTGCCTGACAGCTTCCGATGACCACGGCTTCGAGATCGACGAGGCCGAGGTCATCTACTGGGGCCGATGCCCGGACTGCCTTGCCGCATGAGAACCCCGAGAACACCCGACCCCGGAAGGAATGACCGTGTCCGAGACCCCTGATGCCACTGTTGGAGAGATGAACGAGGAGAACGGCGGCGGCTGCCCAGTCGCCCATGACCGCGCCCCCTACCCCACCGAGGGCGGCGGCAACCGCGGCTGGTGGCCCGACCGGCTGAACCTGAAAGTCCTCGCCAAGAACCCGGTCGAGGCCAACCCGATGGGCGGGGACTTCGACTACGCATCCGCATTCGAAAGCCTCGACCTCGAAGAGGTCAAGAAGGACATCGAAACGGTGCTGACCACCTCGCAGGACTGGTGGCCCGCCGATTACGGCCACTACGGCCCGCTGGTCATCCGCATGGCCTGGCACAGCGCCGGGACCTACCGGATCAGCGACGGCCGCGGCGGCGCCGGGGCCGGCCAGCAGCGCTTCGCACCGCTCAACAGCTGGCCCGACAACGCCAACCTCGACAAGGCCCGCCGACTGCTCTGGCCTGTCAAGCAGAAGTACGGCCGCAACCTCTCCTGGGCGGACCTGATGATCCTCGCCGGCAACGTCGCGCTGGAGTCGATGGGCTTTGAGACCTTCGGCTTCGGCGGCGGCCGCGAGGACGTCTGGGAACCCGACGAGGACGTCTACTGGGGCCCGGAGACCACCTGGCTCGGCGACGAACGCTACAGCGGCGACCGTGACCTCGAGAACCCGCTGGCCGCCGTCCAGATGGGGCTGATCTACGTCAACCCGGAGGGCCCGAACGCCAACCCCGACCCGCTCGCCGCCGCGGTCGACATCCGCGAGACCTTCAAGCGGATGGCGATGGACGACGAGGAGACCGTGGCGCTGATCGTCGGCGGCCACACCTTCGGCAAGACGCACGGGGCTGCCGACCCCGACAAGTACGTCGGCCCCGAGCCCGAGGCCGCTCCGCTCGAGGAGCAGGGCCTCGGCTGGCACAACAGCTTCGGCGCCGGCAACGGCACCGCGACGATCACCAGCGGACTCGAGGGAGCATGGACAAACACCCCGGTGAAGTGGGACAACAGCTTCCTCGAGATCCTCTTCGCCAACGAGTGGGAGCTGAGCGAGAGCCCGGCCGGCGCCCACCAGTGGAAGCCGAAGGACGCCGTCGCCGACGTCCCCGACGCCCAGGACCCCGAGGTCAAGCACACGCCGACGATGCTGACCACCGACCTGTCGCTGCGCATGGACCCGATCTACGAGGCGATCTCGCGGCGCCTACTGGAGAACCCGGACGAGCTGAAGGACGCCTTCGCCCGCGCCTGGTTCAAGCTGACCCACCGCGACATGGGGCCGGTCTCCCGCTACCTCGGGCCGGAGGTGCCCGAGGAGGAGCTGATCTGGCAGGACCCGGTGCCGCCGGTCACCCACGAGCTGATCGGGCCCGAGGAGGTCGCTTCGCTGAAGCGGCAGATCCTGGACTCGGGGCTGCCGCGTCGCCCAGCTGGTCTCGGCCGCCTGGGCCTCGGCGTCGACCTTCCGCGGCGGGGACAAGCGGGGCGGCGCCAACGGCGCCCGCGTCCGCCTCGACCCGCAGAAGGAATGGGAGGTCAACGACCCCGCCGAGCTGGCGCAGGTGCTGACTGTCCTGGAGAAGATCCAAGAGGACTTCAACGGCGCCAACGGCGGCGGCAAGCAGGTCTCACTCGCCGACCTGATCGTCCTCGCCGGCTCGGCCGCGGTCGAGAAGGCGACCGCCGACGCCGGCTTCGATCGTCGAGGTCCCCTTCGCCCCTGGCCGGGCCGACGCCTCGCTGGAGCAGACCGACGTGGAGTCGTTCGAGTACCTGGAGCCGACGGCGGACGGGTTCCGAAACTACCTCCGCGGCGAGCGGCGGCTGCCGGCCGAGCACCTGCTCCTCGACAGGGCCAACCAGCTGACCCTGACCGCGCCGGAGATGACCGTGCTCGTCGGCGGCCTCCGGGTCCTCGGTGCCAACACCGGCGGCTCGACGCTCGGCGTCCTCACCGATAGCCCCGGCAGGCTGACGAACGACTTCTTCGTGAACCTGCTCGACCAGGGAACGGCGTGGAAGCCGGCCTCGGAGAGCTCGGAGACGTTCGAGGGCCGCGACCTTGCCGGCGGCGAGGTGAGGTGGACCGCGAGCCGCGTCGACCTCGTCTTCGGCTCGAACTCCGAGCTGCGGGCGCTGGCCGAGGTATACGCCGGCGAGGACGCCAAGGAGAAGTTTGCCCGGGACTTCGCCGCCGCCTGGGCGAAGGTGATGGACCTAGACCGCTTCGACCTACGCTGAGGCCCCGCGCTTCGGGCCTGGAGCCCGACTGGCAGCCGCTTCCCCGGTAGGAGCCATCGCGGGTCGAAACGAGACAGCCAGCCTCCCGGCCGGAGAGGAGCGATTGGGAGAAAGGAACCGGCAGGCTCCTTCTTAGGAAGTCTCGCTGAACAATGGCGGTCCCTCGCCGCGGGGGCGGAGGCCGACGCTCTGGAGGAGATCACCATCGGCAGCACCCGGGTCAGAGCTAGACTCACGCGCATCTCACGAGAGGGGTCTTTGATGGAGTCGAGCGCCGGCAGCAGCGCCGGCTCGGCGGGAGACGAGAAGGACCTCCGAGCCCAGGCGATCAAGCGGATCGAGCGCAGGCGCAAGTTCCTGCGCGACTTGGTCTTCTTTCTCGTGGTCAACGCCGCGCTATGGGGGATCTGGGCGCTGAATGGCGCGGAGACAGACGACCTCTGGCCGGCTTGGGTCAGCGGCATCTGGGGTGCGTTGCTCGTGCTCGACGCCTGGAAGGCCTACGGGGAGCGACCTATCTCCGATAGCGAGATAGAGGAAGAAGTGAGTCGGCTGAAGAGCTGAGCCGGCCACCTGCCCCGGCGACCCTTTACAGGAATCTGCACCGATCGGGTCGCCCGTCCGCCCTGGATGTGCGCCTGTGCACGCACATCCACACGGAACCCACTCGTCGAGGCCGCCCGATTTGCAGGCATCTCTTGCCTGGTCGCGGCGACCGATGGGCGGCGGGATTCGAAACCGCGACCTTCGGCTATGAGCCCGACGAGCCCTGTTCGAGGCGTCGCATGAAATCGGCGGGACGATAGATCGGAAGCTGGTCCGAAAGCGCCGTGAGATGCTTGTCGCCGGATACGAGTGCGGCCCCCTGGGCGATGGCGAGGGCCACCAGGTACTCGTCCCCCGGGTCCTCCAGGGCAATCGACGGCTGATCGGTCGGGTCGGGAGCGGTCTGGGCCTCGGCCTCGAGCAACTCGACGAGCGCTGCCGCGTCCTCCCCGGACACCCGCCCGGCGATCTTTGGGTAGGCCAGGACCCGCTCCAGCTCGCCCAGCAGCGCCGGCGAAACGACAAGCTCGAAATCCCCCGCCAACCAGCGCCTGATCAGCTGTGCGGGCGCCCCCGCGGGTGAGAGTGCCGCCGAGACCAGGACATTCGGATCGAGGACAACGCGCACCGATCACTCGGAGCGGGTCTCGTGCTGCGCCTCGACAGCGAGTTCCATCGCCTCGTCCTCGTTGAGGTCGGACCCCTCCCACATGCGCTCGAACAGATCGAGCCCGAGCGAACGCCTGACCGCATCCTCGATGACCTCGCTATCCCCTTTGCCGCTGCGCGCGGCGCGAACCCGAACCGCCCTCAGCACGGACTCGTCGATGGTGAGGGTCGTGCGAACCTTTGGCACAAAAGCATCATAGCATCATTATGATGTATCCCGACAATGCCGACCGAACAGCGGTATGCCCGCCGTACCGGCCTGATCGCGGGTTGTCGCTTCTCATCCAAAGAGATGCATATTCAGAGGGAGCGCGAAGCTCGGCCACGACCAGCGAGCGAATCGCGGCTAGATGGTTGATTCCGAATTCGCGTGTGACCGGTGGCGCGCGTGGTCAAGCAGCTCCAGGACGCAGGGCGAAGCCTTTGGTGGTGCCAAAGGCGAGCCCGAGGACGCAGAGATGCGCAGTGCCACGTGCGTCATCCGGGTGCGCGGGGATTTGGGATCAACCATCTAGGGTTACGCCGTGGCTCGGGAACCCAACGTTCTGATCATCCTCACCGACCAGCTGCGCTATCCGCCTGATTACGAGTCGGACGAGCTGCGCGATTACCGCCGCGAGCACTGCGCCAGCCAGGAGCGCCTGCGCGAGAACGGGGTCTCGTTCAAGCACCACTATCCGATCGCCTCGGCATGCGCGCCGAGCCGCGCGTCCCTGCTCACCGGCCAGTACCCCTCTCTGCACGGCGTGACGCAGACCGACGGGGTCGCCAAGGCCGCAGACGGGGAGGAGATGACCTGGCTGGAGCCGGACTCCGTGCCGACCCTCGGTCACTGGTTCCGGGCGGCCGGCTACCAGACCTTCTACAAGGGGAAGTGGCACGTCTCCCACGCGCACCTGGACGACGGCGACGGCTACCTGCTCTGCGTAGACGACGACGGGGTCCCGCAGCGCGAGAACATCGAGCGATACCTGGAGGCCGACTTGCTCGACCCTTGGGGCTTCTCGGAGTGGGTGGGACCCGAGGCCCACGGGCTCCAAGCCCACAGCATGGGCCGCATGCGCGACCCCTTCACCGCCGAAGAGACGATCGATTTGCTGGAGCGCCTCGAGCGCAAGGGAGGCGAGGTGCCGTGGCTGACCGTCTGCTCCTTCCTCAACCCGCACGACGTCGCCTACTTCGGGCTCTTCGGCCTCCTCAAAGGCGGCCAGCGCTATGGCCGGGGCGAGGTGCCGACCATCCCCCAGGCGCCGACCCGCGATGAGGACCTGTCGACCAAACCGAGCTGCCAGCAGAGCATGGTCGACCTGTGGCCCCGGATCGCGGCGCCGCAGCCCTTCTTCCAAGTGCACCTGCGCTACTACTACGAGATGCAGGCCGCGGTCGACGAGCAGATCAACCGCGTGCTCGACGCGCTGGAGGCAAGCGCGGCGGCTGCCAACACGATTGTCGTTTTCAGCTCCGACCACGGCGACCTGATGGGCGCCCATGGCGGGATGCACCAGAAGTGGCACAACGCCTACGAGGAGGCCCTCCACGTCCCCTTCGTTGTCTCCGGCCCGCTGGTGGCCGGCGGCCCGCGCAGCGTCGGCCTCCCCACCTGCCACGCGGATCTGCTCCCCACGCTACTGGGGCTGGCGGGGCTCGAGCACGACGCGCTGCTGGAGCGACTCCGAGAGAGCCACCACGAGGCCCGCCCGCTGGTCGGCCGGGACCTCTCCGCCGCGATCGGCGGCGACGGCGCCGTCGCACTGCAGTCGGTCCTGTTCATGACCGACGACGAGATCAGCGAGGGCGAGGACGTCGTCACCCGGGGGAGCCCCCAGGACATCACCCGACGACTCCGCCTCTACTCGTCGATCGAGCAGCCCAACCACATCGAGACCGTCGTCGCCGAGGTCGAGGTCGACGGCGAGCCGCACCTGATCAAGTTCTCCCGCTATCACGACAATCCCCAGTTCTGGACCGTGCCGGGCGAGCGCGACGAGCGGCTGCGCGGACGCCGCACGGTAACCGTCACCGAGCCAGAACCCGATGAGTTCGAGCTCTACGACCTCACGCTCGACCCGCTAGAGGAACGCAACCTCGCCCACCCCAGCCACGTCGACGACGCTTCCCGAGCGTTGCAGGCGCACATGCTTGACCTGCTCATCGAGCAACTAGCCGCCAAGCGCCTAACTCCCGCGGCCGGCGAACGCCCCGGCTACCGGCCTCCCGTTATCGGCTGACTCGCGCCGGTCACCTCAGGCGGCGAGCCCAAGACCCGGCGAGCGGGCGACACGGAAGCCGAGGTTGCCGGTCGAGCTGTCCGGGCTGGCCGAACTCCGCGCGTCGACGCGATCGCGGTTGCAGTAGGAAGCGTGGCAGAGGTATGAGCCGCCGCGCATGACCCGGGTCTCGCCCCTCCCCGGGCCGCTTGGGTTGCGACGGGGGCTGTGCGCGTAGTAGGTGCGGTCGAACCAGTCGGCGGTCCACTCCCAAACGTTGCCCGTCATCTGACGCAGGCCGAACCCGTTGGGTGCAAAGGCTTGCACCGGTGCGGTTCCCGGGTAGCCGTCCGCGACGGTGTTGTGGCGTGGAAAGGTGCCCTGAAAGACGTTCATGCGGTGCTGGCCGCCGGGCTCGAGTTCGTCGCCCCACGGAAAGCGGCGCTCCGAGAGGCCGCCCCGCGCGGCGAACTCCCACTCCGCCTCGGTGGGCAGGCGGGTTCCGCTCCAGTCACAGAACGCGAGTGCGTCGCTCCACGAGATGTGGACGGCCGGGTGTTCGGACCGCCCGTCCATCGTCGAGTCCGGGCCTTCGGGGTGGGCCCAGTCGGCGCCCTCGACCTGCCGCCACCAGGGCGACCCGACCACGGAGCGTGTCGTCGGGAAGTCGTCGGGCAGAAATCCCGAGAAGACGAACGACCAGCCGTAGGCCTCCGCCTCGGTGCGGTGTCCCGTGGCGGCGACGAAGGCGGCAAACTGCTCGTTCGTGACCGTATGGCGCGAGATCGAAAACGGCGACAGCACGATCTCGTGCGCCGGACCCTCGCCGTCCTGGACATAGCCGTACCCACCGTTCGTGCCCATCACGAACTCACCCCCGGCTAGATCGACGAGATCCTCGCGAAGCCCCGCGTTTCCCGTCGACCCGTCGGCTGAAACAGGCCTTGGATCGCGTTCGGCACGGGGCGAGCGCCCTGTGCTGGGGGAACAACAACGGTGGTCCATACCACCCTCAGATTAGACGCGCCTCGGCGCCAGCAATGATCTTGGGATGACGGCTCGATCAACTGCTGGAGGACGTCCAGTCCCGACCCGACCGTAGAACAACACCGCCCCCAGGTCGATCACATCGCCAACCTGAGCGTTCTGACGCTCGTGCTAGCGAACGGTGACCGTCTTTGACCTCTCATAACGGCAGGCCGACCAGGCCCTCGCCTTCGCGTAATAGGTGCCGCTCTTGGCGCTCTCGGTGATCCTGTAGGTCCCGTTGGCAGCGCTGAGCGCGCTGCCGACCTGGCGGTCGGGGCCGCTTCGGCGCCGCAGCACCCTCACCCTCTGGCTCTTGATGCAGGTGGGGTCGGCGGAAGTCAGCCTGCCGGTGAACCTGTGCTTGCTGGCGCGGTAGGAAAGCGTCAGGCTGCGCGGGCTGGGGCCGCCGTTCAGCAGGACCGCGGCCCTATTCCTTGCGCCTGCGCCTGACGAGCTGACGGCGACGGCGAGGTCGGGATTCGAGCCGGCGTTGAGATTGCCGATCGCGACCGCCGTGGGGACGCCGAACCCGCCGGCGCCGGTGGAGAAGTTCCTCGCCGCGCCGAAGGATCCGCCGCCTCTGCCGAGCATCACGGAGACGCTCTTGGGCGGATCGGTGCTTGTCACGGCGAGATCGTCACGCGAGTCCTGGTTGATATCGCCGACCGCAATCGAGTTGGGGTTGGAGCCGACGGGGAAGCCCTTTGCCTTGCCGAAGGCACCGGCACCCTTTCCGAGAAGGATCGAAACGCCGTTGGCGTTCGGGAAGAAATCGACGAGCGCGAGGTCGGGCTTGGCGTCGCCGTTGAAGTTGCCGAGAACCATCGAGACCGGGTAGGTCATAGAACCGACGGGGAAGTTGGTCGTCGCGCCGAAGGAGCCGTCGCCGTGCCCGAGCAGAACCGAGACGGTGCCGAAACCCCCGGTGCAGCTGCGCCTGCGCATCTGAGCGTCGCGGCCGAGGCGACTACCGCAGTCGATGGCGCCGCCGTTGGCGACCGCGAGGTCGAGATTGGCGTCGCCGTTGAAGTTGCCGACCACGACTGAGCGGGGGTTGATGCCGGCTGGGAAACTCGTCGCCGCGCCGAAGGTGCCGTGGCCGTTTCCGAGCAGCACCGAGACGCCGGTGGTGTTGGCGACCGCGAGGTCGCGGCTGGTGTCGTTGTTGAAGTCGCCGACCGCGATAGACCTTTCATCGCTGCCGACCGGGAAACTCGTCGCCGCGCCGAAGGTGCCGTCGCCGTGTCCGAGCAGAACCGAGACGTTGTTGGAGCCGGAGTTGGCGACCGCGATGTCGCGCTTGGCGTCGCCGTTGAAGTTGCCGATCGCAATCGAGTTGGGCTTATCGCCGACGGCGAAGTTCTTGGCCTTGCCGAAGGCGCCGGCACCCTTTCCGAGCAGTACCGAGACGTTGTCGGAGCCGGAGTTGGCGACCGCGATATCGCGTTTGGCGTCGCCGTTGAACTTCCCGATCGCAACCGCGCTCGGACTCTTGCCAACTGCGAAGCCCCTCGCCTTGCCGAAGGAGCCGAGCGCCTGTACGGCGAAGGCGCCAACGCAGGCGCTGACGCATATCGCGACGAACAGCAGCTTGCACTGGCCGTGGGTGGAACTGGCGATCCGCTTCTTCATTCCTGCCTTCCGTATTTGACTCTCAGACGAGAGCTGCTCCCTCAGCACCCAACCACAGCGTAGCGCCGGGAATCGGGGTTTTCCCACAAACCCCGAGCGTGAGAATCTGAATTGATGCCCGTCGGGAGTCACCGCTTCACGGCCCCAAACAGCGGAAAGCCCGCCATAGCGGGCTTTCCGACCTATAGCGGGGGCCCGATTCGTCTCTCGCGACCACCGACGGATAATCGAGCGGGTGGCGGTCTGAGCCGCTCGTCCAGGGGTACTCGTTCCGGGCCGCTCCGGTGACTCCGCTGGCCGAGCGGTGGGTGCCCTAGCTGTAGTTCCTAACAACGTTGTTCATCCGGTCCTCCTTGGAGGCTGGGGGTGCTGAAGCCACCCAGATCCAAGGAGGTCACCGGATGAAGCTGCACGCTAACGCTCCCCTCGGCCCGAAGGGCAGGGCGATCATGGTCAAGAGGGTTCTTGAGGAAGGCCTCTCGCTCACGGAGGCGGCCGAGGCCGCCGGAGTGAGCGAGCGCACAGCCGGCAAGTGGGTCCGCCGCTACCGCGCCGAGGGAGAAGACGGGCTGGTCGACCGCAGCTCGGCGCCGAGGCGGGTCCCGGGCCGGACCCCTGAGGAGCGAGTCGAGGCAATCGCATCGCTGCGGCGGCTGCGGATGACCGGCCCCGAGATCGCCGAGTTGCTGGAGATGGCCACCTCGACCGTCTCCGCGGTCCTCAAGCGGGTGGGACTCGGCAAGCTCAGCCGCCTCGAGCCGCCGGAGCCCGTCCGCCGCTACGAGCGCCGCCGGCCCGGAGAGCTGATCCACATCGACGTCAAGAAGCTGGGGCGGATCGGTGCCCAGGGCCCCGGGCATCGGGTTCTCGGCAAGAGCGGGGCCAGGCGCGGGGCAACCCTGACCGACGCTGCGGGAGTGAGGCGCGGACAGACGGGATGGGAGCGGGTCCACGTCTGCGTCGATGACTGCACCCGTCTCGCCTACGTCGAGGTCCTTCCCGACGAGCGGGCCGAGACTGCCACCGCCTTCCTCGAGCGGGCCTGCGCCTACTACCGCTCCCACGGCGTCACCGTCGAGCGCCTGATGACCGACAACGGTTCGGCTTATCGCTCGGCGGCCCACGCGATCGCCTGCCGGGCGCTGGGGATCCGCCACATCCGCACCCGCCCCTACCGCCCCCAGACCAACGGCAAGGCCGAGCGCTTCATCCGCACGATGCTGCGGGAGTGGGCCTACGCCGCCGTTTACGGCTCATCGCCAGAGAGGGCCGCGGCCCTCTCTGGCTGGCTCGAGCGCTACAACTTCAGGCGAAGACATGGCGCCCTCGGTCACCGGCCGCCGATCGAACGGCTGCGAGAGCTGACCGGGAACAACGTTGCTGGCAACTACACCTAGCGCAGACGGTCGATCAGCGCCTCGGTCGTGCTGATCGACAGGTTCGCCAGCGCCATCGCCCGGGCAACGGCTTCGACGGCGGCCAGCTCCTGCGTCGTCAGTTGATCGGCAGCGTTGGCGGCCACATCGGCAGGGATCGATCCGCGGAAGCGTGCCTCAGCCAGCGCCGTGGCATAGACGATCGCGGCGCGATTGCGATCGTCGAGTGATGCGAAATCGCCTAAGCCGATCGCCTCAAGCTCGTCCGAGGTGGCGCCGGCCCGGATCGCCCAGCGCTCGTGCACGCGGCTGCATCCGCTGCAGGAGTTGACTCGGCTGACCGCGACCATTACGCGCTCGCGAAGCTCGGGATCAAGGCCACCGCGCAGATAGACGGAGCTGAGTGAGGCGGCCCGCCGCGCGACGCCCCTGAGATCCCCGAGCGCCTCCCTCGGTGAAGCGAAAGTGCGCGGCGTCCGACCGAGCGGCGCGGCTATCGGACCGGGGTCATCGTGTCGGGACTGCCGCGTGACCGCAGCCATTTTCAGTAGCTGAAGGTCGTCGCCCCCTCGGCGGCGAACTCCATCAGCGGCGTGGCCCCCTTGAGCTCCGCGTTCTCGACGAGCTCCCCCTCGTCGAGATCGCGCTCCCCGAAACAGATCGGGCAGACGAAGAAACGGCCCCCCTTTTCGATGAACTGGGCATGCACTCGCGCAACCGGTGGGTCCAGTTCGGCGCGGATAGGGTCGGTGTAGCCCCGAAGTGCAAGGCGAACGCCGTCGACGGTCAACCACATCACCACTTCCTTGCCCTGGTCGAGCGCGGCGCCAGCTGTGAGGTAGGCGGTCAGGACCCGGTCGGGATCCTCGTCGCCGTGGCTGCAGCCAACGATTACTCGGTCACCGTTTGCCATATCCCACCCGCCTTTCTGGTCTATGCCAACGTTCTAGCCTCTACCTGCCAACTTTACGCCCCCAGGGGCCCCCAGGGCATACTCCGCCTTGTGGGTAAGACGGAGGTCGATCTTCTTCTAGAGGGCTATGACGCCCTCAACCGTGGTGATCTCTCTGTGGTCCTTGAGCTCTTGGACCAGGAGATCGAATGGCAGGAACCCGCCCCGAGCCCCGAAGCCGGCGCCCACACCGGCCGGGAGAGCTTCGCTCGCTTTCTGTCTGGCTGGATCGACAGCTTCGAAGAATTCCGGGTTGAGCCTGAGCGGGTGACCGAGCGCGGCAATCGGCTCATCGTCACCGTCTGTCAGTCGGGTCGGGGCCGTGCCAGCGGAATAGCGGTCGAGGCTCGACTTGCCCACGTCTGGACCATCTGCGACGGGCAGGCGATTGCTTGGCGGTCTTATGGGGATCCCGCCGAGGCCGAGGCCGACTCCGGGGTTGAGGGTTCACAGACAACGTGAGCACCGATCGGGCCCATTGGCAGCAGGTCTACGAGGAGAGGAATCCCTCTCAAGTCAGCTGGTACGAACCCGTGCCCGAAGCCTCACTCTCAATGATCGAGGCTGCGGGACTGCCTCTCGATGCGGCAATTCTCGACGTCGGCGGTGGCGCCTCGCGTCTTGCCGCTGAATTGCTGAAGGCCGGCTACTGTGATGTCACGGTCGTCGATATCTCGGAAGCGGCATTGGAGAAGGCCCGCGCTGAGTTCGGCGACCCGCGGCAAGTCAAGTGGATCAATGCCGACGTTAGCACCCATGACTTCGGCCGCCAATACGACCTCTGGCACGATCGCGCCGTCTTCCATTTCATGGTCGAGTCAGCCGATCGCGACGCCTACCTCGAAGCCCTGTCCCGGACGCTACGCCCAGGCGGCCACTTGATCCTCGCCACCTTTGGCCCCGAGGGGCCGACCAGCTGCAGCGGCTTGCCGGTTCACCGCTACGGCGCCAACGAGCTCGCCGAGACCTTGGGGGACGAATTCGAGCTACTGCGGTCGGAGATCCGCCTCCACCCCACCCCGTCGGGAAGCTCCCAGCAGTTTCTGTACGCAGGCTTTCGCCGCCGCGAGCCAGCCGGGGTCACGCGATGAAGGTTCTCGTAATCGTCAACGACCAGCCCTATGGCAGTGAGCGGCCCTACAACGCCCTTCGGCTCGCCGACGCCCTGTCGAAGCGAGAAGGAACGGAGTTGCGGCTCTTTCTTCTCGGCGATGCGATCGGGTGTGCAGTCGAGGGTCAGAGCCTCCCCCGAAGGTCACTATCACCTCGACCGAATGCTGAAGCCGATCATCAGGCGCGGCAGCGTCGGCTGCTGCGGTACCTGCCTCGACGCTCGCGGCCTCTCGGCTTCCGCTCTTGTCGACGGCGCGGATCGCTCCACGCTCAAAGAGCTCGCGGACTGGGTTCAGTGGGCCGATCACGCGGACTGGGTTCAGTGGGCCGATCAGACCCTGACGTTCTGACCCTCACGGTCGCCGCCGAGTCGCTTCCCGGTTACCCTTGATCGCAAGGAGCGAGACGCTCTTGGCCCGTACTTGGCGCTGGCTACGAGCAATAGCGGCGCGGGCACTCAGCGCCCCGAGCCTCCTCCCCTAGGCGCAGCACTCTTCTTTGCACGTCTCATGACCCATCGGGGCAATGCAACATGAGTCGCCTCGCCAGGCATCTCTTCCTTCTCTGACCGCGACGCCTGCGATGACCAGTGCGGTCAGGGGATCCGCCCACCACCGCCCGAAGATGGCGTTGGCTCCCAGCCCGACAAGAAGAGCCGCTGAGAGATATGCGCAGAGCATGTTCTGTCGCCCCTCGGCCTTCGTGGCAGCGGAGCCAAGCTGCTCCCCCACCCGGGCCTTCGCCATCGCAAGCGGCGGCATTGTCGCGAGCGTCGCCACCGAGAGGCCAATTCCCACGTAGCTGACAGCGGCATGCTCTCCACCGATCAAGCTGCGCATCGCCTCGATTCCGACGAAGACAGCGATCGCGTAGAAACTTAGGCCAATCAGTTGCTGGGCTCGACGCTCGGCGGTCTCTGAAGCCGCGCGAGAGGCCGAGAAACGCCAGAGGAGTACGAATCCGGCGACGGCTTCGACCAAGGAGTCGGCGCCGAAGCCAACGAGGGCGATCGAGCCCGCGACCGCCCCCGCGCCGATCGCTACAGCGGCTTCGATTCCGTGCCAGGCAAGGCCGAGCCAGGCTAGAAACTTGGCTCGCCCGATCAGCCGGTCGCGGTGAGGATCGCTGGCGATTGACAGGCTGATCTCCACGGGTTCGAGAGTCGAAGACTCCACCCCTCCATGGTAGTCCTGGCCAGGCGAACCTTCCGCGTCCCGGCGCCACGCACCCCCAACACTGCACGCCTGCGCGCGGGAGGCACAGGTCTGTCGCGCAGCGGTCGCCCGGTGCCAAATCCGTGGAGCCCCGACGCGCGCCGCCTCGTATGCTCAAGGCGTGCCTGAGGAAGCGCTCCAGCGCGGCTCCGCGTGGCGGCGTCTGCCTGACTGGCTGCAGCGGCTTACCGATCTCGGCATTTTGCCGTCGGACTCTGAGGAGGTCCGGCTCCGCAAGTCGGTGCTGACGCTGTCAGCGAGCTTGATGGCAACGCTCTCATTCGTGTGGGTGGGAACGTACGCGGCGCTCGGTCTGTGGCTGTCGGCGGCGATTCCGTTTGCCTACCAGCTCGCGTCGGCGGCGAGCATCTACACCTTCGCGCGCACGCGTCGCTACCGCCTGTTCCGCAGGAGCCAGCTGTGGATGAGCCTCGTGCTGCCCTTCGCCCTGCAGTGGAGCCTGGGTGGCTTTGCCAACTCGTCGGCAGTGTCGCTTTGGGCCTTCACCTGCCCGGTGGGCGCCCTGCTGTTCGTTGGCGCCCGCCAGGCCGTCCCGTGGTTCCTTGGGTTCGGGGCGCTGGTGGCCTTCTCCGGCGCGATCGATTCCACGCTTGCGGTGAGCGCACCCCACATCCCATCCGGCGTGGTGGTGGCGTTCTTCGTGCTGAACATCCTGGGTGTCTCCACCACGGCCTACGTGCTGCTGCAGTACTTCGTGCGGGCTCGCGAGCGGGCGCGGGCCGAACTCGAAATCGAGCGGGAAAAGTCCGAGCGCCTGCTGCTCAACGTCTTGCCGGCGTCGGTCGCGGGTCGGCTCAAGGAGTCAGACCAGGTGATCGCGGACAGGTTTCCCGCCGCGACCGTCTTGTTCGCGGACATCGTTGGCTTCACCCCTCTCGCGCAGGACCTCACGCCGGCGGAGGCGGTCGTCTTGCTCGACAGGGTGTTCACCGGTTGGGACGGGCTCGCCGCCCGCCACGGCGTGGAGAAGATCAAGACGATCGGGGACGCCTACATGGTGGCAGGCGGCCTTCCGACTCCGCGCGAGGACCACGCCGAGGCGATCGCCGAAATGGCGCTCGAGATGGGCGCGGAGGTCGAGCGGTACGCAGCCGAGAGCGGCCTCTCGCTCGAGGTGCGCATCGGCGTGGACACCGGTCCCGTGGTTGCCGGCGTGATCGGCCGAGCCAAGTTCATCTACGACCTGTGGGGGGATACCGTCAATACGGCGAGCCGCATGGAGTCCCACGGAATACCCGGCGCGATCCAGGTCACCGAGCGAGCCTACGAGGAGTTGCGCGACCGCTATGACCTGCGCCAGCGGGGGACGATCGAGGTGAAGGGCAAAGGGCCCATGACCACGTACCTGCTGCTCGGAAGGCGGGATGAATCGAGCGCCGAGCCCGACTGGAATGGCGACTGATCACTCCCCATCCCCGGGGCTCCTCAACTCCGGCGCATGGGGCAATCGTGACCGCCCGGCCTGACGAAATCCTGAGCGCGCCGACCCCGACGCGCGAGCGACTCCGCCCGTCTCATCCTCCTTTGGGCGCACGGCGAGCCCCGCCGGTGAATAAGCTGAGGAGGGGTGAGAGCGCGGGAAGACCTCTCGTCCCCGCCCAATATTTGGATGTGCGCCTGTGCACGCACACCCGCACAGGACCCGCCGTCGCCGCCGAGATCGCCCCCAACGGCCTCGACTTCGCCCAGCTCGACCCGATGATCACCGCCGCCGAGCGCGAGCTGGAGGACGCCGGCGTCAGCGAGCGCCCCGAGGTCGTGCTCGCCGACGCCGGCTACTGGTCAAACGGTCACATCGATCGACTCAGGCAGAGAGGCATCACCCCGATCGTCGCCCCCGATGCCCACAACCGCGACGGCCCCCGAAAGAGGCGCCTCGGCGGACCCTATGACTTCATGCGCAGGGTCCTCGCCACAGATCAGGGGGCCGAGCTCTACTCACGCCGCCAATGGATGGTTGAGCCGGTCTTTGCCCAGATCACCGGCGGATCGGGCGCTTCAAACGAAGAGGGCGGGCGGCCGCACGCTCGGAATGGCGCCTGATTGCCGCGACCAACAACCTGCTGAAGCTCCACCGGCACTCCTTGGCGGCCCCAACAGCCTGATCGGGGCCGAAAGGCCCCTGGCGTTTTCAGATTGCGCCGGCCTTGCCGCCCACAGCCCGGGTGGGGTGGATTTGCGCGACAGCCTCCGTCTTTAGCGGTACTTCGGAAGCGCCGTTTGGCAGACGAGTTCGTCACCGAAGAATCAAGCCGGGGAGGCGCGGTCCAAGCTCTGGGGTTGCGCCCCGGTGCTGGACCGGCTAGGGTCGCCCAAGGGGGAGTTATTCGACATCACGTCCCACGGTTCAGGATCCTCAGGCGGCCCGTTTTGGCCGGCGTTGTCGCTTTGAGCACCGTTGCGTTGATCGGTGCGCTCACGCCAAGCGCAAGAGCCGGCGCCGGCGGCGGCGAGCGCGGCACGGTCTCGATGACCAGCGGGGGGCTCCTGGTCGACATCCCCGACAACGGTGATTCCGTGAGGGTGAACATCTCCACGGGCGAGCCAGGCCAATGGGTTGTCTTCGTCACCCTCCGCGACTGCATCGTCTGTGTCGGGGTCGCCGATTTTGGCGCGGACTGCAGTCGGAGCCTCACCTCAATTGCACTCCTCTGTGACAAGACCGCGCCGGGAGTAACCGTGCGAACTGGTTCCCTCGACGATCTCGTATTCCCGAGAATCGGAAGCCAGCGCGGGACCTTCAACCTTGGCGGCGGCGACGACGATCTCGAGAATTCCGTCGCCGCGATTGGTGGCACCCCGGCGGCAACGGGACCCTGGACGGTCCACGCCGGCAGCGGCGCGGACCGAATCGTCGGATCCTCGGGCGGCAACACGATCGACTCGGGCTCGGGCAACGACAACATCCGCGGCTTTCCGACCTTCACCACCATCAATGGAGCAGTACTGGGGCAGACCGCGTTGAGCGTGGGCGACTCGATCGACAGCGGCGGCGGCGACGACACGATCGACCCCGGCAAGGGCTCAGACCAGGTGATCGGCGGCGAGGGCGATGACTACTTCAAGGCGGGCGCCGAGTCGACAATCCCCGGAGACTTCGACTCCTACGACGGCGGCACCGGGATCGACACGATCGACTACTCCTCGCGGACCACCGACATCTTCTTTAACTCGGGCTCGGTGCAAAGCGGCTCGGTCGGCGCCAACCCCGACGAGCAGGACAGGGTCTCCGGCACCAACAACGTGATCCTGGGCTCGGGCAACGACACCGCCTTCAGCCTGCTCGAGAACCTCTCGAGGCGACGCTATGAGGGCCGCGCCGGCGACGACGTCCTCAACGGCCTCGACAGCCCCGACACCCTGATCGGCGGTGATGGCGCCGACAAGATGAACGGCTTCAAGGGCGACGACACGATCGACGCCCGCAGCGACAGCTTCGCCGACAAGCTGATCAGCTGCGGCAGCGGTACCGACAAGGCCGAGATCGACCTCAAGGACCCGCTCCCGGTCGACTTCGCCGACCATGCGTGTGAGACCTTCATTCAGGGCGCGGCCGCCGAGCCCGCCTTCCTGCGGATCCGAAGCGCCACCAGGACGAGGGGAATCCTCCGGGCAGAGCTGAGCTGCCCGAAGCGAAACCACCGCAAGTGCGAGGGACGCCTCAGCGTCGGCGATACGAACAGGCATTACTCGATCGGTAACGGCGAGTCGGACACAGCCAGCCTTGGAGCGATCGGCGGCCGCCGGGTCGCCCTGCGGGCGGAAGAGCAGGGAAGCTTCGGCCCCGAGACGGTGGTCCGGCTACTGCGGGTCCGGTAGGGGCCGGGGGTCCGGGCCGCGCGGCCTCGTGCCGCGGGCGAGCCCGACCCGCGGGTATGCGCTTTCCATGCGAAGCGACCCTTTTCGGCACCTAGCTCTCGTGCGTCGTAGCGAGATTCGTTAGGTGGCCCGATTCGTCTCTCGCGACCACCCGCGGATAGTGGAGTGGATGACCGCCTGAGGGCGATCGGGGCGAGAGTCGTGCCGGAGTGATGCTCACTAGCGCGACGGTCCCGACGGTCGTGAGCTGTGCATCTGGGGGTTGCGCGGTCGGGCCGGTTCAGCCAGGGTAGTGCGCCGCGGTCGTCGGGGGAGAAAACCGGGTCGCGATCTCACACGTCTTGGCCGTGGAGGAGCGCCGCTCGCGAGCCTTAAGCCCAAGCTCCTCTTTCTATCAAGATGACGCTGGCAACCCACGAAGAGCCCTAGGCGGCTCCTAGCCCATGTCGCCGCGGTGTCTGTCGGCCAGTTCGGCCAGTGCGGCGAGAGGGTAACCACGAGTTGCACTATCGGTTAGTCCGATGGTACGCTTGGCGTGTGTCTTCCACTCGAAATGGACAGAGTCAGACGCGACGCGAGCGCCGCCGTGCCCGAGAGCGGGCAATCGTGGCTACGACGCGCGGGCTGTTCGACGAGCGCGGCCGGCGGGACGCGCCTGTCGACGAGATCGCGCGCGCGGCCAAGATGAACAAGGCACTGATCTACCGCTCGTTCGATTCCAAGGAGGAGATTTTCGTCCTTACGGTCGCCGACTACCTCGCCGAGCTCGAGGCCCGCGGCGGCGAGGACCGCGAGCTCGAGGATCCGGTCGCCGCGCTGCGCCAGTCCCTTGAGCGTTACGTCGGATTCTGCCTCGAGTACCCCGCCTTCCTGGACTGTGCGCTGGCGCTGATGCAGCGGCCCGCCGGCGAGTTGCGCGAGCGTGTCTCGGGGGCGGTGCTGTTTCGCCTCGGCCAGGCGATGGCCGCCACCCTGGGGCCGCTGGAGCGGATCCTCGCAGCCGGCGCCCAGCGCGGCGTCTTCGCGATCGACGACCCGGACTTCACCGCGAACCGGATGTACACGCAGGTGCTGGGCTCGATGCATCTCGCGCGGGCCGGGGTCGGTGTTCGAGAGGCCGCGCCCGGCATCGCGGAAACATTCGACCTCGAGCCTGAACGAGTGTGCGAGGCGTGCATCAAGGACGCGCTCGCGCTCGCCCAAATCAGCGACCCGGTAAAGAGCGCGTCGGCGTGAGCGCAATGGATGTCAAGTCCCTGACACTCCACGGCCGAGAGGTGACGTACGCCCATGCGGGCAAGGGCCCCGTCCTGCTGCTGATCCACGGGATGGCGGGCGACTTTCAGAACTGGCAGGCGGTGATCGAGCCGCTCGCACGGCATCACACCGTCCTCGCGCCTGATCTGCCAGGCCACGGAGGATCGGCCCCCGGCGGCGGCGACTACTCGTTGGGGGCACTTGCCTCCGGCCTGCGCGACCTGCTGGCCGCGCTCGGCCATGACCGCGCCACGCTCGTCGGTCACTCGCTCGGCGGTGGGATCGCGATGCAGTTCTCTTACCAGTTCCCCGAGATGTCCGAGCGGCTCGTGCTCGTCTCCAGCGGCGGGCTCGGTCCCGAGGTCAGCCTGGTCCTGCGTGCCGCAGCGCTACCCGGGGCCGACCGCTTCATCGCCACGACCGCCGGAGGGGCCGGTGCGGTCGGATCTGCCATCGGGCGCGGCCTGAGCCTGGTCGGCCTGCGGCCGAACGCCGACTTCGCCGAGGTCGGCCGAGGCTACGTATCGCTCGCCGACCCCGACCGGCGAGCCGCCTTCCTGGACACGCTGCGCTCGGTCGTTGGGACCGGCGGTCAACGCGTCCACGCCGGCGACCGCCTCTACCTTGCCGAAGGGCTCCCGGTCCTCATCATCTGGGGGGCTCGTGATCCGATCATCCCCGTCCACCACAGCGAGCAAGCCCACGAGGCGATCCCCGGCAGCCGCCTCGCGATCTTCGACGGGGTCGGCCATCTGCCGCAGATCGAGGCGCCCGCGCGCTTTGTCGCGGAACTCGAAGAGTTCCTCACCGACACTGAGCCCAACCCCTTCGACGCCGAGGAGTGGCGCGCCCGGTTCCAGACCACCGCCGACGAGACGGAGGGGTAGGGAGGCGAGTGAGGGAGTTCGTCACCCAGGTACTCGGTGCCACCCGCGCGACCGCCTCGGTGATGGCGCGGGACCTGCTCGGCTCCCGAGCCGAGGACCCGCTGGCCGAGCGCGACCCGCAGTTCATCCGCGAGACCCTGCCGGGGTTAGGCCGCCTGGCACAGCTCTACTTCCGCCCAAAGGTGCGGGGGCTCGAGCAGATCCCGGCCGAGGGGCCGGTGCTACTGGTCGGCAACCACTCGGGCGGGACACTGATCGCCGACACTTTCGCCTTCGCCTACAGCTTCTATGACCACTTCGGGCCCGACCGGCTGTTCCACCAGCTCGCCCACGATCTCGTCTTCCAGGTGCCAGGCCTCGCACCCCTGCGCAAGTACGGGACGATCCCGGCCAAACACGAGAACGCGACGGCGGCGCTGGGTAAGGGCGCGGCGCTCCTGGTCTACCCCGGCGGGGACCACGAGACCTACCGCCCCTCCTGGCGATCCGGGGAAATCGACTTCGGCCACCGCAGCGGCTTCGTCCGCCTGGCGCTGGTGGCCGACGTGCCGATCGTTCCGGTCGTCGCGATCGGGGGTCAGGAGACCGCCCTCTTCCTGACCCGCGGCGAGCGGCTCTCTCACCTCCTTGCCCTCGACCGGCTGTTGCGTCTCAAGGTCGTGCCGATCCAAATTGCGCCTCCCTTCGGCCTCACGGTGCTCGACTTCCCGGGCCGGATCCCGCTGCCCTCCCAGATCACGATCCAGGTTCTGCCCAGGATCGACCTACGCCGCCGGTTCGGCCCCGACCCTGACGAGGAGGCGGTCTACCACGCGGTCACGGCAATGATGCAGGAGGCGCTCGACGAGCTCTCGGCCGAGCGTGACCTGCCGGTAATCGGCACACTCGGCTCGCGCCACGAGGAGAGCGAAGTCGTCGAGGAGCTCGAGCACGGTGGCCTCGAGCGCGAGGTCGAGGCGGCGATCGAGGCCGAGAGCCCCCGGCACGGCTAGGTCTGCCGCAGGGTCTGGTCCAGCCAGTCGAAGACGCGCTGGTTGGCACCCCTATCTCTCCTGAGCTCATCGGGCTCAACTGAACTGGATGGGCTGCTCAAGGACGTGGGAAGGGGGTAACCCGATCGTCGGTGATGTCGGGGTTACGTCAGCGCGAGGTCCCGCGCCGAGCTCCCCTGCGATCCGCCGCCGGGCTGCTCGAGCCACCCGTGCAGGCGCTCATAGACCTCGGGGTGGTTCAGCAGCGCCAGGTGGTGGGCGGGACTGACATGGTGCCCGTGCTTGGCCTCGAATGGCATCTGGCGGGTGCGGCCCTGTCCGGAGGCGCTGGGCGTCAGCACGAGAATGTCCCCAAGCAGGCGCCCCAGGGGATGGCGCGGGCTGCGGGTGATGGTGGCTGAGACGAAGCAGTGCGTCGCTCCCTCCAATAGCGGCACCTCCTTGCATGCCGCCGCGCGCAAAGCGCTGGGGTCGCGGCCCCGCCAGTCCTCGTCGACCAGCGAGCCGTAGCGGAGGTCGCGTATGCCGGCAGAGCGCCGGCGCAGGAATGCGCCGAGCATCCGCGTCTCGGGCAGCGCGTAAAGCGCCTCGGCAGCTATGTGAGCACCCCGCTCGAGCGGCGCGCCCAGGTGTGGCGTGCCCAGCGAGATCATGTGACGGACCCGCTCGGTCCAGCTTTGGCCGCTCTCTGACCCCTGGTGGCCGGCGCTGCGCGCAATCAGACCGCCCATCGAGTGACCCACGAGCGCGATCTCTGAAACCTCCACCGGCCACGCCCCCACCAGCTCCTCGAGCAGCGCCGCGACCGACCGACCGTTTTCAGAGATGTGCAGGCCGGTGTTGTAGCGCAGATATACGGGGGTGTAGCCAAGATCCGAGGCCAGACGTGCACCGTAGTTGTCGCCGGGGTGCTCGCCACCCCGATCCCAGTAGAACTCGGTCCCCATCAGGCCGTGCAGGAAGACGACCACTCGAACCGTCGCGTCGGGGAACGCCGTACGAAGCGAGCCCGAATCAATAGCCACGGCCTCGCCTTCGACACGGACCGAGGCGGGCTGGTGAAGCTCGCTTCCCGCGCTCTCCAGCCGGTCGCCGATCAGGCCGTTGAGGGCAGCGATCATGGCGCTCCCCGAGCGCGTGGTCGATAGCAGAGCCTCTTGCCCAACCCCCCGCCTCTCCATGGTTGCGTCGGCGGCCCGTCCCAACAGCCCAGCGCCGGAGGCGATCGCGCCGTAGGCGCCGCGCGAGAGCGCGTCGTGGATGACCTGGACAGGGCGGCCCGCCGGCCCCACGCCCCGGAAGGCGCGCTGGGCGATGCCTAGGTGCATCTCGCGGATGCCGGCGGGGAAGCTCCGTAGCTCCTCGAAGGCAAGCGCGCTCAGTGCCCGCAGCTCATCTGGCCCGCGAGCTGCCGTCCCCGGGTCGTCGCGGACATGGGCGCTGGTCAGGTCGGTGCCAGTCATGCGGGTCCTCCAATCCGTGCTGGATGCCGATCAAGGTGACAGTACTCCGCGACCCGGTCTGCGCGGCCTACGGGCGGTTGCGCCCGAAGCGGTCGTGCGCTCGGACCCATTCCTCGGCGAGAATCGCCCATCCGAGCGAGAGCTCGCCACAGAGCACGGTCGCGGCGACGATCTCGGCGAGCTTGCGAACCTTTCCAGTCCCGTAGCAACCGAGCAGCTCCAGGCACTCGCGCTGGGTGGCGAGCCCGGTGCCGCCGCCGTAGCTGGCGACGATCAGCGACGGGAGCGTGATCGAGCCGTAGTAGTCGCCGTTGGGGAGGAGCTCGCTGAAGCCGAGGGCCGCTGAGGACTCCGCGACATTGGCCACGTCCTGGCCGGTGGCGATGAAAAGCGCGGCGATCCCATTGGCCGACTGTAGGCCGTTGTTGTTGACGCCGGACATGAAACCGCCGAGGTTGGACACCTGCCGCGCCCGGAAGAGTTTGTCGCCGGTCGTGTGCATGTGCTTCTCGATCAGCGCAGCCGAGATCATCACCTCGGCGACGACGCGTTTGCCGCGAGTATGCAACACGTTGACCCGCGAGCTCTTCTTGTCGGTGGCGAAGTTCGACTCCAGATAGAAGTCGGTGATGCCCTCGTAGTTGGAGGTAATCCAGGCGCAGGCCGCGGCTGTCGCCTTGCTCGTGAGGTTCTGCCCCGCAGCGTCCCCCGTCGTGTAATCAAAGCGCGTGAACAGGATTCGGCTTGCCGAGTACTGCTCGATGCCGCGCAGCCGACCGGACCGCGTGGTGGTCTCCGCCGCCTGTTTGATCTCCGCGAAGTGCTCGGCCAGCCATTCCCCGAAGGCTCGCGCCTCTCGCGCGTCTTCAAACACGAACGCGGGGGCGCGCTGCATCGCATCGTCCAAAATGGTGGTCGTTAACGCCACCCGCCTCGCGCAGCGTCTTCATGCCGCGGTTGTAGCTCGCGACGAGGGTGCCCTCGGTCGTCGCCAGGGGCACGAAGAACTCGCCCTGCGCGTGCTCCCCGTTGACGAGCAGCGGCCCGGCGATGCCGATCGGCACCTGTGCGACCCCTGTGAAGTGCTCGATGTTGCCGGCGAGAACCGATGGATCGAAGGATTGCTGGGAGACATGCTTCAAGCCCACGCCGGTCTGCTCTCGCAAGAAGGCTCGGCGAGCCTCGGCGGCCTCGGGCGTGTAGTCGTTCTCGCCCTCTTCGCGCGGAATCTTCTTGCGTCTCGCCGGAGGGGTTGTCACGTTGATGGACCCATCACTGCGCGATCAGACTTTTCTCCAATTCCGGCAAGCTCGACACCGAGACGACAGATGCAAACCAAGCACGCCCGCCGACGCTGAGGAGCATCCCGAAACTCGTCGACCTCCGGGACCGTCCCTAGCCGCCGATCTTCTTCAGGAAGGGGATCAGGTGGTTGACGAATGCGTTACTGGGGGCCGCGGAATTCGGGTCATTGTGCGCGTAGGTGCTGGCCCGGTTGATCAGCGTCAGGTTGCGCTTTGGGATGTGCGACTGCTGGGCGAGGGTTGTGGCGGCGTCGAGAACCCTCTGTCCGCCCAGAGCGGCGCCGAAGGCATAGATCCGCATCCGCTTCGAGAGATCGTCGCCGTGGGTCGCGCGCACATTGAGGATGCTCTGCGCGTCGTTGGCGTTGCCGTCGGCGACCGCGCCGGCATCGATCGTCAAGCGCGAGGGGTGATACCAGGCGGTGCCGTCAAGGCCCTTCAGGCCCCAGCCGGCGAACATCTTGGCGTAGCGCTGAATCGGGGTGATCGCGCCGGCTCTGACCCAACGCCTGGGATTACCGCTAGCGGCCAGCCGGCCGACGTGGGCCTGGAAGGCGGCCAGCTCGGGGGGCGAGGTCTTGGTGTCGAGCGCGTAGCCGTATGAAGCTTCGTTGTCCGCCGGGACCGGGGGCTTGAGGTTCGACGGCAGCAGCGGGAAGCTCTGCAGCAGCGAGGCACCGTGCGGATCCTTCACCACCGTGAGCGAACCGGTCGTGTTGAACAGCCCGGTGAACGGCGACGGGATCCCGCCGAAGGCGCGCCAGGGCGAGGAGGCCTGCAGGTTCTGCAGCGACAGAGTCGCTGCTTCCGGGGTCACCGGGGTGGGGCCGCTGCCGCCGTCGATGTAGACGAGCCCCGAGAGGCCCTTGGCACCCGGCTTGCCGTTGAAGTCCCAGGTCGCATAGGCGGTCGTGATCGAGCCTCCGAGGGAGTGGCCGCCGACGACGACGTGGCGACCTTGCGCCATCGCGGACAGCACGACGCGGCGAAGGTCGCCGACCTCGGTCTTCATCCCCCAGTCGCGCGCGTAGCCGACGCTGGCGTCAGGGATCGTCTGGAAGTGGTTGGTGATGGTCGGGTCCGTGAGCCAGCCGAGGTAGTAGTCATAGACCTGCTTCGGCGTCGCCTTTCCGGCCTTGGCGCGGTCATAGACCGAGTGGTCCTCGAGCAGGTTCTCGCGGCGCTCGACCGCCCAGACCTGCCAGCCCTTGGCCTTCTGCACGATGGTCTTGGCCAGCGGCTCGAAGTAGGCGGCGCTGGCGGAGGTGCCGGGATTGAGCACGAGGATGTTCTGCGCGTCCGCCGGGCCCGTCTCGAGAATGCCCACCTTGTCGTACTTGGCGGGGGTGCCGGGTGAGGTGGCGCCCTGGATGCGGTGGAACCTGACGAAGGGGGCCGAGATCGCCGAGGGGACGAAGACCGCGAAGCACAGCCCGACCGCTGCCGCGACGAGCGCGAGCCGCATACTCCTGACACCGCTTGAACGCATCCCTTCCTCCTGTCCCGAAACTCGTGAAACTCGTAGTCCTGCGTTCCCGCCCTATTTCTCGCTCAGGGACTTCCCGGCGCTGTCTACGACCTTGCGAATGAAGTCGTACTGCGCGTGGACCAGGCGGTCGGACATCTCCAGGGCCGAGTCGATGATCTCCTGGCGCCTGGACGGGCCCTCGTCGTGCGGCAACGCTGGCAACACTCGGTCGACGCTGTCGACGAACTTGTGCACCGCCTCGATCGCGGCCCGCTGACCGTCTTCGACGGATTGCAGTACCTCCTCAGACAGTTCAACCGCCCTGTCGGCCCCGGTCTTGGACTCGGCCTTGGACTTGGCCGGCGCTCTTGCCTTCGTGCTTCGTTGAGTCTTGGTTGCGGCCATTGTCAACGCTCCCCTCAGGAGTTCGGTTTGTTAGCAACGACACTACGCCGAGTCAAAGCGGCCGACACCCGTATATGTCCACCGACTTATTGCGGAAACCCCGCATGCCTCGAGTAGCTTCTCCTGAGCCCCCAGCTGAAGGTCTCGTGGGACGCATCCGAGCAGTCGGTCTTGTTGGCCGATCTTTGGACCGTCGTCCTGCTCGCCTCGGCTAATGATGGTGTAACGAGGACCTCGAGCAGCCGGCTTGGACCCCGCCCCAGCTCCGCAACCGTCTCGGAGGCGGTCGCAGATGCCTTCGAGAACACGAAAGCCCTCCGCAAGGAGGGCTCAGTGGTGGTCGTGAGAGACATAGCGGGGGCCCGATTCGTCTCTCGCGACCACCCACGGATAATCGAGCGAGTGGCGGTCTGAGTCACTCGTCCAGGGGTACTCGTTCCGGGCCGCTCCGGTGACTCCGCTGGCCGAGCGGTGGGTGCCCTAGCGCAGACGGTCGATCAGCGCCTCGGTCGTGCTGACCGACAGGTTCGCCAGCGCCATAGCCCGAGCGACGGCATCGACGGCGGCCAGCTCCTGCGTCGTCAGTCGATCGGCGGCGTTGGCCGCCACATCGGCAGGGATCGGCCCCCGGAAGCGTGCTTCGGCCAGCGCTATGGCATAGACGACCGCGGCGCGATTTCGATCATCAAGCGTTGCGAGATCGCCCAAGCCGATCGCTTCCAGCTCGTCTGAGGTAACGCCGGAGCGGATCGCCCAGCGCTCGTGCACGCGGCTGCATCCGCTGCAGGAGTTGACTCGGCTGACCGCGACCATTACGCGCTCGCGAAGCTCGGGATCAAGGCCACCGCGCAGATAGACGGAGCTGAGTGAGGCGGCCCGCCGCGCGACGCCCCTGAGATCCTCCAGCGCCTCCCTCGGAGAAGCGAAGGTGCGCGGCGTCTGGTCGAGCTGCGCGGCTATTGGACCTAGGTGATCGTCATCGGACTGCCGCATGAACCGCCGCGCCTTCAGTAGCTGAAAGTCGTCGCCCCCTCAGCGGCGAACTCCGGAGATTCTATCGCCGGGGGCCCGCCGACATCGCGAACCTGTTGACCGAGACCTCGACCCCGTGGACGGAGGTGCTCTCCCCCATGTCGGCTTTGGCGCCCGGGTTGAGCACGTTCACATTGGCCCCCTCCGGCTCACGTCTTGGCCAGCGCCCCTTCGGGGAGAGGGCAACTCCCGGCGGCACGGCCTCGGAGAGGCGGGCCGCGAGCGAGAGCCTCCCGGTCTCGTTCTCGAGCACCACCTTCTCGCCATCGGCAATGCCGAGATCGGCAGCGTCGCTGGGATGCAGCAGCACGGTCGCCTCACCGAGCCGGGCGTTGATCTTCCGGTCATTGCTGAAAGTGCTGTTCAGCATCCACGGGGAGGCCGGCGAGAGCAAACGTAGTCGGCCGGGCTGTGGCCGCGGATCGGCATGCGGCTGCGGGACCCGGGGATGGCCCGCGGCCTCGGCTCCGTCCGAGGCGAGTTCGATCTTCCCGCTCGGCGTCGGAAAGTCGAGATCGCGAAACTGGATGGCAGGCTGCGGTGACATCGGCACGGTGCCCTTGGCGGCCAGGGAGTCGAAGTCCTCCTCGATCCCCGTCTGGCGGATCAACTCCGAGATGATCTCGTGATCGCTCTCGAAGAGCTCGGGGTTGGTGAAACCCATTTTCGCCGCCAGACGTCGGAAGATCTCCTGATTGGGGAGCGAATCGCCAAGCGGAGCCAGCGCCCCCACCTGGGCCGACAGCGAGTGGGCGAAGTAGGAGGCGACGAGATCGTCGAACTCGAGGAAGCTCGACGCCGGCAGCACGTAGTCGGCGAAGTCGGTCGTGTCGGTCTCAAAGAGGTCGATCGCCACCGTCAGCAGGTCGTCTCGCCGCAGTGCCTGGCGCAGCCGCGCCTGCTCGGGGTTCGAGGCCGCCAGGTTGATGTTCCAGCAGACCAGCGCCTGGGCGCGCTGGCGATCCTCGAGCCTGGCCGCGAGGTCCATGTGGCTGACGGAGCGCGGAGGACCGCTGCGCAGGTGGTCCGCGCAGAGGTAGGCCTGGTCGATCCCCCTCAGCCCGAGCCCGTTGAGATAGAGAAAGCCCGTTCCCGGTTTGCCGATGTTGGCGGTGAGTGCCGGCAGCAGGGCGCAGCTGCGCATAGCGTTGCCACCCTGCGCCTGTCGCTGGAAGCCCTGCCCCAGCCAGAGCAGCGAGGGGCCCTCCGCGTATGCCCGGGCCGCCTCCTCGACCAGCGCTGATGAGACGCCGGTGACCTCCTCGGTCCAGGCGGGCGAACACGAAGCGATCGAGGCCTCGAGCTCCCTGAAACCCACCGTGTGGCGGGCGACGAATTCCCGGTTGAGAAGCTCCTCGCGGCAGATCACGTGGAGGAGCCCGAACGCGAGGGCCGCGTCGCTGCCCGGGAACGGCTGCAGATGCAGGTCGGCGGCCTCGGCGGTGGGGGTCCTGATCGGATCGACGACGATGATCCGGGCGCCGCTCTCCGGCAACCAGTGCTGATCGGCGTGCGGGGCCGAGGCCGATGGGTTGGCGCCCCAGACCATGATGCACGCAGAGTCACCAGCGCAGCGAGGGTCGAACCCGTCCAGTGAGGTTCCGTAGACGTAGTCGAGTGCGACGTGGCCGGCGTTGTTGCAAATCGTGTCCGGCTCGACCTCGGTCGCCCCCAGCCGGTTGAAGAATCGAAGGCCGAAGTGGTAGCCGATCAGGGAGAACGTGCCCGTGTAGTGCGCGTTGAGGATCGCCTCAGGGCCCGGAGACGCTGCGATGGCACCGAGCCGCTGACCGATCTCCGCCAATGCCTCCTCCCATGTGATCCGCTCGAACTCCCCCCGGCCCTTTGCGCCGTTGCGACGAAGGGGTGAAGTCAGTCGCAGCCGCGGGTCGAGGAACGCCCCGTTGTAGCCGATCGCGCATTTGCGGCAGAGCTTCCCGCGGCTGACCGGATGATTGGGGTCGCCCCGGACCAGGGTCTTGTGCCCCTCCCGCTTGGTGACGAGTATCCCGCAGGCGTCATAGCAGTCGCGGGGGCAGGTCGTGCGAATTTCCTCGCGCCCGGGAGCGTCCACCTGGCTCGCTCTCCCTTCGCCAACCATCAGTTGCTCCTATGTCAAGCCGCCCCCGCAAATTGCGGGGTAAGCCTGTCTCTCTGTGGATGGACGGAATTGATCGATCTCTCCCTCTGGGAATCAATCAGAACACGCCAGACCCGGCGTGCCAGGTAGCGCTTGAGGCAGCGAAGCGCCTCCATCCTGGACTTCCCCTCGGCCTGCTTTTTGGCCAGGAACGCCTGGGCCGGGGGATGGATGCGCCCCTGGGTGACGGCGATCCGGTGAAGGGCGCAGTTGAGCTGGCGGTTGCCGCCGCGGTCGAGGCGGTGGCGGTCCCGTCGACCCGAGGAGGCAGGTATTGGGGCGACCCCTGCGAGGCGGGCGAGCTTCGCGTCGGAGGAGAAGCGGTCGACGCCGGCGACCTCGGCGATCAGCTTCGCCGCCGAGAGGACGCCGCAGCCGGGGATCTCGAGCAGCTGCGGGTTGTTCTGGGCGACCAGCACCCCCAGCTCCGAGGCGAGCTCGCGGATGCGCCTGGTGCGGGTGCGGATCGCCCGCACGAGCTCGCGGGAGATCCTGACCCTGGCCGATTGCTCGGCTCGGGAGAGCTTGCCGGCGACCTTCTCGAGCCACTTTGCCCGGTCAAGCCCTCCGGCCGGGATCTCCAGCTCGGGCCAGAGGTCGTGCAGGTGCCAGCGCAGCCGGCGCTGGTCGTCAGAGCGCTCGGAGACGAGGTGGTCATGGTGGGCGAGCAGCAGTCTCACCTCGAGGGCCTGCTCGTCGAGGTGGGCCGCGGGGAGGGTTTCAAGTCCCTCGCGCAAGGCGGCCCGGGCGACCGAGGTGGCGTCGATCGGATCCGACTTGCCGCGCTGGCGCTGGCTGCGCCTAGCTCCGGCCATCAGCTTCGGCGGCACCCGCAGGACCCGCTCGCCGTGGTCGATCAGGAAGCGCTCGAGGCCGCCGGAGACATGGCGGCAGTCCTCGATCGCCCAGACCCGCTCATCGTCGAGGCCGCGGGCCCAGCCCAGGAGCTCGGCGAACCCGGGCTCCCGAGCCGAGGCCGTCAGGTCACCCAGGAGCTCGCCGGTGTGGGAGCGCACCGCCGCTGCGGTGTGGGTGGCCTTGTGTGTGTCTGCTCCGATCACGATCATCTGCATCGTCCCTTCGTTGGATTGCCTAACGAACGGAACGTCGTCGGACAGACCTCACTGGGGGCGATGCCACGCTCCTATCAAGTCACGACGGCGATCCTCGGACGGCGACGGGCGACAAAACGGATGCTGGTCAGAACGACAGCGAGACTATGAGTCAGCCCGTCGCCGATCCGAGAACCAACCGCTCGGGTCGGACGCCACCGTCCGACTGACGTCGACGATGACAGTGAGGTCGAGACTACCGCGCTGCGGGCACGCCATAAGGTCAGCCCTTGGGCCTTGGATAAAGCTCGCGGTTCCGGTGGGGATCAGGGTCCTATTCGGGAAGCCTGCAATAGGGCGGCTTCTCCATAGATGTGCGCCTGTGCACGCACATCTGCACAGGGACCGCCGCCGAGAAGTGCTCAATTTGCAGGCATCTTTAGGGTGGTCGCGACGACCGATACCGGGCCCGATTCGTCTCTCGCGACCACCCACGGATTGTCGAGCGAGCACGCCTTGCCACGTTCCTACCTCAGCAAGCGTGATGGCTCAAGAGGAGGGATCCCATCACGGTGTGGGCCCTCCCTCAATGGAGTCAACCGGTCCGGGTTGGTCCGCTCTCCTTCGTCCCATCGGATGGCTCGTGGGTGCCGGCGCGGTCGACGAACCGAACGCCCTCGGGCTCTTCCAGGGAAAAGCCGCCGGCGGCGCCCGGCGCCACGTCGATCAGGAAGTTCGGCTCGCGCCAGCGCAGGTATTGCTCGCTGTCGACGAAGAAGGGAGCGCCCCCGATCTCCCCCAGCTTCACGTCGTTTGGCCCCTGCGGGAGATCGTCGGCCCGAAGGCACATCGCCGCGCTGCCATCGCAGCAACCCCCTGATTGGTGGAAGACGATCGGTCCGTGCTTCTGTCGGAGTCGCTCGATCAACTCCACCGCCTCGGGGGTGGCTGCGACTTGCCCCATCTCAGAAGAAGCCCATCGGCTTGGGGTCGTAGCTGACCAGCAGGCATTTGGTCTGTGAGTAGTGGTCGAGCATCATCCGGTGGTTCTCCCGCCCGACTCCGGAGATCTTGTAGCCGCCGAAGGCTGCGTGAGCTGGGTACTGGTGGTAGCAGTTGGTCCACACCCGGCCGGCCTTGATCGCCCGACCCATGCGGAACGCCTTGGAGCCATCACGGGTCCAGACGCCCGCGCCGAGCCCGTAGAGGGTGTCGTTGGCGATCTTCAGTGCCTCTGCCTCGTCCTTGAACGTGGTGACCGAGACGACCGGACCGAAGATCTCCTCCTGGAATACCCGCATGTCGTTGGTCCCCTTGAGGACGGTCGGCTCGTAGTAGTAGCCGCCCTCCAGCCCGCCGTTCAGTTCAGGCCTGTGGCCGCCGATGAGCAGCTCGGCACCCTCATCGAGCCCGACCTTGACGTAGCCCTCGACCTTCTCGAGCTGGGCTGCTGAGACCTGCGGCCCCATCATCGTCGCCGGCTCGAGTGGGTTGCCCTGCACGATCGCCCCGACTCGCTCGAGCACCCGCTCCATGAACTCGTCATACATCGACTCTTGGATCAGCGCCCGCGACGGACAGGTACAGACCTCGCCCTTGTTGAAGGCGTAGAGGACAAAGCCCTCGACGGCCTTGTCCAGCAGCTCATCGTCGGCGACCATCAGGTCTTCGAAGAAGACGTTGGGCGATTTGCCCCCCAGCTCAGTGGTCGACGGGATGATGTTCTGGGCCGCGTATTGCATGATCAGGCGACCCGTAACTGTCTCGCCGGTGAAGGCGATCTTCGCGATCCGCTTGTTGGAGGCGAGTGCCCGGCCGATCTCGGCCCCGGGGCCATTGACGACGTTGAGCACCCCGGGCGGGACGATCTCACCCACCACCTCGGCGAGCTTCAGGATTGACCACGGGGTCGGGCTGGCTGGCTTGACCACCGTGCAGTTGCCTGCGGCGAGCGCCGGAGCAATCTTCCAAGCGGCCATGAGCAGCGGGAAGTTGAACGGGATGATCTGGCCGACCACACCGAGCGGCTCGTTGAAGTGGTAGGCGACCGTGTCCTTGTCGATCTCCGAGATCCGCCCCTCCTCGGCACGGGCGGCGCCGGCGAAATAGCGGAGGTGATCGATCACCAGAGGGATGTCGGCGGCCAGCGTCTCGCGCACTGGCTTGCCGTTGTCCCAGCTCTCGGCGATCGCCAGCATCTCCAGGTTCGCTTCGATCGCGTCGGCCATCCCATCGAGCACCGCCGCGCGCTCCGCGGGCGCGGCCTCTCCCCACTCGTCCTTCGCGGCGTGCGCCGCATCGAGCGCGAGCTCGATGTCGTCAGGGGTTGAGTTGGCGACCCGGCTGAACTGCTCCCCGGTGACCGGAGTCAGGTTGTCGCGGTACTCACCGTTGCTCGGCGCCACCCACTTGCCGCCGATGAAGTTATCGTTGCTCTCCGCTACCTCAACCGGGCTGCCCGGCCGGCCGGGAACCTCGAACGCCTTGGTCTTCTCCGCCGTTGCCATCGCCGTCTCTCCTTTGCTCCTGCTTTTCGCGCAAATCGCGACCAAGGCAACCAAAGCACCGCCATGCGCTGTTTTCAACCGTGGAAACCCGCATCGTTGCATCGGTTTCTCCCGTGGACCCCGCTGCCCGACCTGAGCAAGGCGCTGGCGGAGGCGCCGGCCGAGATCCAGCGCCAGGTCTTCGAGGCCTTCGAGTTGCAGATCGCCTACGACAAGGTCGGAGGGCGCATTGAACTCTCGGCAACTGTGTCGGAGGCTGTTGCAGATGCCTTCGAGAACACGAAAGCCCTCCGCAAGGAGGGCTCAGTGGTGGTCGTGAGAGACATAGCGGGGGCCCGATTCGTTTCTCGCGACCACCCGCGGATCGTCGAGCGAGCGGCTGCCTGATAACGCCCCGATGTGCTCGAACCAGGGAAGCAAGACCGCTCCATGTCCACCCTTTGTTGGCATGGGGCGCTCCCGTATCGGTGATCAGGCGTTTCTGCCAGGGTTGAATCGGCATGGCGATCAAGTGGGGCCCAATCGTAGGCAGCGACGAAGGGACCCGACGGTCGCGGGCGCGGTGACGCGCTTCGCCCTCGCCGGGTTGATCGCGCTCGCGGTCGTCGGCGTGATCAGCTTTCTGGTGACGCGGAACATCGGCAGCTCGGAGGCCCTGAAGCACGCGCGGGATGTGACCCGGATCGTCGGGCGAGAGGAATCGTCGAGCCGAACCTGCCCAGGGGCCTGGTCGAGCGGCGCCCGGCGGCGATCGCGCGATTCAATCGCCTCGTTCACCAGCGGGTCCTCCGCGATCCCGATCGTCCGGGTCAAGGTCTGGACGCCCTCGGGCCGGCTTCGTCTACTCCGACGAGCCGCGGCTGATCGGCCGCGCTACAAGCTGGGAAGCGATGAGCTCGCGTCACTGAAGACCGGCGAGGTCGACTCCGGCGTCAGCGACCTCTCGCTGCCCGGAGAACCGCTACGAGCGCGGGCAAGGCGAGCTGCTCGAGGTCTACCTGCCGGTCAAGGGCGCGCAGGGGGAACCGCTGCTGTTCGAGGCCTACCAGCGGTTCAGCTCGGTGGCCTCGAGCGGCCGCGAGATCTGGCTCGCGTTCGCGCCGGCTCTGCTGATCGCGCTTCTCGTGCTCGAGCTGGTCCAGCTCCCGCTCGCCTCCTCGATGGCAAAGAGAATCCGCCGTGGCAGCAGGGAGCGCGAGGCGCTCCTGCAGCGTGCCGTCGACGCGTCCGATGCGGAGCGGCGCCGGATCGCCGCCGATCTGCACGACGGGATCGTCCAGGACCTGGCCGGGCTCTCCTTCTCGCTCGCGGCCGCGGCCGAGCGGGCCGGGTCCGGCGAGGGCGAGCCGGCCGCGGAGGTGCTGACGTCGGGGCGCCGACCAGACGCGCCAGAGCGTGCGCGAGCTGCGCAGCCTGCTGGTCGAGATCTATCCCCCCAGTCTCGAGCGAGCCGGCCTCGAGGCGGCGCTCTCGGATCTGCTGGCCCCGCTCGGCGGGCCGCGGGATCGAGACCAGCCTCGAGGTACCCGAGGCAGCTGCGAGATCGCACCCGAGCGCGAGGCGCTGCTGTTTCGCGCGGCGCAGGAGGCGATCCGCAACGCGGCCGCCCACGCCGAACCGCGCCGCGTCGATGTCAGCGTCCGATCCGAGCCCGACGCCGTGACCCTGGTGGTCAGCGACGACGGCCGGGGTTCTCGGTCGAAGAGTCGGCTCGCGGGACGTGCCGAGGGGCACCTCGGGCTCTCGTTGCTGCGCGACCTCGCCGCACGACGCCGGGGCGACGCTCGAGATCGAGTCGACCCCGGGCAGCGGGCACCCGGGTGCGGCTCGAGGTGAGCCGCATCGTGATCCGCGTCCTGCTCGCCGAGGACCACCCGGTGGTGCGTGCCGGGCTCGAGGAGCTGCTCTCGGGCGCCGGGACATCGAGGTCGTCGGCGCGGCCGAGGACGGGAGCAGGCGGTCGCCCTCGCCCCCGAGCAGCGTCCGGACGTCGTCCTCATCGACCTGTCGATGCCGAAGGTCGACGGGATCGAGGCGATCGGGCGGATCCTCGACGCCGACCCCGAGATGCCGATCGTCGTCCTGACCGCGTTCTCGGAGCGCGAGCGGATCCTCGCCGCGCTCGACGCCGGCGCACTCGGCTACCTGCTGAAGGACGCCGAGCCCGAGGAGCTGTTCGCCGGCAATCCGGGCGGCCGCCCGCGGCGAGTCGCCGCTGGCGCCGAAGGCGGCGCAGGCCGTGCTGGCCGACCGGGCCGAGCAGCGCTCGGTCGAGCTCACCAAGCGCGAGCGCGAGGTCCTCGCGCTCGTCGCCGAAGGCCTGTCGAACAAGTTGATCGCCAGGCGCCTCGAGATCAGCGAGAAGACGGTCAAGGCCCACCTGACCAGGATCTATCGAGCAGATCGGCGTCACGACCGCACGCAGGCGGCGCTCTGGGCCCAGCGGCACGGGATCGGCAGCGCCGCTGGTTACCTAGGCACGACGGACGACCCCGCGTAAAGGCGGGGCCGATCGCCTGTCAATGGTTGGACTAGGGGTGGTTGACGCCGTGCTCTTTGCCGTGATGGTGGCGGCCGTGATGGTGATGCCGCTTGCCCTTGTCGTCCTTCTTGCCCTTGTGCTCCTGGTGCTGACCGGGGGGGTCGTCGACGCCGTTGCTGGCCTGGGCGGCGCCAACGCCGCCGAACGCCATCGCAGCGGTGATGCCGGTGAGGGTGAGGACTCGCGTGATTCGCTTGGTCATGGCTTCTCCTATTGGATTCGTGGGCTTGGAAGCCAGGATCGGGGAAACGCGGTCCGCCTTTCAAGGGGACATTGGTCCTAGGACCTCATGCTTAGTGCCCGCCCGAGATGGTCGTAGGACCAATGTCCACTGGAAGTTCGGACTCTCGCACTGACACGCTGTTCCCACTAGTCGACGCGACTACGGCAAGAGAAAGGCTCACGATGAAAAGGAAGAGACGCAACATCCCGATCCTGCTCGCCCTCGGCACCATCGGCGTCCTGGTATTCAGCGCCTCGATGGCATCCGCGAAGCACGGCACTGACGACCCCGCCGGCCACATCCGTCACGGGGGCGCGAGCGCTGACTCGCCCCCTCGCTCAGGCGGCAACGACGGCGTGCGAAGGAGTGGCGCGTGCAGCGCCAGCAGCAGTTGGAAGTTGAATGCCAAGCCCCGGGACGGCCGCTTGGAAACCGAATTCGAGGTGGATCAGAACCGATCAGGAGTGCGGTGGCATTTCAAGCTAAGCCTCAACGGCACGAAGGTCGCGGAAGGCAACCGGGTCACCAAGCCGCCGAGCGGATCGTTCACAGTCGAACGACGTCTCGCCAACTCCGCAGGGCCCGACAAGATCTCTGCCGTCGCGACCCGCAACGGAGAGAGATGCCGGGGCTCACTCACGATCTAGGACCAGCCGAGCGATGATGCTGCGAGGTGGCAGCACCGCAGATAGCCAAGAAACGCAAGCCCGCCTCCGAGCGGGCTTGCGCCTGATCGGGGCGACTGGATTGAAGAGCGACCGCTCGGCTCGCAGCCGAGTGAAGGCCTCGTCTCCCAGCTGTCCCTAGATGTGCGCCTGTGCGCGCACATCTGCACAGGAACCGCCGTCGAGAAGTGTTCGATTTGCAGGCATCTTTAGGGTGGTCGCGACGACCGATACGGGGCGGGATTCGAACCCGCGACCTTCGGGTTATGAGATCGACAGCATCAGACCTTCTCGCCTAGTCAGGCGTGGACTCAAGGCTGCAGCGGTCGCCTTAGTTGCCTTGAGTTCCTCTCAGATTGATGCCCGAATTGATGCCCGAACCGATCGGAGCAGCTCAACTCCAGCGACCAGGGGATCCGCCCCTCTTGGTCGTTCCCCCAGGCTCTGCCAGCCATCAATCGGGCACTCGCGTGCCTGGGCTCACTTAGTCTCTCCTGGGGGCGGATTCTCGGCGAGGTGTTCGAAGGCATCGAGCACCCATCCGCTGAGCTTCTCGGCCTGCGCATCTAGCGTGCTTTCGCTCAGCAGCTGGTCTGGGTAGCGGAAGCGCCAGACTCGCCACCAGCCGCCGTCCTTGAGGCAGCGGAACTCGTCGTGCATCCTTGCGGATATCCAAGCGCGGTTAGCATCGCCTTCCAAGGGAGCGCCTGACTTGGGAAACGTGGCGCCCGCGGCGAAGACCCAACCGCCCAGAGGTTCCGCTACGTAGTTCGTGTCCACACGGCAGGTCCATTCGAAAAACGCAGGGCCCCAACCGGGCTCAGCGGCTTTGCCCTCTTTGGTCGGCGCATAGCAGCGCCACCCCGGACCCATGATGCCTCCACGTGCCTCAGATCCCTGAAGCGGTCCCCACTCCTTCTTCAGCCGTTCATCGACGAGGTTCGCCAGCCTGTCCATTGTGGGCCTGATTTCTGGCAGCACTCTGAGTGCGAGCGCTTGCTCTGCCCGAAGTGGCTCTGTGTCGATCAATTTCATCTCCCTCAGATAGTGGTGCAATTGATCCAGCAACCAGCGCTCGACTTCACCTATACCCTCGTCGCGTGCGAGTTCACTGACGTCTCGCGCGATCTCCTGCCAGGTATGGGTTCGAACCTTGCCTCCCAAGCTGGGACGAATCTCCGGCATCGTGTTGGTGGGCCCTAGAAGCACGACCTGGCGATCGCCGCAATCCTGCAATTCGCTCAGGCCCTCTACATAGGTATCGAGTTGGAATCCGCTCTCGGGCGCCCCAAGCTTGTTCTCGATCCAGATCACGGCGGGCGGTTGCTGATCGCGCTCGACTGCAAGCTCCGCGTCAACGAAGCCGAAGGCTCCCCGCTGGGTGCGCACCATCCGCTGCGTCTGCACGACCGGCCTACCCGACACAGGGCTCATGAGCCATTGGCTGGCGAGCGTTTCGGCAAGCGCCGGTACCCGCTGGAGTACTGAAGCGAAGATCTCAGTGAGGCGGTTCTCGCTCTGATCGGGGCCTTCCGTGCCCCGGTAATGAGTGATTTGGCGGAAGAAGGAACTCATTCAGTCTGTGAGGTGTCAGTTCCGGCAGACCCGCTCCGACACTAGCCCAGCAAACCGATGGATACCAGAGGAGATGCAGGGCGTGACGGTTGACCTACGAATTGGATCACTCAATCTGCGGGCCTACCCAGACCCAGAACCTGACCAGATACAAGGTTTGGCAGCCGTGATTGCCGAGTGCGTCTTCCATTCAGCTTCCCGAGGACTGCGCGTCTGAGTCGCTCGGGCTATGAGATGAAGGGACGGCCCCGGTGCTAGCCGATGGTGATCGTCTTCGACCTCTCACCGCGGCAGGCCGACCAGGCCCTAACCCGCGCGTAGTAGGTGCCCGGATCGTAGGGCCAGGCCCTAACCCGCGCGGTGGTCGATCTCCCCTGCACCCCTGCGTAATTTCTGATCGTGTAGGTCCCGTACCTGGTGGTGTGCGCCGCGCCGACCATTTGGTCGCGCCCGTGCCGGCGGCGCAGCACCTTCACCGTCTGGTGTTCGACGCAGGCGGAAACGCCCGACTTCAGTCTGCCGGTGAACCGGTGCTTGTTTGGGTGGTAGGAGAGCGTCAGGGTGCGGTGGGCGGGGCCGCCGTTCAGCAGTACCGAGACGTTGTTGGAGCCCGCGTTGGCGACCGCGAGGTCGGGCTTGCCATCGCCGTTTAGGTCGCCGATCGCCACCGATGAGGGTTGGTCCCCGACCCGGAAACGCTTCGGCGCGGCGAAGGAGCCGGTGCCGTCTCCGAGCAGGACCGAGACGTTGCTGGAGCCGCCGTTGGCGACCGCGAGGTCGGGCTTGTTGTCGCCGTTCAGGTCGCCGACCGCGATCGGGGAAGAGTGGAAGCCGGCGGCGAAGTGCTTCGGCGCGCCGAAGGCGCCGGTGCCGTCTCCGAGCAGTATCGAGACGCCGTGAAACACCCTGCTTTGGTAGCTGCCGGGGTTGGCGGCGGCGAGGTCGGGATTGCCGTCGCCGTTGAAGTCGCCGATCGCGACCGAGTAGGGGTGTGGGCCGGCGCCGTAGGGCGTCGCCCGACCAAAGCTGCCGTCGCCGTTTCCCAGCAGTATCGAGACGATGTAGGCGCCGGAGTTGGCGACAGCGAGGTCGGGCTTGCCGTCGCCGTTGAGGTCGCCGATCGCGACCGAGTCGGGCCTGGTAGAGACGGGGAAGTTCGTCGCCGCGCCGAAGGTGCCGTCGCCGTTTCCGAGCAATATCGAGACAGTGCCGGGTCGCTTGTTGGCGACGGCGAGGTCGGGGTTGGTGTCGCCGTTGAAGTCGCCGACCACGACCGAGGCGGGGTTGATGCCGGTCGGATAGCTCGTCGGCGGGCCGAAGGTGCCGTCACCGTTTCCGAGCAGCACCGAGACGCCACTGCTGGTGACGACGCCACTGCTGGTGACGACGCCAGGTCGCGATCAGTGTCGTTGTTGAAGTCGCCGATTGCAATCGAGCCGGCCCCCTTGCCGGTGGCGAAGTTCTTGGCCTTGCCAAAGGAGCCGGCGCCGTTTCCGAGCAGCACCGAGACGCCGCTCACCGAGACGCCGCTCACCGAGACGCGGCCGTTGGTGACGAGGTCGGGCTTGCCGTCGCCATTGAGATCGCCCATCGCCACCGACGACGGATAGCGGCCGACGGCGAAGTTCCTCGCCTTGCCGAAGGAGCCGAGCGCCTGGACGGCGAAGGCGCCAAGGCCGACGCTGACGCAGATCGCGACAAACAGCAGCTTGCCTCGGCGGTGGATGGAGCTGGCGATCGGCTTCTTCATTTCCTGCCGCTGGCGGGGTAGGAGAGGGTCAGGCTACGCCGGCTGGGGCCGCTGTTCAGCAGGACCGCGACCCTGTTCGGGCCCATCATTCCCCCGTCGATGGTGACGGCGAGGTCGGGACGCGAGCCGGCGTTGAGATTGCCGATCGCGACTGCGGTGGGCTTGCCGCGGTAGCCGGCGCCGGTGGGGTAGCTCCTCGCCGCCCCGAAGGATCCGCCGCCTCTTCCGAGTATTACGGAGACGCTCTTGGAGTCAAGACTTATCGTGGCGAGATCGTCACGCGAGTCCTGGTTGATGTCGCCGACCGCGATCGCATAGGGCGCTTCAAAGGGGAAGACGGCGAAGCCCTTGGCCTTGCCAAAGGCACCGTCGCCCTTTCCGAGAAGGATCGAGACGCTGTTCGAGTACTGCATAAAGTCGGCGAGCGCCAGGTCGGGCTTGGTGTCGTTGTTGAAGTTGCCTACAACCATCGCGACCGGCTGGGTCATAGCACCGACGGGGAAGTCCGTCGCCGTCCCGAAGGAGCCGTCACCGTGCCCGAGCAGAACCGAGACGGTGCCGTCACCCCCGATGCAGCTGCGCCTGCGCAGCTGAGCGTCGCGGCTGAGGCGACTACCGCAGTCGATGGCGCCAGCGTTGGCGACCGCGAGGTCGAGATTGGAGCCGCCGTTGAATTTGCCGACCACGACCGAGGCGGGGTTGATGCCGGCCGGATAGCTCGTCGGCAGGCCGAAGGTGCCGTCACCGTTGCCGAGCAGCACCGAGACGCCGCTGTTGGTGACGACAGCCAGGTCGCGGTCGGTGTCGTTGTTGAAGTCCCCGACCGCAATCGAGCCGGGATAATCGCCGGCGGCGAAGTTCTTGGCCGCGCCGAAGGTGCCATCGCCGTGTCCGAGCAGTATCGAGCCGCTTACCGCGATGTCGCGCTTGGCGTCGCCGTTGAAGTTGCCGATCGCAATCGAGTCGGCGCCGGCGGCGAAGTTCTTCTTCTTGCCGAAGGCGCCGGCGCCCTTTCCGAGCAGCATCGAGACGTTGCCGGAGAGGGAGTTGGCGACCGCGATGTCGCGCTTGGCGTCGCCGTTGAACTTCCCGATCACAATCGAGCTGGGCCCGTAGCCGACGGCGAACCCCCTTGGCTTGCCAAAGGAGGCGAAGCGCCTGCACCGCGAAGGCGCCAAGGCCCACGCTGACGCATATCGCTACGAGCAGCAGCTTGCCGCGACTGTGGGTGGAACTGGCGATCGGCTTCTTCATTTCCCCTGCCTTCCGTAATTGACCTACGGGCGAGAGCGCTCCCTCAGCGCCCAACTACAAGGTAGCGCCAAGAATCCGCACGGCATCCGGGTTTTGCCACACACCTGAACCCGAGAACCTGAATTGATGCCTGATTGATGCCCGCCTGGAGGCACCGCTTTGCGGCGCCAAACAGCGGAAAGCCCGCCCTAGCGGGCTTTCCGGCCAATAGCGGGGGCGGGATTCGAACCCGCGACCTTCCGGTTATGAGCTGACGGGACGGCGCTGGTGCTAGCCGATGGTGACCGTCTTCGACCTCTCGGCGCGGCAGGCCGACCAGGCCCTGACCCGCGCGTAGTAGGTGCCCGGATTGGCGGCGTGGCCGATCTTGTAGGTGCCGTTTGCCGCGCTGATCGCACTTCCGACCTGCCGGTCGGGGCCGCTGCGGCGCCGAAGCACCCTCACCCTCTGACTCCTGATGCAGGCGGGGTCGAAGGAACTCAGCCTGCCGGTGAACCTGTGGTTGTTCCGTCGGTAAGAGAGCGTCAGAGTGCGCGGGCTGGGACCGCCGTTCAGCAGTATCGAGACGTTGTCGGAGCCATAGTTGGCGACCGCGAGGTCGGGGTTCGAGCCGGCGTTGAGGTCACCGATCGCCACCGACGTTGGCCCGGTGCCGACCGCGAAGCGCTTTGGCGCGGCGAAGGAGCCGGTGCCGTCTCCGAGCAGTATCGAGACGCCTTTCCCTTGGCTCTTCTGGGACTCGGTGTTAGTGACCGCAAGGTCGGGCTTGCTGTCCCCGTTGAGGTCGCCGACCGCGATCGAGCCGGCTCCTTCGCCGACCCGGAAATGCTTCGGCGCGGCGAAGGAGCCGGTGCCGTCTCCGAGCAGTATCGAGACGCCGTAGAACTTCTTGTCGTAAGGGGGGCGGTAGGGGCGGGGGATGGCGACGGCGAGGTCGGGGTTGGTGTCGCCGTTGAAGTTGCCGACCGCCACCGATGCTGGCCGGTCGCCGGCGGCGAAGTTCGTCGCCGCTCCGAAGGTGCCGTCGCCGTGTCCGAGCAGTATCGAGACGGTGTCGCCGGCGGAGGTGGCGGTCGCGAGGTCGGGATTGGTGTCGCCGTTGAAGTTGCCGACCGCCACCGATGCTGGCCGTCGCCGACGTCGAAGTCCGTAGCCGCCCCGAAGGTGCCGTCGCCGTTTCCGAGCAATATCGAGACGGATGCCGGGCTTCTGGTTGGCGACGGCGAGGTCGGGATGAGAGTCGCCGTTGAGGTTGCCAATCGCGATCGAGCGGGGCAACTTGCCGACGGCGAAGTTCGTCGCCGCCCCGAAGGTGCCGTCGCCGATTCCGAGTAGAACCGAGACGTTCCCGGACCAATAGTTGCCGACGGCGAGGTCGGGGTTGGTGTCGCCGTTGAAGTTGCCGACCGCGACCGCCTCGGGGAAATCGCCAGCGGAGAAATGGACCGGCTTGGCGAAGGCGCCGGCCCCGAGTCCCAGCAGTATCGAGACGCCGCCCCTCGACCCCTCGACGCGATTGGTGACGGCGAGGTCGGGGTTGGTGTCGCCGTTGAAGTTGCCGACCGCGACCCTCCAGGGCATCACGCCGGCGGGGAAGTTCTTCGCCTTGCCAAAGGAGCCGAGCGCCGCAACGACGAAGGCGCCGAGGCCGGCACTGACCAAGGCGACGACGAGCAATAGCTTGCCTCGGCGGTCGATGGAACTGGCGATCGGCTTCTTCATTTCCTGCCTTTCGTATCTACTCTCAGACGAGAGCTGCTCCCTCAGCGCCCAACCGCAGCGTAGCGCCGGGAATCCGCCAGGCATCGGGGTTTCTCCACACACCTGCTAAGACCAAGGTGGAGCTGAAGAAGGGCCTGACCACGCTCCGGTTCCGGGCCAAAGGCTTCGTCGGCGGCTGCAACGCGGGCCAGCTCGGCTCCTGGGGCGGCAAGGTCAGGATCAAGGTCAGGCTCGATTAGCCGTCCCGAGAGGGTTCCTCGACATCTACTCCAACGGGCGGGTGTATCTGAGTAACGCAGCCTTCGGCAACGGCGTTGTCT
>CAWAFQ010000002.1:0-30870 GCA_963781345.1 uncultured Actinomycetes bacterium
GGTTGCCGGAGAGCGCCGGTCGGCGGCCCCGTCCGCGGCTTCGGGAGCAACGGCCGCGTGCAGACCGCGTTCCCGGTCAAGGCGTATACCGGACCTGGAGCCCCTCGGGGAGCCGTCGCGGAAGGAATTGCGCGGTACGGCAAGCACCGTCTCATCCTCGCCGGCTTCGCCTCGAATGGCGAGGACAACGACATCGCGGTCGTCCGCTATCTGGCGAACGGCAAGCTCGACCCGAGCTTCGGCCTCAACGGGAAGCTGGTGACCGACCTCGGCGACAACGAGGAGGGGACCGACGTTGCCGTCGACCGGCAGGGCCGCATCGTCGTGGTCGGGCTTCGCGAACTCCTATGCGCTCAACCTCGGCGACGTCCTGGTCGCCCGCTATCTCGCCGAACGGGACGCCCGACGACAGCTTCGGCATGAACGGCATCGCATCGCCAGGCAGGGGCGGCGCCTTGGCGGTCGCGATCGACTCGCACGACCGTGTCCTCATCTCAGGCGGTGGGGAAAAACGACGATGGCTCCTACGGGTGGTTCGTCGGAGCGTCTGACCCCGGCCGGCGAGCCCGATCCCGACTTCGGGACTGGCGGCCGCGTCGACGGGATTCGTCGCCGAGGCGAGCCATGCCGTGGACGTAGCGCGATCGACTCGCAGGACCGGGTACGCGTTCGCTGTGAATGGCGACAACGAGAAGGAAGGCCCCCGGACGTCTTCGCCGGCGGGACGGCTGCTGGAGGACGGCACGCCCGACCCGACGTTCGGCGACGGCGGCACGGCCAAGCTCGATTTCGGCAGTCACACGTATCCCAGCGGGATCGCGGTGGATCACCGTGGGCGGGTCGTGCTGGGTGGGGAGCGTGGGCGGTTTGTGGGAGGCCGCGAAGTCCGGAGAGATTCTGGTCGCCCGCCTGAGCGTCGACGGGACGCTCGATTCCTCCTTCTCCGGCAACGGGACGGCCAGCATCGCGGTACGCAACTCGAGGCGGTTCTCGGGGGGATCGTCGTCGACGGACGCAACCGCGTCGTCCTGGCGGGCTCAATCATCCCGAGCGGCCCGCGTCCGGCCAGGTTCCCGGGGCGCTTTCTGATCGCCGGTCTCACGGCTGCCGGGCGGGTCGACCGCCGGATCGACGGCGACGGCCAGGTCGCGTTCCGCTTCGGTCCGGACAAGAAGTTCAACGCCGGGGCGACATCGCTGGTGCTGCGCGGAAGCGCGATCTATGCCGCGGGCTACGTGCGCCGAGGCCCGGCCTCGTCAATCCGGTTCGCGGCAGTGGGCTACCGGCCCTAGGCGAGAAATCCGAATCGGCGAGCGGGTTGGGCTCGAATTAGCAGAGACCAAGCCGGGGCGTCTAGGCGCGCTTCGCAGCACGGCTCGACGAGGTAGTCAGGTAGCTCGGGCGGAGCCGCAAAATATTCGTTGGCTGCTGCTGCCGCGTGAGGCCGCTTCCCGGTTGCCGGAGAGCGCCGATGGCGGCCCCATCCGCGGCTTCGGGAACAACGGCCGCGTCCAGACCGCGTTCCCGGTCAAGGCGTATACCCGACCTGGAGCCCCTCGGGGAGCCGTCGCGGAAGGAATTGCGCGGTACGGCAAGCACCGTCTCATCCTCGCCGGCTTCGCCTCGAATGGCGAGAACAACGACATCGCGGTCGTCCGCTATCTGGCGAACGGCAAGCTCGACCCGAGCTTCGGCCTCAACGGGAAGCTGGTGACCGACCTCGGCGACAACGAGGAAGGGATCGACGTTGCCGTCGACCGGCAGGGCCGCATCGTCGTCGTCGGCTTCGCGAACTCCTATGCGCTCAACCTCGGCGACGTCCTGGTCGCCCGCTATCTCGCCGACGGGACGCCCGACGACAGCTTCGGCATGAACGGCATCGCATCGCCAGGCAGGGGCGGCGCCTTGGCGGTCGCGATCGACTCGCACGACCGTGTCCTCATCTCAGGCGGTGGGAAAAACGACCATGGCTCCTACGGGTGGTTCGTGGAGCGTCTGACCCCGGCCGGCGACCCCGATCCCGACTTCGGGACTGACGGCCGCGTCGAGGGATTCGTCGCCGAGTCGAGCCATGCCGTGGACGTCGCGATCGACTCGCAGGACCGGGTCGCGTTTGCCGTGTGTGGCGACAACGAGAAGGATCCCCGGACGTCTTTGCGGCGGTGCGGCTGCTGGAGGACGGCACGCCCGACCCGACGTTCGGCGACGGCGGCACGGCCAAGCTCGGTTTCGGCAGTCACGCTTGTCTCCACAGGATCGCGGTGGACCACCGTGGGCGGATCGTGCTGGGCGGGGCCCGTGGGCGGCTCGTGGGAGGCCGCGAGTCCGGAGAGATTCTGGTCGCCCGCCTGAGGGGCAACGGGACGCTCGATTCCTCCTTCTCCGGCAACGGGACGGCCAGCATCGCGGTACGCAACTCAGCGCCGTCCCTCGGGGGGATCGTCGTCGACGGACGCAACCGCGTCGTCCTGGCGGGCTCAATCATCCCGAGCGGCTCGCGTCCGGCCAGGTTCCCGGGGCGCTTTCTGATCGCCGGTCTCACAGCTGCCGGGCGGGTCGACCGCCGGATCGACGGCGACGGCCAGGTCGCGTTCCGCTTCGGTCCGGACAAGAAGTTCAACGCCTGGGCGACATCGCTGGTGCTGCGCGGAAGCGCGATCTATGCCGCGGGCTACGTGCGCCGAGGCCCGGCCTCGTCAATCCGGTTCGCGGCAGTGGGCTACCGGCCCTAGGCGAGAAATCCGAATCGGCGAGCGGGTTGGGCTCGAATTAGCAGAGACCAAGCCGGGGCGTCTAGGCGCGCTTCGCAGCACGGCTCGACGAGGTAGTCAGGTAGCTCGGGCGGAGCCGCGAAATATTCGTTGGCTGCTGCTGCCGCGTGAGGCTGTCGCGCAAACGAGCCGAGCCCGGGCCGCTGGCGGTGAGAATCGAGGCGATCCAAGAACGGCAGGGGCCTTTCGGCCCCGGATCAGGCCGTCGCGGCAGCCAGGGAGTGTCGGTGGAGCTTCAGAAGGTTGTGGGTGGCGGCGATCAGGCGCCATTCCGAGCGCGCGGCCGCCCTGCCTCTTCGTTTGAAGCGGTCGATCCGCCGGTTCGCCTTGATCTGGGCAAACACGGGCTCGACCATGCACTGGCGTTTGGAATAGAGCTCGCCACCGGCGTCGGTGGCCATCACTCGGCGCATGAAGTCATAGGGCCCGCCGAGCCTGGTCTTCCGGGGTCGGTTTCGGGTGGTGTCGGCGGCGACGATCGGGATCATCCCGCGCTCGCGCAGCGAGTCGATGTGGTCGTTTGACCAATAGCCGGCGTCGGCCAGCACGACGCCGGGACTCTCCTTGACGCCGGCGGTTGCGAGCTCGCGCTCGGCGGCGCTGATCATCGGATCGAGCTCCTCGAAGTCGCCGCCCTTCGTGGTGACCTCGGCGGCGACGATGATCTGGTCCTAGGTGGTCACCGCCTGGGCGTTGTAGGCGGGGATGAAGTTGCGCCCGAACTTCATCCGGCGGGCGTCGGGATCGGTGGTGTTGAGCTTGCCCTCGGGGACCTCGGGCGGTGAGTAGGGCTTCGGCGGCGATCCGAACGGACGCCCGTCGCGCATCACCCCGCGGGCGCGGTAGGCCTCGTAGGCGCGGTTTGCCCGATGCTCGGCGCGCCAGTCCTCGGCCAGTCGCCGCTGGCAGGTCTCGAGGCGCTCGGCGCGATCGCGCGGCACCGGCTCGGGGCGCTCTGCTCGCTCGAGCTCGAGCTCTTGCTTGGCCTCGCGAAGCCAGGCGCGCCGGCCGTTCGGGGTGCGAAGTCCCTCGGGCAGCTCATCGCCGCGGGCCTCACCGTGGATCTCGTCCTCGGCGGCGTCGATGCGTCCGGCCTCGGCGAGGATCTCGGCGGCGATCCGCTCGTAGCTGCGGATCGCGCCATCGGAGGCCGCGGCGGCGAGCTTGGTGCCGTCGACCGCGACGACGCTGACGTCGACGATCCCGGCCTTTCCGCAGAGCCCCAGGACCTGGCCGAAGAGATCCGCCAGAGCGCCTTCGTGGCGAACGCGAAAGCGCGCGATCGTCGCGTGGTCGGGGGTCTGGTTGGCGCAGATCACCCGGAAGGCGACGTCCTCTCGGCAGCGGCGCTCGATTGCGCGTGATGAGCGCTCGCCGACCGCATAGGCGTAGGCGAACAGCGTCACCATCATCTTCGGATCGTGGGCGGCGGCGCCGTGGCCGTCGGCTCGGTAGGAGGCGTAGAAGGGCTCGAGGTCTAGCTCATCGATCGCCTCGATCACGAACCAGGCGAGGTGGTCGTCGTCGAGCCAGTCGCGGAGGTCCGGCGGCAGGAGCATCGGTTGGTCGCGGTCGCAGCTGAGGAAGTTCTGGGGCATGACTGGATGGTCCAGAACCGGCCGGACAGCAGGGGGTTTGTGCGACAGCCTCGCGTGAACGCAGAAGCCTCGCTTCATGCGGCCAGGCGTGCTCGCTCGACATGCGTGGGTGGTCGCGAGAGACGTATCGGGCCCCCGCTACGAACCCGCGACCTCTCGCCGGGCTCTTGTGGGACCACTTTGGTACCGGCCGCCCCGTCCGATCTGTCCAGATCGTCCCGCTGGGTGGACGATGGGGACGCGGGGGGCGCGTAGGGACCCATAGAGCACCAACGTCGCTCGGCTGGGGGCCGAGCGGTCGCTAATTCAAATCTCGTCGCTTCGGCATACGCGGCTGGGTGAACGCCTGGCCGCATCGCCCGACGGGCTGACGGAAGCCGCGCCTACGGCACGTTGGTCACGGTCTCGCCGTTGACCGCGGTGTCGGTACCCGAGCCGCCGTCGATCGAGTCGGTATTTGCGCCGCCGTCGAGGGTGTCGTTGCCGCCCTCTCCCTTGATCGTGTCGTTGCCGGCGTCGCCGTTGATCGTGTCGTTGCCCTGGCTGCCGATAAGGACGTCGTCGTCGGCTCCGCCGTTGAGGGTCAGCAGGACGCTGCTGTTCGCCAGAGACGTTGCGCTCAGGACGTCGGCGCCTGTTGCGAGATTGACCGTGAGGGTGTCGCTGGCCGGTTCCGAGTGGGCGAGGGTGAGGCCGATGCTGGAGCCGCTCACGACAACGTTGCCCGTACTCCCCGAGACACCCACCGGGTCCACCCCGGCCGTCCCATTGATGGTGACGGCGTCGAAGGCGCCATCGGGGGAGCCGCTGACGCCGAGGTCGAGGTTGACCGCTGCGACGTCGGTGGCGGCGAGATCGTTGATGGTCGGGGAGTCGGAGCCGCCGAGAGCGTTGAGGTTAAGGGTCTCGACGCCGTCGACGTCCATGACGATGTTGCCGACATTGCGTGTGAACAGCAGGCGACCTCCGTTCGCGGACGCCGCGAAGATCTCAGCCCCGGCGGATCCGTTGAACCGAAGAACGTCCTGATCGCCCTGTCCTTCGACGACATCGCTGCCGTCACCGGGGTCCCAGACGAAGGTGTCGCCGCCGGCGCCGAGCAAGGCGGTGTCCGCGCCCTGATTGCCGTCGACTGTGTCATCTCCCGCACCGCCGTCGAGGACGTCGGCACCATTGCCGCCGTTGATGGTGTCGTTGGCGTCGCCGCCCTCGAGTGTGGCCTGGATCAGGGCTGAAAGGGTGCCGGCCGAGAGCGTGTCGGTGCCACCAAGTCCGTCGACGGTGAGGCGATCGTTTGCCGGCTCGGATCGACTTATGTCGACCTGGGTCCCGAGGCCGGTCACCTGAATCACGCCCGCCACCGCGGCGGCCTGAATCGTGTTGGCGACCCCGGTGCCATTCACCCTCACCAGGTCGGCGGAGCTGTCACCGGTCGCGCCGATGCCGAGGTCGATGCCGAGGCTGGCGATCCCCGCCGAAGCGAGATCGTTGGCCGTCAAAGTGTCGGCGCCCCCCAATGCGTTCAGCGCGAGCACCTCAAGCCCGCCGCCGTCGACGGCTAGGGCCGCGCTGTCGGAGAGCGAGAGCCGGCCGGCTGTGGTGGACGCGACCAGGGCGTCGGCCCCTGCCGAGCCGTTGGCGCGGACCGTGTCCAGATCGGCTCCGCCCTCGACGACATCTGCGCCGTCACCGGGATCCCGTACGAAGGTGTCGTTCCCGGCCCCCAGCGACGCCGTGTCGGCACCCTGGTTGCCGTCGGCGGTGTCGACCCCGCTCCCGCCGAGCAGGTTGTCGTTGCCGTTTCCTCCGTTGATCGTGTCGTCGCCGGCGCCGCCGTCGAGCGTGACCTGGATCAAAGCGGCCACGGCGCCGGCCGTCAGTCCGTCGTTGCCCGCCAACCCATTGACGGTGAGGCGATCGTTTACAGCTTCGGAGCCGGTGACGTTGATCTGAGTCCCCAGGCCGGTGATCTGGACCGCACCGGCGCCCTGAGCGACTTGGACCGTGTCGTCCCCGGCCGTAGCGTTGATGATCACCTGGTCGGCGGCGCCGGGGCCGAGATCCACGCCGATGCCGGTGACGCCTGCCGAGACCGGCTGGTCGACCGCCACCGTGTCAGCGCCACCCGCGGTGCTCAATGCAAGCGACTCCACGCCCGCACCGTTCACTGCCACGCGACCGTCGCGCACCAGCGAGAGGCGACCGGCGGCCGCGGATGCTGCGAGGACCTCAGCCGCGTCCGATCCAGTTGCCCGGACGGTGTCCAGATCACCCTGACCCTCGATCCGGTCGCTGCCGCCCCCGGGATTCCACTGGAAGACGTCGTTGCCCGCACCCAGCGAAGCGGAGTCGGCCCCTCCGCCCCCGCTGACGACATCGCGGCCGGCGCCGCCGATCAGCTTGTCGTTACCGCCGAGACCGATCAGCTTGTCGTTACCGCCGAGACCGAGGATCTTGTCGGGTCCGCAGGTGCCGCGCAGTGTGTTGGCCTTCGCCGTACCCCTGATCGTCTTCCCCGGGCAGGCTGCGGAGGCCGGTGCGGCAAGTACGGCGCCGGCCAGCAGGGCCAACCCTGCGATCGCCGCTGACCTCGCTCCCCTTGGCTTTCCCATCGTCAATCTCTTCGACGCCCGATGCTCATCGCTCACCCGGCCGTGTCAGGCACGTCGAGCCTTGCATGAGCTTATCGCCACGAGCCCCGCGCCGTCAGGCGGGGGCCGCAAGAGCTGCGAACGTTTGGCTGCGTGGACGATGCGGACGCTCAGGGACATATAGAGCACCAACCTCACCCGGCTGGGGGCCGAGCGGTCGTAGAGTGAAACGTCACTCCACATCCGGCATCAGCCGCAGGTGAAGGGAATCGTTGCCGCGGGCGCCCTGCTCGGCGACGCTGGCCGCGGCGCAAGTTCAGGACGATCCAACGGTTGACTGGGATAGGCCCAGCGACTATGTTCGTCAGGAACTTCCCATCGTCCACGTCCACAACGGCGCTGTTCGCTTCAGGGAAGTTGGGGGTTTGCATGAGGCAAGTTGGACTCGCATTTCTCGGCTCGCTCGCGTTGCTGCTCGGAGCGGTGGCGCCTGCCGATGCGGCTGGGGTGAGCATGACGAGTCAGGGCCTGGTCGTCACCTCGGTCGGCGACTCGGACGGGGATTTCTTCATCTCCCCGAGCCTCAGCACGCCGGGGGGCGAGGTCTCGAAATGGAAGGTGTCGGTCTCTGGCTGCGACATCTTCGAAACGCACACCTGCCTCGGACTGTCGGGCTCGGGCTCGCACTGCGTGCTGACGCCGCTCCTCCCCGCCGGGAACCTGGGCACGTCCGCCGAGTGCGACCGAACCCACGCCGGCATAACCCTCAACGCCGGCGCTGGCGATGACGAAGCTGGTTTCGCAAGCGCTAACGACAAGGTCACCGTCGATCTCGGCGCCGGCAATGACGAGCTAACGACCGGAGAGATCGGCATCTTCGAGATTCCGACCGGAAAGTGGACCGTCACCGCCGGCTCCGGCAACGACAAGGTCCACGGCGGCGGAGGGGGAAACACGATCGACGGCGGCAGCGGAAACGACAGCCTCTTCGGCTTTCCGGCAGACAGTTCCCTCCCCGGCACGGCCAAGGGCTTCGAGCTCAGCGGCGACGACTCGATCGACGGCGGCGACGGCGACGACACGATCGATCCCGGCACGGGGTCAGACCAGGTGATCGGTGGCAGTGGCGACGACCTCTTTAAGGCCGGCGACGAGTCGACGATCCCCGGCGACTTCGACTCCTATAGCGGCGGCACCGGGATCGACACGATCAGCTACGCCTCGAGAACCTCCGACATCTTCTTTAACTCGGGCTCGGTGCAAAGCGGCTCGGTCGGCGCCAACCCGGATGAGCAGGACAGGGTCAGCGGCACCAACAACGTCATCCTCGGCTCCGGCAACGACACTGCCTTCAGCCTGCTCGAGAACCTCTCGAAGCGCCGCTACGAGGGCCGCGGCGGCGACGACGTGCTCAACGGCCTCGACAGCCCCGACACGCTGATCGGCGGAGACGGGGCCGACAAGATGAACGGCTTTAAGGGCAACGACACGATCGATGCCCGCAGCGACGGCTTCGCCGACAAGCTGATCAGCTGCGGCGACGGCACCGACTCGGTCCAGGAGGACCTAAAGGACCCGCTCCCGGTCGACCTCGACAAGTGCGAGACCCTCGTTCGCGGCAACAAGAGCGAACCCGCCTTCCTGCGGATCCTCGGTGCCCAGCGGGGCGCCAACGGCATCCTCCGCGCCGATCTGAAGTGCCCCAAGGCAAACGGCAAGAGCTGCGAGGGACGACTCAGCGCCAGGGGTACGAGCAGGCACTACTCGATCGCTGCAGGCAAGACCGAGACTGTGAGCCTGGGAGCGGTCGGGGGCCGCCGCGTCACCCTGCGCGCGAACGAGGAGGGCGAGTTCGGCCCCGAGACGGTGAGCCGCCAGCTGAAGCTGAGTTAGGCACCTCGGGCAATCCGTCGCAGCGCCGCACCGCCCGCGGGACCGCGGGTGCTCCTTCAGCGTCAAGTGACTGCGCAGAGGCTCGCCCTTAGGACGCCATTCAGCTCGTGGCGCCAGCGTCGCCCTGGCTCCCGGCCGAGCCCGGACGCTAGGTCCCCGTCGGGTTCGATCATCCGCCGCGGGGACGATGGGGACGCTCAGGACACATAGAGCACCAACGTCCCTCGGCTGGGGGCAGAGCGGTCGCTGGTTCAAATCCAGTCGCCCCGACTAGATCCATCTGGGAGGATCCGAGCCGATGGGCCAAGGGATCAGCGAAGTCCTGGTGTACGCGGTCGGCGTGGCGCTCAGCCTGATCTCGATCATCGCCGTGACCCTGATGTTGTTCTCGAAGCGGGCGCGGGTGAATGGTCCGGTGTTCCTGCTCGGGTGGGTGCTCGCTTTGGCGGTGGTCAGCGGGCTGGCCTATTTCCTGGCCGACCAGGGCAACGCCTCGACGAGCACCTCTGCCTCGGACTCGATCGCGTGGGGGAAGATCGTCTTCGGGGTGCTGTTCCTGCTGATCGCCGTACGCAACTGGCGCAACCGCCCGGCGCCTGGCGACCCAATCGGAGATGCCCAAGTGGATGGGCGGGATCGACGCCCTGACACCCGTGAAGGCGCTCGGTCTCAGCCTGCTCCTGGCGGGCGTCAATCCGAAGAACTTCATGCTCTCGGTCGCCGCCGGGGCGGGGCTCGCACAACTGGGGCTTTCAACGGGCGACTCGCTCGTCTCCCTGCTCGTGTTCGTGATCGTGGGCAGCCTCACGATCGCCGGGCCGGTCGTCTACTACTTCGTCGGTGGCGACGACGCCGAGACCCGGTTGAACGAGATGAAGGATTGGCTGGCCATCCACAACGGCGCGGTCACGGCCGTGGTGTTCCTCATCTTTGGCGCCGACCTCATCGCCAAGGGCCTGCCGCCGCTGACGTAGTCCCGGTGGCCTAACGCCGGCCCTGCGCGACGTCACCGACGCGATCTCAACCATGCGAGGCGGGCGCAGCAGCCGCGGCGCCGTGGCACTTCTTCCACTTACGCCCGCTGCCGCAGGTGCAGAGGTCGTTCCGACCCCGCGCGGCGTCCTCGGAGGCGTATCGCCGCATGATCTCGGCGGGTGCACCGCCCTGGTTCAGCAGCTCGCACATCACCCGCATCGGCTCCTCGATGTGGTGGAAGAACAGCTTGTAGCCGGGGCAGAGGTAGTTCAGCCCGGGCTCGCCACTCGGGGTCGAGATGAAACGATCCTTCGGGCAGCCCCCGTGGCAGGCGAAGCGCACGTCGCACTCGAGGCAGTACTGGGGAAGCGTCTCGCGCTTGTCGAGACCGAACTGCCGCTGGCGGGGTGAGGCAACCAGGTCGAGCATGTTCTCCTCGGCGATGTTGCCCAGGAGGTAATCGGGCTCGACGAAGTGATCGCAGGAGTAGAGGTCGCCGTTGTGCTCGAGGGCGAGCGCGTTGCCGCAGGTCTCGCAGTGGATGCAGAGGCCCGGCGGCTCGCCGTAGAAGTTCTGCAGCGCGACGTCGAACATCTGCACGTAGACCTGGCCGACGTCGCGGCGGACCCATTCCTCGAAGACGTCGATCAGGAACCGCCCGTACCCCTCACCCGAGATCGAGCGCCCGGTGACGACGTCTCCCCTCCTGCACGTAGAGCGGGCGATCGCGCCACGATGACCAGGGCACGGTCCCGTCGGAGGCCGCATCGGGGACCCGCTCGATGATCGGGATGAACTGGACGAAGCTGGCACCGCACTCGTCGCGCAGGAAGCAGTAGACCTCGCGCCCCCGCTCGGCGTTCGCGGCATGGATCGTCGTCAGGGCGTTCCACTCGACCCCCGCCTCCCGCAGGAAGCCGAGGCCGCGCATCACCTGGTCGAAGGAGCCGCGACCGCCGCGGGTCACGCGGTAGGCGTCGTGGATCTCGCGTGGTCCGTCGATCGAGACTACCGACGAGGAAATCATGCTCCTTGAAGAACGCCGCCCACTCGGCGTCGAGCTTGGTGGCGTTCGTCTGGATCGTGTGCTGGACCCGCTGGCCGGGTTTCAGATACCTCTGCGCGATCTCGACCGAGCGGCGGAAGAAGTCGAGGCCCATCAGCGTCGGCTCGCCGCCCTGCCAGGCGATCGTCACCTCGGGGACCCGGGAGTGGGCCTCGATCAGCTGGCGCAGGTAGAGCTCGAGGGTGTCCTCGGACATCCGGAAGCGGCTGTCCGGGTAGAGCATCTCCTTCGAGAGGAAGAAGCAGTAGTCGCAGTCGAGGTTGCACTGAGCGCCGGTCGGCTTCGCCAGCAGGTGGAAGGCCGGCGGCGCTCCATCCGGCACGGCCTTCTTCGATGCAGTCGCTGGAGCCCTGCCCTCGACCAGGGGCTCCCCTCAGGCGTCGCCTTCGGCCATCTTCTGCTGAGCGTCGGCCAGCGCCCCCTTCAGCGCCTGGACGTGGCTCCCCTCGGCCTCTCCGACAGTCTTTTGCACGGCCCGCACCACTGCGGGCTCGACCTTGTCGGCCTCCGAGTGCGAGTAGGCGACGATCAGGCCCGCGCCGCCGAGTCGGGATCGTCTCTCCCGCCTGCTCCCCGATCTTGCCGGCGACCTTGTGGTGAAGCAGACTCGCCAGCACCGGCTCCCAGCGCGGCCCCGACGGCGGTGGCGGCGAGCAGCGGTGGGGCGAACAGTCCGACCGCAAAGCCCACCGCCCCGAGGCCGGCGGCACCCTCGCGAACCATGTGGTCGGTCTCCTCGACCGACAGCTCGCCCTCGAGGTCCTTGCTGACGACGACGGCGCCCTGCAGGTGCCCGCCGCATTCGCGGACCGCGTTGTAGTCCTCCTCGGCCGCGTCCTTCGAGAGATAGCCGCCGATCAGGACGTCGATCGTGTCATGCAGCTTCATCGGGTTCTCCTCGCGGCGGCATCCAGTCAGGCCGTCAGCGCGTGGGCCGTGTGGCCGTGGTGGACGTTCTTGTGCAGCTCGTGCTTCTCCTCCTCCGAGGGGTGTTGCTCGATGTCGAAGGTGACCTTCTCGATCCTGCCGGTGAAGGCGAACGGCTTGCGGTCCTCGTAGGAGAGGTCGACGACGCCACCGTTGTCGCGGCCTATGTCCATCCCCGCGTAGCCGGAGAAGCGGATCGGGACGGTGTGCTCCATCTTGCCCTTGCCCACCGGGCGGTCGTCGATGAAAAGGGTGACCTCTCCGCCGGTGGCCATTTGTGCCGAGTCTGCGGCGAACTCCATCCGGACCTGTGACCTCACCCTCGGGCAACGGCTCCTCCGCCTGCTGGCGGAAGACGAAGACGCCCATCATCGAGTAGGTGTGGGTCAGCTTGCCGTCGTCGACGAAGAGCGAGAAGCCGCCCAGGTGATCGGCCTCGGCGACGATCACACCCTCGGCTCCCCCCGGAGGGACCACGAGGTCGGCGCTGATCGAGTAGGAGTGGTTGTAGATCCGCGGGATCATGCCCGAGAGCACGTTCTGGACATCGCCGCGGAACTCGAACTTGGCGATCTCAGGGAGCGGCGGCAGCATGCCGAAGAACCCGGCCAGCGGAGCCATCAGCGGCAGCACCTTGTACTTCTCGGCCTCCTGCCAGAAGAGCTCCTTCAGCTCCTTGACCTTCTCGGGGTGCTCCGCGGCGAGATCATTCGCCTGGGTGAAGTCGTCGGGCAGGTAGTACAGCTCGGTGGGATCGGCGTCCGGGTCCCACGAGCCCGGGGTGTAGGGCTTCAGGGCGTCGGGCGTCAGGACCCACGGGATGCGCTCGGTCCTCATCGAGAGCCACCAGCCGTCCTTGTACATCGAGCGGTTGCCGATCGTCTCGAAGTACTGCTGGGTGTGGCGCTCGGGAGCGTCGGCGTCGGTGAGCGAATCGGCGAACGTGACGCCGTGCATCGGCTGTTGCTCGATCCCGTCGATGTGCGTCGGCATCGGTATGCCCGCGATGTCGAGGATCGTCGGGCCGATGTCGATGACGTGGGTGAAGTGCGTTCTCAGGGCACCCTCGTCGGAGATCCTCTCGGGCCAGTGGACGACGAGCGGGTTGCGCGTGCCGCCGAGGTGCGAGCCGACCTGCTTTCCCCACTTGAAGGGGGTGTTGCCCGCCCACGCCCAGGCGGCCGAGTAGTGGGGCGACCATCATCTGGTTCCCCCAGGCCTCGATGCCGCCGTAGCGCTCGGCGAGCTGTAGCTGCATCTCGTCGGTCAGCGGGATTCCGTTCTGCATCGTCAGCTCGTTGAAGGAGCCGGTGATCGTGCCCTCCATGCTGGCGCCGTTGTCACCCCAGATCCAGAGCACGAGGGTGTTGTCGAGCTCGCCCAGCTCGTCGATCGCATCTGATGACGCGACCGGCGTTGTAGTCGGCGTTCTCGGAGTACCCCGCGTAGACCTCCATCTGCCGGGCGTAGTAGGCCTTGAGCTTGTCCGGGACGTCTTCCCAGGCGGGGAACGCATCGTCGCGCGGTGTCAGCTCGGCGTCGGCGGGGATCACGCCAAGCTCCTTCTGCCGCGCGAACGTCTCCTCGCGCAGCTTGTCCCAGCCCTGGTCGAACTTGCCCTTGTACTTCGCGGCCCATTGCTCGGAAACGTGATGTGGAGCATGGCTGCAGCCGGTGGAGAAGTAGGCGAAGAACGGCTTCTTGGCGTCCTGTGCGCGGATCGCGTGCAGCCAATCGATCGTCTTGTCGGCCATGTCGTCGGGCAGGTAGTAGGGGTCGTCGGCGTCGTCGAAGTCGGCGGGGGTGCCGATGATCTTCTGGTTCTCGGTCAGGCACGGGTCCCACTGGCCCGAGCCCCCGCCGAGGAATCCGTAGAAGTAGTCGAAGCCCCAGCCCACGGGCCAGCGGTTGAAGGGGCCCGCGGGGCCCTGCTGGCTGTCAGGCGTCAGATGCCACTTTCCGAAAGCGGCGGTGCTGTAGCCGTTGTCCCGCAGGATTCTCGGGAACGGCATGCAGTCGTCGGGGAGGAACGCCGTGTAGCCGGGAAAGCCGGTCGAGAACTCGCCGACCGACCCGAAGCCGACGGCGTGGCTGTTGCGGCCGGTCAGCAGCGCCGCGCGGGTCGGCGAGCAGAGCGCCGTGACGTGAAAGCGGTTGTAGCGGATGCCCTCATCCGCCATCCGGGTGTAGTTCGGCGTGTCGATCGGTCCGCCGAAGGTGCCGGCGTTACCGAAGCCGGCATCGTCGATCAGGACCACAAGGACGTTGGGTGCTCCGTCGGGTGCGTCGACGTGACCGATCAGATCCCAATCGGGTTGCGAGCCCTCGAGCGTCCGGTTGACGACGCCGCTGAAAGGCTGTTGACGGATCGGAAGTTTGCTTCGATCAGGCTGGCTCATCATCTACCTCCGATTCGCGGGGCGGGCGAGAGATGCTGCAAGGTCCGCGGCCACTCTATCCCAGCGAACTGGGTGGGCAACAATGTTCCAACCCGAGCGACCGAGTGCGCGCTGGGTGAGTCAAGGATCCGCCGCTCGGGCAGCCAGTCGCATGGGGCACCGAGGTCCCTCGGCTGGACGCCGGGCCGCGGCGTAGCTCGCCCGGACTCAGGAGAACTCCTGCAGTCGCTCGGCGAGGATGATCCGGGCGGCGGCCTCGATCAGGGCCAGGTGGGAGAAGGCCTGCGGGAAGTTGCCGAGGTGGCGCCCGGTGTCCGTGTCGAACTCCTCCGCGTAGAGCCCGAGCGGCGAGTCGACGCTGAGCAGGCGCTCCATCAGGTCTCGGGCGCGCTGCTCTTCGCCGACGATCGCCAGCGCCGAGACCAGCCAGAACGAGCAGATCAGAAAGCTGCCCTCCTTGCCCGACATGCCGTCGTCGGTCTCTCCGGTGCGGTAGCGGAGGACGAAGCCGTCCTCGGTCAGGTCGTCGGCGATCGCGAGGACGCTCTTGCGAAGCCGCTCGTCGTCGCCGGGCAGGAAGCCGAAGAGGGCGGCCAGCAGGGTCGACGCGTCGAGGGCGTCGGTCGAGTAGTGCTGGCGCAGCACGCCGTCCTTGAGGCCGTTGGCGAGGATGTCCTCCTTGATCTCCTCCGCCGTTGCCAGCCACTCCTGCGCCGGTTTCGGGTCGCCGCGGATCTCCGCCAGCTTCGCAGCGCGGTCGAGCGCCACCCAGCACATCAGCTTCGAAGAGACATAGTGCTGCGGGTCCCCGCGGGCTTCCCAGATCCCCTGGTCAGGCTGTTGCCAGACGTTGGTTGCGCACTCGGCCTGCGACTGCACGATCGGCCAGAGGCGCCGCGGCAGTCGCTTGCTGCGGCGGGTGTGGAGGTGGATCGAGTCCAGGACGGCCCCGAAGACGTCGTTTTGGCGCTGGTCGTAGGCGCCGTTTCCGACCCGAACCGGGCTGGCGCCGGCGTAACCGGAGAGGTGCTCGAGGGTGCGCTCGGTGAGGTCGCGACGACCGTCGATCCCGTACATGATCTGCAGCCCGCCGTCCTCGTTTGCCTCGAGGTCGGCGACGAACTGCATGAACTCGTTGGCCTCCCAGTCGAGGTTGAGGAAGTGCAGAGCCTGCAGGGTGAAGGTCGAGTCGCGCATCCAGGTGAAGCGGTAATCCCAATTTCGCTCGCCGCCGGGGGTCTCGGGCAAAGACGTGGTCAGCGCCGCCACGGTGGCGCCGGTCGGCATGTAGGTGAGGCCCTTGATCGCCAGCGCCGAGCGCTGGATCGGCTCGCGGAAGCGGTGGTCGGGAAGGCGGGCCCGGCCGAGCCACGCCCGCCAGAAGCGCGTCGTCGCGGCGAGTCGGCCGTTCGCCTCATCGACATCTGCAGGTGAGTCGAGCTCCTCGGCCCACGAGAGCGAGCAGAAGGCCTGATCGCCCTGCTTGAGCTCGTGCCTTCCCCGCACCCAGTCCCCTTCGATGCCCATCGGGATATCGCTTCGCAGCCGGATCGTGACTCCCGCTCCGCTCGCGTCGACGGTGTGGTCGTCTCCGTCGGCCATAGTCCACTCGGCCGGGGTGGCGCCGTAATCGAACAGTGGCTCGCAGATCAGCTCCATCTCGACGCTACCGTCGAGGCAGAGGACCGTTCGCACCAGCAGGTGATCGGCGTCTTCGTCCACGGGCGGTCGGGTATGGGGGGTGATCCGATCCTCGCCGCGGATCGGGCCCATCGTCAGCGCGTCGCGGACCAACACCCAGCCGGTCTGGGTCTTCCACGTGGTCAGAAGGGTGTTCGTTCCCGGCTCGTAGATCCTCGCCGAAGGGCGGTTTGTGCCGAAGGGCCCGAACCGGAATGAGCCCGCCTCGCGGTCGAGCAGATTGCCGAAGATGCTGGGCGAGTCGAAGCTTGGAACGCAGAGCCAGTCGACCGAGCCGTCGGGAGCGATCAGGGCGCCGGTGTGGCAGTTGGAGAGAAAGGCGTAATCGGCGATCGGGGGGAATGGCGAGGGCGCGGCGGCGCTCTGGGGCATCTGCTTCTCAGCCGCCGGCTTCTTCTTCACGTCCTTGTGCTCGGACACTGTCTTCTTGGTGCTCATCGGTTGATCAGCACGCCGGCTGGGAGTGCCTCTCCGGGTGCTTCGCGTCGCCTGGGCTTGGATACGAACGCCATCCTGGATCTTCTCTCCTTCTCTCCGGTTCTTTGGGGTGGCCGCGCAAGATTCTAGTGCCGGAGCCCGGGACGGGAATCATCCGAAGAGGCGAATGTGGCTCGACGGACATCACTCGGGTCTGAACCGTGTCGGACAGTCGCCGTTCGCTTGGCATATGGTTTGCGGATGGCTGACGAGTCCGGCGACACCTCCCCCGAGCGCCCCGACCTCGACGCGGCCGAGCGCCCCGACCTCGACGCGGAGCGGCAGATGCGTCTCCAACACCGCCTGATGCTCGAGTTCGGCTCCGAGGGGGAGTGGGGCGATCCCGAAGCTCGAGTGGCGGCGGCTGTTCTCGGAGCTGCTGGGGACGTTCTTCCTCGTTCTCGTCGCCGCCGGCGGCGGCCTCCTCCACGCCAAGGGTCAGATCAGCCTCCCGGCGGCCGTGGTCGCCCCCGGCCTGATGGTGATGGCGATCATCCTCTTCATGGGCGCCATCTCCGGCGCACACCTGAACCCCGCGGTCTCGGTGGCCTTCGCGCTGCGCCGCGACTTCCCCTGGCGCCGGGTTCCTGGCTACGTCGTCGTCCAACTCCTCGGCGCGACCCTTGCGGCCCTCTTCCTGCTCGCGGTCTTCGGCAACATCGAGAACCTCGGCGCCACCCTCCCGGGTCCCGGCTACGCCAACTGGCAGGCGCTGCTGATGGAAGTCGTGCTCACCGCAGGCCTCGTCAGCGTCATCCTCGGCACCGCCTCGGCGGCCCAGAACGTGGGCGCGATAGCCGCCCTCGGCGTCGGCGGCTACATCGCCCTGGCCGGACTTTGGGCGGCACCGGTCAGCGGCGTGTCGATGAACCCGGCGCGCTCCTTCGGACCCGCGCTGGTCAGCGGCGACTTCACCAGCTACTGGGTCTACGTGGTCGGCCCGCTGGCGGGGGCGGCTATCGCCGTCGGTTGCGCCTACGTTCTACGCGGGCGCGGAGGAGACCCGATCTCACGGGCCGCCGGATCGGGCGTGCTGACGCCCGGGCGCCTCGAGGAGAAGGCCCGGCTCTCATCGGACATCGATGCGGGTCGGGTCACTCCGCCGGGGATCTCCGAGAGCGAATAACCAAAGGCTGACTAGCGCTCTCGACGACCGAGATAGAAGAAAAGCACGCAAAATGGGCGATGCTGTTAGCGTGAGCCCTGATGAAATTGTCCCCGGGGCAGGTGGCGCCAAGGAGAACATCAGGGCCAAGATGCAGCTGAAGCGATCGATTCTGAGGAAGCGGCGGCAGCGAGCGTGAGAGTCGGACGCGCCAGACGAATTGCGGAACGCGCCCTCCGAGGCTCCCCGGAAGCATCCGGTGACCCCGTGATCGCCCACGTTAGGCGGGTCGCCGAGGCATCGCCGGTCTTCGCCCGAGCGGTGGCCTGGCTTCACGAAGTCCTCGAGAACTCCTCGGTGACCGAGGAGGAGCTGTTGGCGGACGGGCTCACAGACGACGAACTGCGGGCGCTGAGGCTGCTGACTCGGCCCAATGAATAGTCGATCCGACAAGGACTATTTCGCCCACATCGGCCACATAGCCCGCGCCTCCGGATCGGCCGGCGAGATGGCGCGCACGGTGAAGCGGCTCGACCTCGCTGACCGGCTACGGCATCCGAACCGACGCGCCGACGGATGGCATCCGCCCTATCAGGCCGCGCTCGCGCTCTTGGAAGAAGACAGCTCCCAACCCAAGACCGCACCGCGATCGGCCTCTCGACGCCCGGTCGCCAACCCTCTGGGCGTGAGAACCCTGGCGTCACACGGCCCCGGCTCCCAAGGGCCCTAGAGGCCTTGGCCTTCTCTCGGCCCGACGCATGGGACGCCTTGAAGTCGAGCGGAAGTTCCTGGTTTCACGCGTTCCGGATCGGCTACCGGGATCTCGAATCGAGGAAATCGAGCAGGGATACCTGCCGATCGAAGACGATGAGATCGAAGTGCGCCTGCGCAGGATCGGGGGGCGACGCCTTCTGACGGTCAAGCGCGGTCGCGGATTGCGGCGGACCGAGGCCGAGATTGAAATCAGCGCCGAGGACTTCGGCGAGCTGTGGCCGCTGACGGAGGGGCGGCGGGTCCACAAGACGCGCCACTACATCCCAGATCAGGCGGGGGAGATCGAGCTCGACGTCTACAGGGGGAGCCTCGAGGGCTTGATCACCGCCGAGGTTGAGTTCGACTCCGAGCAGCTCAGCGAGTCGTTCGAAGCGCCGGAGTGGATCGGCGCCGAGGTGACCGGGGAGCCCGGCTATGCGAACAGGAGTCTGGCAACGGAGGGATCACCGACCGACCGAGGATCTGGGTAGTAGCGGTTGCGACTCTTGCGCGTGTGCGATTGAATAGCCGAGACGGACTGGCGGGGATCAGCAGATCCTCTCCAAGAAGATCGCAACCATGCCCCCCGCACCCACCGAGTCCCCACCCGTAGACGCTGCTTCGGCGGCGGGGCGCGCAGCGGCCGGCAAGGAAGCCCGCGAGAAGGCTCCACGAACGAGCCACGGGGAGTGGGAGCCGGCGGCTCGCCGCAAGGATCCGGTCAAGGTGCTCGAGGACCAGGCCAAGAGCCGCGTCCCCGAGCTCGTCCCGATCCGCTACGGACGGATGCTGGCCTCGCCCTTCACCTTCTACCGCGGTGCCGCCGCAATCATGGCGATGGATCTCGCGAAGACCCCCGATTCCGGTCTGAGGGTCCAGGCCTGCGGTGACGCCCACCTCTCCAACTTCGGCGTCTTCGCCGCGCCCGACCGCCGCCTGGTCATGGACGTCAACGACTTCGACGAAACGCTTCCGGGGCCCTGGGAGTGGGACGTCAAGCGCCTTGCCGCCAGCTTCGAGATCGCCGGGCGTGACCGTGACTTCACTCCGACGCAGACCAGGGACGCCGTGCTCTGCACCGTGCGCCACTATCGCGAGGCGATGCGCGAGTTCGCCAAGATGGGCAACCTCGACGTCTGGTACGCGCGCCTCGACATCGAGTCCCTGCTTGCCGAGATTGCAAAGGTCGCCGACCCAAAGCAGATGAAAGCGGCAGAAAAGAACGTCGCCAAGGCCGGGAAGAAGAACAGCCTCAAGGCCTTCGACCGTCTGGTCCACGAGGTCGACGGAGAGCCACGGATCATCAGTGACCCGCCGCTGATCGTCCCGGTCCGGGAGCTGGTCTCCGCCGATCAGCAACAGGAGCTCGAGGAGCGGATCCACGAGATGCTCGGCCGCTACCGCGAGAGCCTCAAGGGTGACCGGCGCCACCTCTTCGACAGCTACCGATTCGTGGAGATGGCCCGCAAGGTGGTCGGTGTCGGCAGCGTCGGCACCCGCGCCTGGGTGCTGCTGATGATGGGCAGAGATGGTCAGGACCCGCTCTTCCTGCAGGCCAAGGAGGCCGAGGCTTCAGTGCTCGAGCCCTACGCGGGGGCGAGCGAGTTCGGCAACCACGGCGAGCGGGTGGTCGAGGGTCAGTGGCTGATGCAGGCCTCAAGCGACGTCCTCCTCGGCTGGCTCCCGGCGCTGGGGCTCGACGGCAAGGAGCGGGCCTTCTACGTGCGCCAGCTCTGGGACGGGAAGCGATCGGTCGAGGTCGAGAGCCTGCCGCCGCAGGGTCTGGCGTTTTACGGGCGGGTCTGCGGCTGGACTCTGGCCCGCGCCCACGCCCGATCGGGCGACAGCATCGCGATCGGCGCCTACCTCGGCAAGGGCGAGAGCTTTGACAACGCGATCGCCGACTTCTCCGTGCGCTACGCGGACCAGAACGAGCTCGACTACGGTGCTCTCGCCGACGCCGCCAAATCGGGGCGCATTGAGGTTGAGACGGACCTCCTCTGAGGGGCAGGCCCCGGGAATGGGACCCGCGGCGGCGAGCCATTCTGAAGCCGCCTCGACTCCAACCGCCCGAATCGATAGCAACCTCGCAGCCGACCCCCTCGCCCAAGGGCTCGGCCAGACGGTGAGCGACCCGCGGTTCCGTCTGCGAGATCAGCCGGAAGTCGGCCCGGTGGTTACTCGGACTCTTCGAGTGCGATTTCCAAACCGAGCGCCTCCACGATTGCGCGGCCGGCTGAGGCAACGCGGGCGGTGCCGACCACGGGGGCGATGGCTATCAGGGCGCCCTGCACCTGCTCGACGCTGACGCCGAGCTCCGACGCCGCCCCGAGGTTCAGGAGGTAGGACGCGGGGGGGGCGCCCACCGACGCCAGGGCGGCGATCCGCACGAGCATGTACGTCTCGGGGTCGAGGCCAGAGCGCTCCGGGTTACCCTCGTTCATCTTCACCAGTTCCGCGAGCACGGGTGCGTTCACTTCTTCGGTCATGGGCGCTGCTCCTTTCGGCAGACTGCATTGGCATTCCGGTTGGCTCGACCGGGCTAGCTCCCCGAGAAATGGTTTCACTGCCGCCGTGTCGGAGCCTCGCCTGATAGGGGTGATCCGTGATCGTGCGGAGGGTGGTTACCCGGACGGCGGAGGTTGGTTCCAGGAGTCTCCGGCAATCACCCAATCCGGGTGGTGGTGCCGGCCGCGCGCACGCATATCGTTGATCTCGCGCGTCTGTCTCAGCTGAGAACGTTGATTCTGGGCGTGCAATGGCGGCGGACCATCGCCGAGTCGACCCAAGGAGGCTGTATGCAAGGTGCGGGACGAATGGTGTTCGCAGCGATCCTGCTGCTGATCGTTGGAACGCTCAACATCATCTACGGCATTGGCGCTCTTGACAACGCCAACATCTACGCCAATGACACGAGATACATACTCACCGACCTCAACACCCTGGGTTGGGTGCTGATCGTCCTCGGGGTGATCCAGCTCACCGGCGGCTTCTCGCTGATGGCCGGCAACGCCTACGGCCGGGTGATCGGAATCATCGGCGGAAGCATCGGTGCGATCGGGGCCCTGCTCTCGATCGGAGGCGCCTACCCATGGTGGTCGCTGGGGATCTTCTTCCTCTGCTGCTGGGTCGTCTACGGCATCGCCATTTTCGACGAGGATGAGGTGCCGGGAGGCTGAGCGGGCGATGGCGGGGCCCCGAAGTTAGGGTCCCGCCATCTCACCTCGTATCCGAGGTCGACCGTCGAGGTCGGGCTCCAGGCTCCACGGGCTGGGCTGAACCCCGGCTGCCGAGGAATCGGTCCCCAGGATCAGCCGTCTGAATCGCGCGTCATTGGTCACGAATGCAGCGCCACGCGGCGACCAGGCGTAACCCCCGACGAGCTGCGTCACAGGGGGAGTACAGTCTCGACCCCAGATGTCGAATCTGGTCCACCTGTTGACCTTGAGCGCCGGCGGGACGGTGGCTTTCCGATGAGCTCGGGCATCACCGCAGCGGCCTTACCGCTTTCCGAATTTGAGGCGCGGGTCGGTTCCAGTCACGAGCCACCGGTCTTCCGCCCCGGGATGGTTCCCCGACCTGGGTTGATCGCCAAGCTGAAGGATGCTCGGGACGCTTCGGTAGTGCTGATCACGGCGCCCCCCGGATATGGGAAGACCACTCTGCTCTCGGAATGGGCCGGAATTGACGAGCGGACCTTCGTCTGGATCACACTCGGAAGGGCCGAGCGCGATTCCGTCGCACTTCTGACCTCGATCGTCGGGGCGCTGGCGGAGGTCGAGCCGGCCGCCGGAGAAGCGCTCGCGCTTATGAAGGACCCGGCGCCGCATATCGGGGCGGTGGTGCCGACGCTCGCTGCCGGCCTGGCCACCGCATCCGCGAGACTCGTCCTTGTCCTCGACGATGCTCACTTGCTCGATTCCACCGAGTCGGTGGAAGTGATCGACGCAATAGGCGAGAGCCTCCCCTCGGGCACTCAACTGGCGTTGACGTGCCGGGTCGCTCCGCCGATCCAGACCGGCCGTCTCCGCGCGCACCGCAAGCTGTTCGAGCTCGAGGCAGCCGACATGGCGATGACCCAAGATGAGGGAGGCGAACTGCTTGCGGAAATGGGGCTTCGGCTTGACGCTGCGGAGCTGCAAGCGCTCATGGGGAAGACCGAAGGCTGGCCGGTCGCGCTCTATCTCGCCGGCCTATCGCTGCTCGAGCGGGCGGATCAGCCGGCGGCGATAGCCGAATTCGCCGGTGACGGCAGGATCGTTACCGAGTATCTGCGGGATGAGTTGCTCTCTGGCTTGCCCGCCGAGCAGGTGAGCTTCCTCATGAGAGTCTCCATCCTCGACCGGTTCTCAGGCGAGCTTTGCGACGCGGTGCTCGAGCGCACTGGCTCTGATCGCATACTCGCGGATCTTGCCGAGAAGAGCTCCCTGCTTCTCCCCCTCGACCGCAAGTGCCATTGGTATCGCTTCCACGGCCTTCTGGCGGATGCGCTGATCAGGCGTCTGCGCCGCACGGAGCCCGAGGCGGAGTCAGGACTCCACCTGCGCGCCAGCGCCTGGTTCACCGAGCGCAATGAACCGGATCGGGCGATCGAGCACGCGATCGCCGGTGGCGATGTGGCCAAGGCAGGGGAGCTGATCTGGGACCTGATACCTGACTACACCGCCAGGGGAAGGAACTCGACGATGATGGGCTGGCTCGCCCGCTTCACGGAAGAGCAGGTCTCAAGCTTCGCTCCCCTTGCGCTGGCCGCGTTTCACAGCTGCTTGGCGGCCGGCCAGGGGAGCCTTGCTCGCGGCTGGCTCGAAGGCGCCGCTCACGCAGACGGCGGGTCGCTTTCGCGACCCGCCGGAGGCCCGTACGCCAGTCATGTTTACGCGGCAAGAGCGCAGCTCGGAATCGGCGGAATCGGCCAGATGCGCAAGGACGCACGCCGGGCCATCAGCCTGGAGCCCGAGCACAGTCCCTGGCAAGCCCTCAATGACATGTTGGAGGGGATTGCGTTGGGGCTGTCGGGCGATTACGGGCGGGCTCGGATGGCACTGCAGAGAGGGCGCCCGCAGAGGGGGGGCCGTGGCACCGCTCGTGCAGGTCATCTGTCTCGCTCAGCTTGCCGTCCTTGCCCTGGACGATGGCGATCCGGCCAGGGCGGAGATCCTTGCTTTCCAGGCTCGCGCCCAGATCGCGCGGTCCGGATTGGACGACTACCCGGGCGCGGCCCTCTCGACTGCCGCAACGAGTCTGGTTCTCGCCCATCGAGGCGATGCGGGCCGCGCACGCTCGGATGCAAGTCGTGCCTCGCAGCTGCTTGGGGCGTTGCGTTGCGATGCCGTCTTGGTTCGAGGCCGAGGCGGCCTTGCTTCTCGCGCGCGCGTATCTTCGCCTCGGCGATTTGATCGAGGCGAAGCCGTGGCTCGAGTTGGCGACGAAACTCATCGAGCGGGGCCTGGATTCACCCGTGATGCGGAAATGGCTGTTAGGTGCCAGGTCGGCTGCGGAGGGTCTGGCCAGGCTAGAGGATGAAGAGCGCCGCCTGACCCCAGCCGAACTGCGCATTTTGCAGTACCTGCCCACGCACTTCTCGTTGCGGGAGATAGCTGAGGCATTCGTAGTTTCACCGAACACGGTCAAGTCACAGGTCCAGGGGATATACCGCAAGTTTGGTGTCTCCTCGCGCGCGGAGGCAGTCCTGGCTGCCCGGGCGGCTGGCCTCGTCGACGAGGCGACCGCGTCCACCCCTGACGCGCGCTGATCGCGCCTGGGCTGGGGGTTCTGGTCGGCAGCCGCTTATCACCCGCATCAGGGGATGAGGGCGAAGTGCCCCGCAGATAGGGTGGCACCTTGGCGAGGGCTCAGCGTGCGCCGACGTCGCGATCAACATCATCTCCCGGAGACACCACCCGACCAATCTGTTGCCGGCCACCCGGCAACCGAAGGAGGTCTAGAATGACAATGGTTCTCGCTGTCTCAACGATCGGTTGGCTGGTTATGCGGCCATCTGGGTCGCCTTGGCATTCTGGCCAGCCCGAGTCGCCGACCGCAAGGGGCACAGCTTCTGGGGCTACTTCATCTTCAGCCTGTTCTTCTTCCCGGCGGCGTTGATCGTGGCGTACATGGTCAGGCCTCGCACCGGCTCGATCTAGAGCCGAACAGATGCGGCGCCCCGGCGATCGGGCCGCGGATCTGCCTGTGGCCCGCGGGGAAGCAGGCGCCCCCGCGTGAGCCAGGTCCTCGTCTTCGCCTTCACGGCGGCGTTCAACCCGACGCTGCTGACGGCGACGACCGTGATGCTGCTTATGCCGAAGCCCAAGCGGCTGCTATTGGGCTACCTGCTGGGCGCCTACATGACCTCGATCACGCTTGGTTGCCTGATCGTCTTCGAGCTCGAGGGATCGAGTTCGGTCAGCACGACGCAGAACACGCTCAGCCCCAGCGCCGACATCGTCTTGGGGGTGCTGCTGGTGGTGGTCGGCCTCGTCCTTCGATCCGAGGGCCACAAACGCCGCGCCGAGGAGAAGAAGGCAAAGAAGGCCGCAAAGAAGGAGGCCGAGGGGGAGAAGAAGCCGCCGCGCTGGCAGCAGGCGCTGAGCAAGGGCTCGGGCCCGCGACACCTTCGTCGTCGGCGCGCTGCTGACCCTCCCCGGCGCCTCCTACCTCGCCGGGCTCAACCAGATCAACGACCAGAACCTGAGCACGAGCGCGACGGTCCTTTGCATCGTCGGCTTCAACCTGATCATGCTGGCGCTGCTGGAGATCCCCCTGCTCGGCTACACCTTCGCCCCGGATTGGACGCCGCGGGCGGTGGCGCGCTTTCGCGACGCGCTCAACCGCCACGGCGGGCGGATCCTCTACATCGGGGCGATGGTGATGGGATTGGCGCTGGTCGTGCGGGGGCTGATCGAGCTGGCCCGATGACTCACCTTGGTCGGGTCACGATGTCCACCAATTCTGAGCCGGCGACGTTCCAGAACGGCGCCGCACACCTGATATACCTGCCGGGGACATGAGTCGCGTGCGATCCGAGATAGCCGGCCTGGTGAGGCTGCCAGGGGCGGCAGTGACGAAGGTGAAGAAGCTCGGCAAGGCCACGCCGATGCTGCAGTCGGCCGTGCGCCCGCTGCTCACGGGCAAGGTCGAAGACTGGCGCAGCGAATACGCCTACAGCGTCGGCCTTCAGGCGTTCATCTACGGCTTTCCCTACATCTACAACGCCCAGGTACGCCACAAGTGGGTGACCGAGCCGCGCAACCCGAAGTTCGTCCCATACGCGGCGGTGAACGAGTTTTGGCACGCCTCGCAGTTGATGGACGCCACCTATCGCGACGGCGGCTGTCCGAACAACGACACGCTCTACTCGATCGCCTGGCTCGATCTGAGTGAGGAGCCGATCATCCTCTCCCACCCCGACATGGGCGAGGTACTTCACCTTCGAGCTGATGGGCGTCGGATCGGACAACATCGACTACGTTGGCCAGAGGACGACCGGCTCGAAGGCCGGCAGCTTTGCGGTCGTCGGACCCGGCTGGGAGGGCGACTTGCCCGACGACGTCGACCAGTCACGCGCGCACTCGCCCAGTCCGACGGTCCTGGTCATGGGCCGCACGCTCGTCGATAGCGACCCCGAGGACGTGGCCGAGGTCAAGAAGCTGCAGGAGCAGTACCTGCTGACCCCGTTGAGCCAGTGGGGAAAGAAGAATCCCAAGCGCGCCGAGCGCCGCAATGTCCTCGAGCCGATCGAACCCGAGGAGGATCCGATCGGTCCGTTCAAGACCCTGAACGCGATGCTCGCGGAGAATCCTCCGCCGCCACACCACGAGGTCCTGATGAGGCAGTTCGCGCACGTCGGCATCGGCCCTGGGCTCGATCTCGACGAACAGCCCGAGGCCGTCAAGCAGGGGCTGGTCCGTGCCGAGCTGATCGGGATGGCGCTGCTCAAGCAGCAGTTCCTCAGTGGTGACTGGGCGCACATCGTCCACGGCTGGCGTTATCCGCCGCCCGAGATCGGTCGCTACGGCGACGACTTCCTGCTCCGCGCGGCTGACCAGTCCATGGCGGGGATCATGTGCCAACGACCCCGCCGAGGGCGTCTATCTCGTCAATTTCAACGACGCCGACGGTGAGAAGTACAAGGCCGAGCATCGCTATCGGATCCACTTCGACGCCGACAACATGCCGCCGGTCGACTCCTTCTGGTCGCTGGGGATGTATGGCACCGACCTCAACCTGGTCGCCAACCCGATTGACCGCTACTCGATCGGTGACCGGACCTCGGGATTGAAGAAGGATCCCAACGGAGGTCTCACGATTCACCTCCAGGCCGAGCGTCCGGAGGGTGATGAGGCTGCGAACTGGCTTCCGAGCCCACCCGACGGAGAGTGGTTCGCGATCTTGCGTCTGTATCGGCCGCGTCCTGAAGTGATCGATGCGACGTGGGAGTGCCCGCCAATCGAGCGGGTGGATTGACCACGACGCGCCACTTCGGCTTGGTTTCCGGCTGGGCCAAGCACCCAATCGGGCCGACCCAAAGGAGATTCAAATGAAACTGATGGCCAAACTCCCCAAGGACGACGTCGGTGCGAAGCTGATGCGCTTCGAGGGCGTTCGCACGCAGCGCTACACCGAGATCTTTCTGATCGGCGGCAACGTGTTCAAGCTCGTTGGCGGGATCTACAACACGATCGGTCTCAACAGCTCGAACGGAAACGGAGACACCTGTCCACAGGAGATCCTCGACGGCGTCAACGTCGAAGCTCTTACCAAGGAGTTCCACACGATCAGCGCGTTCAAGAACGGCCCGCGGCTGTGGTGCGTGGACTGGGTCGAGGTGATGGTCGGCGGCGAGCGTGATTTCAACGGCCTGAAGGCGCGGTGGGTGATGTGGCTCGACGTGCCGAAGGAGATGCGAAAGCACGAGAGCGTCGCCTACAAGTCGATCAGCGGCAAGCGCGACACCCAGATCGGCATCAACAAGGGATCGCCGGTCTTCCTGCTCGACGATCCCGAGGGCAACACCTGGTGTATGAAGTCGGCGAGCCTGATCGTCGACCCCGATCAGACCTACGAGAGCCTCGCGGACCTGGGTGGACACCTGAAGCCGGCGGCGGGATGGAAGTTCCGGACTCGGGTCCTCGATCAGGATCTGGTCCTCACTTCCGACAACGGCGCCGTCAAGATCACCCAGGACGAGCTCGGGAACACCTACGACCGGGTCGGCGGCGCGTACAGCAACTACAAGCCCTGAGGAGGCGATCAGGGCAGGCGCCTCACCGACGTTCAGTGAACGCCGCCTCCGGCGCGGATCGCCAGGCACTTGGCCCCGTGCCTATCCCCTGATCACCGCTTTCTGCACGTACGGCGACGTCGTCGCCGCGAGCAGTGAGCCGTAGGAGGGGAAGAACCCGAGCTCGTCCCCCACCTTGACCTCCTCGTCGGCCTCCTCCACGTCGATGACCAGATGGTCGCTCGAGCCCCCCAGCACGATCACCCCGGAGTCTTCCGGGGTGAGGCCGTCAACGTAGATGTCCTGGCGCCCCATGTTGCAGATCGCGCGCCTGCGGACCCCCCGGTCGACGAACTCGATCTTGGCCCCGAAGGCGTCCTGGCCCCGGCGGCCGAGGGGGATCGAGGGCTTGCGCTCGACCTCGACGACCTCGGCGACGATGCGGAGCGTGTCCTGGCGGGTTCCCGGCCAGGGACTGCGGTCGAGCACGTTGCGGCCAAGCGTGATCGCCTCGCCGATGCGGAAGTGGTTGATCTCCTTCGGCGTTCCGCCGGCGGCCAGCAGGGGGAGGTTGGCGCTGTTGCCGCCCGAGATCAGATCGAGCGGCAGGTCGGTGGCCTCCCGGCAGGCGTCGCGCAAATCAACCAGCATCTGCATGTTCTCGGTCGTCGGGATGACGCCGCCGTAGCAGGCGAGGTTCGTGCCCAGGCCGACGATCTCGACGTTCGCGCAGCCGGCCGCCTCGCGGACGACCGAGACGACGCGATCGGGCCATATCCCCTCGCGGAGATCGCCGAGGTCGACCATGACGATCACCCTGTGCGTTCGCTTCGAGCAGTCCAGCGGCGCGGGAGAGCAGCTCGATCGTCTCCGCGGAGGAGTTCAGGGAGTAATCCGCGGTGCGAACGACATCCACCACGCGGCTGGGGGTGGGCGATCGCAGCAGCATGACCGGATGCGTCAGGCCCGCGTTGGCGATCGACTCCAGGTTTCTGACGCGCGAGTCGGCGATCATGTCGGCGCCGGCGTCCTCGAGCGCGTGCAGCACCGCCGGATGCGCGCCGATCACCTTGGTCACGCACGCCACCTCGACGCCGTGTTCGCGGCAAAGCCCGATCACCGCGCGCGCGTTCGTCTCGATCCGGTCCGTGTAGATCTCGAGTCTGGGGGTCCTCAGGTACATCGGGGCTCAGTTGTGTGCCTGCATCGTGGACTCCGATCCGACCCAGTTGCCGAAGGTCGCCCGCACCTCGTCGGGATAGGCCTGGGCGAGCGTGCCGAGCGCCGAGAAGAGATAGTCGCGGTCGATCAGGACGTGGACCTCCGGCGGCGGCAGCAGGTGCCTGCCTGGCGCCACGGGCGACGCCACGCAGGATCGCCTCCCCGCCGGGAACGCGCGTCAGCGCGCCGCCGGTACCCACCAGCCACTCGACCGAGGTCAGATCCTTGCCCCTGAAGACCTGCCGCCTTCCGGTCGGCGTGTAGAGGTCGGTGATGACGCCCGCATGGCGCCGGATGGCGGTCTCGACCGCTTTCTCGGCCAGCCAGCGAGTCATCTCGAGCTCCGCCTCGGTCGTCGGGATCGCCTTCACGTCGGTCAGCCGCGACTCCCACTGCGGATCGCCGGCGAGCTCGACGATGCGGCGGGCGTTGATGTAGACGCCGAGGTCCCCCTCGACCGTGCGCTTGGCTCGGGGCTCGGGCTCCGCCATCTTGGAGATCCACTCAGGGCTCCCGTCAGTGACAGAGTGGACGTCGGTGGTGGCGCCGCCGACGTCGACGACAGCGCAGTCGCCGACCGCCTCGGCGAACAGCTCGGCGCCGCACAGCACCGCGCCGGGCGTGGGGAGGATGCCCCCTGGGTCAGCTCCCCCAGACGCTCCATCCCCGGCGCGTGGACGATGTGGCGGTTGAACGCCTCGTGGATCACGTGGCGGACGGGCTCGATGTTGAGCACGTCGACCTCGGGAAAGACGTTGTCCGTCAACACCGTCTCGACGCCGGCGCTCTCCAATGTCTTTCGCACCTGTTCGCGAATGGCCGCGTTTCCCGCATAGAGAACCGGAACGTTCAGATCGAGCGTCGCAAGCCGCTCGGCGTTGCGCAGGATCGGTCCCTGCTCACCGAAGTCGACTCCGCCCGCGAGCAGAACGAGATTGGGCCGGATGGACCGCATCTCGTCGAGGTCGGAGTCGCTGAGGTCGCCGACGGTGACCAGCTCGACGATCGCGCCCGCGCCCAGCGCCGCCTCGCGCGCCGCCCGCGCCGTCATGCCGTACGTCAGCCCGTGGACGGTCATCCGCAACCCGCCGGCCGCCGAGCTGTTGAGATGGACCTCCGCGTCGCCCACCTCCAGCCCCGACGTGGCCCGCAGGTCGGCGATCGCCTCGTCGACGCCGACGCCGACGTCGCCCGTGGCGACGCTGGTCGGCGCGAACCCCTGGGCCAGGAGCTCGAAGGCGCCTTCCCGCGTTCGCCGGAACCCGTTGGCCTTCGTGATCGTGGAGCCGACCTCGATCGCCAGGATCGCGACCATCAATGCTCAGACCACGCCGCGCGCCCGCAGGAGCCTGACCATCGCGTCGACCACCTCGATGCCCTTGGTGCCACGGCCGAAGGTTGCGTCCAGGCCGGTCTCGGCGGCCATCTCTGGTGTCACCTGCGTGCCGCCGGCAATCAGGATGACCCTGTCGCGGATTCCCTTCTCCCGGCAGAGCTCCGCCAGCCGCGTCATCTGGGTGCGGTGTATCTCGTTGTGGCTGATGATCGTCGACATGAGGATTGCGTGCGCTCCGGTCTCGGTGGCCGCGTCGATCAGCTTCTCGAGCGGGACGGACGTGCCCAGGTCGAGGTGCTTGACGCCGTACTTCTCTATCCCGCCGTGCTTGATGTCGAGGATCTCGCGCATTCCGACGCTGTGCTCGTCCTCTCCGACCGTGGCCGTGACGACCTTCAGCCCGACCTGCTTGACCGCAGCCCGCAGCTCCTCCTCCCCCAGCAGCTCGGCCTTGGGCGGGATCTTCAGGGCGCTCTTCTCGATGTCGAAGTCCACCTTGCCCTTGAGCTCCACGAAGCAGCCTTCGGCCGGGTGCAGGACCATCAGGTTGATGACCTCGGGCTCGGCGAGGCCCATCCGGCGCGCTATCTCCAGGGCGGCCTCACGCGCGATCTCCTCGCTCTCGGGGACCATAGCTGCAGCAGCACGGTGCCGTCTCGGCCGTTGGGCCTCGGCCGGATCATGCCGCCCTGGCGGTAGGGCAGGGTCTGCTCGAGGCGGCGGTCGACCCAGTCCTCCGGGTCGAGCTCGTCTATGTAGACGACCTTCTCCGGGTCGCACAGCGTGCAGCCGCCAACCGGATCGCACGGCCTGCCCAGGTCGCTCGGCAGGTGGTTG
>CAWAFQ010000003.1:0-286302 GCA_963781345.1 uncultured Actinomycetes bacterium
TGTAATTTTCCCGTCGCAGTTTCACCCATAATCAAACCTTAGGCGTATATTATGGTGCTGCTGATAGCACCTGCTGTCTGGCAACCTGTGATCTGAATCAGTTATTGGAAGATTTATGCGATCACACGTGTTGCTGCCGCTTTTGATAGAGACCATCTGTCTTTCCGGAGATAATATTCTGAAAAATCCGATTATCAGTCCTATTTTGGAACATGAATGGGAAGACAAATATACACTGATCCCGGCGCTGCTGGCGCAGCGCCGCGCCGGGAGGGCCGGAGCCACCACCGATGTGGGACGGCCAGGGCGTCGGAGCGGATCGCCGAGGTGGTCGCCGGCGCCTGAGCGCGGCGGCGCTTCAGCCGGCTTCGGCGGCCGGCTCGGAGGGCTCGGAGCTCGCCTCTGCGGGCTTTGCGTCGGCAGGGGTCGCCTCGGCGGGCTTCGCCTCGGCGGGGGTCGCTTCTGCGCGCTTCGCGTCGGAAGGGGTCGCTTCTGCGGGCTTCGCGTCGGCCGCGGCCCCATCCGGCTTCGCCGCGACCGCGGTTACTTCCGGTTTTGCCGCGGCGGTGGCTCTCTCCGGCTTCGCTTCGGCCCCATCCGGCTTCGCATCGGATGAGACCTTGACCGCCTCGCGGGTCGGGGCGACCATCATGCTCATGTTGCGTCCCTCCTGCAGCGGCTGGGACTCCACCGTCGCGAGCTCGCCGAGGTCGCCGACGAGGCGCTTCAGCAGCGTCCGCCCGCGCTCGGGGTGGGCCTGCTCGCGGCCGCGGAACATGATCGTGATCTTGACCTTGTCGCCGCCGCGCAGGAATCGCTCGACGTGACCCTTCTTGGTGTTGTAGTCGTGGTCGGCGATCTTCGGCCGCAGCTTGATCTCGCGCACGTTGACCTGCTGCTGGTGCTTGCGCGCAGCCTTGGCCTTCTGCTCCTGCTCGTACTTGTACTTCGAGTAGTCGAGGAGACGGGTGACCGGCGGCTTTGCGTCGGCGGCCACTTCGACCAGGTCGAGGTCGGCCTCACGGGCACGCTCGAGCGCGTCGTCGATCTCGATGATCCCGACCTGCTCGCCGTCGGCGCCGATCAGGCGCACCTTGGGCACCCGGATCCGCTCGTTGATCCGAGTCGTGTCGCGTTCCGGCGGTCGCCGATCGAACCTGCGCGGGATCGGCACTAGAAGGAGGAGTGGTGGAGCTTCAAATGATCAGGAGGTAGCAGCGGCACGGCGGGCGCTCAGCGGCGCAGGGATGTCGTGCCAACAGTCAAGTGCGCGCAGTATAGAGGCACATCGCGCGGCTGCAAGCGCGAGCGCTCAGCCCGCGTCTGGCGAAGCGCCGAGACGCGCCGCGAACTCCTCGACGCCGAGCGCCCCGAGCTCGCCCTCGTCATGGGAGCGGACCGCGAGCGCTCCCGCCTCCTGCTCGCGGTCTCCGACCACCAGCATGTAGGGGTAGCGGCCGAGCTCGGCGGCGCGGATCTTCTTGCCGACCGACTCCGAGCGCTCGTCGATCGTGACCCTCACTCCCGCCTCGGCGAGCCGGTCGCGGACCTCGCGCCCGTAATCGGCGTTTCGGTCCGTGACCGGGAGGACGATCGCCTGCACCGGCGCCAGCCAGTCGGGAAAGCGGCCGGCGTAGTGCTCGATCAGGATCCCGGCGAAGCGCTCCATCGAGCCGAGCAGGGCGCGATGGATCATCACCGGACGCTGCCGCCTGTCATCCGGGCCGGTGTAGGAGAGGTCGAAGCGCTCGGGCATCTGGAAGTCGAGCTGGCAGGTCCCGCACTGCCAGGAGCGCCCGAGGGCGTCGGTCACGTGAAAGTCGATCTTCGGCCCGTAGAAGGCCCCGTCGCCTGGATTGATTTGGTACTCGCGGCCCTGGCGCTCGAGCGCCTCGGTCAGTGCCGCCTCGGCCTTCGCCCACTGCTCCTCGGTGCCCATCGCCTTCTCGGGGCGGGTCGAGAGCTCGACGCGGACGTCGGTGAACCCGAAGCGCGCGTAGAGCTCGTCGATCGCCTCGCAGATGTCGATCACCTCGTCGGCTATCTGGTCCTCGGTGCAGTAGACGTGGGCGTCGTCCTGGGTGAATGCCCGAACCCGAAGCAGGCCGTGCAGGACGCCCTCGCGCTCGTTGCGCGAGACGCGGCCGAACTCGGCCATTCGCAGCGGCAGCTCGCGGTAGGAGTGGCGCTGGGAGCCGAAGACGAGGCAGGCGCCGGGGCAGTTCATCGGCCGCAGCGCGAAGCGGCGATCGTCGGAATCCATGAAGTACATGTCGTCGCGGTAGTTCTCCCAGTGGCCGGAGCGGTGCCATAGCTCCTCGTCGAGCACCTGCGGGGTGGCGATCTCGACGTAGCCGCGGCGGCGCAGCTGCTCGCGCACCTCGGCCTCGATCAGCCGCAGCAGGACCGTGCCGTTGGGCAGCCAGAACGGCATCCCCGGCGCCTCCTCGCGCAGCATGAATATCCCCAGCTCAGGGCCGAGGCGGCGGTGGTCGCGGGCCTTGGCCTGCTCGATCCGCTCGAGGTGGGCCTCGAGGTCGGCCTTGGAGAAGAAGGCGGTGCCGTAGATCCGGGTCAGCATCTGGCGGTTCTCGTCGCCGCGCCAGTAGGCGCCGGCCAGCGAGCTCAGCTTCAGCGCCTTGATGCGGCCGGTTGAGGGCCCGTGGGGGCCGCGGCAGAGGTCCTCGAAGGGACCGTTGCGATACAGCGAGACGGTCTCGGTTCCCTCGTCGCGGACCAGGTCCTCGATCAGCTCGACCTTGTAGTCCTGGCCCTGCTCGCGGAAGAGCTCGATCGCCTCGGCCGCCGGGATGTCGCGGCGCTCGAAGCTCTCGTCGGCCTTGATGTGGGCCCGCATCGCCTCCTCGATCCGCGCCAGGTCGTCGTCGCTGACCCTGGATTCGGGCGGGAACTCGAAGTCGTAGTAGAAGCCGCTCTCGATCGGCGGCCCGATCGTCACCTTGGTCCCCGGGTAGAGGTCGACCACGGCCTCGGCCATGACGTGGGCGGCGTCGTGGCGGATCAGCTCCAGCGCCTCCGGGTCGCGGTCGGTGATGATCGAGATCTCCTCGCCGTCGGCGAGAGCCGCGGAGAGGTCGCGCAGCTCGCCGCCGGCACGGATCGCCAGCGCCGCCCGCGCCAGCCCGGGCCCGATCGCCGCCGCGGCCTCGGCCCCGGTCGCATCCGCGGCAAGCTCGAGAGGCGTCCCGTCCGGCAGTTTCACGGTGATCTGGCCCATCGCACCCATGCTATCCACGCCCCCGCCCCACCGACGTGGGACCTTTCCTACAGGACAGTCCTGGCGAAAAGGTCCCACGTGCCCAGGGTGCCTGCCTGCCGCGCGGTGGGGCCGGTTGTCAATCCCGATAGGACCGGCAGCAGCTGGGTGAGCTCGAGAGCTAGCCGCGGGCCGGGCCCTGGCGAGCGGCGCGTACGGCGATCAGCGGGCAATCGCTACGGCCGCGAACAGGGCCGACCCGCTCCCAGAGCAGGTAGGGGCCGGCGCGGCGGGCAAGGCGCAGGCCGCGGTAGGGCGCGCCCGGCCGGTCCTCACCGGTGATCACGTAGCGCACACCCTTCGGGGGGGCTCCCCCTCCCCCACTTCCCTCGGGCTCGATGCAGACCCGGCCACCGCGAAGCTCCCAGGCGACGTAGGGCACCCCGTGCTCGTCGGTGAGGAACCTGGCCGGCGCGAGGACGACGGTCGAGGAGCCGGCGATGGCCGGGCGCAGCTCGGTCAGCTTCGGGCTGTAGGAGGTCGGCCCCACCGGGGCGTTTGCGAGGGCGAGCGCGGTGCAGGCCGCGGCCCCGACGATGAAGGCCGCGGCCGCGAGCGGGGCGAGGATCGCGCGCAGCGCCGGCTCGCCCAACTCGGAGGACCTGAGGTCGAGCAGCGGTCGCACGATCAGCAGCATTGCGGCCGGAGCGATCATCGCCACCGCCTTTGCCGCCGTGTAAGGGGTCCCGCCAATCCGGGCCGCCGCGTATGCGCCGAGGGCGGCGAGCAGCGCCGCCGGGATCGCCACCTCGGCCCGGCGCAATGCCCAGACCAACCCGTTGGCGAGCAGCGCCAGCCCCAGGGCTACGCCGGCGTAGTAGCCCACGGCGGGAACCGCCCCAGCGCCCGGCGTCAGGCGGAAGTCGCCCGAGGGCCAGATCCCGAGCGCCTCGAACGGCGAGATCTGGCCGAAGAGGTTGCCGAGCCCGGCGCCGGCGGGGTCGAACGTCTCGAAGCTTGCGAAATCGATCATCCGCCCGATCTCGGGAGCGGCGAGGACAACGAACACCAGCCCGGCGAGCAGCCCCGGCCGCGCCACGGCCGAGATCGTCCTCGAGACCGAGCCGCCCCGCATCGCGACCACGGTCAGCACAGCGACAGCCCAGATCGCCGCCGTCGCTGCGAGCCAGGTGAGGCCCGGAAAGCTGTAGACGTAGACGCTGCCGACGGCGACCAGCGCCAACGGAACCGCCCGCAGCGGCGAGTCGCCCCAGGCGGCGGACTCGTCGGCGTCGCGCAGCCCGAGCAGCCCGATCGCGAAGGCGAGGATGAAAAGCGCCTGCGTAGTCTCTTTGAACGCCCCCTGGGCGAGGTAGGAGACAACCATGTAGGGGAGCCCGACCAGTAGCGCCCCGATCAGCCGCCGCCCGGGCGAGAAGGACCCGAGCGCTCCGAACGCGGTCAGGCAGGCGAGCACGGCGACCGCAACGGTGAAGCCGCCAAAGCCCTGGACGAGGCCGACGTCGAGGCCCTTGCCGAGGGCGACGACGACCGAGTGCGGCCCCAGCGGATAGCCCTGTGCGAGGAGCTGGGACCCCGTGCCCCCGGCGAGACGATCGGCACTCAGCAGGTGCTGGGACATGTCCGGGTTGAAGCTGGTTCCGAGGATGCCGAAACGCCCCTCGGCGACGAACGGGATCGAGGCGGCGACCACGGCGACGGCGGCCACGGGGGCTCCGATGCCGAGCGCCTCACGGCCACCGTCCACCCGCCGCCAGAGGTAGATCGCCGACGCGAGGGTGAGGACGAGAACAGCGGCGGCGGAGATCGCGCCGTCGCCGGACAGGCGCACGGTCGCCCAGCAGAGCGCGCAGAGGAGCGCCAGTCCGACCGCCGGCGAGAGCCAGGACCAGCGGCGCCGGCCGCAGAGGGCGATCGCACCCTGACCGAGCAGGAGCGAGGCGGCGCAGACGGCGAGAACCGATACATAGGTGGCGATCACGAGGTGGCGAGGATATGTGCCGAGAGCTCGGCGCCTGTACCTGCAACCGGGGGAGCGCGGGCGCCCGCGCTCGCCATCCGGCCGCGATCAGTAGTACAAACGCACCATGCGCACTTCCCGCAAGCGCGCCGCAACCCTCGCCTGCGCCCTCTCGGCCTACGCCGCGATCGCCGTCGGCAGCGCCGCGACGGCATCGGCGAAGCCGCGCCACGGGCACTGGCTTCGCAACGTCACCGTCACCCAGTACTGGCCCGTGTCGGAGTCCTGGTTCAACGGCAGGCGCGTGCCGGCTCCGGGCCTGTCGGGCCGCCACCGGGTCGACTGGCTCTACTCGGCCAGCGGCCTCTGCATGGAGGGTGACGGCTACGGACTGGACGGCAGCCGCTACCACCTCGATGCGCCGGGCTCCCAGGGCTGGGTCGACGTCCACGGAATCCTCACCAGCAACTGGGCCTCGCGCCCGCCCTACTGGCGGGCGGTCGGCTGGCGCAACAAGCACGGCGGGGTCACCTACCCGCTCGCCGGCGGCGGCTGGTCGAACGGGCGCGCCAAGCGCTACCGGCCACCGGCGGGGATCAGCTTCGCCCGCGGCCCCTCCCTGCCACTGCGCTTCTGGCACAGCATCGCCACCGATCCCAGGACCATCCCCAGAGGCCGCTGGGTCTACGTCCGCGCCTACCGCCACACCCCCTCGCGCGGCTGGTTCCGCGCCCAGGACACCGGCGGCGCGATCAACGGCCACCACATCGACGTCTACCGCCCGCCCCCGAACCACCCGAGCAGCGGAAAGACGCTCACCGGCCGCAGGATCTGGGTCGCCCCCCGCGGCTATCGCCCGATCAAGGGCCAGGGGCCGATCGAGGGCGACGGCGGCGGGATCGGGCCGGGCTGAGCGGCGCCGGGCGGACCCGGAAACGACTACGCTCTCGGCGGAACCGACCCAGGAGCGTCCCGATGCCCCAAGTGAAGCTTCACCGCTGCCCGTTCACCTTCGTCCACAACAATCTCGACCATTGCTGGAAGGTGCAGAAGGCCCTCGACGAGCAGGGCATCGACTACGAGGTCGTCAAGGCGCCCGTCTATCCCCGCGGCCGCCGCAAGGACGTGATCGGCATCAGCGGGCAGCAGATGCTCCCGGTGATCGAGTTCGAGGACGGCTCCGCCTATCGTGCGGAGTCAAAGGACATGGCCGAGACGATCAACGCCGGAAGACTCTTCGAGCAGGCCTCCGCGGGTGCCGCACCGTCCGCCACTGCCCCGCCGTCCGAGAAGGCCTGACCGGGTCACCGGCTCGCCCCCGAGGGTTCCTGCGGTGCGGCCGGAACTCGGCCGCGAGACCGGGCGATGGGCGCTACTGGGCTCGAACCAGTGACCTCCAGCTTGTCGAGCTGGCGCTCTCCCAACTGAGCTAAGCGCCCCGGGTCGCGCAGCCTAGCAACGCGCCGCGGGCTCACAAATGCAAGCAGGCGTTCATTCCTGTGGACCGCGTCGCAACGGCGTGTCGGAATTGGTCCAATTCGTTGAAATGCAGGGCCGGGCTTAACCCGATGCCCTACCCTGCCGATAGGAAGACGAAACTTTTCCGCCAAGGTAGTGTTGTTCAAATAGGCGTCGCTTGCAGGCAAGACGCCGCTGAGGACCAGGACTTCAAGGTTTAAGGACCGACGAGCCAGTGGTTCCGATTGCTGGTGGTACGTCCTTCGGAAGCAAGGGGCCCCGTTCAGGGGCCCTTTTCCGTTCCGCGGGCGGCCCGAGCGGACGGGCCCGAGCACACCGATGAGCGGCGGGGATCGAGGCCCCCGGTGGCGCTCAGGCGCCAGGGTCCGGCGGCGCCAGGGGCTCGACCGTGAGCGTCAACCCCTCGACGGCGGCAATCCTCACGCGCTCCCCCGCCGGGATCGCCTCGGCGGCACGAGCATGCCAGTTTTCACCGCGCAAGCGGACGGTGCCGGCCCGGGGGCCGACAGGCTCCACGACCTCCGCGAGCCCCCCGGGCATCGCCTCGGATCCGGTCTGCACGCGGCGATTGCGCATCCACTTGCGCCAGAAGGCGATCTCCCCCAACTCGAGGAAGAGGGCGACCACGACCACGATGATCCCGGCGGCCGGCGAGAGAACGAAGATCAAGAGCAGAATCGCGAGCAGTAGCAGCATCGTTCCCTCAGCCTAGAAGGTGGACCCCGCGGGCGATCGGCTACCACGGCATGAGCCATCACAGAGAATGCGCCGAGGACTTTGTTGCGACTGGTCTGCTGAGCTAGAGTCTCCCCCATCGGCACAGCTATCAGGAGGTAGGGAGTGAAGCTCAGGGCACTTGCAGGACTCATCTGCTGTGCGGCGCTACTGGGGTTGCCGACGGCGGCGCAAGCACGGGTGTCGATCCCGACGACGGGCACCGTTCTAATCAGCGGCGCCCTCAGTCCCACCAAATTCGCATTCTTGGGAGTCCTGACCTCTCCAAACCCGAACTGCCTGGCGGGCCGTACCCTCAAGCTCACGTTCGTCTATCCCAGCGGCCCGAAGCTGACCGACACCGCCATCAGCAGCACGAAGGGTCTCTGGGGCGTCGCCGGCGACCCGACCGATGCAACCGGAGCCCGGCTCAGGGTGACGAAGAAGACATTCGGCCCCAGGAAGCATCCGAAGACCTGCGCGGCGACGTCGGTGTCGCTGGTCTCCTAGCGGGGAGCCCCGGAGCCGAAGGCGCCTGCCGGAATCGAACCGGCGTAAACGGCTTTGCAGGCCGCTGCGTAGCCACTCCGCCAAGGCGCCGAGCCGCAACAGCCTAGCGGCGAGGGGGTGGCTCTAGCACCTACTGCTGGTAGTGCTCGACCGTGTCCGGGGCTCGGCGGCTGGCCTCTTCGGGGTCGAAGCCGTACTGGCGCAGGGAGCGGCGCTGGCGCAGGAAGTCCCAGGCTTGGTCGAGCTGGAGCTTGACCTGCTCGAGGCGGGCGTGCTCCTCCTTGCTCAGGCCCTCGCCCTCGTGGGCGTGGAGGAGGTGCTCCTCCTCCTTGACGAGCTCATCGATGCGGGTGAGAACCTGCTGGTCGTCCACTGTCGCTCCTCTCATGCTGGGCTGCGGACCCGGGAGTCTGACGATCGGGATCGGCGAACACAATACGGACGATCGGGATCTCGCGACCGGCGCGCTTCGACAACCCCTCCAGGTGGTGATTGCGCCGGCAGAGCCAGGGCCAGATTCGCCGGTGCTCCTCCTCGCCCAGGGTCGTGGCCGTGGCCGGCCTCACCTGGTCCCCGATCTGGACGCTGACGCGCGAGTCGGACTCGAGGTTCAGCCACCACGCCGGAGGGCGGGAAGCGCCACCCGCGGCGGCCACGAGCAGGAGGGCGCCGTCGAGCGACTCGTACTGCACCGGCGTTCGCCTTGGCAGGCCGCTTCGCCTTCCGGTGGTGCTGAGAAGGAGCACCGGCCGGCTGCCCATCTTTGCGCCCATCCGGCCCCCGCTCTCAGCGTAGATCCGGGCATGCATGTGGTTGAAGTGGACCCGAAGCCGCCGTCCGAGCGAACTCGGCGCAACGGTCCGGCGATGGTCGAGGAGCCGGACCAGGAACGCCCCGGTCACGCCCCCGACGCTCGCCCCCATCGCGACCCCGCCCGCGACCGCAAAGACGGCCCTCGGCGCAGCCTGCTGCGGGGCAACCGCCATCGCGATGAATACCCACGGCAGACCCGCCAGCCAGCCGAGGGCGTTGGCCGGCACCCATCGCCCGGCGTGCTCGACGTGGCGGCGCAGCTCGATCGCCTGGGCAGCGCCTATCGAGCAGAGCAGCGCGACACCGGCGGCCGTCCCGATCACGACGAGGAGTGGCGTCGGCACCGACGCCAGCTGATCGTGAAACGTGCTCGGGGTCATGCCGATCGCCCAGGCGAGAGCGGCGGCGGCCGCGGTCAGCCCGCACCAGCGCCGGACTCGCAGCGCCGGAACGTCCCGGCGCAGTGCCCGCGACTGGGCGAAGCCGAGGACGGCGCCCTCGCCGGCGCCCGCGAGGATCACGACGGGAAGGGTCTGGAGGTCGCTGAGGCCCGCAACCGAGGCCAGAGCCCAGGCGCCGGTGGGAACCGAGAAGGCGACAAGCTCGCCGACCGTGGTGGCCACCACCCAGCGACGGAAGGTGGCCGCGTCTGCGCGGTCATATCCAGCCGGCATGGTCGCATCCGCTGACATCTGCCTACCCAAATTACGAGCACAATGGCGGCGAGTCATCGGTGTTGCGCCGCATTCGCCGCGGTGTGAATCACCTACCGGTACCTTGGCCGGGTGGGGCCGAGATGAGATGGCGGCGGGAACCGAGTTCGGGTGAGCGCGCTCTGCGGGATCTGCGGGCCGCCCGTCGTCGCCACTACGCCGCGGACTTCGACTGGCTCGACGCTCTCTATCGGGTCTACGTCTGCGCAATCTTCGGCGCCTGGGGACTGGCGCTCATCTCGGGCGCCCTGGCCGATGCCGAGATCAGCCCCGAAGGCGTCGACCGGATCGCCCTGCACGGCCCGGCCGTGCTCGGCCTCCTGGTCGCCCTCGCCCTCGCAGCCGGCCTCAGATCCGGCGGCCGCGGCGGCCCGCTTGCGATCGAGGCTCCCGACGTCCATCACGTCCTTCTTGCTCCGGTGGATCGCGGCGTCGCCCTGCGCGGGCTGGCGATCAGGCGTCTTCGCACCGGGGCCTTCGTCGGCGCGATTGCGGGCGCGATCGCGGGCAACTTCGCGTTCAGGCGACTCCCGGGCTCCCCGGTCGAGTGGCTGGCATGCGGCGCCCTCTTCGGCGCGGCGATTCCGCTGGCCGGCCTCGGCGGCGCCCTCGTCGCCTCCGGGCGTCGCCTCCGCCCCCCCACGGTCAACTTCCTCGCGCTCCTGGCAATCGGCCTCTCCTGCGTCGACATCGCCCTCGACACAGAGCTCTCGCCGGCGACGATGCTCGGCGAGGTGGCACTGTGGCCGATCCACGGCTCGGCCTCGGCCGCGCTTCCCCTCGCCGGCCTCGCAACCGAGGCGCTCCTTCTCGCCGCGGGGCTGGGCTGGATCGCGGGCACTTCGCTCGAGGCGGTTCGACGCCGAGCGGCACTGACGGCCGAGCTGCGCTTCGCGGTAACCCTCCAGGACCTGCGAACGGTCATCCTCCTGCGGCGACAGCTGGCGTCGGAGAGACCCCGCTCCCGGCCGTGGATCAGCCCGGCGGGATCGCCTCGCGGCTCGGCCGTGTGGCGCCGCGACTGGCGCAGCTTCCTGCGCTGGCCGCTGGTCAGGGTGGCGCGGGTGGGGCTCCTGGGGGCGGTGTCCGGGCTGGCGCTCCTCGGAGCATGGCGGGGGACGACGCCGCTTGTCCTGGTCGCCGGCCTCGCCCTGCTCGTCGCCGCCCTCGACGCGGTCGAGCCACTGGCGCAGGAGATGGACCACCCGACGCGCCGCGACCTGCTCCCGGTCCCCGCAACCCAGCTCATCCGGACCCACCTTGGCGCGCCGATCGCGCTGATGATCGCGGTCTGCGCGCTGGCGCTCGTCGCCATCGCCGCCGCCGGCGGCTCCGGCCCGCTCCTCGGCGTCGCCGCCCTGATGGTGGTGCCGAGCGCGATGCTGGTGCTCTGCTGCGCTGCGGTCAGCGCCACCAACGACCCCTACGCCTACCTGCTGACCCCGGGTATCGGCTACGCGCAGTCGGCCCTGCCGTTCGTCGTCCCGGTGATCGGGGTCGGCCTGCCGCTGCTGGTCGCCCGCGAGGCCGCCAGGAACGGTCACTCGGCCATCGGCGCCGCCTTCGGGATCGAGGTCTTCTTCGTGCTCGTCTGCGTGGCCGTGATCGGCTGGCTCGGCCACCGGGTGAGCCAGCAGGTGCCGGTGGCGGCATGAACCAGAGGCGCAGCGTCCTCGAGACCCGCGCACTCGGCCGCGAGTACGGCGACCTGGTCGCGCTGGAGCCACTCGACATCGAGATCCCGCCGGGAGAGATGGTCGCCCTGATCGGTCCCAACGGCGCCGGCAAGTCGACCCTGATGACCCTCGTCGCGGGACTGCTCGAACCCTCCTACGGCTCAGCCGAGATCGACGGCGCCGAGGCTGGCTCGATCGAGGCCCGCGCCGCGACCTCCTACGTCCCCGACACCCCGGTGCTCTACGACGACCTCAGCCTCGACGAGCATCTCGAGTACATCGCCGGCATGCACGGGCTCGAGGACTACTCGGCCAAGGCCTCCGATCTGCTCGGACGCCTCGGTCTGGCCGAGCGCGGCGGCGGCCTTCCCTCGCAATTCAGCCACGGGATGCGACAGAAGACATCGATCGCGATCGGGCTGATCCGGCCCTTCTCGCTGCTGATCGCCGACGAGCCCTTCGACGGACTCGACCCGCCGAGCCGCACGGCTCTCTTCGACCTCCTCCGCGAGGCGCGCGAGGGTGGCGCCGCGGTGATCGTCTCGACCCACCGCGGCGACGTGGTCGACTTCTCCGACCGCTGCCTCAGGCTCGAGGAAGGAAGCCTCACCTATGACGGTCCGCCGGGCGGGGCGGCGACGGCGTAGCTAACGCTGAGAGCTTCCCGGCGCGCGGATCGTTGCATTGCGGGAGGTGCTGGCGGTGGCACCTCCGGTTGGCGTCAGCTGGACCGAGATCCGGACCTTCAGCTTTCCTGCCACGCGCAGGGAAGCCGAAGCGCGACGGCTCAACCTGACCTTGACGCGGCGGGTACTGCCCGCCGCCAACGAGAGCGTGGCCTTGCCCAGATGCTTGGCCACGGCCGCGCCCGCCGCACCGGGCCTTAGAGCGGTGGCCCTGTCAACGGTCGCAATTCCGCCACAGCCGACTCCACCGCCGGGGCAGCCGGCGTCGATGCCGGTGTAGACAACCAGCCGCTTGTGGCGGCCACCCCCGACCTTGACCTTGCGCTTGATCGCGACGGTGGCCGCTCCGGGGCCGCAGCGATCGTCCAACGGCCCCGCCTTGTAGATCTGCGCGGCATCCGCGGCGCTGAGGCTCCCTCCATAGATTCGGATACGGGCGACAGCGCCCGCCGAATCCTCGCCCACCGTGCCGCCGCTGTCGTTGTCCTTGAAGAACCTCAGAGCGGTGGCCTGCGCCTGGCCGGTGCTGGGGTAGCTGAACTGCGGGACTCCGTTGACGAAGCCCACCGTCCCGTCGGTTCCCGCGTAGTCGTATGAGAGCGCGACCTCCGCGTAGGCGTTGTTCGCGAAGACCACTCCCGGGCCGAAAACGTCCTTGATCGGCAGGCTGGAGTCGTAGAAGTCGAGCTTGCCGGTGTAGTTGTAGAGCCCGCTGTCGGTCGTGAAGGCACCCGAAATGCCCGGGGCGTAGATTCGCCTGTATCCGGAGACATCAGCGAGCCGGAAGAGCACGACGACCGAGTAATGGTTTGTGGATGCGGGGTTCGGCGCCAGCTGCAACCCGCTTCCCTCCGGGAAGGCGAGCACGCGGGCGGACCCGCATCCGAGCGCCTCGGTGGTGAACGCGTTGCCGGGACCAACGTTGCCGATGGCGCCGGGTCCAGCGACAGACGATGCGTAGGAGTCCTGGAACTGATAATCGGCTTCGAGCGGCGGCATCGCGGCGGCACCCTGCGCGGCGACCGCCGCGACAAGCGCTGCGGTTATCACCACCAGTCCCAGCCTTCGCATCGCCGCCAAGGCTAGCCTATGGCTGCCGGGCGCAATGGATACCGACTCTGAAGAGCGGCTGAAGGGACTCGAACCCTCGACCTTCTGCATGGCAAGCAGACGCTCTAGCCAACTGAGCTACAGCCGCGCGAGGGCGGGATTATATCCCGGGGCCCTTCGACGAGCGGCCGCGGGGCGTCAGCGGTTGAGCTCGGCCAGCAGCTCGCGGAGGTCGAGGGGACTGGTGAACATCTCCACGCCCTCGCCGCTTTCGGGACGCGGCCACTGCTCGCGGGGGCGGTCCCAGTAGAGCTCGACACCGTTCCCGTCGGGGTCGTCGAGGTAGAGGGCCTCGCTGACGCCGTGATCGGAGGCGCCGGTGAGGGGGATGCCGGCCTCGGTCACCCGGTGCAGGGCATCGGCAAGCGAGCGCCGGGTCGGATAGAGGATCGCGGTGTGGAAGAGGCCGGTCGTGCCGGGAGGGGGTGCCGAGCCGCCCTTCGACTGCCAGGAGTTGAGGCCGATGTGGTGGTGGTAGCCGCCGGCCGAGATGAAGGCCGCGTCGGGGCCCCAGCGCTGCTGCAGCTCGAGGCCGAGGACACCGACGTAGAAATCGAGGGCGCGGTCGACGTCGGAGACCCTGAGGTGTACGTGGCCGATGCGAACGCCGGGATCGATCGGGGTCTGGGGGGCCGACTCGGAGGGGTCCATTGGTACCAGTGAATCAGACCCGTCCCGGCGCCGAGGCCCAGTGGCGCCTCCGGCCCCGCCCGTGAGCGCGAAGGCCCGACGCAGAGAGCCCCGTAACCGCCGGTTAATGCCCTCGCCGTAGGGTTGGCCAATCGACCCGGTCTCTGAGCTGCTCCGAACCCGGCAGGTCCCCGCCGCGCGCTGGGCGCCTGCGGTCCGTTGGTTCTCAGGGGCGGTCTACGTCGTCTTCGGGATCGGCAAGTTCACCGGGCACGCGGCCGAGGTGGCCTCCTTCGAGGACTACGGCCTCCCCTCCCCCGACGCCTTCGTCTACGCGATCGGCATCCTCGAGATCGGCGGCGGTGCGCTGCTGCTGATCGGCCTCGCGACCCGCCTGGTGGCGCTGGCGATGGCCGGCAACATGGTCGCCGCGATCGCCCTCTCCGGGATCGGTGAGGGCGAGGTCGTTCCCAGCCTCACCCTGGCGCCGCTGCTGCTCGCGGGCATGGTCTTCCTGATCTGGGTCGGTCCCGGGAATCGTTCCCTCGACCAGAGGTTCTCGGGCGAGGGCCGGGCCGGGGCACGGTAGGGGGACGGGCTCTGCCCGCTCCCGCCCCGGGCGGGGCGCCGCCGCGCGCGGCTCAGGCGGCGTCGAGCGTCTGGTTGACGAGCAGGTCGGCTTCCTCGTTCTGCTCGCGCCTGACGTGGCGGATCGACCAGGCCTCGAACTGGCGCAGGGCCTCGCCGACCTGAGCATGCAGCTCCTTCAGCGCCGCGTCCTTGACCTTGTACTCGCCCTTGATCTGGCGCACGACAAGCTCCGAATCCCCGACCAGCTCGACCTCGCTCGCACCCAGCTCGGCGGCCCGCGCGATCCCCAGCAGCATCGCCCTGTACTCGGCGACGTTGTTGGTCGCCGCGCCGATCAGCTCGCCGCGCTGATCGAGGACGCCTCCGTCGGCGTCGCGGACCACGGCCGCGATCGCCGCCGGGCCCGGATTGCCCCGTGAGCCGCCATCGACGTACACCCTCAGCCGGCCCGGCACCTAGGCCTCCTTCCCCGGGCGCGCGCCGGCCGCGACGGCGGCGATGCGGATCCGCCCGGACTCATCGGCGACCGCGTTCCACTGCTTCGCCGAACCGTCGAGCTGACCCATCTCCCTGCCCTTGTCGATCGGGCGGACCGGGCGCGACTCGTCGCGCAGGTCCACGCCCCACTGGTACCAGGAGAGCTCCCAGGCGACCGTGATCCTGACCTCGCTCGGCGTCCCGGCGGCGGACCCGACCGAGACCCACGGAGCTCCGAGGGAGCGGATCAGCCCGGCCACGGTGTGCGCCTCCTCGCTGGAGTTGAAGCGCGCGGCGGCGCGCTCGAGCCTGCTCCCCTGGCTCTCGGCCACCGGATCGAGGCGACCGACTCCGGCCCCCGGCGCTGCCGGGTCGGGGCTGCGCTCGGGCCCGGGCACCGGCGCTGGATCGTCTGAACCGGCATCGCTTTGCCTCGCCCGCCTCGCCGCGCCGCGGCCGCGGAGCAGGCCACCGAGGCCCCTGCTCTCCCTGCGTCGAACAGGGGGAGCCGCGGTCTCACCCGCGGCCTCCTCCCAGACCCAGCCCAGCTGCTCGGCTCGCGCCCGGCAGAGGTCGCAGACGACCCGTTTCTCGTCGCCGGGGGCAAGATAGGTGCGTGTGCGCTCACCGGAGAGAATCGTGCGAGCGCAGACCGCACAGGTGTCGAAGGAGCTCACCGCCCCAACGTAGCAGCGGCGCTGGCGGGCGAAACCGGCCGCCGCCCCTGCCGGCAGGGCCCGCTGGACCTAGGCCCTGACCTCGGCCCCCTCGCGGCCCTCGGCAACCACCTTCTCGGCGAGGTGCGCCGGGACCTCCTCGTAGCGCTCGAACTCCATCGTGAAGTCGGCGCGGCCGCCACTTATCGAGCGCAGGTCGGGGGCGTAGTCGAGGACCTCGGCCATCGGGACCTCGGCCTTGACCTCGGTGGCAGAGCCCTTCGGCTCCATCCCCAGCGGATGGCCACGGCGCGAGTTGAGGTCGCCGATGACGTCGCCGACGACATCATCGGGGCAGGAGACGGTGAGCTTGACGATCGGCTCCAGCAGGACCGGGCCCGCCTCGGCCATCGCCTTCTTGAAGGCCATCGAGCCGGCGATCTTGAAGGCCATCTCGGAGGAGTCGACCGCGTGGTGCTGGCCGTCATAGAGGCGGACCTGGACGTCCTTGACCGGATAGCCGGCGACGGTGCCGTGCTCCATCGCCTCGACCACCCCCTTCTCGACCGCGGGGACGAACCCCCCGGGAATGACGCCGCCCTTGATCGCGTTGACGAACTCGAGGCCGCTCCCGTCCTCACCCGGCGCGATCTCGATATGGCAGTCGGCGAACTGGCCGCGCCCGCCGGTCTGCTTCTTGTAGCGGGCGTGCGCCTTCGCGGGCTTGCGAATCGACTCGTGGTAGGGCACCCGTGGCGGGTGCAGCTCGATCTCGGCGCCGAAGCGGCGCTTCATCCGGTCCACGATCACCTCGACGTGGACCTGGGTGAGGCCGGCGATGATCTGCTCGCCGGTCTGCGGGTCGCGGTGGACGTCGAGGGTCGGGTCCTCCTCGGTCAGCCTGCGCACGGCCGCCGCGGCCTTCTCCTCGTCGCCCTTGGACTTCGCCTCGTAGGCGAATGCCATCACCGGCGCCGGCAGGTCGAGCGCCGGGAACGAGATCTCCTCCTGCTTTTCACAGATGACGTCTCCGGCGCTGGTCTGCTTCAGCTTCGCGATCGCCCCGATATCGCCCGCTCCGAGCTCGGCTGTCGGCTTCAGCTCCTTTCCGAGCGGCTCGCCAAGCTGCCCGATCCGCTCCTTCTGCTGCTTGGAGACGTTGACAACGTGCGAGTCAGAGCGCAGGGTGCCGCGGTAGACGCGAAGCAGGTTGATGCGGCCGGTGTAGGGGTCGGCGAGCGTCTTGAAGGCATAGGCCACCAGAGCGCCGCCCTCGTCGGGCTCGATCTCGATCGCGGCACCCTCGGCGCCGAAGGCGCTGACCGGGCCGCGCATCGCCGGCGACGGGAGGTCCTCGACGAGAGCGTCGAGAAGGCGGCTGGTGCCGAGGTTCTTGGTCGCGACGCCGCAGGTGACCGGGAAGATCTTGCCGTCGGTGACCCCCTGCTTGAGGACCCGAACGATCTCGTCGTGGTCGATCTCCTCGCCCTCGAGGTAGCGCTCCATCAGCTCGTCGGAGTTCTCGGCGACCTCGTCCATCAGCTTCTCGCGGTACTCCTGCGCCTGGGCGAGCAGATCCTCGGGGATCTCGACCTCGTCGGCGGCGCCGCGGCCGGTTCCGGAGTCGACGAACGCCTTCATATCGATCAGGTCGATGATTCCGCTGACTTCGTGCTCGGCGCCGATCGGGATCTCGGTCGCGACCACGTGCGGGCCGAAGGACTCCTTGAGCGAGTCGAGGGCGCGGAAGAAATCGGCGCGCTCGCGGTCGAGCATGTTGATGAAGACGAGTCGCGCCAGGCCCTCGCGCTGAGCGCGCTCCCAGAGGCGCTCGGTGTTGACCTCGACGCCCATGACGCCGTTGACGACGACCACGGCGGCGTCGACGACGTGCAGCGCCGCGGCGGCGTCGGCGACGAAGCTGGGCTCGCCGGGGGTGTCGATCAGGTTGATCTTTCGGCCGTCGAACTCGAAGGACGCGACCGAGGCGCCGATCGACATCTCCCGCTCGTGCTCGTCGGGCTCGTGGTCGGAGGTGGTCGAGCCGTCAGCGACGGTGCCGTGGCGGTTGACGGCGCCGGCCTCGAACAGAAGCGCCTCGTGGAGGCTGGTCTTGCCGCTTCCCCTGTGGCCGATCAGGGCCACGTTTCGGATCCGATCGGCGGCCTTGTGGGGCATCGGCAAAGCTCCTCTCCTCGTTGACCTCGTGCGGAGCGGACTATATGCGAGGCCGGGACTCTGCTCAATCGGGCGAGCGCTGAAGCTGGGTCTTCAGACGCATCACGGCCTTCGTGTGCAACTGCGAGACCCGCGACTCGGTGACATCGAGGACGTCGCCGATTTCGCGCAGGGTGAGGTTCTCGTAGTAATAGAGCGCAATCACAACCTGCTCGCGCTCCGGCAGCGTCCCGATCGCCTCCGTCAGGCGCTCCTTGACCTCGCCAGAGTCGAGTGACTGCTGCGGGTCGGTGGCCGAGTCGTCGGGGATCGTGTCGAGCAGCGAGACCGAGTCCCCGGAAGAGTCGGAAATCGCCCAGAGCTCGTCGAGCGCGTAGACGGAGGAGTTGGCGATCTCGAGAAGCGAAGACTGCAGGTCTGCCTCGCTGACGCCGAGCTTGTCGGCGAGCTCCTGCTCACTCGGCGCCCGCTGCAGCTGGTGCTCGAGCTTTGCCTGCGCCGTCTCGATCTCGCGGGCGCGGGCACGGACCGATCGCGGCACCCAGTCGAGCGAGCGCAGCTCGTCGATGATCGCGCCGCGGATCCTGGTCATCGCGAAGGTCTCGAACTTGATCCCGCGCTCGGGCTCAAAGCGCTCGATAGCGCCTATCAACCCCATCAGGCCGTAGGAGATGAGGTCGGCGTCCTCGACGTGGGAGGGCAACCCGGCGCCGAGGCGCCCGGCGACGAATTTCACCATCGGCGAGTAGGCGACGACGAGACGCTCGCGAGCCGTGGCGTCTCCATCCTCCTTGTAGCGGCGCCAGAGATCGCGCAGCTCCACCTCTTTTACGCCTGTCTCCATATCCCCTCAGCGATTGTATTTGGACAGGTGTCGTTTGGGAGCAAGGGTTCGCTCATGCCCTCGGGTGGCTGCCGGCGTACTGGTCACGAAGTCGCGTCGTGTCGACCCTCGTGTAGACCTGCGTCGTCGAGATCGACGAGTGGCCGAGGAGCTCCTGGATAGTCCTCAGGTCGGCGCCACCCTCGAGCAGATGGGTGGCGAAGGAATGCCGCAGCGAGTGCGGGGAGATCCCCGCCTCCAGCGCCGCCTCCCGAACCCAGATCGCGAGCCTGCGCGATACGTCGGAGGAGGAGAGGCGGCGGCCACTCTTGGAGAGGAAGAGGGCCTGCTCATGGCGCTCGCCGCGAAGCCGCATGCGCGCGCCCGCGATGTAGCGCTCCACCGCCCGCTGCGCCGGCTCGCCGACAGGCAGAATGCGGTCCTTCGACCCCTTCCCCCTGACCCGCAACTGCTCGGACTCGAAGTCGATGGCGCCGGTGTCGAGGTTGACGATCTCCTCGCAGCGCAGGCCGCACGAGTAGGCGAGCTCGAGCATCGCCCTGTCGCGCAGCTCGAGCTCCGTGCGGGCGGGAATGCGATCGAGAAGCTCGGCCATCTGCTCGGAGGAGAGGACCTTCGGCAGCTTCCCCTCGCGCTTGGGGCTGGTGACGAGGTTGGCCGGGTTGGCGGGCAGGCGCTCGGTGCGCACGAGGAAGTCGAAGAGGCCCCGGATCGCCGCCAGCTTGCGCGAGACCGTCGCCGCGGTCGCCCCGCCGGCCGAGAGGCCGGCGGCGTAGCGGCGGACGTCGCGGTGGCGGATGCCCTCCGGCTCGCGATCGTGCTCCGACGCCCAGGCCGAGAACTGGCCGAGATCGACCCCGTAGGCCCGCCGCGTCCGCTCGGCGGCACCACGTGCACCGAGGTCGCGGTCGTAGTCACGCAGTGCGTCTTCCCAGTTCACGCAGTGGGATTCGCCAAGACCCCTCGATCGTCCTGCGCGCGGGCGCGAGCAACCGGAAACAGCCGGTCCTGCCGTTGGGCAGCAGGGTGGACCGCAAACAGCCGCACGCCCGGAGGCGAAGCCGAGGACGTCCCGCCGCTTGACAGCAGGCCCGACCGGAAACAGCCGCACGCCCGGAGGCGAAGCCGAGGACGTGCGGCTACCCGATGTAGATCGGCGTGCCGACGTCGACCCGGTCGTAGAGGTCGATCACGTCGGGAATCGACATGCGGACGCAGCCGTGAGAGGCGGCGCTGCCGAGCGAGTAGGTCTCGTCGGTGCCATGAATCCCGGCGCCGTTGAAGATTCCCATCCAGCGGGCCTTGAGGGGATTCGAAGGCCCCGGGGGGATCGACTGCCCGGCCAGCGAGCCGGCCCAGGAGGAGTTGGGAACGTTCCAGGTGGGGTCCACCTGCTTGTCCTGGATGTGGTAGAGCCCGGCCGGCGTCTCGAGGCCGACCTGGCCGACGGCGACGGTGTAGGACTTGACCAGCTTCAGGTCCTTCCAGAAACGCAGGGTGTAGGAGGCGCGCTCGAGGGTGAGGTAGGTCGGGTATTCGGACGCCACCTCATCAGTGGTGACGCTCGGCTTGGTCGAGTGGACGACGGCAGTGACCGTGCGCGGGCCGGTGGCTTCTGTGACGGCGGCCCGCAGCTTCTTCGTCAACAGGACGTCTCGGACCTTGCGCCCGGGCTCCCCCGGAACGACGTTGAGCGAGGCACCGCTCGCACTGACCGAGGCGTCCTGTGGCTCCTGGTCGATCCTGGAGGCGACCTCGCGCACGAAACGGTTTATCGCGGGCAGTGAGTAGGTGATCTGCGGCTTGATCTGCTCGTCGACAGAGTCGCCGGTGACGTAGCGGACCAGGCGACCGGGAAGCCCGCCGTCCCGGCTGGTGGCGAGGGCGCGGTTGACCATCGCGTTGATGTTCGCCCGGACCTTGAGCTCTCGGCCCGTCAGGGAGTACGTCTCGCCGTCGAACCTCACCGTCAGCGGCTTCGTCAGCGGCCTCACCAGCTGCTGGCGGAGAAGGGCGCGAGCCTCGACCCCGCTGAGCCCGCCGACGTCGACGCCGCCGACGGTGATGCCGTTGGCGATCTGATCCCTGCGCGAGTTGTCGTAGGCATAGGCGCCCACCGCCCCGCCCACGAGCAGCAGGACCGAGAGGATGATCGCGATCTGAGTCTTTCGTCCCATCGGGCTTGTTCAGTGACCGGGCACTTCGTCGACCTGCTGTTCGGAGAGTTTAGGCATGCGGATCACCGTCCCTTCCCCGCAACCCGGTTGCAAGCGGCTGTGCGCAGCGAGGCTCAGGGGCCCTCGACCGGCGGCGACGGGTCGAACATCGCAGCGTCCTCGCGGCCGACCTCCTTCTCGGAGCCCGCGCGACGCACGTGCGGGCTCCAGCGCAGGAACTCCTCGACCTCGCGCTCGTAGTGGTAGGGCTCAGTGACCCCGGCCAGCACCGAGCTCAGGCGCAGGTGCTCGCCGAGCTTCAGCACCGCCTCGCGCGACGTGTAGGAGTACTTGAACCCACTCGCCTTGAAACGGCGGTTGTCAAGGCCCCGACCGAAGCGCATCTGAGCCAGCATCTCGTCCGGCACGCCGAGGCCGAGTTGCCGCAGCGGCCCGATCAAGAGCCCGGTCCCCCACGGGGGCAGGATCGGGAGCGGGCGCTTGCCGAGCAGGCCGATCACCTCCGAAAGAGCGAGGACGCCGTCGGCGGCGACGTTGTAGGCGCCGGGGAGCTCGTGGAAGGCCGCGTGCTCGAGCGCGTGGACGACGTCATCGGAGTGGACGAACTGGTAGCGGGGGTCGAAGCCGAGGATCATCGGGACCACCGGCATCGAGAACATGCGGATATGCGGTGTGTCGATGTCGGGCCCGAGGACGTTTGCGCAGCGAAGGATCGTGACCGTCGTCGAGGGGCGCTTGACGGCGAATTCGGAGACCGCAGCCTCGGCCTCGACGATGTCGCGCTCGATCGGGGTCGGCGGCGGGTGTTTGCGCCTCATCTCCTCGGTGAAGAAGGCCGGGTCGTCCTGTTCGCAGCCGTACCAGTGGGCCGAGCTCTTGAACACGAGCCGGCGCACCGGCGAGTCCTCCCCGGTGCAGGCAGCGAGAATGTTGAGGGTGCCGATGACGTTGTTCTCGTGCGCCTGCCCCCTCGAGGTGACGGATGAATCGACGATCATGCGGGTGTCGATGACGGTGTCGACCCCGGCCGCCTTGACGATCCGCTCGATCAAGGAGTGCTGGGTTCCGACCTTGACGAACTCGGTCCGCTCGAGCTCGCGCGTCGGCTCACTCGAGTCGACGCCGATGATCGCCTCGACGTCGGGAAAGGACTCCAGCGCCTGTGCCAGGCGCCCGCCCCAGTAACTCGAGAGGCCCGTGATCAGCACCCGGCGCGCGGGCCTTGCGAGGGCCTCGCTCATCCGAACCACACCGACCTGCGCTTGGCCACCATCTCGTGCAGGTTCTCCTGGATCCGAGCCCGGACCTCCTGGGCCACCGTCTGCACCAGGGCCCGGTCTGAGTCGGGGTCGCCGCCGAGCCGGGCGGTATCGATCGGCTCGAGGAAGCGCACCCTGAACTTGGCCGGCAGGTAGCCGAGCATCCCCAGCGGGCCGAGCCAGGGGAAGGTCGGGGTCAGGGGGAAATACAGCAAGCCCGTGAGCCGCTTCATCACCCCGACCTGGGCGAAGATCGGCGCCGCCTCCTCCGCCCCGACGACGCAGACCGGCACCAGCTTCGCCTCTGCCCGCATCGCAGCGGCGACGAAACCACCGCGGCCGAAGCGGCGCAGCCGGTAGCGCTCGCTGTAGACCTTCTCCGTGCCCTTTCGGCCCTCGGGGAAGACGAGGACCAGCTTCTGTTCGTCGCTGAGGAGCCGGTGCACGTTGGCGGGGTGGGCGGCGACGCAGCCGATCTTCGGCGCCAGCATCGAGAAAAACGGGTAGCCCTTGAAGAAGTGCTCGACGGTGATGTTCAGAGGCCGCGGCGCCGGGTGCTCCTCGCGGATCGCGCGGCCGATCATCGCCGCATCGGGGGGCAGCGCCCCGGAGTGGTTCGAGACCAGCAGGGCGCCGCCTTCGGAGGGGACGTTCTCGACCCCCTCGACCTCGACCCTGAACCAGTAGCGGTAGAAGAACTCGACCGCGGTGCGATCGAAGGTCCCCTCGACCCGCTCCGAGCGCCCCCAGTCGTCGATCGTCCGCTCCGGCTCGATCGCGGGCAGCAGGTCGCGGTCGCGCACGGCGGGGAGCCGCTCGGGGGCGGAATCACGCTGCGGCATGTCGGCGATCGGGGTTCGCTCCGGCATCACCGCATTCTGGCAGGGGCGGGCCGGGGGCAGCCCGGCGGATATGTTTCGGTCCATGCACTCCAAGGACAAGGTTCGCGAGGAGGTGTGGAAGGCGATGGACCGCGAGGGCGTGTCCAGGTTCCCGGGCGCCGAGGGGCGGATCCCTAACTTTGCCGGCGCCAAGCTCGCCGCGGCGAAGCTGGCGTCGCACCGGGTATGGAAGCGGTCCCGGGTGATCAAGGCGAACCCGGACTCCCCCCAGACCCACGTCCGCCGCGCCGCACTCGAGGACGGCAAGACGGTGATCATGGCGGTGCCGCGGCTGCGCGACATCCACCCGTTCCGGGTTCTCGACCCGAAGCAGCTCTCGAAGGCGGCGATGAAGGAGGCGGCGACGATCAAGGGGGCGTTGCGCCACGGCCGCGTCGCGGCGCTCGACGAGTTGCCGGAGATCGACCTCGTCCTCTGCGGCGCAGTCGCAGTCAACCTCAGCGGCGCCCGGGTCGGCAAGGGTGGCGGCTTCTCCGACCTCGAGTTCGGGATCCTGATCGACTCCGGAAAGATCGACGATCACACCACGGTGGCGACGACGGTCCACCCGATCCAGATCCTGCGGCGCCACCTACAGACGACATCACACGATCTCCCGATCGACATCATCGCCACCCCACGCGCGGTGATCGAGGTCGAGCGCTCCTACGACCGGCCCCGCGGCATCCTCTGGGACCACCTGCAGCCTCCCCAGATACGCGAGATCCCGATCCTCGAGCGAATGGGCTATGCCTGAGGTGGCCCTGACGGGCCCCCCGGCGCGCCCCGCGGGCGACTACGGCAACCCGGACCCCGAGTGGGTGCGAATTGACTGGCGCCAGCACCTGCACCGAGTCGAGCTCCCCGGCGCCACCGTCAACTACGCCGAGATTGGCGAGGGCCCGCCGCTGCTGTTCGTCCATGGCCTCTCCGGCTGCTGGCAGAACTGGCTCGAGAACCTCCCCCACTTCGGTCGCTCGCATCGGGCCATCGCCCTCGACCTCCCCGGCTTCGGCGACAGCCCGATGCCGGATTGGGATATCGACATGCCGGCCTACGGCCGCCTCCTGCACGACTTCTGCGAGAAGCTCGGGATCGATCGCTGCGCAGGGGTCGTCGGCAACTCGATGGGCGGCTTCGTCTCGACCGAGGCGGTGATCCAGCAGCCGCAGCGCTTCGAGCGCCTGGTGCTGGTCTCGGCGGCGGGGATGACCCCCGCCCAGGCCCGCAGCGAGCCGGCGGCGCTGCTCGGCCGCCTGGGGGAGATGACCGGGCCGGTGCTGGCCCGCTTCAACCGCGCCGGCCTGGTCCGGCCGCGGGCTCGCTACATGGCCTTTCGCGGCGTCTTTCGCTATCCCAACCTGCTCAGCCCCGAGCTCCTCTACGAACAGGTCGAGCCGGCACTGCGCAGCCCTGGATTCACCGACGCGCTTTCCGAGCTCTTCGGCTACGACCTCCGCGATCGCGTCGGCGAGATCGAGATACCGACAATGGTCCTCTGGGGGTTCAACGACCGCATCGTGCCGGTTCAGGCGGGCCTCAGCTACCACCGCCGCATCCCCCACTCGCGGCTCGAGATCTTCGAGCGCACCGGGCACGTTCCCCAGTTGGAGCGTCCAGCGCGGTTCAACCGGGTGCTGGACGAGTTCCTTGCGGAGACCCGCGCCTGAAGCGCGCCTCGCCCCCGCCGCCTCGTCCCCACCTCGCCCCCGCCTCGCCCCCTACGCCTCTTCCCCGCCGACGTCCCCGCCGCCTCGCCCCCGCCGACGGGTGGAAAGCGTCCCCATATACGTCGAAATCCACCCATCGACGGATCTCGGGCCCGGACTCGCCTCGCGCCCCAGGCCCGGCTCGCGCCCCAGGCCCGGCTCGCCACCGGAGGCTCTGCTGACCCCCGGGCTAGCTGGTGACGGCGCCGTGGGAGGCGCTGGAAACCGTCGCCGCGTACTTGGCCATCACGCCGCGCTCGAAGAGCGGCTCGGGCGACTCGTACTCGGCGATCCGCTTCGCGATCTCCTCGTCGGAGAGGGCGACGTCGATCGCCCTGCCATCGATATCTATCGTCACCTCGTCGCCGTCGCGGATCGCGGCGATCGGGCCGCCCTTGAATGCCTCGGGGGCGACGTGGCCGGCCATCAGCCCCCGGGTCGCCCCTGAGAATCGGCCGTCGGTCAGCAGCGCAACCTCCTCGCCGAGGCCCTCGCCGACGATTGCGGCGGTCACCTGAAGCATCTCCCGCATCCCCGGGCCGCCCGCGGGCCCCTCGTTGCGGATGACGATGATGTCGCCGGAGGCGATCCGCTGGTCCTTGACGGCGCGGAAGCACTCCTCCTCGGACTCGAAGACGCGAGCGGGGCCGGTCTGGCCGCGGCGCTCGGTGCCGGCGAGCTTGACGACCGAGCCCTCGGGGGCGACGTTGCCGCGAAGGATCGCGAGGCCGCCCTCGCTCTTGAGCGGGTCTGAGAGGGGGCGGATGACCTCCTGGCCGGGAGTCTCCTTTGCGGCCGCGGCAACCTCGCCGATCGTCTGACCGGAGACTGTTATCGCGTCTTCGTGCAAGAGCCCGGCCTCGGCCAGACGGCTGAGGATCAGCGGCACACCGCCGGCGCGGTAGAGGTCGGTGGCGACAAAGCGCCCGCCCGGCTTGAGGTCGGCCAGCAGCGGGGTGCGGCGAGAGATCTCCTCGAAGTCGTCGATATCGAGCTCGACCCCCGCCTCGCGGGCAACCGCGAGCATGTGCAGGACGCCGTTGGTCGAGCCGCCTGACGCGCAGATGCAGGCGATCGCGTTCTCGATCGACTCCCTGGTGATGATCCTGCTCGGCCGCAGGTCGTCGGCGAGGACACGCAGCGCCATCTCGCCAATCTGCTCGGCGACCGTCATCTTCTCGGAGTCCTCGGCCGGGACCATCGCCGATCCGCCCGGGGAGATCCCGAGCGCCTCGAAGGCGCAGGCCATCGTGTTGGCGGTGAACTGGCCGCCGCAGGCGCCGGCGCCGGGGCTGGCGACGCCCTCGAGCTCGTGCAGGTCGGCGTCGCTCATTTCCCCGGCGAGATTGGCGCCTACGGCCTCGAAAACGTCGAGGATGGAGACGTCATGTCCGTGCCAGCGACCAGGTGCGATCGAGCCGCCGTAGAGCATCAGCGAGGGGACGTCGAGCCGCGCCAGCGCCATCACGCAACCCGGGATCGTCTTGTCGCAGGCCGAGAGGGCGACGAGTGCGTCGAACTGGTAGCCGCGGGCGGTCAGCTCGATTGAGTCGGCGATCACCTCGCGGCTGATCAGCGACGTCTTCATCCCCTGGGTTCCCATTGTGATCCCGTCGGAGATGGCGACGGTGTTGAACTCCATCGGGGTCCCCCCGGCGACGCGGACGCCCTCCTTGATCGGCTCGGCGAGACCGCGCAGGTGGAAGTTGCACGGCATCGCCTCGATCCAGGTGTTTGCGACGCCGACCGTCGGGTGGCTGAGCGCGTCATCGTCGAAGCCGATGCCCTTCATGTAGGCGCGGGCGGCGGCGCGCTCGGGGCCGTCGAAGACGGCGGCCGAGCGCGGCCGTGGAAGGCCGGTGGCGGTGGGGGACCCGTTCTCGCTCATGCCCCCAGCCTATTGGGCCGCGGCGCGACCGGATTCGAGCCTGCGAGCGCGGCCTTCGGAGCGGCGGCGCCCCTCCCACTGGCTCAGCCGGTGCAGATCGCGGCGCACCTGGCCGGGATCGACGTGGCGCCCCGGAAGGTGCATGTTGGAGTCCCCGATCAGGCGCCGCTCGTCACCGCGAAGCGCCATCCACTTCGCCAGCACGTCGTCGGAGTCGGGGAGGCGGGTTCCGCTCGCGGGATCACTGGTGTCGGGGAAGCCGACGCAGTACTCACTGAGGAGATCGCCGCTGCGACCGTCGAAGGCGACGATCGAGCGGTGCGGGTAGAGCAGGTAGCCGTACCCGCCACCCTCTGGGCGGACGGCGATGAACCCGAGCTCCGCATACATCGCGAAGGCCTCCTCGCCGACGACCGAGCGCAGCAAATCGCGCGCCTTGCTCTCGGCCCGCAGCTCGCGACCCGGGTCATACGCTGGGGGCCGCGGGCGGGCCCGGCGCCGGCCCAGCATCGCGGATCAGCCCCCGGCGGCGCGGGGGAAGAAGATGACCCGAGCGGCGTCGCGTGGGATCTCGTCGAACTCGCGCACTATCAGCGCCTCGTGGCGGCCGCCGGCGTCCGAGGTCGGGACCGCCGCCCACATTCCTTCCTCGAGCTGGCGTCTGAACTCTGCGACCAGACGCTCCTCGTCAGCGACCAGGTCGACATCCCCCTCGGCGAGGAGGACGTCGCCGTGTCCGGGCTTCATGCGCACAAACCTCATACGGGGATTATTGCCGAGCGCCATTGCGGGCGAGGGAAATGGTGCTCACGAGGCGCCGGCGAGGACGTTCACCGGCCCCGGGCCGGCACCGATTCCCCGCAGGCCCGCCGCGACCGCGGCCGAGGCGATCCGGTTCGCCTCACGGGCCGCCTCGAGCGGCGTCTCGCCGCACGCGAGCAGGGCCGCCAGCGCCGAGGAGTGCGTGCAGCCGGACCCGTGCGAGGCGCCGTCGGGGTGGCGCTTTCCGGGTATCTCGACCAGATCGCTCCCGTCGAAGAAGATGTCGACCATCCGCTCGCTGTGACCGCCGGTGACGACGACGGCGGCGGGGCCTAGGGAGTGAACGGCCCGGGCCAGCCGCTCCGCATCGGCGTCCTCGCCGAGCCCGGTCAGCGCCCGCGCCTCGGGGAGGTTCGGCGTCGCCACCGCCGCCAGCGGCAACAGATCACTGATCAGCGCCCTGCGGGCGTCATCATCGAGCAGGATCGCTCCGCTCTCAGCGACCATCACCGGATCGACCACGACCGGGACGGCACCGACGAGCGAGAGCGCCTCGACAACTGCGGCGACGGTCTCCGCGGTCCCGAGCATCCCCACCTTGACCGCGTCGACGCCGATGTCTGTGGCGACGGCGCGCACCTGCTCGACGATCATCGCCGGCGACACCTGTTCTACGGCGCTGACCCCGACGGTGCTCTGGGCGGTCAGCGCCGTGATCGCCGTCATCCCATGGACGCCGCAGCGGGCGAAGGCCTTGAGGTCGGCCTGGATCCCCGCCCCTCCCCCCGAGTCCGAGCCGGCGATCGAGAGCACGGCCGGGACCGGGTGCGACCGCCCGCCCCGCTGCGACCCCTGGATCTCGGAGTGGTCGGTCATGCCGACGCCAGATTAGGGGGTGAGCGAGCTCGGGGTGGGACGAGCTCCGGGGCGCCCGGGGCAAGCGGATCAGCGAGCCTCCGGTGGCACCAGCGCGGTCCGCGAGTAGGTCCCGAGCGCCGAGCAGCTGACGTATCCCAGCTGCTCGAGGCGAGCCAGCGAGGCAGTGACCTCCGGGGCCGGGATCCCAAGCTCCGAGGCCACGGCATCCGGAAACGGTGTTCTCTCCAGCGCCCCGAGAACCCCGGCCAGCGCCGGGTCCAGCGCCGGCCCCCGCCGCTCGATCCTCGGCGCGCCCGGGCCCAGCATCGCGTCGAGGACGTCCTGGGCGTCGCGGACGACGCAGGCGCCCCGTGCCAGCAACTCGTTCGCACCGGCCGATCCCCGCGAGGTAACCGGTCCCGGGACGGCGCCGACGTCGCGGCCGCACTCGGTCGCCATCTCGGCAGTGATCAGCGACCCCGAACGGCGGGCTGCCTCGACGACGACCGTCATCCACCCCAGCGCCGCCATGATCCGGTTGCGGGCGGGAAAGCACCAGCGCCACGGGGTCGCGCCCGGGGCGAACTCGGAGATGACCAGGCCGTGCTCGCAGATGCGCCGGTGCAGGGCGCGATGCGCCGCCGGATAGGCGACGTCGGCGGCGCCGCCGAGGACGGCCACGGTGGCGCCGGTTGCAAGGGCTCCGCGATGCGCGGCCCCATCGATCCCGTAGGCCATCCCGCTGACCACCACCAGGCCCGCCGTCGCCAACTCGGCGGCCAGATCCCGCGCCACCTCGCGCCCGTAGACACTGGCCCGGCGCGATCCGACGATCGTCACCACCTCCTCGGCGTCAAGGCGCCCGAGCAGGCCCGGATCCCCGCAGCAGATGAGCGACCTCGGACCGTCGGCCTGCTCTCGCAGGGCCTGCGGGAAGCGAGGGTCGTGATGGCAACTCGCCCAGCAGCCGGCGTCATCGATGCGGCGCCGCATCCCCGCCTCCGGCATGCGGGCGATGCGCTCGAGCACACGATCGGCGTCCTTGGGAGCGACGGCTGCTGCGAGGTCGGCGTCGGATAGCCGCAGCAGCTCCGCCGAGCGCGACCCCGGGCTTCCGGTCGCCATCCGCTCGATGTGAGCGGAGAGAGCAACCAGAAGCCAGGCGCGGCGCAGGCAGTCCGCACACGCGCTCGGGGCGGACGCACCGGGGCCCGCCACCCTCACGCGCCCTCCCGGCGTCGCAGTCCGAGGGCGCGCCCGATCGCGTCGCCGTCGACCGACCCGCGCCCCTCGAGATCGGCAATGGTGCGGGCGAGGCGGAGGACGCGGTCGTGGGCGCGCCCGCTGAGGCGCCGGCTCTCGTATGCCGAAGCGAGCAGCGCCGAGGCGTCGTCGGTGAGCTCCCCGCTGCGAGCCTCCGACGGCGTCATCGACGCGTTGCAGCGGTCAGCTCCGAGGCGGCGCTGCTGGCGCTCCCGGGCCCGCCTGACCCGCTCACGGACCTCGGCGGAGGCCTCGCCCTCACCGCCTCCCATCTCCGCGGCCCCCGGCTGGATGACCGAGGCGACGATGTCGATACGGTCGGCGAGGGCGCCGCTGAGGCGCCCCTGGTAGCGGCGCACGTCATGGGCCGCGCAGGTGCACCGCTCATCCTCCTCGCCGCGCCCGCAGGGACAGGGGTTGGCGGCGGCGGCGAGCATGAACCGGCAGGGCAGCTCCTGCCGCATCCCTGAGCGCACGATCGACACCGTCCCGGTCTCGAGCGGCGCCCGCAGGGCCTCGAGGGCGTCACGGCGGAACTCGCATAGCTCGTCGAGGAAGAGGACGCCCCCGTGGGCCAGCGTCGCCTCACCCGGCCGCGGCGGATTGCCGCCGCCGACGAGTCCGGCGGCGGAGATCGTGTGGTGGGGCGCACGGAACGGCCGTGACCCGGTCGGTCCATGAAAGATGCCGCAGGCGCTGGAGATCCGGGCGATCTCGAGCGCCTCCCCCCGCGTCGGTGGCGGCAGGATCGAGGGCAGCCTGCGGGCGGCGAGCGACTTCCCCGCGCCCGGCGGGCCGATCATCAGCAGGCTGTGGCCGCCGGCAGCGGCGACCTCGAGCGCGTAGCGCAGGTGCAGCTGGCCCCTGAGGTCGGCGAGATCGGGAGCGTGGCCGTTCGGCGAATTCGGCAGCGCCATCGGCGCGGGCGACGGTGGCTCCCACTCGCCGCTCGCCAGCCCCCCGAGCTGGGACACGCTCTCGACGGCGAGCACCCGCACCCCGGTGGCAAGCGCCGCCTCGGGCCCGTTTGCGGCGGGAACGACCAGGGCCGCGTCGCCGCGGCGGGCGGCGGCCTCGGCCATCGCCAGCGCCCCCGGAACCGCCCGCACGCTGCCGTCGAGCGCCAGCTCTCCGGCGATCGAGAGCCGGGAGAGCGCCTCCCAGCGAAGCTGCCCCGACGCCGCCAGCAGCGCCGCCGCGATCGCCAGGTCGAACCCGGGGCCGACCTTGCGCAGGCTCGCCGGAGCGAGGTTGATCGTGATCCGGCGCATCGGGAACTCGAAGCCACAGTTGAGCAGTGCCGCGCGGACCCGCTCCCGCGCCTCGCGCACCGCTGCGTCGGGCAGGCCGACGATCTGGAAGGCCGGCAATCCGCGGTGGACGTCGGCCTCGACCCTGACCGGGCGGGCCGCGATCCCGTCAAGCGTGAATGTCCGCGAGATGGCGAGCACGACGTCAACCTAGGCCCGACCGATTGCCCCGTTGCGCGCCAGAGGTCAGGAAATCGTCACAACCCGCGCGCCATAGGCGCGGCTGCGCCCCCCAGGCTGGGCGGTGATGACAGAAGCGAGGCTGAGGATGGGCAGGGCGGCGGAGGATCTGGTCGCCTCCCGCCTGCTCACCCAGGGCTGGGCGATCCTCGAGCGAAACGCCAGGACCCGCCACGGCGAGATCGACATCGTCGCCCTTGAGCGGGGCGATCTCGTCTTCGTCGAGGTCAAGGCGGGACGGGAGGGCTCGCACGCCGGTCCCGAGCGCCCGGTGCTGGCGATCGGCCCCCGCAAGCAGCGGCGGCTGCGCCGGCTCGCCGCGGCGTGGCTGGCGCAGCGACGCTCAGCGACCCGATCCGGGCCACGAGGCCCGAACCAGGCCCGCCTCTACGCAAACCTGCGCTTCGACGCCGTCGGCGTCACCTTCGCCGCCGACGGCTCGGTCGCCGACTACGAGCACATCCGCAGCGCCTGGTGAGAGCGCACCGGGAACCGCCCTCGCCGCCGGGCCCCCTCGGCGCCCCGGGCCCCTTGCCGCCCGGGCCCCCTCGCCGCCCGGAGCCCCCTCGCCGCCGGGAGCCCTCTCGCCTACCGCGGCACGGACGACAACGGAAACCTTGCGTGATTTCGGGGGCCATAGCCCCGGAAATCGTGCAACTCTCTTCCGGGGGGCTCGGCGCCGGCTCTAGCTCGCCAGCTCGAGCTGGCGGTAGGCGACCGACTGGAAGGAGCGGCGGTGCTGGGGTGAGATGCCGATCTCGGCAATCGCCTCGCGGTGGCCCGGGGTCGAGTAGCCGACGTTCTCTTCGAAGCCCCAGCCGGGGTGGATCTGCGCCAGGCGCTTCATGTAGCGGTCGCGGCTGACCTTGGCGATAACCGAGGCGGCGGCGATCGCGGCACTGGTGCCGTCGCCCTCGATCACGGCCCGATGCCCGAGCGGGCACGGCGGCAGCGAGAAGCCGTCGACGAGGCGGAGCGCGTCGGGAGCGTCGAGTGCGACCAGAGCCGCCGAGAGCGCCTCGATGTTGGTCACGTGAAGGCCGCGGGAATCGATTCCCCGAACGCATCGGAAGACGACGCTGACCCGCTCGGCAGCGCGCAGCACGCAGGGGTAGAGCTCCTCGCGCAACTCCTCGGTCATCTGCTTGGAATCGTGCAGGCCTGCGAGCGCGCGGCGGTCGGAGAGGCGCAGGGCGCCGTAGTCGATCAAGACGCCGGCGGCCACCAGGGGGCCGGCGAGACAGCCGCGGCCCGCCTCATCGGCCCCGGCCACCCGGCGGGAGCCGAGGGAGCGGTCGAAGGCAAAAAGGCGACGCGTCCGCGCCAGGCGCCTGCGCTTAGAGGAGCCCGATACGGTCCGGGGGCCAGTAGGTGGCGAAGGCCTTGCCGATGATCCAGTCCCTCGGAACCGGCCCCCAGAATCGGCTGTCGTCGCTCGAGCCACGGTTGTCGCCCATCATGAAGTAGTGGTCGGGTGGAATGGTGATCGGCTTCGAGAGGTTGCAGGCGCCGCCTCCTCCGCAGGGCAGGATGTAGCTCTCGTCGGTCTTCTCGACCCCGTTGACGACCGGGTGCCCATTGCGGACGCTGAGGGTGTCGCCGGGACCGGCGACGATCCGCTTGATGAAGTTCTGATCCGACTCGGCCTCTGTCGGGCGCGGGCAGGCCTGGTTGGGAGCGTGCCTGGCGCCGCACTCGGTGCCGCGGTCGGCTCCGGCCGGTGGGTGGAAGACGATGATGTCGCCGATCGCGGGGTCGGTGAAGTGGTAGATGAAGCGGTTGACGAGAACCCGCTGGCCGACGTCGAGCGTCGGCTCCATCGACTCCGACGGGATCTGGTACGGCTTGATGATGAAAGCCTGGATTCCGAGCGCCAGGCCGAGCGCAAGCAGGACGATGACGACGAGCTCAACAAGGCCGCCCGCCTTCGTCTTCGGCTTCGGGATCGGGGGGTTCAGCCCGAGCCCTCGTCGGACTCGCCCTCGGTCGCTTCGTCTCCCCCGGCCTCGGTCTCCGCCTCAGGTTCCGCCTCTTGCGCGGGGCTCTCCTCCGCGGCGGCCTCGGGCTCCCCTGCCCCTGCCCCTGCCTCTGCCTCTGCCTCCGGAGCCTCTGCCTCTAACTCCGGGGCCTCTGCCGCCTCCGCCGCAGTATCCGCGGCAACAGCCTCGCCGGCCTCCGCCGCCTCGACCTCGGCCGGCTCCTCCACCGGCACGACCTCCTCCTGCCCGACCCCCTCGGAGTCGAGCGCCTCCCCCGCCGCCACGGCGGGGGCGGCGATGATCTCCTCGTCGATGCCCCAGCGCCGCTCGGCAACCCGTGCCGCCTTGCCGACGCGGCCCCGGAGGTAGTAGAGCTTGGCCCGGCGAACGGCGCCGCGGCCGGCGATTTCGAGCCTCTCGATCTTTGGGGAATGCAGGGGAAACGTCCGCTCGACGCCGACGCCGAACGACTGCTTTCGGACGGTGAAGGTCTCGCGCGCTCCGGAGCCCTGGCGCTTGAGGACGACACCCTCGAAGACCTGGGTCCGGCGACGGTTGCCCTCGACCACCTGGAAGTGCACCCGAACGCGATCGCCTGGAGCGAAAGAGGGGAGTCCCTCCTTCATCTGGCGCCGCTCGATGCTTTCGATGATCGTGCTCATAGCAATGGTTCTCGTGCGTCTCGCGAATCGGGCCGAGAAAAAACCGCGCAAGCGGAATCCGGCCCGCGCGGTTGCGGAATGGTAGCGGCTTAGTCGCCGCCAGGCGAGGCGAGCCGGTTCGCACGCTCCCGGCTCTGGGCCGCCCTCCACTCGCGCACGCGTTCGTGGTCGCCGGAGAGCAGAACCTCCGGCACCCCCCAGCCGCGATAGCTCGGGGGACGGGTGTAGTGGGGGTACTCGGGCGCCCCGCCAAGCGCCTCACTGAAGGACTCCTCGACGGCGCTGTCGCTGTGCCCCAGCGCGCCGGGTAGCTTGCGGATCACCGCGTCGGCCACGACCATCGCCGCAAGCTCGCCACCGGCGAGCACGTAGCGCCCGATCGAGACCTCGTCGTCGGCGAGGTGCTCATGAACCCGCTGGTCGAAGCCCTCGTAGCGGCCACACATCAGCGCCAGCTGCGGCTCCTCGGCCAGCTCGGTCGCGAGCGCGTCGTCGAGCAGTCGGCCCGAGGGGGTGAGAAGGACGATGCGCGGCCGGTTGCCGTGGGGATAGGCGACCTCGAGCGCGGCGTCGACAACGTCCACCCGCAGCAGCATTCCGGCGCCGCCCCCGTAGGGAGAGTCGTCGACCTGACCGGCGCTGAGCGGGGTCGCGTCGCGGTAGCTGAGAAGGCGCAGCTCGGAACCCGCCTCGAGCGCATTGCCGACCGGCCGCTGCGAGCTGAACCACTCGAAGGCCTCCGGGAAGAGGGTGAAGATGTCGAGGCGCACTCAGTCGAGGATGTCGACTATGACGCGGCGATCGATCCGCACCGCCGCCGCCTTTGCCAGCGAGCGGATCGCGTTGGCGACGCGGCCGCCCTTGCCGATCACGCGGCCGAGGTCGTCCTCGGCGACGCTGATCTCGTAGACGAGGTCGCCATCCTCCTCCAACTCTTCGACCACCACCTCATCGGGATGCTCGACGAGCGCCTTGGTGAGGAACTCGAGCAGATCCTGCACGCCGGTACCGCGCCTACTTGGTGCCGGTGGCCTTGATGCCCTTGGTGCGAAGCAGCCCCGCGACCGTCTCCGAGGGCTGGGCGCCGTTCTCGAGCCAGTGGCGGGCGCGATCCTCGTCGATCTCGATGATCGACGGGTCGGTCTGCGGGTTGTAGCGCCCGATCGTCTCGATCGTGCGGCCGTCGCGCGGGGAGCGCTTATCGGCGACAACGACCCGCCAGATCGGGTTCTTCTTCGAACCCACTCGTCTAAGTCTTATTCGTACGGCCATCAGCCGCGGAAGGGTACAGGGATCACTGCCGCGCACGTCCTCCGCTTCGCGTCCGGGCGTGCGCGGGTTGCTGGAGGGATGCTCGCTATTTCCTTCTGATTCTCGCTCGCGGCGCGCTGCCCCCGGCCATCTGCTGGGCCAGCTGCTGGGCGTCGGGCATCTGGCCCGAGGCCATCTGCTTCATCAGTTTGCGCATCTGGTCGAACTGCTTGACCAGCTGATTGACGTGCTGGACCTTGGTTCCAGAGCCGACGGCGATCCGCTTGCGACGCGAGCCGTTGATGATCGTGGGGTTGGCCCGCTCTCCGGGCGTCATCGAGAGGATTATCGCCTCGACCCGGTCGAGCTCGCTCTCGCCGACGTCGGCGTTTCGCATCTGCTTCATCGCCCCCATCCCCGGCATCATTCCCATCAGGCTGCTGATCGGGCCCATCTTGCGCACCTGCTTGAGCTGGCCGAGGAAGTCCTCGAGGGTGAACTGCTCGGTCCGCATCTTTTCCTGCAGATCGGCGGCCTGGCCGGCATCGACCTGCTTCTCGGCCTTCTCGATCAGGCTGAGGACATCCCCCATGCCGAGGATCCGGCTCGCCATCCGGTCCGGATGGAAGCGCTCGAAGTCCTCGATCTTCTCGCCGGTCGACGCGTAGATGATCGGCTTTCCTGTGACCGCCTTGACCGAGAGCGCCGCGCCGCCGCGAGCGTCACCGTCGAGCTTGGTCATGACAACGCCGTCGAACTCCGCCGCCTCCGCGAACGACTCGGCGACGCCGACCGCGTCCTGGCCGGTCATCGCGTCAACGACGAGGAGGACATCGTGCGGGCGGGTCTTCTTCCGGATCCGCGCCAGCTCGTCCATCAGATCCTGGTCTATGTGGAGCCGTCCGGCAGTGTCGATGATGAGGATGTCGCGCCCCTCCTCGCGGGCCTGGCCCAGGGCCCACTCTGCGATCTCCACCGGGTCGGCGTCGGTTCCGCGCTCATAGACCTTGGCCCCGGCGCGCGCGCCCATCATCACCAACTGCTCAACGGCCGCCGGCCGGTAGACGTCGCAGGCCGCCAGCGCCACCTTGCGGCCCCCCTCGCCGAGGTGCCTGGCGAGCTTTGCACACGCGGTCGTCTTGCCCGAGCCCTGCAGTCCGGCCATCAGGATCACGGTCGGCCCGCTCGGGGCGAAGACGATGTCGCGGCCGGCGCCGCCCATGAGTGCGGTCAGCTCCTCGTTGACGATCTTGACCACCTGCTGGCCGGGGTCGAGGCTGCCGAGCACGTCGGCGCCGAGGCACCGCTCCTTCACGGTCGCCGTGAACGCCTTGACGACCTTGAAGTTGACGTCCGCTTCGAGCAGGGCGAGACGGATCTCGCGCATCGCGCGGTCGACGTCGTCCTCGGTCAGCTTGCCCCGGGATCGCACATCCGAGAGCGCCGACTGGAGCCGGTCGGAGAGTTGGTCGAACATCGCTGCCAGCTTAGACGCAGTGAACTCCCGGGAGGGGCCCAGCACCCTGGCCTGCGACCCGTCGCCACTACGATCAGGAGGAGGGATCTGACGAGAATGCCAGTCGCAAACCCAGACCGACGAAGACGCCTCTACATGCTGGCGGTGGCGATGGCCGCCATCGCGGCGCTGATCTCCGCCGAGCTGCTCGGTGGCGCCAACTCGGGCCTGCAGCTGGCGCTCTTCTCCCTGATTGCCGTGCTGGTCGGCGCCGAGCTGATCCTCAGCTACCGGGCCGAGGCGCGCCTGAGCGAGGCGGTCACATCGGAGGAGTCCCGCTACCGCTTCGTCGCCGAGCAGGCGCCCGTGATCGCCTATCTCGCCGAGCCCGGCGAGAAGGCCCGCTGGCACTACGTCAGCCCCCACATCACCGAGATGCTCGGCTTCACGCCTGAGGAGTGGCGCGATGACCCGGACCTCTGGAGCCGCCAGGTCCATCCCGACGACCTTCCGTTGGCGGTCTCCGACGAGCGCCGCGCCCTCAGCTCCGGCGAGCCCAACGCCACCGACTACCGGATGCGGACCAAGGAGGGCCAGGAGATCTGGGTCCGCGACATCGCCGTCGGGGTGACGCGAAACGGTCACGAGACAACCCAGGGGGTGATCTACGACATAACCGGGTTGAAGCGGGCCGAGGAGGGCCTGCGGACTCGAGAGCGCATCCTGCAGCGGGTGATCCGGGAGCGCACCCGCGAGCTGGAGCGCTCAAGGCTGGAGACGTTGCGGCGGCTGGCGATCGCGGCCGAGCTGCACGAGGTGGGAACCCACGAGCACACGATCCGCGTCGGCCGCACGAGCGCGGCGATCGCCCACGAGCTCGGCCTCTCCCCCGGCTTCGTCGAGATGCTGGCGCAGGCTGCGCCGCTTCACGACATCGGCAAGCTGGGCATCAGCAATGAGATCCTCCTGCACCCCGAGGCCCTCTCCGCCGCCGACCGCGAGACCATGCGCCGGCACACCGTGGTCGGCGCCAGGATCCTCGGCGGAAGCGAGACCCCTTCGCTGCGGTTGGCCGAGCAGATCGCCCTCACCCACCATGAACGCTGGGACGGCAAGGGCTACCCGCGAGGCCTTGTCGGCGAGGAGATCCCGATGGGTGGCCGGATCACCATGGTCGCCGACGTCTTCGATGCCCTCATGCACGGTCGCTCCTACAAGGAGGCATGGTCCGCTGACGACGCGCTCGACGAGATCCGGGCGGGGTCGGGGAGCCGATTCGACCCGGCCGTCGTCGAGGCGTTCCTGCGCCTCGACCACCTCGAGCTGCTCGAGCCGATCCCCGAGAGCGTCTCCTGGGGCTCCGGGCTCGCCCCCCCTGGCTGAGCCCTGGCGGCCGGCTTCGGGGCTCAGTCGCCCAGCAGCGCCCGGGCGAAGTCTTCGGGATCGAACGGCCGCAGGTCCTCGAGGCCCTCGCCGGTTCCGATCAGCTTCACCGGGATCCCGAGCTCGGCCGCGATCGCGAGGGTGATTCCGCCCTTGGCGGTGCCGTCGAGCTTGGTCAGCACCACGCCATCGACCTCGGCCGCCTCGGAGAAGACCTTGGCCTGCCGGAGGCCGTTCTGCCCCGTAGTCGCGTCGATCGTGATCAGAGTCTCGTGAGGGGCCTCGGGTATCTGCTTGGAGATCACCCGCCGCACCTTCGCCAGCTCATCCATCAGGTTTCCCTGCGTGTGAAGGCGCCCGGCGGTATCGACGATGACGACGTCGGCCGAGCGGGCTCTGGCGGCGGCGACCGCGTCATATGCGACCGCCCCCGGATCGGCTCCCTCGGCCGAGCGCACGAGGTCGGCCCCGGCGCGCGCGGCCCACTCGGCGAGCTGCTCCGCCGCCGCGGCCCGATAGGTATCTGCGGCGCCGAGGACGACGTCGAGCCCGAACTCGTTCGTCAGGTGCCAGGCGATCTTGCCGATCGTCGTGGTCTTGCCGGTCCCGTTGACGCCGACCATCAGCAGCACCGCCGGGGCGGCGCTGAGATCGATCCGGCGCTCGCCAGTGGTGGCGATCTCGGCGAGGATCTCGATCAGGCGCTGCTGGACGGCGCCACCGTCGGCGCTGACGGCTCCCGAGTCGACCTCGCGCTCGAGCTCCTCGACCACCCGCGCGGTGGTAGAGGCACCGGCGTCGGCGAGGATCAGCGCCTCCTCGAGCCGCTCCCACGTCTCCTCGTCGATGCGGTCGAAGAGACTTGCGGAGATCTCCTCGCTGAGCGCCTGTCGGCTCTTCGAGAGGCTCTCGCGCAGGCGCCGGAAGACGCCGCGGCTCTCCTCCGCTTCGGTCTCGCCCGCGGGCCCGGTCGGCGTCGCCGGCTGGCGGGCGCCGAGATCGAGGATCTCCTGCCAGCTCGTTGACATCTGAGGCCTCGGCCTCAGGCGGCCTCGGTCGCCTCGTCCGGCTCGATCCCGGCGAACGGCGCCGGCGCATCGGCCGCCGAGACCTCCTCGCGCGGAAGCCGCCGCGAAACGACCTTGGTGACCCCATCGCCGCCCATGCTGACCCCGTAGAGGATGTCGGCCGCCTCCATCGTGCGCTTCTGGTGAGTGACGATGACGAACTGGGCGCGATCGGAAAAGCGCCTGATCAGCTGCAGGAAACGGTCGATGTTGGCATCGTCGAGAGCGGCCTCGACCTCGTCGAGGATGTAGAAGGGACAGGGGCGAGCGAGGAAGACTGCGAAGACGAAGGCGAGCGCCACCAGCGACTTCTCGCCGCCCGAGAGCAGTGAGAGCTTGCGGGTCGACTTGCCGGCGGGGGTGACCTCGATCTCGACCCCGAGCACCTCTCGCTCTGAGCCCTCCTCCTCCTCTTCCTCGGCCTCCGCCTCGGCCTCTGGATCAGCGACCGCATCGGCGTCGGCCTCGGTGCTCTGGACAGGCCGGAGTGCGACCCGTCGCAACCGCCCGCGTCCCCCGGGAAACAGGTGCTCGACCATCTCCTCGAAGTTCTTCGCCGTCGCCTCGAACGTCTCCTCGAAGGCGCGCTCGATCTCTCGGTCTATGTCGCGAATCAGCGACTCGAGCTCGGAGATCGCCCGGGCCGTGTCCTCGCGCCGGCCCTGCAGCTCCTCGACGTAATCGCGCGCCTCCTCGTACTCGCGCTCGGCCAGCGGGTTGACCGGGCCGATCTGCGCCCGGCGGCGCTCGAGCCGCTCGAGCCGGCGGCCGATCTCCTCGCGCTCGGCCTCGGCCAGCGCTTCCGTGGCCGAGCTCACCTGCTCTCCCAGCCTCTCACTGATCGAGGCGAGCTCCTTCGCCGCGTCGGCGTGGCGGTCCCCAAGGTGTGCGGCCTCCACCTCGGCCCTGGTCAGCTCGTCGGAGATCCCCTTCATCTCCGATTGCAGCTCGGCCTCACGCTGCGAGCAGGTGCGCATCTCCTCGGCGATCTCGTCTCCGTCGCCCTCTCCACCGATGACCTTCGCCTCGGCGGTCTCGATCCGGGAGCGCAGCGCCGTCGCCGCGGCCTCGACCGCCCTGGCGGCGGCGGTGACGGCCTCGAGGAGATCCTCGCCGGCAGCGGTCTGGGCGCGCAGCTTCTCGCGGTGGCGCTCGCCCAGCAGCCCCTCCGCCCGGCGGGCGTGGCGCGTGGCGCGCTCGGCGCCTGCCTGGACTGCACCGAGCGCCGCGACGCGGGTCGCCTCGGATCCCTCGGCGCGGGCACGGGAGAGGCCCTCGGACGCGGCGTGAAGCCCGGACTCCACCTCCTCGAGCTCCTGCCCGAGCTTGCGGGCGCGCTCCGCCGGCGCCCATCCTCCCTCGATGTCGAGGGTGAGTGGTCCCAGCTCCGTCTGCAGGGCCTCGAGGCGAGCCTCGATCTCTGTCGCGCGGTCGGCGAGGGCGGCGGCGCGGACGCCGATCCTCTCCTGGTCGGAGCGCAGCCTCGTCAGCAGCCCCCAGGCGAGGGTGCGCTCGCGATCACGGGCGGCGAAGCGCTCCTCGGCTGCGCGCCGGCGCGAGCTCACCTCCTCCAGCCGCTTCTCGATCGCGTCGCGCCTCGCGCGCGCCTTCGACGCGGTCTTCTCGGCGGCGGCCAGGCGGTCCTCGCCGAAGCGCAGCTCCTCGGCGACCAGCTGCGAGCGCAGACCGAGTTCCTCGCGCTCGATCCTCGCGCCCAGCTCGGCCGCCTGAGCCTGGCGCTTCAGCGGCCGCAATCGCGAGCGTGCCTCGCGCTCGATATCGAGTGCGCGGTCGAGGTTCTCCCCCGTCACCTTCAGCTTCAGCTCGGCCCGGCGCCGGCGCTTGCGGTGCTTGCCCAGACCGGCGGCCTCCTCCACCAGCATCCGCCGCTCGCGCGGCTTCGAGTGGACGATCGACTCGACCCGGCCCTGGCTGATGACCGAGTGCATCTCGCGGCCCATGTTGGTGTCGGAGAGGACCTCGACGACGTCGACGAGGCGGCAGCGGGCGCCGTTGAGGCGGTAGGTGCCGTCGCCGCTGCGATCAAGCCGGCGCTCGACCGAGATCTCGGAGAACTCTGTCGCGGCCCGGCCCTCCGAGTTGTCGATCACGACCTCGACCTCGGCCGCCCGGCGACGGCCGATGCCGCTGCCGCCGGCGGAGATCACGTCCTGCATCGATGACCCCCGGACGGCGCCCGGGCTCTGCTCGCCCAGCGCCCAGAGGACGGCGTCGGTGATGTTCGACTTGCCGGAGCCGTTCGGCCCGACGATCACGCTGACGCCGGGCGAGAACTGCAGCTTGGTGCGCTCGGGGAACGACTTGAACCCCTTGAGGCTGATCGATTTCAGGTACATCTCTGAAGTCCCAAGGCTCGCGGTTGGATCGGACGCGAATCGGGCCGGGCCGCGCTCAGCCGCCCAGTCGCTCCAGTGCCTGCTCGGCGGCGGCCTGCTCGGCCGCCTTCTTGCTTCGCCCGGAGCCACGCCCCACCTCGTCGGAGTCGACCACGGCTGACACCTCGAAGGTGCGCTCGTGCGGGGGGCCTTCCTCGCTGATCACCTCGTAGCTTACGTGGGCGCCTCGACGCGCGAGAAGCTCCTGCAACGCCGACTTGAAGTCGATCCTCGTCTCGACCGCGAGAGAGATCCTCGGCTCGAAGGCGGCGGCAACCGCGGCTGCGCTCCGCTCGAAGCCGAAGGCCAGGAAGCAAGCTCCGATCAGCGCCTCGGTGACCTCGGGAAGGGGGCGCTCGCCGTCGAGAAGCACCTCTGCGGGGATGCCGTTGGCGGCGCCGGGCTCAGCGGCGAGGAGCATCGCCGGTACGCCGAGAGAGCGGCCGACCTCGGCGCACGAGGTCCCGCTGACCGCCTGGTTGTGGATCTTCGTCAGCGCCCCGGAGTCGAGTGAGGGGAAGCGGGCAAAGACCTCAGCGGCGACGGCGAGCCCGAGGACGCTGTCGCCGAGGAAGGCGAGGCGCTCGTAGGAGAGGGCCCGGTCGGTCGTCCAGGAGGAGTGGGTGAGCGCCTGGGCGCGGAGGTCCTGCGGGAGGTCGCCCACGAGGGCGCCCAGAGAAGCGGCCGCCTCGAGGTCGGATTCCACGCGGCCCTAGGCGGGGGCGTGCTCGAGGACGAAGTCGACCGCGTCGCCAACGGTCTTGATCTTCGCCGCATCTTCCTCGGGAACCGTTACCCCGTAGCGGTCCTCGAGCTCCATCACCAGCTCGTAGAGGTCGAGGGAATCGGCGTCGAGGTCCTCCTTGAAACGAGACTCGGGGGTGATCCTGGCCGCGTCGACCTCCAGCTCCTCCGCGAGGTGGTCGCGCACCAGCGCCGTCACTTCATCGCGAGTCATGGTGTGTTCCTATCACGCCACGTACCGGATGGGGCGTCACGCCGCGCCCCCGGCGGGCGCCGCGGAGCGAGCCCGGCGGACCTCACGCGGCGGCTCTGCGGACGTCAGACAGCGCCCCCGGCAGCCTCCGAGCCCTCGCCGGCGAGTGCACCGCGGGTGGCCCCGCCCTCCTCGAGCAGCGCCGCGGTCAGCTCGACCGCCCGCACCTCGGCGCTGCGCGCGGCGAGGCGGACGACGTTGGCGACGCCGTCGGGTCCTGAGCTTCCGTGCCCGACGACGGCGATCCGGCGCAGGCCCAGGAGAATGGCGCCGCCGGTCGTGTCGGGATCCAGTTCGCGGCGGATCTCGGCGAGCGCCGGGCGCATCAGCAGGCCCCCAGCGGCGGCAATCGGGTTCGAGCGGGCGGCATCGCCTATCGCCGCGGTCACGGTCCGCGCGGTGCCCTCCATCAACTTCAGTGCGATGTTGCCGGTGAAGCCGTCGGTGACGACGACGTCGGCGGTGCCCTCGGGAATGTCGCGGCCCTCGACATTGCCGATGAAGTCGATGCCGTGGGCGTCGCTCAGCAGGTCGTGGGCGGCGACCACGTCGGACGATCCCTTGCCGGACTCCTCGCCGACCGAGAGCAGACCGACGCGGGGATTCTCAACCCCGAGCACGGCCTCGCTGAAGGCGGCGCCGAGGAAGGCGAACTGGACCAGGTGCTGCGGCCGCACGACCACGTTGGCGCCGACGTCGAGGAAGAGCACAGGCTTGCCGGGAACGGGCACCTGGACAGCGAGGGCCGGGCGCTGGACGCCCTTGAGCCGGCGCAGGCCGAAGGTCGCGGCCGCCATCGCGGCACCGGTCGATCCGACGCTCGCGAGCGCGTCGGCCCCGCCGCCGGCGACGTCGGCTGCGGCGCGGACGATCGAGGCTCCCTCGCGCGATCGCACCGCCCTGACTGGATCGTCCTCGTTCGAGATCCACTCATCGGTGGGCACGACCTCGACCCCGGCGACGCCATCGAGTCCGAGTTCTGCGGCGGGACCGAAGACGCGCACCCGGATGCCGTCGGCGGCGGCGAGCTTCGCGCCTTCGGCGAGGACTTCGAGCCCGCGCTCGGCCCCGAACCCGTCGAGGGCCACGGTCGCGCCGGTCTTGGCCTGCACCTACTCCTCCGGTCTGGGTGGGGCGGGCGCCTCGGCGACGCGGTGCTCGATCACCTCACGACCTGCGTAGGTACCGCAGGTCGGACAGACGCGATGCGGCAAACGCGGGCTGTGGCAGCGCGGGCACTCATTCAGGCGCGGCTTGGCCGCTTTGTGAGTGGCGCGGCGCTTGTCGCGCCGTGTGCGGGAGGTTCTCTTCTTCGGGACGGCCATCGGGGCGGACATGGTAGCTGGGACGCCCGAGGGGCGCGGGCGTGGGGCGCGGGCCGGAGGCCAGAGGCCGAGCCGCCGGCTGGGCGCCCGCTAGTCCAGCTCGAGCCCGCGCAGCTTGGCCCAGCGCGGATCGCCACCTGTGTCGTGATCGTGCTCCCCGGGCTCGGCGCCGTTTAGCGACCCACCGCACACGGTGCACAGGCCGGCGCAGTCGGGGCGACAGAGGATCTGGTCAGGGATCGCGAGGGCGACCGCGTCGTGGGCCCAGTGGCCGATGTCGAGCTCGCCCTCGCTGACGTAGGGGCTGAGCATCTCGTCGTCCCCGGGCTGGTCGACCTCACGGGCCTCGATCGCCATCTCGAGCGAGGCCGGCTCGAGGCAGCGCATGCACGGCCCCTCGAGGCGCAGATCGCAGCGAAGCCGCATCGCGTAGCCGCTCCGCGTCCGCGAGACATCGAGGCGGGCCCTGACCGGGCCGCTGGATGCAACGTAGGCCTGCCCCCCGAGCTCGAGCGATCCGATCGCGACCGGAAGCTCCACCGAGCGGCCCTCGCCGTGCGAGAGCCGCAGGCTGGCGAGGTCGAATGTGGTCGAGGGCTGGGGTCTCATTGCGTGGCGGCGCGTCTACGATGGGCGTCCTTCGAGATTAGCCATGCACGCCCAATTCCACTGGAAGCCGGAGACCTACCTGGAGCTGATCCGCTCCGAGGTTCCCCGCTACGACGAGTTGCAGCGCGAGGCCGTCGCCGCGATCCCGTTCCCTCCCGAGCGGGTGCTGGAGCTGGGCATGGGAACCGGGGAGACGACCGATCGCCTGCTCGAGGCCTACCCGGACGCCTGGGTGATCGGCCTCGACTCGAGCCCGGAGATGGTCTTCCGGGCCCGTGAGGCCTACGACGACGTCCAGCTTGCGCGGATGGAGGACCCCCTCCCCGACGGACCCTGGGACCTGGTGATCTCGGTCCTCTCGGTCCACCACCTCACCGACGACGCCAAGCGCACCCTCTTTCGCCGGGTCAGGGAGCAGGCCCGCTCGCTGGTGATCGGCGATGTCGTCAAGGCCGAGCCCCAGATCACCCCGATCGACCCCGCCCGCGACTTCCCCGACAGCGCCGCCGAGCTGGCCGAGTGGTGCGACGGCGAGATCGTCTGGGAGGCCGACGACCTCGCCGTGATCCGCGCCGTCTACGTGTAGGGCTCGCGGCGCCCCAGGGGGGCTGGGGCGCCTCAGGCCGCGCGGCGCCTCAGGGGCGTGCGGCGCGGGGCGTGGGAATCTCGTCACCAACAAGTGACGAAATCCCCGCACGCGTCGCATCCTCCCCGGCACCCTGGGCCCGATGGACGCCGACGGGTGGAAAGCGACGAAATGGGGGACGGAATCCACCCATCGCCGAGGGGATCGGGGTATCGCGCGGCTGGCTTCACAGCAGTACGGGGTCGTTTCGCTGTCGCAATTGCGCTCGTTCGGGCTCAGTCCGACCGCAGTTCGGAGTCGCGTTGCCGCCGGTCGGCTGCACCCGCTGCACGCGGGCGTCTATCTGGTGGGTCACACGCACATCGTCATCGAGGCGCGGTGGATGGCCGCGGTCTTGGCCTGTGGCGCGGGCGCCGTTCTCTCCCACCGATCAGCTGCGGCTCACCTGGGTCTGACCCAAGGCGATGCCCAGAGGACCGACGTCATCTCGCCCGAGCGCCGTGGCCGCAGGCCGGGAATTGCGGTGCACCGGGATGACTCCCTCAGCGAAACCGACCGGACGACCAGCCGCGGGATCCCCTGCACGAGCGTCGCCCGCACCCTGCTCGACATCGCCGCCATCGTCGGAGTCGAGACTCTTGGGGCGGCCTGCCGGGAGGCCGAGGTCCTGAGGCTGTTCGACCTCAACGCCGTCGAGGACGTCCTCCGGCGAAATCCCGGGCGCCGAGGCATCAGGCGCCTGAGGGCGGTTCTCGGGGACCTCCAGGAGCCGGGCCTGACCCGCAGCGAGCTCGAGATGCTCTTTCTCGATCTCTGTCGGGAGGCCGGGATCCCAACACCCTCCGTGAACAGGCTCATCGTGGTCGACGGAGGGATGCTCGAAGTCGACTTCTGCTGGGAGCGGGAGCGCCTGATCGTGGAGGCCGACGGTCGCCGGTTTCACGCGACGGGATCCGCGTTCGAGCGCGACCGCCGCCGTGACCAGTTGCTCGCGCTGGCCGGCTGGCGGGTTATACGGGTGACCTGGCTCCAGGTGACCCGCGAGCGCGAGGAGCTTGCCGTGACGATCCGCGGGCTGCTCACGGCATAGCATCGGCTCTAACGGCCCCATCACCCCCTTGTCCCCCCATGTCCCCGATCGAAGGAGAGGCCTATGGAGGAAGCCCCAACGGAGACGCTGGAACTGCTCGCTCGCTTCTACGGCAGGAGCGACACCGGACGCGCCGGCGCCAGCCCGACGGAGCTGCCGTGAGACGGGCCCTGGTCACCGGCGGTGCCCGCGGGATCGGGGCCGCGATCGCCGAGCGGCTGCGGGATGCAGGGATGGAGGTTCTGATCCTCGACCGCGACGAGGGCGTCGACCTCCGCGTCGACCTCGCCCGCGACGAGATCCCCGACCTCCCCGAGGTCGACGTCTGTGTATCCAACGCGGCGATCACCGACACGATCGCCCCCGCCCACCGGATGAGCACCGAGCAGTGGTCCCGCGACATCGACGTCAATCTCAGCGGCGCCTTCCGCGCCATTCAGGCCTGCCTCCCGGGGATGCGCGAGCGCCGCTGGGGCAGGATCGTCGTCATCTCCAGCGGCGCCGCCACCGGTGGTCTACCGGGACAGGTCGCCTACTCGGCGTCGAAGGCAGGGCTGATCGGAATGGTGAAGACGATCGCTGCAGAGAACGCGAGCCGCGGGATCACCGCCAACGCGATCCTCCCCGGAATGGTCGCGACCGAGAAGGTCCGCTCGATGCCGCACGAGATCCTCGACCAACTCGACCAGGCGATTCCCGCGGGGCGGATGGCCGACCCGTCCGAGGTCGCGGAGCTCGCCGCCTACCTCGCCTCGGAGAAAGCCGGCTTCGTCACCGGCCAGACGATCGGGATCGACGGCGGTTTCGGGCTCAACACCTTCACGTTGGGCTCGAAGCGCCGCGACTAGATGCGACTGGATGGTTGATTCCGGGGCGGTGGCCCGGGTCCGAATCGGCGGCGGGTCATCCGCCGGCTCCCGATGGTGCTCCGCCGGCTCTCGGGCGTCATCCACCGGCTCCCGGGCGTGCTCCGTCGTAGCCCGGACGCGCGATCGCCAGCTTGCGGCGGACGTGATCGCGCAGTTCCGCCGCGACCGGGTCGAGGCGCCTGTCGAGATCGCCGGACCTCAGCATCCGGCAGAGCCTTGCCTCCGCCTCGCGGACGGCGTCGCGAAGCGCCGCGCCGCTCGGCACCTCGGCCGGGCTCTCGCCCAGCAGCATTCGAAACAGCGCAAGGTCCTCGACCAGTGGCCCCTCCCCCGCCCGCAACTCCCTGGCGGCAACCACGCAGACGTTCGCGGCGACCAGGACCCGGAACCTCTGCTCGCGCGGCACCGCACCGCGGACCTCGGTGAACAGGTACTCGGCGACCGCCTCGAGCAGGTCGGGGGCGTCGGGGCGATCCTGGGTCACGCGGCCTCCCCGATCAGCGCGAGCATGTCCCACTCGGGCTCGCAGATCCGCCGCCCCAGTGAGGCCAGCTCGTGGCTTCGGCGCAGCCCGGTCATGTGATCGTTGGCCTGGCGGGCGCAGATCGCCGCCCATTTGAGATTGCCGAAGACCTCCCAGAAGCGAAGCCGGTCGGGGTCCGGGCGCGCTCCGCCGGCGGCCTCGTAGGCGTCGAGCATCTCTTCCCGCGAGCCCACACCCGCCACCGGCCGATCGTCGTTGCCAAACCTCCAGGAGCGAATGCAGAGCCAGCCGAGGTCCTCGGCGGGGTCGCCGACGTGGGCGAGCTCCCAGTCGATCACCGCGGCCAGCCCCCCCTCGTCGACGATCAGGTTGCCGAGGCGGAAGTCGCCGTGGACGACGCCGGGCTGCGCCGGGGGCGGCGGGTTGAGGCGAAGCCAGCGCAGGCCCAGCTCGACCACCGGGAGCGGCTCGCCGATCCGCGACAGCTCGGCCTCCCAGTGCTCGATCTGGGCAAGGACCGGGTCGCCGCCGGGCAGTGGCAGGCCCGCCGGGCCGACCGGGATCGAGTGGATGCCGGCCAGCGCCGCGCCGAGCTGTGCCGGAAGGGAGCGCCGGGCGGATTCGAGCTCGTCGCGGCGGAGGACGCGGGGGCCGACCGACTCGCCCTCGACGAAGCCGACGAGCATCCCGGCGGTTCCGAAGCGGCCGCCCTCGGGCTCGAGCAGAAGCGGCTCGGCGACGGGCACGCCGGCGTCGCGGGCGAGCTCGATCAACCGGAACTCGCCGGCCTGGGGTACGAGGGACTCCGCCCCGGGAGGGTCACGGCGCAGGACAAATCGCTCCTGACCGGCGTCGATCCTCCAGGTCTGCCGCGAGGCGCCGCCGGGAATCTCGGTCAGCGTCGCGCTCGCGGCGCCGGGCGCCCCGATGCCGGCGAGAGCGTCCCGGACGCCGCGCTGCAGGTCGTCGTCAGCGACCTCCGGCATCCGCCGCCGCCGACTGGCCGCCGTCGCGCCGCAGGCCGTAGCGCTCCCAGTGCCTCGCCGGGATGTCGTCGGGATCCTTGTACCAGTACCAGGTGCAGGGATCGCGGTCGAAATCGGTCGGCGGATCTGACGGGTAGACGGGGTGGCCAATCCAGCGGATCGGCAGGGTCTCGTTCATGAATGCGCAGTGGGTGCAGTACAGCGGGAACCCCTCGCGGCCGTAGCTCCAGTCGTGGGCCGAGTCGGTGACTCCCCACCCTCCCTCTCCATAGCGGCCCATGCGCCAGAGGCGCTGCCCCGAGCCGCAAGGGTTCATCGTGAAGGTCAGCTTCTCTGAGTCCTCGGCGATCTCAAAGGCGCCCGGGGCCGGGCCAACCCCACTCGAGGAGTGCGCCCGCCAGGTCGCGGCCAGCGCCTTGGCCACTTCGCGGCGGTCCATTCTGGCGATCGCCTCCACCGGGGCCTTCCAGCTGCGCTCGAGGCTGTAGGTCCATGCCTCCTCGACCCCGTCGTCACCGAAGCGCTCCTTGACGAACGAGATCAGCCCGGCAACGCCGTCGACGAGCAGGTCATGCATGAACTGCGACTCGTGCTTCATCGCCTCGCAGAGCTGCTTGGCGGTATCGGCGTCCCCCGCCTCGATCGCCTCGATCGCCCGCTCCATGGTCGGCCGAGACATCTCCTCGAGCTGCTCCTCCGTGAACCACCGCTCATCCATCGCCTCTCCTCTGTCGAACCTTGGAGCCGAAACCTACCCCCCAACCCCACGTGGGACCTTTATTCCATGACGTACCTGGTCAAAAGGTCCCACCCCCTGTTGGGCAGCTACGACCCACGCCTGCTTTCGGCGCCTGCTGCGAACGGCAGGGCGCCTGCGCTGGGGATTCCGATCCCCTCCGAACGGCTTGAACCAAAGCCGCTGCGATCAGCGGTACGTGTGGTGAGGGCGTCGCGACCCCCGCCGAACGGCTTGTAATCGGCGAAGCCGATTTGAGTGAGGTGGGGATCGGAATCCCCTCCCGCGGCGCCCTACTGCTGTTCGAGCTCCACGGGCTGTTCCTCGTCGTGCCCGGCTAGGCGATCGCGCCCACGCTGGACGGCGGCAAGGAACTTCTGCAGGTTGACCTCGAGGGTGTTGAGGATCTCGTCGGCGTAGTCCTCGGCGCCGAGGCGGATCTCGCGCTCACGGGTGCGGGCGTCCTCGACGATCTCATCGGCGGCGCGCTCGGCCTGCTTGGTGACCTCCTCGTCGGAGATCAGGCGCGCCTGCTGCTCGCGCGCCTCGCGGACCACCCGCTCGGCCTCGCGCTTGGCCTCGGCCAGCATCTCCTGGCGCTCCTTGACGATCCAGCGCGCCTGCTTGATCTCCTCGGGGATCGTCGCGCGCATCTGATCGAGGAGGTCGTAGATCTCCTCGCGATCGACGCGCACTTGATCCGTCAGAGGGACGGGCCGGGCGTTGTGGACGAGATCGTCCAGCTTGTCTATTAGGACCAGTACGTCCATCAGCAGATCGTAAGCCTACGGGTCAGGGAAGTCCTTTGTAACGAAACCGTGATTTGCTCGGCTTTTTGCAAACTCTTGCCCACCCGCAGCATGGCCATCAGCCTACCTGTCCGCGAAGCGCTCCGCCAGCGCCGCCGACACCGGGGCCGGAACGAGGTCGGAGACGTCGCCGCCGAAGGTCGCCATCTCCTTGACCCCGGTCGATGAGAGGAAGCTGTAGTGCGGCGAGGCGATCACGTAGATGCTCTCGATCGTGGGATCGAGCTTACGGTTGAGCTGAGCCATCTCGAACTCGTACTCGAAGTCGGAGATCGCGCGCAGGCCCTTTACGATCGCCCCCGCCCCCTGGTCACGGGCAAAGTCGACCAGAAGCGCGGCGAAGATCTCAACCCTGACGTTGTCGAGGTCGGCGGTCGCCTCGACGATGAACTGGCGCCTCTCCTCGGCGCTGAAGAGCGTCTTCTGCTTGCGCACCGGGTTGTTGACGACGCCGACGACAACGTCGTCGAAGACCCGCGCTGTCCGGGTGATGATGTCGAGATGACCGTTGGTGACCGGGTCATAGCTGCCCGGGCAGACCACCGTTCGCGAGGGCTCGGCCATCAGCCGCCCCCGGCGAAGAAGGTGACGAGGGTGGCGCCGTAGCGCTTCTCCCTGATCCGCTCGAGAGAGGCAAGCTCGAGCGGGCGCCCGGCGGCGCTCTCGGCGATCACGCGACCGCCCTCGGCGAGCAGTGGCGGCAGGAGGCTGTCGAGCTCGGTTCCAATGCGGTCGGCGAGTCTATAGGGGGCGTCGACGAAGATCAGGTCGAAGCGGTTCGAAGGCCCGGGGCCCGACCCCGCCGAGGCAAGCCATTTCGGCACATCGGAACGGATCAGCACCGCCCTCTCGCGAAGACCGAGAGCCTCGATATTCCCCAGCGCGGGGCGGATGTCGCGATCGACGAGGGTCGCGCTCTCGGCGCCCCGCGAGAGCGCCTCGACGGCCAGCGCACCGGTTCCGCAGTAGAGGTCGAGGACGACGGACCCCTCGATCTCACCGAGGGCCGAGAAGACGGCCTCGCGGACCCGGTCAGAGGTCGGCCGCACCTTCCAGCCGCGCGGCCCCAGCAACCGGCGCCCGCGCAGCTCTCCGGCGATCACCCTCACCGGGCCACTTCGGCAGCGCCGGCGATCACCTTGCGGGCCGGACCCGCAGCGCCGGCGACCACCTTCCAGTCCGCTCCCGCAGCGCTCATGCCGGGATCGGGTCGGCCGCGGCGATGCCGAAGCGGCGCCTCGCCGCATCCATCAACGGCCCCAGCTCGGGGGCGTCGAGCGAGCCGTGGGCTCGCAGGAGGGAGAGCACCTCCTCGCGCGCGCAGAGGAGGGCCGGGGTGTCCTCGGGCAGCTCGGCGACGGCGAAGCGCGGGAGCCCGTGCTGGAGGGTCCCGAGGATCTCCCCCTCGCCGCGCAGGGCGAGGTCGACCTCGGCCAGCCGGAAGCCGTCGCTCTCCGCGGCGACCGCCTGCAGTCGCCGGCGGGCGAGCTCCCCGGCCCCATCGGCGAAGAGCAGGCAGTGCGACTCGTGGCTGCCTCGGCCGACCCTTCCGCGCAGCTGGTGCAGCTGGGAGACGCCGTAGCGCTCGGCGCCCTCGACGACCATCACCGTCGCGTTGGCAACGTCGATCCCCACCTCGATCACCGTGGTCGCGACCAGAACCTGGGTCTCACCGGCGGCGAAGGACGCCATCGCCTCGCTCTTGGCGGCCGCGGGCATCTGGCCGTGGAGGGCGGCGATCTGGAAACCCTCGAGCTCCCCCCGAGCGAGGCGGTGGACCTCCTCGCCGACGGCCTTCGACTGCAGCTTCTCCGACTCGGCGACAAGGGGGCAGACGACGAACGCCTGCCGGCCCTCGCCGAGGCGCTCGCGGATGAACTCGTAGGCCCCGGCGCGGCGGTCTTCGCCGACGAGCATCGTCTTCACCGGCATCCGGCCGGCGGGAAGCTCGCGCAGCACGGAGGAGTCGAGGTCGCCGTAGGCGGTCAGCGAGAGGGTCCTGGGGATCGGCGTGGCGGTCATGTGGAGGACATGAGGGGCCGAGCCCTCGGGGGCCTTGGAATCGAGGGCGGCGCGCTGGCGGACCCCGAAACGGTGCTGCTCGTCGACGACGCAGACCCCGAGCCGGGAGAACTCGACCGAGGGCTCGATCAGGGCGTGGGTGCCGACGACGAGCCCGAGCTCGCCGGAGGCCAGCCGGGCCAGGCACTCGCGCCGTCTCCGGGCGGGGGTCGAGCCGGTCAGCAGCCCGAAGGAGATCGCCTCCCCCTCGAGCAGGCGGTCGAGCGTCGCCGCGTGCTGCTCGGCAAGGGTCTCGGTCGGCGCCATCAGAGCCGCCTGCCACCCGGCCTCCAGGGCGCGCAGCATCGCGTAGAGGGCGACCACGGTCTTGCCCGAGCCGACCTCGCCCATCAGCAGCCTCTGCATCGGCTCACCGCAATCGAGGTCGCTGTCAATCTCCTCGAACGCCCGTCGCTGGTCCCCGGTCGGAACGAACGGCAACGAGGAGAGCCAGCGGGTGAGGAGTTCGCCGCGCTCGCCGAAGCGGGGGCCAGCAAGCGCGACCCTGCGGCTGCGCCGCCGCGCCGCCAGCATCGCCTGGTGTAGGAACAGCTCCTCGAAGGCCATCCGGCGCCTCCCCTCGTCGGCGGCCTCGGCGCTGGGCGGGAAGTGAACGGCGTGGAGCGCGTCGGCGGCGCCGCCGAGGGCGTGGCGGCAGCGCAGCCCGGCGGGAAGCGGCTCGAGGGCGTCGGCGGCGCGCTCGAGTGCCTGCCAGACCCACTCGCGGATCCGCTGGGGCCGCAACCCCTCGGTGGCCGGATGAACGGGGACCAGGCCGGTGGTGTGAAGCCCGGCCGGGGAGCCTCCGGCGCCGGAGATGAACTCGTACTCGGCAACGCGGAAGCCGCGGCGATCGAGGGAGCCGACGAGGAGCAGGCAGACACCAGACCGGAGCCGGTCCGCCAGCCACGGCTGGTTGAACCAGGTCGCGGTGGCGGAGCCGCTGCCGTCGGCGACCGTCGCCTCGACGATCGTCAGTCCGCGGCGCCGGGTGCGCCGCAGCCTTGCGCTGCGAACCTCGATCATCACCGTCGCCTCCTCGCCCAGCCGCAGCTCGCCCAGGGGCCTCACCAGCGAGCGGTCCCGGTAGCTGTGGGGAACCCGCAGGAGGAGGTCGGCGATCGTCTCGATCCCCGCCTCGGCGGCGGCTTCCGCGAGCTTCGGCCCGACCCCGGCAAGCGAGGTGAGTGGCGCGTCGAGACTGCTCGGGCGGGGAGTCCGCACCCCGCTCGCGGCCAGCTCGCCCTGGCCCGGGCCGGGCCGGCCCGCGAAGGCGCGAGGCGCGGGAGCGGCGCCGGATCGGGCTTCCTCAGTGGCCGCGCTCGGGGGACCCATTGCGCTGCAAGGCTACGCTGGGAATCCGATGGCGCTCCTCGCAGACAACGGCCGCGCGCAGGAATCGGTCTGGGATTACCCCCGGCCGCCGCGGGTCGAGCCGCTCGGGCGCCGGGTCCGCGTGATCCTGGACGAGGTCGCCGTTGCCGACTCGACCCGGGCTCTGCGGGTGCTCGAGACCGCCAGCCCGCCGACGATCTACGTCCCCGAAGCGGATGTCCGCACCGAGTTGCTGAGCGAGGACCCCCGGCAGCGGAGCCTGTGCGAGTGGAAGGGCGCGGCCACCTACTTCGACATCACCGTCGGCGAGCGCGTCGCCAGGGCGGCCGCCTGGGGATACGGCAACCCCAACCCGCCCTACGCCGAGCTCCGCCGCCACTACGCCTTCTACGCCGGCCGGGTGGACGCCTGCTACCTGGACGACGAGCTGGTTAGCCCCCAGGGAGGGTCGTTCTACGGGGGCTGGGTGACGGCCGAGATCGTCGGTCCCTACAAGGGCGAGCCCGGGACCGAGGGCTGGTAGCTCAGCCGACCTCGGCGGAGACGCCGCGATGGCGCCGGAACATCTCCTCGACCCAGAGGTAGCCGGGCCGCTCGGCCAGCGGGGCGACGAACTCCTCCCACTCGTCAGGGATCACCGTGGGGGCGTCGTACTGGAACTGCGGCGGCCAGACGAGCGGAAAGAAGAGGGCGGCCGCGGTCAGGTCTGCGACCGTGAAGGTGTCGCCGACGAGGTAGGAACCCTCCCCCAGCTCTGCCTCGAGCCGGTCGAGCGCGGCGACGGTCTTGCGTCGCGCCGGCTCGGCGTCGGAGTCGCGGGCGTCGACCGCCCCCGCGACGGCGCGCCGGAGCAGCGGATAGGAGAGGTTGAAGGCGAGATTGACTCCGAAGCCGAGACCCTGGGCCGTCAGCGGCACGGTGATCGAGCGGTGGGGCAGGATCGCGTGAAAGGCGGCGCTTCGGATCGCCGGGCCGAGCTCGAGGTCGAAGAAGTCCTCGAGCTCGAGGGCGCGGCGTCTGGCCGGCTCGTCGGCGGGGTAGAGCGGGCGCTCGGGATGGCGCCGCTCGAGCTCGGCGATGATCTCGGTCGAGTCGCCGACGAAGTGGTCGGGTCCGAGTTGCAGGACAGGCGTCGTCGTCCCACCCCAGAGCTTCTTCGCCCGCCGCGGATGGGCCCCGGGCGCAAGCGAGTGGCGCCGGTGCGCCACCTGCTTGTAGTCGAGAGCCCAGCGGGCCTTCTCGTTGAAGTGGGAGAAACGGAGCTGCCAGAGGACCGGGAGCTCCGGCGAAGGGTCCGCGCCGGTGCCTGTCACTGTGCCGCCAACAGCCACCACCAGCTCGGCTGCCCTCCCTCGTGAACTTCGAGCTCGACAAGGGCGAGCAGCCCCGCCTGCTGCGAGGTGGCGGGGAGAACCCTCGCCGGTTTCTCGGAGAGCTCGCAGGCCCGCTCGGCGGCCATGATCACGTTGGAAGAGTTGGGGAGGACGAGGACCTCCTCCGCCGGCACCTTGTGGATCCCGGCGAGCAGTTCGTAGGTCGAGGGGTCAAGGGTCTCACCTCCGGGGACCAGATGCGCGCCGAGGTCCGCGAACAGGGGCTCCAGAGAGGCGTAGGCGCACGCCGACGACACGCCGGAAACGCTCGATCGAGGGGTCGGCCATCGCTACCTGAATCTACCCTGACGGAGGGCGCAAGAGGTGGAGAGCGAGCCTCCGCCTGCCTGTTACCTTGACCTCCATGAGAGGCCTCGCCCACTGGTGCACCACGCACCGAAAGACCGTGCTCTTCGCCTGGCTCGCGGCGATGGTCGCGGTCGGCTTCGCCGCAGGATCGGCCGGATCGAGGTTCTCGAGCAACTTCAGCCTGCCCTCGAGCGAATCCCAGCGCGCCCTCGACCTGCTGCAGAGCCGCTTCCCGCAGCAGGGCGGCGACTCGGCCCAGGTCGTCTTTGCCGCGAAGAACGGAGTCGAGCAGCCGGCCGTGCGGGCAAGGATGCGGCGCGCCTTCGCCCAGATCAGGGGGGTCCCCCACGTCACCGGGGTCACCGACCCCTACGCGCAGCCGCGGACCCCCGCCATCTCCGAGGACGGCCGCATCGCCTACGCGACTGTCCAGTTCGACGAGACCCGGAACGAGATCCCCAAGGAGGACACCAACCGCGTCATCGACATCGCACAGGCGCAGAGCGGAGCCGGCCTCGAGGTCGAGCTCGGCGGCCCGCCGATCGAGGAGGCGAACCAGTCCAGCGGCGGCGGCACCGAGTTCATCGGCCTGCTCGCGGCCGTCCTCGTCCTCCTGCTCACCTTCGGCTCGGTCGTCGCGATGGGGTTGCCGGTGGTAACGGCGGTGGTCGCGCTCGCGATCGGCATCGGCCTGATCACCGTCGGCACCCACGCCATCGACATTGCCGACTTCGCGCCACAGCTGGCAGCGATGATCGGGCTCGGAGTAGGCATCGATTACGCCCTGTTCATCGTCACCCGGTTTCGCTCGGGGATCGCCGCGGGGCTCGAGGTGCGACGAGGCCGTGGTGCGTCGGTCGACACCTCCGGGCGCGCGGTTCTATTCGCCGGCGTCACAGTGATCGTCGCCTTGCTCGGGATGCTTCTGATGGGTGTCGAGCTTCCTCTACGGCGTCGCGATCTCGGCGTCGCTTGCCGTCTTCTTCACGATGTTCGCCTCGCTGACCCTGCTGCCTGCGCTGCTGGCGATGGTCGGTGGCCGAATCGACAATCTCCGGATCCCGTTCCTGAAGCGCCACGACCCTGAGCGAGACTCGGGATTCTGGTCTCGCTGGAGCCGCCACGTCCAGCGGCACCCCTGGACGGCCGCGATCGCGTCGGGCGCGCTGCTGCTGGCGCTGTGCACTCCGACTCTCGCACTGCGGCTGGGCTCGAGCGACGCCGGCTCCGACCCATCGGGCACGACCACCCGCAAGGCCTACGACCTCCTCGCCAGGGGGTTCGGCCCGGGCTTCAATGGCCCCCTGCAGCTTGTCGCCGAGCTGCCGGCCGAGGGCGGGAAGGCCGCCCTCGCCGAGATCGGCTCGGCCGTCGAGGGACGCCCGGGGGTGGCCTCGGTCTCACCGCCGCCAGACCAACCCCGCCGGGGACGTCGGCGTGATCGTCCTCTACCCGACGACCTCGCCGCAGAGCGTCGCCACCACCGACCTGCTGAGGAATCTTCGCGACGACGTCATGCCGCGGGTCGAGAGCCGCGACCGGCGCGATCGTCTACGTCGGCGGTCGACCGCGATCTTCGAGGACTTCGGCAAGGTTCTCTCGCGAGCAAGCTGCCGCTGTTCATCGGCGTCGTCGTGCTGCTCTCGGCCCTGCTGCTGATGGCGGTGTTCCGCTCGGTTCTGGTGCCGCTGAAGGCGGTGGTGATGAACCTGCTCAGCATCGGCGCCGCATTCGGCGTCGTCGTCGCCGTCTTCCAGTGGGGCTGGCTCGGCTCGGCTGATCGGGGTCGACCGAACCGGCCCGATCGAGTCGTTCCTGCCGGTGATGCTGTTCGCGATCGTCTTCGGACTCTCGATGGACTACGAGGTCTTCCTGATGTCGCGCATCCACGAGGAGTGGGTCAAGGACCGCGATGCCTCGGCCGCGGTGACCAAGGGCCTCGCCGTCGACCGGCCGCGTGATCACGGCCGCGGCGGCGATCATGGTCACCGTTTTTGCCTCCTTCATGCTCGGCGACGACCGCGTGATCAAGCTCTTCGGCCTCGGCCTCTCGGTCGCGGTCCTGATCGACGCCGTGATCATCCGCTCGGTGCTGGTACCCGCCGTGATGCAGCTGATCGGCCGGCGCGCCTGGTGGATGCCGGACTGGCTCGACCGCATCCTCCCCAAGCTCTCAGTCGAGCCGAAGCACCCAACCCCCACCCGCGCACCCCTGACGACCCCCGAGCCCGCCACCGAAGCCGACGGATAACCAAGCGAAGCCAACACCCGGGGCAAGGACTCTGGGTCGCTATTTCCCTACTCCCTGCTGCGCGGGGCGGCCTGAGGTCCGGACGGGGGCAGGCGGGGGTGCGGGGGCGTGCCTGGCCAAGCCGGGTGGTGAGATGCGACGACCGAATAGCGGCGCTATTCGGGAGGAGCAGCGCGCCGCCCGGCGCCGCGACAGGCGCGTCATCCGCGCCCGCGACTGCCCCCGCTCCGGCCCTCAGGCCGCCTTGGTGACCTTATTCGCCTTCAGGCAGCGCGTGCAGACGTAGACTCGCCGGGCGCCGCCGCCGTCGTCGATCCGCACCTTCTGCAGGTTCGGATTGAAACGGCGCTTCGTCGCGACCATCGAGTGGCTTCGCGACTGGCCGAAAGCCGGACCCTTGCCGCAGTTGTGGCATACCTTTGGCATAGCGAATCGTGGATGGTAGCCGGATAGAGATCGAATCACGTTTCAACGGGCCCACCGAAAGCGGCCAGGGCGGCTACTCGTGCGGCGTGTTCGCCGGCCTTCTCCCCGGGCAGGGCCCGGCCGAGGTGACGCTGCGAAAGCCGATCCCGCTTGGGCGCCCACTCGGGGTCGATCGCCTCGAGGGAGGCGCGATCGCTGTCATCGACGACGACGCGCTGGTGGCCGAGGCGAGATCGGCTCCGCTCGAGATCGAGGTTCCTCCCCCGGTCAGCCTCGGGGAGGCGGCCCGCGCCAGCGAGAGATTCCGCAGCGAGGCGGAGGTCTTCGCCCGCTGCTTCGTCTGCGGACCCCAGCGTGAGGACTCCCAGCGCGTCTTCCCCGGGCCGGTGGAGGGCCGCAGGGTGGTCGCCACCCCGTGGACGCCGGAGGACGAGTGGCTTGCCGATGGCGACTTCGTCAGGCCTGAGTTCGTCTGGGCCGTGCTCGACTGCCCCACCCACTTCGCGCTCGAGATCGGCAGGCCGGGCATTCTCACGATGATGGGCCGGATGACGGCGCGATTGCTCGAGCCCGTTCCCATCGGCGAGCCGCACGTGGTGATGGCCTGGCCGATCGGCAGCGAGGGCCGCAAGCACGAGGCGGGCAGTGCCGTCTTCTCGGGGTCGGGAGAGCTGAGAGCGGCGGCGAAGGCGATTCACATCGAGGTCGGGGGAGCGCCCGACCCGGGTAGCGTCGCCTGAGCCGGCTCAGGCGAGCGTCTGCGCCAGCAGCGCCATCCTGGCCACCGTCAGCGCTGCGTTGCGGCCCTGGTCGCGCTTGTCGCCCCCGGCCCGGGCGAGGGCCTGGTCCATCGTCTCGCAGGTGATCACGCCGAAGGCGCAGGGGACGCCGGTCTGCAGCTGCACCTGCCCGACCCCACGCGCGGTCTCGGCGCAGACGAAGTCGTAGTGGTCCGTCTCACCGCGGATCACCGCCCCGAGGCAGACGACCCCGGCAAAGCGCCCGCTCTCGGCGCAGAGCTTCGCGGCGAAGGGCAGCTCGAAGGCACCCGGGACGCCGAACTCGTGCACCGAAGCCTCGCTGACGCCGGCGAGGGCGAACCCCTCGGCGGCACCGTTGCAGAGGCGGTCGGCGATGTCGGAGTAAAAGCGCCCGGCGACGACGGCGAACTCGAGGGTCGCCAGGGTCTCGCGCTCGTCCTCGGAGAAGGTCTCGTGAAAGGGGGGCGACTCAGCCATCAGAGTCCTCGTCCTCCCCGTCCTCGTGCTTGCTCTCGCCGGCGCCGTCGTCGCTGCGGTTGCGCTCGTCGTGGATCATCTCCTCGTCGAACGCCAGGCCCTGGTGGTGGAGGGAGTGGCCCATCTTGTCGCGCTTGGCGCGCAGGTAGGCCTCGTTATGGGTGTTGGGCGCCGCCTCGATTGGAACCTGCTCGGTGACGGAGAGGCCGTAGCCCTCGAGCCCGACGATCTTCTTCGGGTTGTTGGTGAGGATCCTGATGCTGGTCAACCCGAGATCGCCGAGGATCTGGGCGCCGATCCCATAGTCGCGCAGGTCCGCGGGGAGGCCGAGTCGCAGGTTGGCCTCGACCGTATCGACACCCTCCTCCTGCAGCTTGTAGGCGCGCAGCTTGTTGAGCAGTCCGATCCCGCGACCCTCCTGCGAGAGGTAGAGCAGGACGCCGCTGCCCTCGCGCTCGATCATCGTCAGCGCCGCCTCGAGCTGCTCTCCGCAGTCGCAACGGAGGCTGTGGAACACATCGCCGGTCAGGCATTCGCTGTGGACGCGGACGAGGACGTCGTCGGCGCCGTCGACGTCGCCCTTGACCATCGCCACGTGGTGCTTGTCGTCAACGAGCGAGCGGTAGCCGATCGCCCTGAAGTCGCCGAATACGGTCGGGAGGCGGGTCGCGACGACCCGCTCGACCAGCTTCTCGGTCCGCCTCCGGTAGGCGATCAGGTCGGCGACCGTGACCATCTTCAGGCCGTGGCGCTCGCAGTAGGGGATCAGGTCGGGGACCCGGGCCATGGTCCCGTCGTCGTTCATCACCTCGCAGATCAGCCCCGCCGGGATCAGTCCCGCGTGGCGGGCGAGGTCGACGCTGGCCTCGGTATGGCCGGTGCGCTCGAGGACTCCCCCCTCCTTGGCCTTCAGCGGGAAGAGGTGGCCCGGGACGACGATGTCCGCGGGGCCGGACTCGGGATCGACCGCGACCTGGATCGTGTGGGCGCGATCATGGGCGCTGATCCCGGTCGTCACCCCGGAAGCCGCCTCGATCGTGACCGTGAAGGCGGTCTCCAGCGGTGCTTCGTTCTTGGCGGTCATCAGCCGCAGACCGAGGCGATCACAGCGCTCGGGGGTGAGGGCGAGGCAGATCAGCCCACGGGCCTCCTTCGCCATGAAGTTGACCGACTCGGGGGTCGCAAACTGCGCCGCCATCACCAGGTCGCCCTCGTTCTCGCGGTCCTCGCCGTCGCAGACGACAATCATCCGGCCGCGCCGGATCTCCTCGATCGCCTCCTCTACTGAGGAGAAGGCGCCCTCGCGCCGCGCTTTTTGCTTTCCGCTTTCCGCTTCAGTCGCTTCCGCCATCGCCCTTTCCCTCTCGGTCGTCTCTGAATGGTGACACCAGCCGCTCGACGTACTTGGCCAGCACGTCGCACTCGACGTTGATTCTGCGCCCCGGGGTCGCCTCGCCAAGGTTGGTACGCTCGAGCGTCTCGGGGATCAGTGAGACCTCGAAGAAGTCCTCGCCCAGGTCGGAGACGGTGAGGCTGACGCCGTCGAGGGTGACCGACCCGCGCTCGACCAGATAGCGGCTGAGCGACGGCTCGGCCCCCACCCGCAGGCGCCGGGAGAAGCCGTCCTCGGTGATCGAGAGGACCTCGCCTGTACCGTCGACGTGCCCCTGCACGATGTGCCCGCCGAGCCTGTCGGAGGCGCGCATCGCCGGTTCGAGGTTGACGCGCGCGCCCGGGCCGAGTGGGCCGAGCGATGTGAGCGAGAGAGTCTGGTTCATCGCCTCGGCCTCGAAGGCGCCACCGTCAACCACGACCGCGGTCAGGCAGACGCCGTTGACGGCGACCGAGTCCCCCGCGACGATCTCCGGCGCGAGCGAGGTGGCTATCCGCAGCCTGGCTCCATCGGGTCGGCGGTCGGCCGACTCGATTGTTCCCAGATCCTGGATCAGGCCGGTGAACACCGCTACCACTCCCTCAGTCGTGCCCGGATCAGGACATCCTCGCCGACCATCTCCACGCTCGAGGCCTCGCCGTAAGCGGTCTCGGAGATCCGCCCCCGCGCCTCGGGGGCCTCGCCGGCACCCCCGAGCAATACCGGGGCGACGAAAAGGCGGGTCTCGTCGACCTCTCCGGCTGCCGCAAAGGCGGCCGCGAGCCGCGGCCCGCCCTCGAGGAAGAGGCTGGTCATGCCGCGGCGGCCGAGATCGTCGAGCGCCGAGTGGATGCGATCGGAGGAGTCGCGGCCCGAAGCGAGGATGACCTCGGCGCCCGCCTCGCGCAGCGCGTCCACCGCCCGGCGGTCGGCCTCGGGCGAGACGATCGTGATCAGCGGCGCCTCGTCCACCGTCTGCACCAGCCGCGAGCCGAGCGGCAGGCGGGCGGAGGAGTCGAAGACGACCCGGGTCGGCTGGCGCCGGGCATCGACCCCGCGCGCGGTCAGCAGAGGATCGTCGGCGAGCGCGGTGCCGATCCCGACCGCGACGGCGTCGGACTCGGCCCGCCAGAGATGAACGCGCTCGCGGCTTGACTCGCCGGTCATCCAGAGCGGCTCCCCGGTTGCGGTCGCAACCCGGCCATCGAGCGAGATCGCCGTCTTCAGGGTGACCAGCGGGCGGCCGCTGCGCGCGTGCTTGCGGAAGGGCTGGTTGAGGAGCCGCGCCTCGGTGGCGGCCGACCCTTGGGCGCTCTCGACCTCGACCCCCCCGTCGCGAAGGATCCCGGGACCGCGACCGGCGGCCTTCTCCGAGGGGTCGTCGGAGGCGACCACGACCCGAGCGATCCCCGCCTCGAGGATCGCGCCGGTACAGGGCGGCTGCCGGCCCTGGTGGGCGCAGGGCTCCAGCGAGACGTAAATCGTCGCGCCGCGCGGATCGTTACCGCGATCGGCACAGTCGCGCAGCGCGGCGCGCTCGGCGTGGGGGCCCCCCAGCTCGGCGTGGTATCCCTCGCCGATCACCTCGCCGCCGGCGTCGACGATCACCGCCCCGACCATCGGGTTCGGGCTGACCGCCCCGCGGCCGCCCTCGGCCAACTCCAGCGCCCGCCGGAGGTGGCGAGAATCCTGGTCGGTGTGCCTGGCCGGTGCGTCGATGAGCCGTGTCCTAGCCGTTGATTGACTGGTCAGTCAACAGTGATTCTAGCCACCCTCCCCGAGCAAGACGCATCATCCGGTCTGTTTTCAGGAGGGAATGCCGGTTTCGGCGATCGCGAGGGCCGTGCCGGGCGCAAGGCGTGGACCGCGGGGGTGGACGGGCGCGGCTACGCTTGATCGCTCGGTGAAGCTGATCATCCAGATTCCCTGCCTCAACGAGGAAGCGACGCTGCCGGCGACGATCGCCGACCTGCCCCGGGCGATCCCCGGCCACGACGTCGATGTCGAGCTGCTTGTGATCGACGACGGATCGACTGACCGCACGGTCGAGACGGCGCGCCGCAACGGTGTCGAGCACGTCGTCCGCCTGACCAACAACAAGGGCCTCGCGGCCGCCTTCCAGGCCGGGCTCGACGCCTCACTCAAGCTCGGCGCCGACCTGATCGTCAACACCGACGCCGACAACCAGTACCGCGGTGCCGACATCCCGAAGCTGGTCGCGCCGATCCTCGCCGGCGACGCGGACATGGTCGTCGGCGACCGCCGGGTCGCCGAAATCGAGCACTTCTCGGGGGTCAAGAAAGCGCTGCAGCGCCTGGGCAGCTGGGTCGTGCGGAGGTTCTCCGGGACAGAGATCTCCGACGCGACCTCGGGCTTTCGCGCCTACAACCGCGAGGCGGCGCTCCAGCTTCTCGTGGTCGACAACTTCACCTACACCCTCGAGAGCCTGATCCAGGCCGGCAAGATGCTGGTCGCCGTCGACCAGGTCGAGGTCGGCACCAACCCCAAGACTCGCGAGTCGCGGCTGTTCGACTCGACCGGGAGCTACGTCCGCCGAAACGGCCTCGCGATCGCCCGCATCTACACCCGCTACGAGCCGCTGCGAGTGTTCGCCACCTCCGGAATCGTCGTCGCCCTGCTCGCGCTCGCGGCCTGGACACCGTTCCTGGTCGACTGGGTCTTCAGGGGCGATGGGTCCGGCCACGTCCAGTCGCTGATCCTCGGCGCCGTCCTCTTCATCGCCGCGGTGCAGCTCTTCGCGCTCGGCGTGATCGGCGACCTGCTCGCCGGACAGCGGGTGATGACCCAGCGCGTGTTCGAGCGCGTTCGCCGTGTCGAGCTCGCGCTCGGCGTCCCGCCGTCCCACTACGACGATGGCGAGGGCACCGAGACCGGGGCACCCGCGACGACGGGGGCCGCGCCGCCTGTCCGCGAGCCGAGCCCGACCGAGCGGATCGGCGCCTAGGCGCCTTGGTCGAAGCCGAGACAGGGGCCGGGAAGGCGGCCGAGCCCGCCCCGGAGGACGGCGCGACCGAGACGGCGGGAGCGGTCGACTACGGCAAGACGGCCGGCTTCCTCTCGATCGGGGTCGGGCTGACGGGTGTCATCACCTACCTCTATTTCGTCATCGCCTCGCACGTTCTCTCCAAGCCCGACTACGGGCAGATCACCGTGCTCTGGTCGGCGGTCTTCATCACCGTCTCGACCCTGTACCGGCCGATCGACCAGCTCCTCTCCCGCCACATCTCCGAGCGCCTCGTCCAGGGCGAGCCGATCGGCGAACCGGTGCGGGTCGCGGCGAAGATTCAGCTCGGCCTGGCGCTGTCCTTCGCGGTCCTGGCCCTGGCTTTCCGCGGCCGGCTGCAGAACAACCTGCTCGAGGGCAACGAGACCCTCTACTGGATCTTCTTCTCGGCGGTCCTCTTCTACGCCGCCAGCTACTTCGCCCGGGGCTATCTCGCGGGACACCGTCGTTTCGGCCTCTTCACCGCGCTGATCCTCTCGGAGTCCTGCTTCCGGACGATCTTTGCCGTCCTCGTCGCCGTAGGCCTGGCCAGCGGCCAGGACGCGGTGGCGATCGGCATAGTCGCCGCCCCCAGCCTCAGCCTCCTCGTGGTCCCACTCGCCTTCGCAAGGCAGGCCACAAAGAACACCGAACCCTCCCTGCCGGGAGGGGATGTCATGCCGGCGGTCGACATCGATGCCGCCGAGGGTCCCGGCGGCGGCCCGGAGGCCGCGCCCGAGTTCAGCCTCGCACACGGCTCGGGCTTCGCCGCGGCGGTGCTGCTGATCATGTTCAGCGAGCAGGCCTTCCTCAACGCCGGCCCGCTGATGGTCCGCGGCCTCGAGGGCGCCGCCGCCGCAGGGTTCATCTTCAATGTGCTGATGATCGCGAGGGCGCCGCTGCAGCTCTTCCAGGCCGTCTCGACCAGCATCCTCCCCCACCTCACCAGCCTTCACACCAGCACCGACGAGGACAGTGAGAGCGAGTTTCATGGATCGATCCGGCTTGTGCTGAAGGCGATCGCGGCGTTCACCGCGCTCGTCGCACTCGTCGTGCTGATCGCCGGGCCACAGCTGATGCAGCTCGCGTTCTCGAACAAGTTCACCTACGAGCGGATCGGCCTGCTGCTGGTCACCGCCGGCATGGGCCTCTATCTCTCGGCGGTGACGATCAACCAGGCCTGCCTCGCCCAGGGCCAGGTCCGCCGGGCCTCCGCCCGTTGGATCGGCTGCGCGATCTTCTTCGTGGCCTGGTGCCTGGTTCCGCTGATCGCCGACACCGCGCGACGGGTGGAGGTCGGCTTCGCCCTCACCGCGGCCCTCCTGCTCGGCCTCCTCGTCTTCATCTTCCGCAACCCCCACGTCCGGGCCGAGGACGTGCCTGACGGGGGCTCGACGGAGGAACTCGGGGCGCAGCCGGCGGCGGTCCGGGAAGGCGTCTGACCCGACTCAGGCAGTTGCGGAGGCTGGGGCGAGCATCGCCTCCAGGCCCTCCAGCGCCCTGGTCTCCCCCATCGCGACCACAACATCCCCGACCCGCAGCACGGAATCCGGGGCCGGCTCGGGCCGAACGGTGCCGTCCGGGCGCCGCAGCGCGACGATCATCGAGGACCCGCGGACCTGTTCGAGTGTCTGGCCCGCGGCCTCACAGCCGGCCGCGACCGCGACCTCCTCCATCCGGTATTCCGGAGCGACGTCGACCACCCCGGAGACCTGCGGGTGCAGTGCCAGGCGCGCCATCTCGGAGCCACTCGACTTGTAGGGGGAGACGACCCGGTCGGCGCCGGCGCGCCGCAGCTTCTGCTCGGAGTCCGAGACGCTGGCCCGGGCGACGATCGTGACCTCGGGCCGCAGCTCGCGCACGGTCAGGGTGATGAAGATGTTCTCGGCATCGGAGTCGACGCAGGCGAGGATGCCCTCGGCGCGATCGACACCGGCCATCCGCAGAACCTCGTCGTCCGACGGCTGCCCCTCGACGAACGGCGCCCCGAGATCCTCGACGCGCTCCCTGCTCTGGGGGTTCGAGTCGATGACGACGAAGTCACGTCCGGCGACGACCAGGTCACGCGCGACCTGGCGGCCGACCCGGCCGAAGCCGCAGATCAACACGTGATTATCGAGCGAGTCGATCTTGTTCACGGTCCGTCTCTCATCCAGGAGCCCGCTGAGATGGCCGGCGACGAAGAACTCGGTGACGGTCACCAGGGCATAGAAGAGAGTACCCACGCCGAAGATGATCAGCGCCACCTTGACGAGCTGGCCCCCGGTGTCGGTGGGCTCGGGTATCGACCCCACCGTGGCGACGGTGTCGAGGGTCCAGATGAAGCCGTACCCGACCGAGGTCCCCTCGGTGATGACGAAGCCGAGCGTGCCGACCGCGAGCAGGGCCGCTATCGCCAGGCCGAGCACAACCAGGCGGTGCAGGAACTGCACGAGCTGGCGCCGCAGCGCCGCGCGGGCACCTCCGAGGCCGGGGTGATCGCGGATCTCGCGGAGGGTCCTGAGGCGAAGCGAGAAGCCGGGGAGGTCGCGCTGATGCGGCAACGCGGCGACCGCTACCCGGCGCCGGCGGCTGCCGCGATCTCGGCATAGGCGGCAGCCGGGTCGTCGGCACGGAAGACCGCCGAGCCGGCGACAAGGAGCGACGCGCCGGCTTCGGCGACGGAGCCTGCGGTCTCGGAATCCACCCCTCCGTCGACCTCGATCACTGCGTCGCCGATCAGCCCCCCGAGCCGGCGAACCTTCTCCGGTGAGGACTCGATGAAGGGCTGGCCGCCCCAGCCCGGGTTGACGGTCATGCAGAGGACGAGGTCGGCGACTCCGGCGAGCTCGGCCACGGCCTCCGGCGCCGTGCCGGGGTTGAGCGCGATCCCCGCAAGGCAACCGAGCTCGCGGATCGCGTTCAGGGTGCGATTCGTGTGGGGCGTCGCTTCGACGTGGAAGCTGATCGAGTCGGCGCCCGCCCGGGCGAACTCGGCGATCTGCTCGTCGGGACGCTCGATCATCAGGTGAACGTCGACCACCCCGCCGGCGTCATGGACCTGGTCGGCGATCGCCGAGGCAACCAGCGGGCCGATCGTGATCGGCGGGACGAAATGCCCGTCCATGACATCGACGTGGATCACCCGGGCGCCTGCCTCCATCACCTCGGCCACCTGGGCGCCGAGGCGGGAGAAATCAGCCGAGAGGATCGAGGGAGCGACCCGCCTGCCCCCGTAGATCTCGCGGGCGCTCATCAGACCGGCTTCAGCATCGAGTGTCGGCAGTGCTGGCAGATCATGTCCTCGGTGCTGCTCATGCGGGCGATCGTCTGGTGCTCGCCGCAGTTGGGGCACTGCGAAACGAGCTCGTAGCGGCGCAGACAGTACACGCAGCGAAAGCGGCCCGGGAGCTGTGTCGGGCGCAGCCAGGGCTCTCCGCAGCCGGGACAGGCCGGGCGCCGCAGAGGAGTCTCCTTGGCGTCATCGGCGCTCGCGGGGTTGTCGGCGTGACCATCCATCTCCCTAATCATCGCGCCTCAGGCGGGCGATGAAGAATCCCGTCGTGCGGTCGCGGTCTGGCCGGGTCTGAAGGCAGCGCGGATCGACCGCGGAGCGCAGCGCCGGTGAGAGGGCACCGAGGTCCTCCGGTACAAGGTGCGGAACCTCGCCCCGCTGACCGGCGTCGAGCAGCGCCGCAACCCTCTCCTCGTTCTCATCGCGCGAGATCGTGCAGGTCGCGTAGACGAGCACGCCACCGGGGCGCACCGCCACCGCCGCCCGGCGCAGGATCCGGTCCTGGGCCTGGGCCAGCTTCGCGATTCCCTGCGGCGACTTGCGCCAGCGCACGTCGGGGCGGGAGGCGAGTGTGCCGAGATCGGAGCAGGGGGCGTCGACCAGCACCCGGTCGAAGTCGCGCCCCAGGCCCGCGTCGGCGGCGTCGGCCTCGAGCACGGTGACGCTGCGCAGGCCGAGGCGCTGCGCCTGCGCGCCGACCTCCTCGGCCTTCGCGGGGTCGCGCTCGACCGAGATCACCTCGCCGCGGTCCTCCATCCGGGCCGCGATCTGGCCGGTCTTTATCCCCGGTCCGGCGCAGAGGTCGAAAACGGCCTCGCCCGGCCGCGGGTCGAGCACCTCGACCACGGCCGCCGAGGCCCGCGACTGAGGGACGGCGACGCCGTCGGCGACGAAGGGCAGCACCGGCGCGAGGCTGCCCTCGAGCACGACCGACTCCGGCGGCGCCAGCGGCCATGGCGCATCGGCGCGGCCGACGGCCGCGCCGCCACCGCGGAGTCGCTCGGCTAGCGCCTGCGGCGAGCCGCGAAGGGTGTTGAGGCGAAGCGCGCGCTCGGCCGGCTCGTTGCAGGCGCGCAGGAGGGAGCGGGCGGCGTCGGAGCCCAGCTGCCGCCACCACATCTCCGCCAGCCACCTCGGGACCGAGTGAGCCATCGCCGCTTCGGTCGGGTCTGCGTCGTGCTCGAGGATTGCCAGCAGCCCGGCCCGCTCCCGGATCGCGCGTCGCATCACGGCGTTGACCAGGCCGGTCGCGTGCGGCGCGCCCGCCCCGCGGGCAAGCTCGACCGCCTCGTTGACGCTGGCGTGGTCGGCGCTGCCTGCGGCGAAGAGCAGCTCGTAGAGACCGAGCCGCAGCGCCGCCAGGACCGGTGGGTCGAGAAGCCGCGGCGAGCGCTCGGCGAGGCGGCGGATGAGAGTGTCGCTGGTTCCGCGTCGCTGCACCGCGCCGTAGGCGAGGCGCTGGGCCTGGGCCCGCTCGCGACCCTCGAGGCCGGCGCCATCGGCCGCCTCGCGGAAGGTCGAGTCGGTGTAGGCGCCGTCCTCGAAGGTGGCGCGGATGACTGCGTAGGCGACCTCGCGAGCCGCGGTCGCGGTGCTCACGGGATCCGGGCGCGATCGGGCGGCAGGCGGCCGCGAAGGTAGGCCGCCACCTCCATCGGCCGCGAACCCGGCGCCTGCACCTCCTCGATCCGAAGAACTCCCTCCGCGCAGCCGAGCAGGAGGGCGTCGTCTGCAGCCTCGATCACCCCGGCCCCGAGGTCACCGGACTCGGCGCGGGCGCTGCGAACACCGAGGCTCTCACCGTCCGCGGCGGCCTCGAGGTGAGCTCCGATGTGGGGTGTCAGCGCCCGCACCTGCCGCGCAAGCTCGGCCGCCGGGCGCGAGGGATCGATGAGTCGCTCGGATGAGTCGACCTTCTCGGCGTAGGTGATCCCTTCCGCCGGCTGCTCGGTGAACTCGATTCCCCCGCGCTGCGCGAGGTCGAGGGCGCGCGTCAGCAATCGGGCCCCGGACTCGGCGAGTCGCGCTGCAAGATGGCCGTAGTTCTCGGCCTCGGCTATCTCCATCTCCTCGCACAGCCCGACCGGACCCGCGTCGAGCTCTTCGACCAGCCTGATCACGCAGTTCCCGGTGACCTCGTCGCCGGCCATGATCGCGCGCTCGATCGGGGCGGCACCCCGCCAGCGGGGCAGCAGCGAGGGATGAAGGTTGAGCATCAGATGCTCGGAGAGAAGGGGCTCGCGGATCAGCTGGCCGAAGGCGCAGACGCAGACCACATCGGGCCGGGCGGCGCCGATAGCCTCGACCGGCCCGGGCTCGTTGACGTCGGCCGTCTCGAGCACCTCGATCCCGAGCTCCGCGGCGGCAAGCGCGGCCGGGACCGCGCTCTGCCTGCGGCCGCGTCCCCGCCGCCGCGGGGGAGGCGTGACCGCGAGCAGCGGCCGCTGTGGTGAGGAAGCGAGTCCTCGCAGGACCGTCGCCGCGAAGTCCGAGGTGCCGAGGAAGACGGTCCGGCTCACGCCTCGGTCGCGGCCTCGGATCGCGCCGCAACCGCCCCGTCCGCGGACTCGCCGTCCTCGGCCTCCTCGGCCTCGCCCGGCCTGTAGGCGCCTCCCTCGCGCAGCGCCCGCAGGGCACCCTTGCGCTGCTCGCGGGTTGTGCGGTCGAGGATGAGCACACCGTCGAGATGGTCCATCTCGTGCTGGAGCACCCTCGCCTCGAGTCCGGATGCCTCGAGGGTGATCGGGCTTCCCTCGATATCGACGCCGACGACTCGCGCGAAGAGAGGCCTCTCCACATCGACGCTCACCCGGGGGATGCTGAGGCAGCCCTCCTCGGCCTCGACGATGTCTTCGGAGAGCCACTCGACCTCGGGGTTGACGACAGCCGCCGGCCCCGCGTCTGGCCCTGCCTGGAAGACGAGCAGCCTGCGCAGAATCCCAACCTGGGTCGCGGCCAGGCCGACGCCGAGGCCGTCGCGCATGATCGCAACCATCCTCTCGACCTCGGAGTGCAGGGCGTCGCCGAAGTCCCTGACCTCCGAGGCACGGCTTCGCAGGATCGGGTCTCCGTACTGGATCACCTGCGCGAGCGCCGCGTCGCGACGGGCGAGGATCTCCTCGTCCGGTCGTGAAGTGGTCTCCTTCTCGGCGTCTTCGCTCATCCGTGCAGCGCGAGTTTAGAAGTTGGAATCGGCGGGGCCGCCACCGTCACTGCGGATCGACGTCGACGCCGATGGCGACATCGCGCAACTCACGCGCCGCGGCCATCGCCTCGACCACGCCGCGAACCGCCTCCACGGTCGCCCTGCGGTCCTCCGCCTTCAGCAGCAGCCGTCGCCGATGGCGGTTGCGGACACGAAACATCGGCGCCGGCCCCAGCAGCTCGGTCGTCTCGGGCACGGCCGGCTCCAGCGCATCTCGCAGCCGCCCCGACGCGAGGTCGAGCGGCTCGGTCGCCTCGCAGGAGAGCCCGATCCTGACCAGGTGCGAGTAGGGCGGATAGCGAAGGGCCCGGCGGCGCTCGAGCTCGCCGGCGAGGAAGCCGACCGTGTCGTGGCGAGAAGCGTGAGAGATGCTCGGGGCATCGGGCGCCAGCGTCTGCACCATCACCTCCCCTCCGGCCTCGCCACGGCCGCTTCGCCCGGCGAGCTGGGCGACGAGGGCGAAGGTCCGCTCCTCGGCGCGGAAGTCGGGGAAGCGCAGGGTTGCATCGGCGTCGAGGACGACGCTGAGGGTGACGTCGGGGAAGTCGTGGCCCTTGGCCACCATCTGAGTACCGACGAGGACCGCCGAGGGCGCGCGCTCGAACTCGGCGAGGATGCGCGCGTGGGCGCCGCGCTCCCCGGCGCTGTCGGAGTCCAGGCGCAGGATCGGCATCGGGCGCAGGCGCTGGTGCAGAAGCTCCTCGATCCGCTCGGTGCCCGCGCCGGCGCGGGAGAGACTGACCGAGGCGCAGTCCGGGCAGACGCCGGGCAGCGGCTCGCTGTGCGCGCAGTGATGGCAGACCAGGGTGGCGCTGCGGCGATGGGTGATCAGCGAGACGTCGCAGTTCGGGCAGTCCCAGTGACGCCCGCAGGAGCGGCAGGTGAGCCAGGGCGCGAAACCGCGGCGGTTGATGAGGACAATCGCCTTGCTTGCGCCCGAGCGCACCTCCTCGAGCGCGTCGAGGGTCCGAATGTGCAGCGGGCCGCCGCGAGCGTCCGCGGTTCGCATGTCGACCACCTCGACAGGTGGAAGCCCACGGCCGTCCACCCGCCGCGGCAGCTCGAGTCGTGGCAGCGCACTCCAGCTCTCGGGCCGCGGTGTGGCGCTACCGGCCACGAGCACGGCCCCGCGGTCCGCCGTCCTCTTCGAGGCGACGACCCGCGCGTCGTAGCAGGGATCTCCCTCCTGCTTGTAGGAGGGATCGTGCTCCTCGTCGATGACGATCAGGCCGAGATCGCGCACCGGTGCAAAGACGGCCGAGCGCGGGCCGACGCAGACCTGGGCCTCGCCGTTGCGCAGCCGCTGCCACTCGTCATAGCGCTCGCCCGCGGCCATCGCCGAGTGCAGGACCGCGATCCGGTCGCCGAGCCGCTCGCCGAAGCGGGCGACCGCCTGCGGCGTCAGGCCGATCTCGGGAACGAGGACGATCGCCCCCCTGCCGCGCTCGAGCGCGGCCTCCACCGCGGCGAGATAGACCTCGGTCTTGCCCGAGCCGGTGACCCCGTAGAGCAGCAGCTCCCGCTCCGTTCCCGCCACCCCGTCGAGCGCCGCCTCGATCCCGGCGACCGCGCCGAGCTGGTCCTCGGTCAGCTCGACCGGGCCGCGCGACCCCCCGACGCTGACGTGGTCGGGACGCCGCCTCACACGCACGGTCGAGGTCTGGACCAGGCCCCTGCGCTCGAGGCGCCGCAGGGTCGCGCGATCGGCTCCGGCCCGCTCTGAGAGCTCAGACCCGCTGCGCTCCCCTCCTCGAAGCTCCTCGAGCACGGCCGACTGGCGCGGGCCGAGCCGCTCGCCGGCCGCCTCGGCGGCCTCGCCGGCGGCGGTGATCGACGCCCGCAGCTCGGTCCGCGCCCTGACCGCGGCGCCGGCGGTCCCGGTTCCGGGGGGAAGGACCAGCTGCAGCCCCCGCGAGGGGGTCGAGCAGTACTCGGCGGCGACCCACAGTCCGAGGCCGACGAGCTCCGCCGTGGCGCCGGACTCGAGCGCCTCCAGCGGCTCCGCCAGGCGCTCGGGGGCGAGCTCGGAGCTCTCCGCCATCTCGACGACCACACCGAGGATCCGGCGCGGTCCGAAGGGCACCCGCAGGACCGTGCCGACCCCGACCCCGTCCATCCGTGCCGGCAGGCGGTAGTCGAAGGGGCCCCGCAGCGCACGGGCAGTCGTCAGCGGCTCGACCCTGGCGATCGTCACCCGTCCAAGTTAGGCGAGGGCTCGGCGGAGGGGGCACCTGCCGTCGGGGGAGCGATTATGCTGGCGCCCATGTCGATCAATCTGCACCCGGGAGAGCGGGTCATCTTCGAAGGCCACCCCTCGTGGAGGGCGATACTCGGCTTCTATCTGAAGGGATTGCTGATCGCGATTGTCGCGGGCGTGATCGCCAAGCTCATCGACGGTGGCGCCACAACCGTCTTCGGAGTTGTATTTGTGATCCTCGTGGTCGTCCTCCTGGTCGGGTTCATGAAAAGGGTCGCGACGACCTACTCGATCACCGACCGCAGGCTCAACATCAAGCGGGGAATCATCTCCCGTGAGATCCAGGAGACGCGGCTGGAGCGGGTCCAGAACGTCAACTTCGTCCAGTCCGTCTACCAGCGCCTGATGCAGATCGGCGACGTCGACTTCGACACCGCCGGAAGCGACGACTACATGTTCATCTTCGCAGGGGTCGCCAACCCCGAAGAGGTGGTCCACAAGGTCGACCAGGCGACCGGTGCCGGCGCGGCCGGCGCCCAGGGGCTTGGCGAGGCAGCGCCCGTAGCCCGGCAGCAGCCACCTCCGCCCCAGCAGTCCTCCTGACCACGGTGGGGGACCGGCCGCTCCGCAAGGCCCCAGCGTGGGTTGGGCGTTCGGGCTTTTCGAGGACGCGCCCCCACGCCCCGACGATGAGAGCCATCCGGACGATAATCGCGATCTGCGCGCTGAGCGCGGCCGCGGCGCTTGCGCCGGCGGCCGCCGGGGCGGCGACCTTCACCGTCAACCAGACCTCTGATTTCGCCGACACCTCGCTCGACGGGCTCTGCGACACGGCCCCGGCCAGCGGGCTGCAGTGCTCGCTGCGGGCGGCGCTCGAGGAGTCGAACTCGGCGCCCGGCCTCGACTCGATCGCCTTCGACGGGACCCCCTTCAATGGCCAGGTGGGGGATCTGATCTCGCTCGGCGTCGCCCTGCCCCAGATCACCTCCCCGGTCCACATCGACGCCGGCAACTGCGGCAGCGCCAGCTCGCCGCGCCCGTGCGCCGGAATCGACGCCAACGGCCTTGCCGGCCTCACCGGCGAGGCCAACGGGATCGGTGTCCGCGGCCTGGCGATATACGACGCGGGCACGGCTCTTGACTGGAAGGCGGACGCGCTCGACCTCTCCAACACATGGCTCGGAGTGGACCTCAGTGCGGCCGCGGGGCCGGCCGTCTCGAACACGGTCGGGATCTCGCTCGAGGGCGACACGGCCGCGATCGGCGGCACCGAGGCGGCGGACCGAAACGTGATCTCGAACAGCTCCGACACCGGACTGCGGATCCCCAGCGGAGACAACAACTCCGTCGAGGGCAGCTACTTCGGCGTTCTCCCCGACGGCGTCACCGCGGCCGCGAACGGGTTCGGGGGCCCCGGTGGCGACAACGTTGAGATCGTCGGCGTCGCGGCCGCGGGGGCGCCGACCGGAAACGTGATCGGCGCCAGCATCGGCGGCAGCGCCCAGTCGAGCGCCGCCTGCGACGAGGGCTGCAACCTGATCGCCGCCGCGGACGCCGACGGGATCGACCTCGGGGGAGACGGCGGCGGCGAGTCCCCCGCCGGGAGGACCCAGGTCAAGGGCAACCTGATCGGGATCGCCGCAGACGGGACCAGGGCGCTCCCCAACAGCGGGGCCGGAGTCGAGGTCGGCGACGCGGCCGAGGTGACCGTGGGCGGCCCGCTCCCCGGTGATCGCAACCACTTCTACGGGGGCGCAGCGGGTGTCTCGGAGGGAACCGGCGCGGCCAACCTCCTCGTTCGGGGAAACAGCTTCGGCCTCGCCGGAACCGACTCGGGGGCGCCACTCGTCGGCGGCATCGCGACGCCTTCGCCGTCGCCGGCCGCCGTGCTCCGCTCGAACATGGGCGAACCTGCGGTCTTCACCCGCAACCGGATCTCGGCAGCCGCAGCCGCAGCCGCCGCGCTTCAGGCGTCGGGCCCCGGCGCCGTGCTCACCGGCAACGTGCTCGGGATCGGCGGCGGCGGTGAGGATCTCCCCGCGGCCCAGGTGGGGATCCTCGTCACCGCCGATGACGTCACCGTCGGCGGCGCCGCGTCCGGGGACGGGAACACGATCGCCAACGCCACCGTCGCCGGCATCCTCATCGCCGGCGCCGACCGCACGGAGGTCAAGGGCAACCTGATCGGCACCGACGCAAACGGCGCAGGCGGCTACGGCAACGCCAGCGGGATCAGGGTCGCGACCGGAGGCGACTCCGCGCTGGGAAACCGCGTCGGCGGGGACCTGCCGCGGGAGGGCAACGAGATCTCCAACAGCACCGGCACCGCGATCGAGATCAGCGGCGACGGCAATGACGGCAACCTGCTCGCGGGGAATACCGGCCGAGCCAACGGCGGCATCTTCATCGATCTCTCTCCGATCTCGGGCGCCGGCGTCGGGCCCACCGCGGCCAACGCTGCCATCGCCGCGCCGATCGTCGACACCGGCGGCACCACCGAGTCGATCTCCGGAACCGCCGGCGCCGGCGCGACGGTCAGGGTCTACCTCAGTGCCGGCGTCGCCTTCGGGGCGGTCCCGGGGCGAGTAGACGGCCTCGTCGGCATCGCCACCGCCTCCCCCACCGGCGACTGGGAGCTCACCTGCCCCTCACCCGGCTGCGATGCCCCGGTCCCCGCCGGAAAGCTGCTGACGGCGACCCAGTCTGATGCGGCCGGCGATACCTCCGAGCTCGCCGACGCGGTCGGCTACACCGATGTCACCCCGCCGCAGACGACCATCACCGCAGGACCAAAGGGCCCGACCCGCAAACGCAGAGCCAGGTTCGTCTTCACCTCGCGCGAGCCCGGCTCGGCCTTCCAGTGCAGACTGGACCAGAAGCCCTGGAGGCTCTGCCGCTCGCCCCGCACCTACCGCCGGCTGAAGGCCGGCCGCCACTACTTCTCCGTCAAGGCGACCGACAGCGGCGGCAACACCGACCTCTCGCCGGTGGGCCGGAGCTTCAGGATTCTCGAAAGGAAGCGGCGCTAGATGGTTGTGAGGGAGGCGGCGCTGGCGAGCGCCGGGCCCTTCAAGCGGGCGCCCCGGCCTCGGCGGCCCTGCGCAGCGCCTCGACCCGGTCGGTCCGCTCCCAGGTGAAGTCGGGGTCCTCGCGGCCGAAATGCCCGTAGGCGGCGGTCTTCTGGAAGATCGGGCGATGGAGGTCGAGGTAGCGGCGGAATGCGCCCGGCCGCAGGTCGAACTCGCTGCTGACGATCCTCGATATCTCGGCATCGGCGAGGCGGCCGGTGCCAAACGTGTCGACCATCAGCGAGACCGGGTGCGCAACCCCGATTGCATAGGCGACCTGGACCTCGCAGCGATCGGCGAGGCCGGCTGCGACGACGTTCTTGGCGACGTGGCGGACCGCGTACGCGGCCGAGCGGTCGACCTTCGAGGGATCCTTGCCCGAGAAGGCGCCGCCGCCGTGGCGGGCGGCGCCGCCGTAGGTGTCGACGATGATCTTTCGGCCGGTGAGGCCGGCGTCGCCGACGGGGCCGCCGATGACGAACTTGCCGGTCGGGTTGACGAGGAACTCGTCGTGCAGGGCTGTCTCGTCAAAGACACCCGGGTAGGCGCTGAGCACCGGTGTGACCACGTGCTCCCAGAGGTCGGGCTTGATCCTTGCCTCCGAATCGACGTCGGGATCGTGCTGGGTCGAGATCAGCAGCTTCTCGATCCCGACCGGGACGCCGTCCGCGTAGCGGACCGTGACCTGGGTCTTGCCGTCGGGTCGCAGATAGGGCAGCGTGCCGTCCTTGCGGACCGCGGTCAGCTGCTCGGCGAGCCGGTGCGCGATCTGGATCGGCATCGGCATCAGCGCCTCGGTCTCGTTGGTGGCGTAGCCGAACATCATCCCCTGGTCGCCGGCGCCGGCGACATCGAGCTCGTCCTCGTCGGAGGGATCGACCCGGGTCTCGTAGGCGTGATCGACCCCCTGGGCTATGTCGGGGGACTGCTCATCGATCGAGACGAGCACCGAGATGTGGTTGCAGTCGTAGCCGAGCCCGCCGTGGTCGTAGCCGATCCCGCGGACCGTCTCGCGCACGATCTCCGGGATGTTGAGATGCGCCCTGGTCGAGATCTCGCCGGAGACGACGGCCATGCCGGTGTTGACCAGCGTCTCGCAGGCGACCCGGCCCTCGGGATCCTCGCGCATGACCGCGTCGAGAACGCCATCGGAGATCTGGTCGCAGATCTTGTCCGGGTGGCCCTCGGTGACGGACTCCGAGGTGAACAGGTGCTCACCCTCGGCGAGCTGGTTTTTCTCAGGCATCTGGAAGTTTCTCCTTGGTTTCTGAGTTAGAGCCCGGCTTGGCCGAACATCCGCCTTCCGAGGTCGACGAAGAGTAGCCGTCCACACTCAGGAGCGGTTGCGGCCGCTGTGCGGGACGAAATCGATCACTATCGGTACCCCGTCGAGGGAGTAGGCCTCGCGCAGGCGGTTCTCGAGGTGGAAGGCCCAGTCGCGCGAGATCAGCCGCCGGTCGTTGACCTGGATCGCGATCCGCGTCGGGGCCTCTCCGATCTGGGCCGCGTAATAGAGGCGAAGGCGGCGCCCGCGCTTCGACGGCGGCGGGGTCTTCGCGGTGACGTCGGCGACGAAGCGGTTCAGCTCGGGGGTCGGGATCCGAGTCTTGGCGCGGTCGGCGAGCTCGAGCGCGCGGCCGAGCAGGCCACTGACGTTGCGACCGCTCAGCGCCGAGCAGGTGACGACCTCGGGCCGCAGGCGCAGCTTGCGCTCGACCCGGGCCCTGGCGTCGTCGATATCGGTGCGGGTGATGTCCCACTTGTTCAGCAGCAGCAGCGTCGCGCAATTCGACTTCATCGCCAGCTCGCCGACCCGCAGGTCCTCCGCCGTCACCCCCTCGGAGGCGTCGCAGACGACGATCGCGACGTCGGCGCGCTCGACTGCATGCTCGGAGCGAAGCTGCGCGTAGTAGTCAACCGTCCCGGCGACCTTCGAGCGCCGCCTGAGGCCGGCCGTGTCGACCAGCACCGCGTCGCGGCCCTCGTAGCTGACGTCGGTGTCGATCGAGTCGCGAGTGGTGCCCGCCTTCTCGGAGACGATCACCCGATCGGCCCCGAGCAGGGCGTTGAGCAGAGATGACTTGCCGACGTTCGGCCGGCCGATGATCGCGATCCGCGGAATCCCGTCGTCATCGATCCGGGTGCCGGCGCCGCCGAGGCCCTCGACGACCCGGTCGAGGAGGTCGCCGGTGCCGATGCCGTGGGTCGCCGACACCGGCATCGGCTCCCCGAGGCCAAGGCCGTGGAACTCCGCCGCGAGGTAGGACTCCTCCGGGCGATCGACCTTGTTCGATGCGACGAGGACCGGCACGTCCGCCCCGCGCAGGGTCGCCGCCAGCTCGGAGTCCCCCGCCCGCAGCCCCGCTCGCGCGTCGACCACCATCAGGACCACGTCGGCCTCGGTGATCGCCTCCCTCGCCTGGCGCTGCACATCCCTCGCAAGCTCCGCCTCGTCGGCGAGATCGATGCCGCCGGTGTCGATCAGGTCAAAGGATGCGCCGTTCCACTCGCAGCGCAGCCGCTTTCGGTCCCGCGTCACCCCCGGCTCGGCGTGGGTGACAGCCTCGCGCCCGCCCGCGAGGCGGTTGACGAGGGCGCTCTTGCCGACGTTCGGAAAGCCGACCACAGCGACCGAGGGAACGGCGCCCGTGCCGCTCACAACAGGCCCCTCTCGCCCGCCAGGTCAACCACGCGCGCGACGACCTGATCGAGGCTGAGGCCGGTCGTGTCGATCTCGACCGCGTCGGCGGCGACGCGCAGGGCCCCGTGCTCGCGCTCGCTGTCACGGCGATCGCGATCGCGCTGGGAGAGGAGCACGGCGCCGGGATCCTCGCCGCTCTGCGCGGCCCTGCGACGGGCCCGCTCGGGCTCCGAGGCGGTCAGGAACACCTTCAGCGGCGCCTCCGGGCTGACCACGGTCCCAATGTCGCGACCCTCGGCGACGTAGTCGCCCGCCGCGATCAGCGCCCGCTGGCGAGCGACCATCGCCTCTCGGACCCGGCGGTGGACCGAGACCCTCGAGGCTGCGGCGGAGACCGCCGGATCGCGGATCGCGCGATCGGTCTCACCCGGATCGCGCCCGGCGACCCGCACGATCCCGTCGCCAAACCCGATCTCGAGCGACTCGGCGATCTCGCCGACGGCATCCGGGTCATCGAGGTCGACGCCCTGATCGAGCGCCTCCAGGGCGACGCAGCGATACATCGCTCCCGAGTCGAGATACGTGATCCCCAGGGCTGCGGCGGCCTCCTTTGCGACTGAGGACTTGCCGGCGCCGGCGGGGCCGTCTATTGCGATCACCATGGAGAGGAGCGTAGAGATGGCCCGGCAGGGATATCTTTGAGTGCCACCCGACCACGGAGGAGCAGATGCAGAGCTGGGATCTCGGAGACCTCGACGTGAAGCCGCACCAGCCGGAGGTGATCGAGTCCGGCGACGAGGGTCGCGCGATCGTGATCGAGCTGCCGGTCGGCGAGAGGATGGGCGAGCACCAGGTCCACGAGCGAGCCTGGCTCCTGGTCGTCTCGGGTCGGGTCGAGGTCAGCGACTCGGCCGGGGGCAGCGCCTCCGGGGGCCCGGGCCTGCTGGCCGTCTTCGACCCCAACGAGCGCCACGAGGTCAGCGCCCTGGAGGATTCCCGCCTGCTGTTGCTGCTCTCGCCCTGGCCCGGTGTCGGGCATCCGAGCGAGAGCCCCGACTGATCGCCCCGCACCCGTGAGCACCCCGCGCCCGTGACGGAGCTTCTCGAGGCGAGCGCCGCGGCGGCCGCTGTGGCCGCGCGGCTTGCCGACGACGCCGAGCGCCAGCGCCGCCTCCCGGAGGCGACGTCGGCGGCGATCCGCGACGCGGGCCTCTACCGGATGCTCGTCCCGAGATCGCTTGGCGGCGAAGAGGTCGGGCTCGTGGAGATGATCGAGGCGCTCGAGATCCTCGGGGCGGCCGACGGCTCGGCGGCCTGGTGCGCGATGGTCGCCGCGACCGCCGGGCTCTCGCTCGCCCATCTCGAGCCGGATGCCGCACACGAGGTCTTCGCCGGCCCCGAGACCGTAATCGTCGGCGTCTTCGCGCCACGCGGGCGCGCCGAGCGCCGCGGCGACGAGCTCCGCCTGAGCGGTCGCTGGCCCTTCGGCTCGAACGTGCTCAACGCCGATTGGGTGCTCGGGGGATGCCTGATCGAGGGTTCCGACCGCCCCCGGCTGGTGCTGATGCGCCGCTCCGAGGTCGAGGTGATCGATACCTGGCGGGTGGCCGGGCTGCGCGGGACCGGCAGCCACGACTTCGCCGTCGAGGAGTTGGTCGTGCCGGCCTCGCGGGCCGCGGACACCGCCGCCGCCCCCTTCGAGGATGGGGCCCTCTATGCCGTCCCGATGCTGGCGACGCTGGCGCTGGGGATCGCCGCGGTCGCGGTCGGCATCGCCGGCGCCGCCATCGACGAGTTCGTCGTGCTGGCCTCGGCGAAGGTGCCGACCGGGAGTCGGCGGCGACTCGCCGAGCGCGAGGTCGTCCAGGCCGCAGTCGCACGCAGCCGTGGCGAGGTGCGGGCCGCGCGGGCGCTGCTTCTCTCCGAAGCAGCGGCGGCCTGGTCGGAGGCGACCGCGCAGGGCGAGATCGGAACGCCGCGCCGTGCCGCACTGCGGATCGCCGCGACCCACGCCGCAAATGCGGCGGTGCGAGCGACTGATGAGGTCTTCAGCCACGCCGGCGCAAGCTCGATATATGAGACCTCGACCTTGCAGCGCCGCTTCCGTGACACTCACGTCGCCGCCCAGCACCTGATGGTCGCGCCCCCGACCTATGAGCTCGCCGGCCGGGTCGAGCTCGGCCTCGAGGTCGAGGGCCGCGGCCTCTGAGTCACTCGCCTGAGCGAGTGACTCAGGGCTGGATGATCGATCCCAATTCTCCGCGCACCCTGATCACACACCGAACCGTCCGCCAGGCGTTCAGTGGAGCGAGGCGAGGTCGGACTCGAAGCCGGGGTAGCTGACCGCGGCCGCCTCCATCCCCTCGACCTCGGCGCCGTCGCGGGAGGCGAGGCCGGCGACCGCGCCGAGCATCGCGATCCTGTGGTCTCCGTGGGAGGAGACCGTGCCTCCGCGCAGCTCCCCGCTGCCCGTCACGACGATTCCGTCGGGTGTCGCCTCGGCCGTGCCCCCGAGCGCCGTCAGCGCCTCGGCGACGGTGGCGATCCTGTCGGATTCCTTGCGCCGCAGCTCCGCGGCGTCGGCGATCACCGTCTCGCCCTCGGCGAAGCAGCCGGCGAGCGCCACCAGCGGCAGCTCGTCGATCGCCAGCGGGATCTCGTCGCCGCCGACCCTCGTGCCGCGCAGCGAGGCGGCCCGGACTCTGAGGGCGCCGGCCGGCTCTCCCCCGCGCGATCCCCCCTCCTCGATCTCAACGTCGGCTCCCATCCGGCCGAGGACCGAGAGCAGGCCCGTCCGGGTCGGGTTGAGACCGACCCCCTCGAGCCGGATGTCGCTGCCCGCGACGAGCGAGGCGGCGACGATGAAGAAGGCTGCCGAGGAGATATCGCCGGGGACGACGATCTGCCCCGGCTCGAGCCGTTCGGCGTGGCGCACTGTGACCACATCGCCCTCGCGCCCGACCTCCGCCCCCGCCGCCGCGAGCATGCGCTCGGAGTGGTCGCGGGTCCGGGCGGGTTCGGCGACACGGGTCTCTCCCTCGGCGAGAAGCCCGGCGAACAGCAGGCATGACTTGATCTGGGCGCTCGCCACGGGCAGCCGGTACTCGAGCCCGCTGAGCGAGGCGCCCTCGATCCGGAGCGGCGAGAAGCGCCCCTCGCGGCACTCGATCAGCGCCCCCATCGCCCGCAGCGGCTCGGCGATTCTGTCGACCGGACGACGGCGAATCGAGGCGTCCCCGTCGATCGTCCACTCCCCGGCGCCCTGCCCCGCCAACCATCCCGGCAGCAGTCGCAGCAGGGTCCCGGCGTTGCCGACGTCGATCGCGGCCCCCGGCGAGGCGCCCCTGAGCCCGACGCCCTCGATTGCGAAGCGGGGCGGGACGGGGACACCTGGGCTGACCCCGACCCCTGCGCCCAGCGCGCGCACGGCCTCCAGCGACGAGCGGGTGTCAGCGGCATCGAGGTAGCCCTCGATCCGGGTCTCGCCGTCGCCCATCGCGGCGATCAGCGCCGCGCGGTGGGAGATCGACTTGTCCGGCGGCGGGCGCAGCGATCCCCGCAGCGGCCCCGAGGGGCTGAAACGGGCGCCGCTAATCGCCGGCCTCGACGACCGACACCGTGTGCCCCATCCCCCTGACAAGGGCCGCGGCGCGCTCGGCCTCCTCAGCACCGGCAACCCAGAGCGAGATCGCTCCGGTGGTCATATCCTGGGCGGGGTAGAGCGCCATGTCCTCGATGTTGATGCCGGCCTCGCCGAGGGCCAGGGCGAGCGCCGCGACGACCCCGGGCCGGTTGCGGACGACCAGCCTCAGCTCGTGGACCGGGCCTCCGGCGCTCTCGGCTTCGAGGATCCCGCGCCGTGCCTGCGCCGCCTCCCTCTGCCAGCCGGCCAGCTGCTCGCGGTCGCCCTTACGGATCAGGCGCGAGGCCTGCTGCAGGCGAGTGACGACAGAGTCGACCGCATCGGCGACCGACTCGCGGTTGCTGGTGAAGATGTCGCTCCAGATCGCCGGGTTGGCGCCGGCGACACGGGTCGCGTCGCGCAGGCTCGGGCCGACCTCCGGAAGCCGATTCGAGTCGCCCCCCAGCTCGGCCGCCGCCTCACCGATGACGACGTTGGCGACGACGTGCGGGAGGTGGCTGACGGTCGCCATCATCCTGTCGTGAGCCTCGGCGTCGATCGCCTCGGGCCTGGCGCCGAGCCCGGCGATCGTCCTCTGCAGGCGGTCGTAGAGGACGCCGCCCGAACTCGGGGTCGGCGTCAGATACCAGCGGGCCCCCTCGAACAGCTCCTCACGGGCGTTCTCAACGCCCGCGGTCTCGGCGCCTGCGAGTGGATGACCGCCGATGAAGCGCTCGTCGTCGCCCAGCGCGGCGACGATCTCGCGCTTGGTCGAGCCGACGTCGGTGACGATCGTCTCGTCCGATGAGGCCTCGAGCGCGGCTGCGGCGAGCTCCGGCAGGGCGCCGACAGGGCCGGCGCAGAAGATGATCTCGGCGCCCCGGCTCGCCTCCGCCACGCTCGCGGCGACGCTGTCGATCGCCCCCGCGCGAAGCGCCGCATCCAGGGTCGCCGGATCGGAGTCGAAGCCGACAACCTCGGCTCCGAGGCGGCTGCGGGTCGCCAGCCCGATCGACCCCCCGATCAGGCCGACGCCGAGGAGCGCAGCCCTCATCGGCCGCGACGGGCGGCGACGTCGCGCGCCAGCCCGCGCAGGACCTCGACCGTCTCGGACCAGCCCATGCACGCGTCGGTGATCGACTGGCCGTAGGCGAGCTCGGCACCGGCGGCCAGGTCCTGGCGCCCGGCGACGATGAACGACTCGAGCATCACCCCGACGATCGCCTCGCTGCCCGCGGCCACCTGGGCGCCGATCTCGGCGGCGGCTCTGGCCTGGAGCTCGGGATCCTTGTTGCTGTTGCCGTGGGAGGCGTCGATAACCAGGCGCTCGGGTAGGCCCGCACCGCGCAGACGCACCAGCGCCTGCTCGACCTCGGCCGCACCGTAGTTGGGCCCGGCCTTGCCGCCGCGAAGGATGATGTGGCAATCCGGATTGCCCCTCGTGTGCAGGATTGCCGGAACGCCGGCGTCGTCGATCCCGGCGAACACATGCGGAGCGCAGGCCGCACGGACCGCGTCGACCGCGACCTGGACATCGCCGTCGGTTCGGTTCTTGAACCCGACGGGCATCGAGAGGCCCGACCCGAGCTGGCGGTGGATCTGGCTCTCCGTCGTCCGCGCGCCGATCGCCCCCCAGGCGACGGCGTCGGAGATGTACTGGGGGGTGATCGGATCGAGGAACTCGCAGCCGATGCCGAGCCCGAGGTCGAGCACTTCTAGCATCAGCGTCCGAGCGATCCGGAGGCCGGCGTTGACGTCGCCGGAGCCGTCGAGGTGCGGATCGTTGATCAGGCCCTTCCACCCGGTGGTCGTCCGCGGCTTCTCGAAATAGACGCGCATCGCCACCAGCAGGTCCTCGTCGAGCTCCTTCGCGATCCGGCCCAGCCGGTCGGCGTAGTCGAGCGCGGCGTCCACGTCATGGACGCTGCAGGGGCCGACGATGACCAGCAGACGGTCGTCGATCCCGTCCAGCACCTCGGTCACCGCCGCGCGCCCCTCGACCACCGTCTGCTCGCGCCGCTCGCCCAGCGGCAGCTCCTCGAGCAGCGCCATCGGCGGAGCGAGCTCGACCACCTTTTCGATGCGAAGGTCGCGAACCCGGTCGCGCGCCTCCTGTGTCACCCCGATCATCATCTTGTCGTCACCTCTCTGCATGCGTGGAAGATCGTACTTTCTGGCCGCCGGCACGCATCGAATGCGTTGGAACGGCGGATGGCGCCCGGCAGATTGAGAAGCTGTTGCGGCCGTTTCAGGCCGCGAGGCCGGACGCCTAGCTAAATCGCCAGAAATACGAGAAGCGGGCAGGCTCGAGCGCGGCGCAGGTGGCGCCGGTGGTGCTCGGAGTTGTGCCGCTGCGGTTCACGCTTCCACGATTGTTAGCAGGTGGACCCCGATTAGTCGAGCGCTTCGCCCAGCGCGGCAAGAAAGCGCTCGTTCTCGGAGCCGGTCCCGTAGTTGACGCGGATATGGCCTGGGTCGCCCAGCGGCGTCCCCGGCCGGACGTGGACGCCACGCTCGGCGAGACCGGCGACGACGGCGGCCTCGTCTGCCTCGCCGAGCGCCACCCAGGAGAAGTTGGCCTCGGTCTCGGACGTCTGCAGGCCGAGCTCGGCGAGGCGCTCCTCGACCCGCACGCGCTCGACGATCGTCTGCTCGACACGGTTGGCGACGTCGTCGGAGTGGAGGATCGCCTCGGCGGCGGCTGCCTGGGCGATCGCGTTGACGCTGAACGGCTGGCGCACCGCGTCGACCGCGTTTCGGAACCGGGCCGAGCCGAGGCCGTAGCCGACCCGCAGCCCGGCGAGGCCGTAGCACTTGCTGAAGGTCCGCAGCACGACCAGGTTGGGGAAGTCCGGCAGCAGGTCGACGGTGGAGTCGGGGTCGTCGGTCTGCTGGTACTCGATGTAGGCCTCGTCGAGGATGACGGTGACGTGGTCGGGCACCCGCTCGCAGAAGGCGGCGATCCGCTCGGCGCCGATGTAGGTCCCGGTGGGGTTGTTCGGGTTGCACACGAGCAGGAGCTGGGTCGCGGCACTGACCTCGGTCAGCATCGCCTCGAGATCGTGGACGTAGCCCTCGGCGAGCGGGACACGGATCTCACGGGCGCCGGAGAGAGCCGGCAGATAGGGGTACATCGAGAAGGCGGGCCAGGCGTAGACGATCTCCGCCCCCGGCTCGCAGAGGGCCTCGGCGGCGGCGAGGAGGATCTCGCAGGAGCCGTTCCCGACGCAGACGTTGCCCGGCTCGACCTCGTAGCGCTCCGCGATCCGCCGTCGCAGCAGTGTGGCATCGGGGTCCGGGTAGCGGTTCATCGCCGGGGCGGCGCGCTCGATCGCCTCGATCACCTTCGGGTGCGGCGGGAACGGGGACTCGTTCGACGCGAGCTGGGCGACCTCACCGGCGGCGACCTGCTCGGGCGCCTGGCCGGCTGGGACCCCGGCCTGATAGCCGGGAATCCGGGCCAGCCTCTCTGCGAAGTTGACGCTCATCGGCCGCTCACGGCGCCTATTGTGCCGCGCGCAGGTCCGAGCGCAGCTCCTGGGCGGCGCCGAGGTAGGTGTGAGCGGGGGTGTGATCGCCGGCCGCGTAGTAGTGGACCATGACCCGCACGACCCGAGGCATCGAGCCGGGGACGTCGATCTCCCTGGTGCACAGCAGCGGCACCGCGTCGAGGCCGATCTCGCGGGCGGCGACCGCGGGGAACTCGGCGTCGAGATCGTCGGTGGTCGTGAACAGGCAGCTGACCATCGATGCGGCGGAGAGGCCGTTTCGCTCGATCAGCTGCCGCATCAGATCCCCGGTCGCGCCGCGTATCGCCGCGGCCTCGTTCTCGGAGACCTGAACGGCGCCGCGCACGGCGAAGAGTCGCTGATCGCTCACGGCCCGGCATCTTCCCAGAGCCGGGCGACCTCGTCCGATCCGAGCCGGCGGCTCTGCCCCTCGCCGAGCCCGCCGAGCTCGACGCTTCCCAGCCGCACCCGCCGCAGCTCCACCACCTCGTTGCCGATCGCCTCGAACATCCGCCTCACCTGACGGTTGCGGCCCTCGCGCAGGGTCAGCTCGACATCGCTCTCGCCCAGGCGCCGCACCCGGGCGGGCGCGGTCGGGCCGTCATCGAGGGCCACCCCGCTCTCGAGCCGGCCGAGGTCGCGCTCGGAGGGCGGGCGCCGCAGGCGGGCGACGTAGGTCTTGGCGACCCCGTAGCGGGGGTGGGTGAGCCGGTTGGCCAGCTCGCCGTCGTTGGTCAGCAGGAGCAGGCCGGTCGAGTCCGCGTCGAGGCGGCCGACCGGGTAGAGCCTCGCTCTGCTCGCCACCAGCTCGACCACGGCGGGGCGCGAGCCGGGCTCGCGAGCGGTCGAGATCACCCCGGCCGGCTTGTTGATCGCCCAGACCTCGTGCGCCTCGGCGCTGACCGGGCTTCCGTCGACGCGGACGTCATCGTCGTCGCCGACGTCGCGGGCGGGGTCGGTGACGACACGCCCGGCGACGGTCACGCGGCCGTTGGCGATGATCCGCTCCGAGGCCCGCCGCGAGGCGACGCCTCCGTGGGCGAGGTACTTGGCGAGCCTCACCGCCGGATTCGTCCCGGACTCAGGGCGCCGAGCGCTGCTCTCCCGCGCGCAGCAGGCGCTCGCGCAGGTCCCGCTCGTCCTCGGGGGTGGGGTCGAACTTCGAGGGGTCGGGGAGCGCGTCGAGTCCGGAGAGACCGAAGAGCTTCTCGAACAGCGCCGTGGTCCGGTAGATCGTCGCCCCGAAGCGCGAGCGCCCCGACTCCTCGATCAGCCCGCGCTCGCCCAGGGTCTGCACGGCCGACTCCGAGGCGACCCCGCGGATGCGGGCGATCTCCGGGCGCGAGACAGGCTGCAGGTAGGCGATGATCGCCAGCGTCTCGGCCTGCGCCTGGGTCAGCGGCGGCGTCCGCGGCTTCGCCAGCAGCCGTCGCGCCGCCTCCTCGGCCTCGGGAGCCGACGCCAGCGAGAAGCCGCCCGCTACCTCGCGCAGGACGATGCCCCTGGAGCCCTCGGCCAGGTCGCCGCGAAGCTGATCGATCGCCCGCCCGACCTCGGCCTCATCGGCCTCACATGCCTCGACCAGTTCGCCCGGCGTGACCGGCTGCGCCGATAGGAACAGCAGCGCCTCCACCTTGCGCGCGAGAGCGCTCATCCGACCTCCATCGTCTGCTTTTTGATCTCGATTGCCCCGAAGGGCTTTCGCTGCACCCAGTCAACCTCGCCCCTGCGGTAGAGCTCGAGCAGGGCGAAGAGCGTCACCGCCTGGGTCAGGCGGTCCTCGCCGCCGAACTCCTGATCGAAGTCAAAGCTCGGGTGCCGCGCCAGGGCGTCGCGGAGCGCCCGCAGTCGGCGCTCGACCGAGACCGTCGGGCGGATATGGCTGGTGTCGATCTGCGGCGGCAGCTCGAGCAGGTCGCCGAGGGCCGCGGAGAGGATCTCGGGATCGTATGAGGCAACGGCGGCCTCGAGCGAGAGGCGGCGCAGATCCGGCGGCAGCGGTGCGCTGCGGTAGAGGTGGCGGTGGGAGCCCTCGAAGCGCTCCGAGAGCATCGACGCGGCGTCACGGTATCGGCGGTACTCGAGCATCCGCGCGACCAGCTCCTCGACCGCCTCCTCGGGCCCGAGCTCGTCGAGGTCGGCCTCGGCGTCCGGCAGCAGCATCCGCGACTTCAGCTCCAGCAGCGAAGCGATCAGGACCAGGAACTCGGTGGCGACGTCGAGCTCGAGCTCACCCTCGCGCTCGAGGTGCTCGATGTAGGCGACCACGATCTCGCCCAGCTCGACCTCGAGCAGGCTCACCTCCTCGCGCAGCAGCACCGCCAGCAGCAGGTCGAAGGGTCCCGCGAATACGTCGAGGTCGAGGTCGAGGTCGCGAACCACCATCGCCCCAAGCCTAGACGCCGGCTCGGGCGAACCGCGGCAGCCGCGCCGGCGCCCCGAGCCCCGGGGCGATGCGCCGCTACGAGGTGGCTCCGACCCCCATCCTCGAGCGGACCTCGGCGAGCGTCTCCGAGGCCATCGCACGGGCCTTCTCGGCCCCCGTCTCGAGCACCCGCTCGAGACTCGCTTCGTCGGGCCGGAGCTCCTCGAAGCGCTCGCGCACCGGGGCCAGGAACTCGACCACGCCTTCGGCGACCGCCTTCTTGAAGTCCCCGTAGCCGGCGCCGGCGAACTCCTCCTCGATCGCCGCGGGGTCGAGCTCGCGGGCGCAGGCGAGGATCTCGATCAGGTTGGTGACCCCGGGCTTGTCCTCGGCCCGGACTATCTCGCGGCCGGAGTCGGTGACCGCGCTTCCGAACTTCTTGCGGATCGCGTCGGGCTCGTCGAGGACGTAGACGGTCCCGGCCTCGGTCGCTCCGGTCGTCGACATCTTGCGGCCCGGATCCTGCAGGTCCATGATCCGGGCGCCCACCTCGGGGATGCGGTGGTCGGGAACGACCAGGGTCTCGCCGTAGCGCTCGTTGAAGCGGCGGGCGATCTCGCGCATCAGCTCGACGTGCTGGCGCTGGTCCTCGCCGACCGGGACCTCCCCGGCGCGATAGGCGAGGACATCGGCGGCCTGCAGGACCGGGTAGAAGAAGAGCCCGGCGGAGACCAGCTCGCGCTGGGCTGAGGACTTCTCCTTGAACTGGTGCATACGGTTGAGGTCGCCGTGGGCGGTGAGCGAGGCCAGCAGCCAGCAGAGCTCGGTGTGCTCGTGGACGTCGGACTGGCGGAAGAGGACGCAGCGCTCGGGCTCGAGGCCGGCGGCCAGCAGAAGGGCCGTGGTGTCGTGGAGGCGCTCGCGCAGCTCGGTCGGGTCGTATGGGACCGTGATCGCGTGCAGGTCGACGATGCAGTAGATCGCCGGGTCGCCGCGGCCCTGGCCCTCGACGTACTGGCGGATCGCCCCGATGTAGTTGCCCAGGTGCTTGCGGCCGGTCGGCTGGATTCCCGAGAAGATCCTCACGGCGCGAGAGACTATGCGGGCTCGGGCTCGGGCGCGTCGGCGAGCGGCGTCGCGGGCTCGGCGGAGCGCGGCGGCGCGGCGGCGTCGCAGTCGCAATTGGCGCTGTGCCCGCACTCCCCCGCGGTCGCTGCACCGCGGGTCGGGAACGCCTCGGCGCGGCGAGGCGGATTGCGGATCCCGACCCCGGCGACGATCCCGCCCGAGATCATCAGCAGCCCGGCGATGCCGATTCCGAGGTGGAAGCTCATCGTCGAGGCATCGCCTGCGGCTGCGGTGATCGTCGCCGCCTGCGCCGCAGCCAGGTCCGCGGTCTTCGGCACTGCCAGCGGTTTTGCCTTGGCGTCCTCGACGGTGCGCGCGGCCCGGGGACTGAGCGCAGTGGTGCCGAGCGAGCTGTCGAGTGAGGAGCCGAACTGGGCCGAGATGATCGCGCCGAGGATCGCGATCGCCAGCAGTCCGGCGACTCGGGAGATGCCGTTGTTGACACCGGAGGCGATTCCGGCCCGGCTCTCGGGAACCGAATCGAGGACGGTGGCCGTCAGCGGGGCGACGATCGCCGAGAGGCCGAGGCCGAAGACCACAACCGCCGGAAAGACATCGGTGAGATAGGTGGCGTCGGCGTCGATCCGCAGCATCAGCAGCAGGCCGAAGCCGGCGACGATCGGCCCGGCGGTCATCGGCAGGCGAGGCCCGGTCCCCGACGTGATCCGGCCGAAGCGCGGCGAGAGCAGGAAGAGGATGAGAGAGATCGGTGTCGTCGCCAGGCCCGCCTCGACCGGTGTGTAGCCGACGACCTGCTGCAGGTAGAGACCGAGGAAGAAGAGCCCGCCGATCAGCCCTGAGTAGGCCGTCAGGGTCGTCAGGTTGGCGACGGTGAAGTTTCGGATGCGGAAGAGGCCGAGATCGAGCATCGGGTGCTTCGTCCGCGCCTCCCAGAGCACGAACAGCGCCAGGCTCGCGATCCCGCCGACGAGCGGGATCCAGACGATCGGGCTGCCCCAGCCGTGCGCCGGCTGCTCGATCAGCGCGAACACGGGGCCACCGAGCCCCACGGCCGAGAGGACGATGCCGAGCCAGTCGATGCCGCGGTGGGCGTCGGGGTCGCGGCTCTCGCGGACCGAGCGCAGGGTGAGCGCGATCGTCACCGCGATCAGCGGCAGGTTGACCCAGAAGACCCAGCGCCAGGACAGCGCCGAGACCAGCGCCCCACCGCCGGCGGGGCCGAGCACGGTCGCGATCCCCGTCCAGGCGGTCCAGGTGCCGACCGCCTTGCCCCGGCTCTCGCCCTCGAAGGTGGCGGCGACGATCGCCAGCGAGCCCGGGACCAGAAGCGCCCCGGCGATCCCCTGAAGCGCCCGGGAACCGACCAGAAACTCGGCGCTGGGGGCGATCGCGCAGAGAGCGGAGGTGACCCCGAAACCAGCCAGCCCGGAGACGAACATGCGGCGACGTCCGAACTGGTCACCCATCGAGCCGCCCACCAGCATCAGTGAGACCAGCGCCAGCAGGTAGGCCTCGACCACCCACTGCTGCACGGCCAGCCCGGCGTCGAGGTCGTCGCTGATCGCCGGCAGGGCGACATTGACCACCGTCGCATCGAGGAAGACGACCGTCGAGCCGAGAATCGTCGCGACGAGTGTCAGGCGCTGCGAGCGGGACACCCGAGCCAGTCTAGGGAGCAACTGCGGGCGGCCGAGCAGGTTGGCAGAGTGTGTGTCTGCATCCCCGCAAACCCAACCAAGGAGAAACGCCCCGATGAGGCTCCCCACCTCCACCCGCCTCCCCCGTCGATCGATTTCGGTGGCGGTCGCCGCCTGCCTGGCGCTGGCGCTGGGCGCGACGGCGGCCTTCGGCTTCGGTCAGTTCAAGCCGGCGCGCCACTACCCGATGGTCGGCGGCAAGCTGTTCCCGGTGGCAATCGCGGACTTCAACGCGGATGGACGGAGGGACGTCGCCGTCGGCAGCGAGAACAGCGACATCGTCAATGTCCTCTACGGCAAGCCGGGCGGCTTCAAGCCCGCTCGCCAGTTCCCCGCCGGCAGCTATCCGTTCGGGATTGCGACGGCCGACTTCAACGATGACGGCCGCACCGATCTCGCGGTCGCCAACTACGACGCCGACTCGGTCTCGGTGCTGACCTCGAAGCCCGGCGGGTTCCGGGCGCCGCGGTCATTCCCGGTCGGAGGTCCGGGCAGCGACGTCTACTTCATCGCCGCCGGCGATCTCAACGGCGACGGCCGCACCGACATCGTCTCGGCCAACGACGGCAGCGACTCGGTGGGCGTGCTGCTCGGCAAGGCGGGGGGGTTCCGCCCGGTGCGCGAATACTCCACCGGGGCAGGCACTGCTCCGGTCTCGGTCTCGCTCGGCGACTTCAACGGCGATCGCAAACTCGACGTCGCGGCACTGGACTACTACGGCGTTGGAGGGGCCACAGGGTCCGAGGTCGCCCTGCTGCGCGGGCGCGGCGACGGCACCCTTCGCTCGCCCATCCACAGCGACGCGGGGACCGATGCGACGTACGGGTTCATCAAGGGACGCTTCAACAAGGGGCGCAAGCTCGACCTCGTGGTGTCGGACTGCACCTTCTCCAACGGGATCTTTCTCCTCCGAGGCCGCGGCAACGGCACATTCCGCGCACCGGTCGCATACCCGAGCGTTCCCGACTCCTGCGCCTACGAGCCGGCGGCGGCCGACTTCAACGGCGACGGGCGCCTCGACGTGGCCAACGTCAGCGAAACCGACGGCAGGGTCGGGATCAGCTTCCAGAAGCCCTCGGGCGGATTCGGAATGCCGCGGCTGCTGAGCGCGGTATCCGAGGCCTACTCGGTCGCCGCGGGGGATCTCAACGGCGACGGAGCGCCGGACCTGGCCGTCCCTGACTACGGCAACCCCGACACCGCGATCCTGCTCAACCGCCCCTAGGCCCTGACACCCCGGCTCCGATCAGCCGCCCCCGGGTCCTGGCGCTGCGGTTCTGATCAACCGCCCCTGGGCCCTGACACCGCGGTTTTGATCAACCCCCCGGATCGGCCGCCTCGAGATCGCGCAGCTGCTGCGCCGGTGTGAAGAAGTTGCGGTAGGCCATCCCGGTCGCGACCAGCGCCGCGATCGAGACGCTGCCGAGGAGGACATAGAGGAGGATCAGCTGAAGTCGGACGGCGTCGGTGGGGTCGGCGCCGGCGAGCAGCATCCCGACCATCGTCCCCGGAAAGAAGATCAGGCCGGTCGTCTTGGTCGAGTCGACCAAGGTGATCATGCCGCTGCGCAGAGAGCGTCGAACGATCGGCATCGCGGCCTCGCGGGAGGTCGCCCCGAGCGCCAGGGTCGCCTCGATCCTCGCGCGCGAGTCGTGCATTTCATCACCGAGGCGGTTCAGCGCCACCGCCGATGCCGTCATCGCGTTGCCGATCACCATCCCGCCCACCGGTACCAGGTAGCGGGGGGTCGGGTCGAAGACGCCGAGGGCGACGACCAGGCCGAGCGTCGTGGCGCCGGCGAGTGCCAGCGCGATCAGCAGCGGCCAGAAGGCCCCCGGCACCCTCTTCGCCCGCGAGCGCGCGGTGAAGGCGCCGAACAGAACCATCACTGCCAAGAGCCCGATGACGAGGAAGATCGAGTCCTGGTCGAAGATCAGCGTGATCACGTAGCCGATCGCCGTCAGCTGGATCGCAGAGCGAACGACGGCGATGCCGATGTCGCGCTCGAGGTCGGCCTGGCGCCAGAAGGAGATCGCCGCGGCAAGGGCGACAAGGACCAGCGATGCGGCGACCTGGCCGATCGAGAGCTGGATCGAGCTGCTCCCCTGGGCGAGCGGGAGGTGGAGCAGGTCGCTCAACGGCGCCAGTGGGGGCACGCCGTTCAAGCCAGCACCTCCTCGACCGGCCCGCGCTGGACGACCCGGCCGCTCTCGAGCCGGACCACGTAGTCGCCGAGCCGCCGCGCCTGGGCCGGGTCGTGGGTCACGAGCACGATCGAAATGCCCGTCTCCCGGCGCAGGTGGACGAACGTCGTCTCGATCGCGTCGCGGGAGGCCTCGTCCAGGGCCGAAGTCGGTTCGTCGAGCAGCAGCACGCGTGGCTCCTGGGCCAGCGATCGCGCCAGCATCGCCCGCTGCTGCTCGCCGACCGAGAGCCTGGCAACGTCGCGTTCGGCGAAGGTGGGCTCCAGGCCGGCGAGAGTGAGGCAGCGCCCGGCGTCGAGGTCGCGTCCCGCGAGCCCCGCCGCGAAGGCGAGATTCGACTCGACGGTCCCGCCCAGGAGCGCGGGCAGTTGCGGCACGAGCGATACCTGTCTGCGCAGTTCCAGCGGATCGCGGGAGACCAGCGGTCGATCGAGATAGAGGATCTCCCCCGAATCGGGGTCGGCGAGGCGGTTCAGCAGCCGCAGCAGGGTCGACTTCCCGGCCCCGGAGGGCCCGACGACCGCCGTCGTCCCCTCTGGGATCCCAGCGGTGATCGAGTCGAGCACCAGCGCCCCACCCCGCTCCAAGCTCACGTCGAGCAACTCGAACACCCCCCAATCCTCCCAGCCGGGGGAAGAACCGGGGCCGAACCTGACATTAACTCTGAAATGGGGACGAAACGTAAGGTTCGGCAGCGGGGCAAACGGGGGGTTTGGATGGCGGTGGCTGAGGCTGCCGCGCGGCAGCATGGGGTGGTCTCGCTGGGCCAGCTGCGGGAGATCGGAGTCGGCGATGGCACCGTCCGCAATCGGGTTGGAGCCGGACAGCTTCACCCGGTCCATCGAGGGGTTTACGCCGTCGGGCACCCGGCGATCTCGCTGCAGGGCACCTGGATGGCGGCCGTGCTCGCCCTCGGTGCTGATGCCGTGCTCAGCCACCGCTCGGCCGCGGCTCTCTGGGGATTGCTGCCGGGGGCAGGGGGGCCTGTAGCGGTGACGGCAATGCACCAGGCGCGATCGCAGACAGGAATTCACGCTCACGAGTGCCAGCTCCGACGCGAGGAGGTGGAAGCAAGACACGGGATCCCGGTCACCTCTGTGCCGAGGACCCTCGTGGATATCGCAGCGGTCGCGCCCCACCTGCTGGAGCGAGCGGTGAACGAGGTCGAGGTTCTGGGACTCACTTCGTGGGAGTCGGTGCAAGCGAACTTGCGGATCAACCGGGGGAGGCGCGGCGTGGCTCGGCTCCGCGCCTCGATTCCGGACTTCCGGATGGCACCGGTCCGCAGCGAGCTCGAGCGCCGGTTCCTCGCCCTGATCCACCGTGGAGGCCTGCCGAAGCCGGAGACCGGCGTCCTGGTCGAGGTCAACTCCCGTTTGGTCGAGTGCGACTTCGTCTGGCGGGAGGCGCGGGTGATGGTCGAGCTCGACAGCCGCGCCTTCCACGACACGGCGATCGCCTTCGAGCGTGACCGATTGCGCGACCGTGCCCTCCAAGCCGCCGGCTGGCACGTCGTCCGCATCACCTGGGCGCAACTCCGCGACGACCCGGAGGCGATCCTCCGCGACCTAAGAAGACTCCTCAGAACAGGCCGAGACTTACGTTATGGCTGAGATATGGCTGAAACGTAAGTTTCGGCCCGGGGAGCGCGCAAGATTGCTGGCGGTGGGCCGGAGGTGGGGGCATGGAGGGGTGGGGCTGGAAGAATTGTGGGGATGGCACGCGCAATCTGGTCGGGAACGATCTCCTTCGGGCTCCTCAACGTGCCCGTGAAGCTCTATACCGCGGTTTCGCGGAAGACGATCCGCTTCAACGACCTGCGCGCCTCCGACGGGGTCCGGGTGCGGAACCGCCGCGTTGCCGAGGGGACCGAGGAGGAGGTCCCATACGACGAGATCGTCAAGGGTTACGAGATCGCGCCCGACCGCTATGTCGTCATGACCCGCTCCGAGCTCTCGGCGCTCGACCCGAAGAAGAGCCGCTCGATCGAGATCCAGGACTTCGTCGAGATCGGCGAGATCGACCCGATCTACTTCGAGAACCCCTACTACCTCGGGCCGGCCGAAGGGGCCGAGAAGGCCTACTCACTGCTGGCGAAGGCGATGGAGTCATCGGGCAAGGCCGCCATTGCCCGCTTCGTCCTGCGAAACCGCGAGCACCTGGCAGCCATACGCGCCGCCGACGGGGTGCTGACGATGACGACGATGCGCTTCGCCGATGAGGTCATCGCCCCGGAGGACCTCGAGGACGTGCTTCCGCAGTCGAAGCCGCGGGTGCAGAGCAAGGAGGTCGAGATGGCCGAGAAGCTGATCGACTCGCTGGCGGCGAAGTTCGACCCGAGCGCCTACCGCGACGAGTACCGCGAGGAGCTTCTCTCGCTGATCGAGCGCAAGGCCGAGGGCAAGGAGGTCGTGACCCCGGCCTCGGAGGAGCCGAAGGCGACCAGGGCCCCCGACCTGATGGCGGCGCTCGAGGAGAGCATCGCGGCTGCTCGCGGTTCGGACTTCGCCAAGCCCGCGGCCAAGCCCCGCGCGAAGGCCAAGACCCGCGCGAAGGCCAAGACCACCGCGAAGGCCAAAACCGCGGCCAAGCCGCGATCCTCCCGGCCGCGCTCCTCCAAGTCGCGCTCCTAGTTGGCGGCAGATCGAACGGTCGAGGTCGAGGGTCGTGAGCTCAGGCTCACCAACCTCGACAAGGTCCTCTACCCGGAGACCGGGTTCACCAAGGGCGAGGTGATCGACTACTACGCCAAGGTCGCCCCGGCGATCGTCCCCCACCTCGCCGGACGGGCGTTGACGCTGCGTCGATTCCCCGAGGGCGTCGACCGCAGCGACGCCGCCTTCTTCGAGAAGCGCTGCCCGAAGCACCGCCCCTCGTGGGTCCGGACTGCCACAGTGCTCGCCGGCCCCAGGGCCGGCGAGATTGATTTCTGCGTCTGCGACGACCTCCCGACTCTCGTCTGGATGGCGCAGCTCGCCTCACTCGAGCTCCACCCCTCGCTCTCGCTCGCCGACGCGCCGGAGCGCCCGACCGTGCTCGCCTTCGACCTCGACCCCGGCCCCCCCGCCGACATCGTCGAGTGCAGCAGGGTGGCGCTGCGGCTGCGGGAGATGTTCGGCCACCTCGGGCTCGAGTGCTTCCCGAAGACGTCAGGATCAAAGGGCATGCAGGTTTACCTGCCGCTGAACACGGAGGTGACCTACGACGAGACGAAGCCATTCGCACGTGCGATCGCCCAGCTTCTCGAAAAGCAGACGCCCGACGACGTCGTCTCGACGATGAAGAAGGTCGAGCGAAAGGGAAAGGTCTTCGTCGACTGGTCGCAGAACCATCAGCGCAAGACGACGATCGCCGTCTACTCGCTGCGGGCGCGTGAGAATCCGACGGCTTCGACGCCGGTGAGCTGGGACGAGGTGACGGCGGCCGCGGAGAGCGACGACCCAGACTCACTTGTCTTCGAGGCGCCTGCAGTTCTCGAGCGGGTCGAGCGACACGGTGATCTCTTCGCCCCGGTGCTGGCGCTCGAGCAGGAGTTGCCGGATTTCGCCGGCCTGGCCGGCTGAGCGGATTTCGCCGACCGGCCTGCCGGCGCCCTGATTTCGCCGATCTGGCCGGCTGAGCGGTTCGCCCCGCCCGGCTACCCGGAGACCACGCGAAAGTCCGTGGCCGCTGCTCGCGAGTGGGACCGCCTCATCGAGGGGAAGGCGCCGCAGCCTCCCGCGTAGCGGTCAGCGGAGGCATGCCACCAGTCCTCCGGCGCCTGAGACGGCGTCATCGGGCTGTCGGCGCACTCCGGCGCATGGTCGTTGCCGGCGAAGTGGCCGAGCTCGTGGAGAAGGAGGGACTCGAGATCGAACTGCGCGGTGTTCGGATAGCGCGGACCGGCCTGCCATTCCCGGTAGGGGTCGATCTCGATGTCCTCCTCGGAGACCCTCGTGCCGGCGAGCTGCTTCGGCCCCCGATGGCAGACGCGCCGGTGGTGGCGCCGGTGACAGCGCCGCTTTCCCGGACGGTAGAAGTTCTCCTGGTAGGTCCAGGTCAGACCGAGGTAGCCGAGGCCGATGTCGGGGCTGAAGCCGACGGAGGAGATCCCGTCGCGGACATGCGGGGCAGCGGACGTCGTCCCGGCGAACCCGATCCCCCACCGGGCCGCACTGCGAACGGCGATCGCCTTGAAGCGCGCCGGGTCGACTCCGTCGGGAATCGAGGCGGTGTTGAGCCGGAAGCTGTTCAGGTGCTCGGAATCGACCTGATGGCCGGCGCCGACCGGGACCGGATCGCTGTGCTCGCCCGCGGCAACGATCGTGAACGAGCGCACCGCACTCAGCGCCAGGCATCCGGGGTAGTCGCAATCGATCCGCGACGCCTGCCAGTAGTAGGTGCCCAGTACCGAGAGAAACCCCGTCTCCGAGGCGTAGATCCGGGTGTTCCCGTATGCCGGCGGCCCGCCGTAGAGGTCGAAGAGGTCGAGGACTGGACCGCTGAGGGCGCCGGTCCCGTCAACCGTGGGCGAGGAGCTCACCGTGACCGTGGGTGAGAAGAGGTCGGACGGGTCCTGGACGGTGAATGTGAGAGGCGCGTCCCTGCGAGCCACGGCGCCGTCGGCCGGTGAGCTCTGCTGCGGGAGCGGCTCGGCGGCGCCGGCTGTCGCGGTGAAGGCGGCTGCAAAGACCAGGCCGAGGGCGACGGCGCGCGACATCCTCACACGGCGACGATAGCGTCGATCTCGACCAGCGACCCCTTCGGCAGGGCCGAGACCTCGACCGCAGCGCGTGCAGGGGGCTCGTCGGCGAAGAACGCCGCATAGGCCTCGTTGATCGATCCGAACTCGCCGAGGTCGGTGGTGTAGACGGTCAGCCGCAGGGCGCGATCGAGGCCCGTCCCGGCCGCCGCGCAGACCGCCTCCAGGTTCTTCAGGCACTGGGTCGCCTGCTCCGCGTGGGTCTCCCCCACCGCCTCCCCGCTGGCCGGGTTGAGCGGGATCTGGCCCGAGCAGACGAGCAGATCGCCGTGGCGGATCGCCTGGCTGTAGGGACCGATCGCCTCGGGGGCGTCGGCGGTCTGGACGACGGATCTCTCGCTGCTCATCTCTCGCTCCTTCGGTCGCGGATCTGGGATTGGTAGTTCATTCGGGGTGGGTGATGTCGCGCATCGTGTAGCCGGCCTCGCTGAGGGCGGCGACGATCTTCTTGCCGTGAGCCGAGCCGCGGGTCTCGAGGATCAGCTCGATCCCGGTCTCGGCGATCCCAAGGTTGACGCCCTCACGAATGTGGAACACGTCGGAGACGTTGGCGCCGGTGTGGGCCACGGTCTCGAGCAGCGCTGCGAGCGCGCCCGGCCTGTCGGCGACGGTGGTGAAGATGATCAGCCCGCGACCCTGCTGGGCCTCCCCGCGCCTGGCGACGGCGACCAGCCATTCCTCGTCGATGTTGCCGCCCGAGAGCACGACGGCGGTCGTTCCGGCGACCTCGGCGCCCTCGCGTCCGCTGATCAGGGCGGAGATGCCGACCGCGCCCGCGCCCTCCACAACCAGCTTCGCCTCGCCGAGCAGAAGCGCCATCGCGTCACCGACCTCGTCCTCGCCGACGACGACGACCCGGTCGACGTGGCGCTGGATCAAGGGCAGCGTGAACCGCCCCGGGCGCTTGACCGCGATCCCGTCGGCGACTGTCTGCGCGGCGGGGGCTGCGACCGGCTTCCCCGCCTCCAGCGACCCCGGATAGGCGGCGCACGCCTCGACCTGCACGCCGACGACCTCGACCTGCGGGCGCCGCGCCTTGATCACCGCAGCCACCCCCCCTGTGAGCCCGCCTCCCCCGAGCGGGATCACCACCCGGGCGAGGTCATCGACGTCCTCGAGCAGCTCGAGCCCGATCGTCCCCTGACCGGCGATCACGGCCGGGTCGTCGAAGGGGTGGATCAGTTCGACCTCCTCGGCTTCGGCGAACTCGCGCGCGGCCTCGACGCAGTCGTCGACGGTTCCCTCGCGAGTGTGGACCCTCGCCCCGAGCCTCTCGGCGGGAAACGTCTTCGAGACCGGAGCGTCGGTCGGGACGAAGAGGTCACAGGAGACGCCCAGCCGCCGCGCCGCCAGCGCCACCGCGTGCCCGTGGTTGCCGGCAGTCCCCGCCGCCACTCCGTGTGAGCGGGCGCGCTCCGAGGAGAGCATCTTGTTGCTGGCGCCGCGCAGCTTGAAGGAGCCGCTCTGTTGCAGGCTCTCGGCCTTGAGCGCGACCGCGCAGCCGCAGCGCGAGTCGATCTCGGGGACACGCAGGATCGGGGTGCGGGTGATGAGGCCCGCTATCGCCTCGCGGGCGCGCTCGACATCGGCGACCGAAACCGCGTCCGGATCTGACTGCTCGGCCATATCGGCCACCCTATCGCCGCGCGAGTTGCCGGGGACGGACTCAGCCGAGCGGCTGGCGCACGACCGGCTTGCGCGTCGCCTTGACCTCGTCGAGGCGGCGGACCGGAGTCGAGTAGGGAGCCTGAAGGGCGATCTCCGGTTCGGACTCGGCCTCCTCCAGGATTGCCTCGACCGCCTTGACGAAGGCGTCGAGTGACTCCTTGGTCTCGGTCTCGGTCGGCTCGATCATCAGCGCCTCGTCGACGAGGAGGGGGAAGTAGACGGTCGGCGGGTGGAAGCCGAAGTCGAGCAGACGCTTGGCGAGGTCGAGCGTCTTCAGCCCGAGGTCCCTTTTCATCGGCGCCCCGGAGAGGACGAACTCGTGCATGCAGTGGCGGTCGAAGGCGACCGGCAGATGCTTCCCGGCCCGCCCCTCGGCGAGGCGTGACTTGAGGTAGTTGGCGTTCAGCACGGCGGTCTCTGAGGCCTCGGCGAGACCGTCGGCGCCGAGGCTGAGGATGTAGGCGTAGGAGCGGACGAAGACGCCGAAGTTGCCCTGGAAGCCGCGCAGGCGCCCGATCGACTTCGGCCGCTCGTGATCGAGTTCGAAATGGTGGCTCCTGCGCCCGTTGCTCGACTCGCGACGGACCACCTGCGGCCGTGGCAGATAGGGCTCGATCCGCTCGGAGACGGCGATCGGCCCCGACCCCGGCCCGCCGCCGCCGTGCGGCTGGGAGAAGGTCTTGTGGAGGTTGAGGTGGACGATGTCGAAGCCCATGTCCCCCGGGCGCGAGTGGCCCATGACGGCGTTTAGGTTGGCGCCGTCGTAATAGAGCGTCCCCCCCACCTCGTGGATCAGCTCCCCGATCTCGGCGATGTTCTCGTCAAAGAGGCCGAGGGTGTTGGGATTGGTCAGCATCAGGCAGGCGACGTCGTCGGTGATCTTCTCGCGCAGGTCATCCATCTCGACCCCGCCGCGCTCGTTGGTCGCGACCTTGACCGCCTCGTAACCGGCCATCGTCACCGAGGCCGGGTTGGTGCCGTGGGCGGTGTCGGGGGTGAGGACCTTGGTGCGCGTCTCGCCGTGATCGGCGTGATAGGCGCGGGTCAGGAGCAGCCCGGCGAGCTCCCCGTGCGACCCGGCCGAGGGCTGGAGACTGACGTGGGGAAGGCCGCAGATCTCCGAGAGCGACTCCTGAAGCAGCCACATCAGCTCCAGCGCCCCCTGGGCACGGCGAGGGTCCTGCGCGGGGTGCAGGCGGGCGTGGCCGGGCAGCGCGGCGACCCGCTCATTTAGGCGAGGGTTGTGCTTCATCGTGCACGAGCCGAGCGGGTAGAGGCCGCTGTCGAGGTCGAAGTTGCGCCGTGAGAGGCGGTTGTAGTGGCGGACGATCTCCGGCTCGGAGATCTCCGGAAGCCGCGGCGGCTCGGCGCGAAGCAGGTGCGAGGGGATCAGCTCGGCGAGCGGACGCACGGGCACGCCGGCCTCGGGGGTCACCGCGGCGCGGCGACCCTTCTTCGACTTCTCGAAGATCGTCACCGCGCGATCACGCTGCATCGGCGTCTCGGAGGAAATGGCGGCGCTCACCCGGCCACGCCCGTCTTCGCCCTGGTGCTCTGCGCCGCTGCGTTTGCGCTCCCCAGGGCCTCCGCCAGCGTGTCGATCTGCTCCTTCGTCCGGCGCTCGGTGATCGCGACCAGCAGTCCTTCCTCGTACTCCGGGTACTCGGCACCGAGCGCGTAGCCGGCGGCGATGCCGAGCCCGGCGCAGTGGTCGAGGACCTCGCCAACCGGCGCGTCGAGGCGGACCGCGAACTCACGCACCACGGGCGAATCGTGAAGGAGCTCGACCCCATCGACGGCGGCCAGCCGCTCGCGGGCGTAGGCGGTGCGCTGGACCAGGAGCTCACCCAGCTCGCGAAAGCCCTCGCGGCCGAGCCAGGCGAGGTGGACCATCGCGCCGAGCGCGTTCAACGCCTGCGCGGTGCAGATGTTGTGGGTTGCCTTCTCGCGGCGGATGTGCTGCTCGCGGGTCTGCAGGGCGAGGACGAAGCCGCGGCGGCCGTTGAGGTCGTCGGTCTCGCCGGCGATCCGGCCCGGCATACGGCGAAGGTGCTCCTCGGTGGCGCAGAAGAACCCGAAGGACGGACCGCCGAAGTCGAGCCGGTTGCCGAGCGGCTGGCCCTCGCCGAGGGCGATGTCGGCACCGCACTCGCCGGGGGGGCGAAGGATCCCGAGGGTGATCGGATCGACCGCGACGACCAGCAGGGCCCCATGCTCGCGAGCGTGGGCGCCGAGCGCCTCGATGTCCTCGACCGAGCCGAGGAAGTTGGGGTTCTGCAGGATCACCGCGGCGGTATCGGAGTCGACAGCGGCTGCAAGCTCGGCGGCGTCGGTGAGCCCATCGCTGATCCCGACCTCGGCGACCTCGGCCCCGTAGCCCTCGGAGTAGGTCCTCAGGGTCTCGCGGCTGTGGGGATGGATGGCCCGGGAGACGACGAAGCGCCTGCGACCGGTGACGGCCATCGCCAGGTACCCGGCGGAGGCGACCGACGAGGGACCCTCGTAGAGGCCGGCGTTGGAGACCGGGAGGGCGGTCAGCTCCGACATCGCCGTCTGGAACTCGAACATCACCTGCAGGCCCCCCTGGGAGATCTCCGGTTGGTACGGCGTGTAGGGCGTCAGGAACTCGGAGCGCTCGGTTATCGCGTCGACGATCGCCGGGACGTAGTGGTCGTACATACCGGCGCCGAGGAAGCAGATCTCGGACTCGGCGTCGGCGTTGCGGGCGGCGAGCGCGGAGAGGCGGTCGAAGACCTCGGCCTCACCCATCCCCTGCGGCAGCGCCAGCGGGCGCCGCAGGCGCAGCGGCTCGGGGATCTGCTCGAATAGCTCCTCGGTGCTTTCGATGCCGACCGCACCGAGCATCTCGGCTCGATCGGAATCCGTGGCAGAGGTGTAGCGCGTCACGAAACTGAGCTTAGAGAAGCGGTGAGCGGAGCTTTTCAGCCGTCGAGCAGCGCCACGTAATCGGCCTGACTCAGAAGCTGCTCGGCCTCAGCGGGTTCGGTCAGCCTGATCTTGATCAGCCAGCCGTCGCCGTAGGGGTCCTCGTTGATCTTCTCCGGCTGATCCCCGGCGACGGCGTTGACCTCGGTGATCTCCCCCGAGAGTGGGGCGACGACCTCCGACACCGCCTTCACCGACTCGACCTCGGCGTAGGAGGAGTCCTTGGCGACCTGTGAGCCGACCTCGGGCGGATCGAAGAAGACGACCTCTCCCAGCGAGTCCTGCGCAAACCAGGTGATCCCAAGGGTGGCGGTGTCGCCGTCGACCCGGGCCCAGTCGTGCTCGGGGTGGTAGAGGAGATCGTCGGGGTAGTTGCCTTCGGCCAACTCAGCCAGCCTTTCGGTAGAGGGGCTTGGACCCTACCCGTGCGCTCCGTCGTTTTCCGCGGACGTCGATCGAGAGCTCTGTCCCCGGATCGGCCAGGTCAGCCCGGACGTATCCCATCCCGATCCCGACCTCCAGCGAGGGCGAGAAGGTGCCGCTGGTGACCTCGCCCACTGTCTCGTCCCCGACGAGGATCGCGTTGCCCGGCCTGGGGATGCCGGCGCCCTCGATCGTGAAGGCGGCGAGCCCTCGCTCGGGTCCAGCGGCGCGAATCTCGGCGATCGGCTCGGAGCCAACGAACCCGGTCTCCTCCCTGCAGCACCAGCCGAGCCCGGCTTCGATCGGGTTGTGCTCCGGCGTGAGGTCGTTGCCGTGCAGGTGGAAGCAGACCTCCAGCCGCAGCGTGTCACGCGCCCCGAGGCCGGCGGGAACGACGCCGCCGTCGAGCAGCTTGCTCCAGACGTCGGGGGCGCGCCCGGGGTCGATCAGCAACTCGACCCCGTCCTCACCGGTGTAGCCGGTACCACAGACGAGGCCGGGTGCGCCGTCGATGAGTGTCGCGAAGACGTGCATACGCTGCGGCAGGTGCACCCCGAGAGCCGCCTCCACGATCGAGCGCGCATGCGGGCCCTGGACCGCGAGCATCGCCCAGCGGTCGGCGACGTCGCGCAGGACGCAGTCGTACCCGCCCATCCAGCGTGCCATCCAGCGCAGGTCGGTGGTGTGGTTGGCCGAGTTGGTGACGGTGAGGAAGTGCTCGGGGGCGAGGCGATAGGTGAAGACGTCGTCGATCACGCCTCCGTGCTCGTTGCAGAGCACCGAGTACTGGGCGCCGCCGACCTCGAGCCCGGAGAGATCGTTGGAGAGGACCCGCTGCAGGTAGCGAGCCGCGTCGGGGCCCTCCGTCTCGACCTCCCCCATATGCGATACGTCGAACATCCCGGCGTGGGTGCGGACGGCCAGGTGCTCCTCGCGGATCCCCTCGTAGGAGACCGGCATCTCCCAGCCGGCGAAAGGAACCATCTTCCCGCCGGCGGCCAGGTGGGATTCGTAGAGGGGGGTGCGCCGCAGCGCCTGCTCGCTCACGTGGCGCAGGCTAGCTATAAGCGTGCTTCGCCGGAGGCGATCCGGCGGCCGGCCGAGCGCTCCAGCGGCAGGTACCGCCCGCTCTCGGAATCGCGGCGGAAGGCCACACGGCCGGGCCCGCCGACGGGTATCCCCTCCTCGCGGAGGGCACCGGTGAGCGGTCGGTACCAGCTGCTGACCGGGATCTGCTCGACGACCCGCACGACGAGGGGCCGTCGCCGCGGGGGGAGGCTTGCAAGCGCGGCATCTAGGTCGGAGCCGGCAATCTCGGCGCCGTCGCGCAGCGCGACTGCGGCGACAACCACCTCGGCCGCGCCCGCCCCCACCCCGTAGCTGACGGCGAGGTCGACCTGGGGCAGCTCGCCGAGGGCGCTGGTCACCGGCAGCGTCGGCACCGGCCCGTCCTCGGTGCGCACCACCGTCGCCAGCGAGTCGAGCAGCCAGTAGTCGCCGTCGGCGTCGCGGCGGAAGAGGCTCTCGGCGCTGATCCAGGAGTCGCCGCGCTCGAACATCCCACGCAGCGCCGGCGCAGCCGCCGTCGTCTCGGGACCGCTGCGCGCCAGCAGGATGCCCTCCTCGTCGTCACGACAGGCGATCGCGAAGCCGTCGGGCCCCTCGGCCGGCCGGCCGGTCTCGAAGTCGAAGCGCGCCAGGCGGACCTCGGCGCTTCCGGGCAGCGGCCTGCCGACCGAGCCCGGCTTGGCGCCGCTGACATTGGCGAGGATCGCCTCACCCTCGGTCGCGGCCCAGAACTCGACGATCCCGGCCGGGGCGAAGCGCTCGATGATCCGCTCCCAGAGCGGGCGCGGCATTCCCGAGCCGATGAAGAGGCGAACCGGGTGGTGGCGCTCGTTCGGGTGCGGTGGCGCCTCCAGCAGGCCGTGGAGCTGGGTCCAGGTGTAGGAGGCGACGGTGACCCCGTAGCGTCGCGCCTCGTCCCAGAACGTCTCCGGGTCGAAGCGCCGAGCCATCGCCAGGCGCGAGCCTCCCGCGATCGCGCCGCCAAGACCCATCAGCAGCCCCGAGGGGTGGTGCATGGGGTTGACGCTGTAGACGGTGTCGTCGTCGGAGAGGGCGGCCGAGGAGGCGGTGCCGAAAGCCGACAGCGCCCAGCGCCCGTTCGTGATCCTGTTGACCCGCGGACGCTCGGCCTCGCCGGCGAAGAGGATGAAGCCGACCTCACCCGCCCGCCCCGGGTTCGGCTCATACCAGGCGGGCGCCTCGACCTTCTCGGGATCGACCCTCTCGAGGTCGGTGAGGCCGCCGGCGTCGCGCGGCTCGGCCCCACCGCCGAGAAGGACGGCGTCCACCGCCCGCACCTCCCGCGCCGAGGGGGCGTTGTCGGGGTCGGCGATGATCCGCGTCACGCCCCCGAGGTCTGCCTCGCGGGCGACGTCGCCTCCCGGGCGCAGGAGAACGGAGACGGCGCCGAGGCGGTTGAGGGCGGCGACGACGGCGAGGGCACTCGGGCGAGTCCCCATCAGCACCCCGACGTGTTCGCCCTCGCGGATACCTAGCGAGATCAGGCCGCGGACGACGCTGTCTATCCGGTGCTTGACGGCCGCGTTGGAGTGGCCGCGGTCCTCGAAGAGGAAGAAGACCTCGTCGGGTGCGCGCTCGGCGCGCTCGTCGAGCAGCAGCCCGAGCGAGATCCGGGTCTCCGGCTCCATCCGCTGCAGGCGCCCCAGACGTGGGAACTGAGCCGCGGCCTGGCGGCCGAGGTCGGGCAGCCCGCGCACGGACTGCGCGGTTGCCGACGCGATTCCGGCCACGGTCCTGGCGCCGACTCCGGCAATCAGCTCGGCCCCGTAGCCGAGCCGCTCGCCGACCCCACCGCCGTCGGGCGCCGAGGTCTCCTCAGGCATCGGCCGCACCGACTCCGGCATCTCGTCCTCGCCGTCGCGCCAGCGTGCCCAGGCGGCGACCACCGGCCAGGTGGTCGTGCTGGCGGCGCGCCCGACGACGAGCCCGAAGTGGCCGGCGCTGAGCGCGACCTCGTGGACCTCGGCACGGGGGGCTGCGCGGTGGACGGCGCGAACTGTCGCCGGGGGAGCGATCTCGTCCACCTCGCCGACGAAGCAAAGAAGCGGGCACTCGATGTCGGCGAGCGTCACCGCCTGGCCCTCGATCGTGAACCCGCCTTCGAGCATCCGGTTGTGGACGAGGAACTGCTCGGTGAAGTCAACGAGGGCGGGCCCGGGCCAGGCGACCCACCCCTCACCCATGAGGAAGCGTCGCTGGCGCTCGCGCGGCAGCAGCGCCTGGCGATCGTGGAGCTGGAGGACGAACTCGACACGCTGTCGCAGCGACTTGACCGGGTCGAGCATGGCGAACCCGGTTCGGGTCGCCCAGGCCGGAACCGAGCGCCCGGCGAGTACCCGGTCGGCGATGAAGCCCGCTCCCTCGGCGACGAGGTTCTCGGGCATCCCCAGGGGGGTGGCGGCGCGCAGATCCACGGGGCTGCCGAATGTGACGACGCTGGAGATCCCCTCGTTGCGCCGGTAGGCGGCGGCCTGATAGCAGAACATCCCGCCCTGGGAATAGCCGCCGAGATGAACGTCGCGGCCGGTCTCCTCGCGTACCCGGGCGACGGCATCGCTGACCGCGACGACGTGGTCGGCGAGGTTGCGCTCGAGCCCCCCTCCTCGCGCTCGGGGGAACCGAAGTCGACGACCCAGGGGTCGGCGCCATGCTGGTGGAGGATGCCGACGGCGCTGGCCCCCGGAGAGACGTCGTAGACCTCGGCCGAGAGCATCAGCGGAGGCACCAGCAGGACCGGCGCCCGCGACTGCGCGGAGGAGTCTCCGTTCTCGCTTGCGGAGGAGTCCCCGGCCTTGCTCAGATACCGCCGCAGGCGGTAGACCCGCTGCTCGGCGACGACCTCGTAGGGAGTCGGCTCCTCGTCGGTCTCGAGCCCGCCGAAGCGCGCGACCTCGAGCGCGTTCTGCGCAGTCGCGCCGAGCCGGGCCACCGGGCCGGCGATCGCAGCGGGGATTGGCAGCTGGCCCAACTGCATCGGGCCAGCCTAGATCAGCGCGGCTGCCTCAGTCCTGCAGGAACGGCGGCACTTCGATGTCGTCGTCGCTGACCCGGAGGTTGCGGATGTCGGTGTCGTCGGCCGAGATCCGCGGGCGGCTCTCGTAGCGGCGCCGGACGCGCTGGGGGGAGCGGGCGAGGAGCTCGAAGCCCTCGAAGCCGGTGGCGATCACGGTGACGCGGAGCTCGTCGCGCATCGACTGGTCGACGACCGAGCCGAAGATGATGTTGGCGTTGTCGTCGGCCTCGGCCTGGATCAGCTTCGCCGCCTCGTTGACCTCGAACAGACCGAGGTCCTCGGGGCCGGTGATGTTGAGGAGCATCCCGGTGGCCCCCTTGATCGACTCCTCGATCAGGGGTGAGGTGATCGCCGCCTTGGCAGCGTCGACAGCGCGGGACTCGCCGGATGCGGTGCCCACCCCCATCAGCGCCGAGCCGGCGTCGCGCATGATCGTGCGGACGTCGGCGAAGTCGAGGTTGATCAGGCCGGGGATCGTGATCAGGTCGGTGATGCCCTGCACACCCTGGCGGAGGATGTCATCGGCCTGGCGGAATGCCTCGAGCACGCTGGTGCGGCGCTCGACCGCTTGCAGCAGCTTCTCATTGGGGACGATGATCAGGGTGTCGACGTTGTTGCGCAGCTTCTCGATTCCCTCGAGCGCCTGCTGCATCCGTCGCTTCCCCTCGAACTCGAAGGGCTTGGTGACCGCGCCGACCGTCAGTGCGCCGATCTCCTCCTTGGCGATCTCGGCGATGATCGGAGCCGATCCGGTGCCGGTGCCGCCGCCCTCGCCGGCGGTGACGAAGACCATGTCGGCGCCCTTGAGCGCCTCCTTGATCTCGTCGCGGCTCTCCGCCGCAGCTCCGGCCCCGACCTCGGGGTTGCCTCCCGCACCGAGGCCTCGGGTCAGATCCTGGCCGATCGAGAGCTTGATGTCGGCGTCGCAGGCCTGAAGCGCCTGAGCGTCAGTGTTGACGGCGACGAACTCGACCCCGCGGATTCCCGCGTCGACCATCCGGCTGACTGCATTGGTGCCACCGCCGCCGGCACCGACGACCTTGATCACCGCTAGGTAAGTTGATTCCATCTCCCGATTCCTATCGACTGCCTACTGATTGAGTTGAGCCTTTGTTCCGTCCGAGGCTTCAGCGATGCTTGAAGGTTGGACCCTTCGTTGAAACCCAGCAAATTGGGCTCAACGTAGGGCATCTGGGGGCCTCTGTCAAACCCGCGAAACGCATCCTGCAAGAGCCAAGTCTGGATCCTTACTTGAGACTTTGCCCATTCTGACCCTCAGGTCGAGGGTTTGCGAAAGGCGGCGAGAGAAGGGTTCCGCGGACCCGCAATACGGCTTGCCAAAGCCAGATCGAGCCCGGCCTGGGCCCCCGGCGCGACCCCGGCCCCGGCCTTGGTCAGGCCTCAGGGTGCAGACGGCAGAGCGTGGCCGGCGCCGCCGACGGCGGGACGCTCGGGTGAGGTGAGGTCTACATAATCGAGCGCAGTGAGGCTCGGGTCGGCGAGAACGGCCGCCGCGGAGCGCCACTTCCGGGCCGCCCGGGCGGGGCTGCCGAAGCGCAACTGGATCCCCCCGTCGAGGACGACATCGACACCGCTCTCACCGTAGAAGCTGCGCCCGACGTAGGGCTGCAGAGCCGCCGGCGCGGCGCCAAGCACCAGCGCCTGATCGAGCCCGGTGCCGACCAGACGGGCGCGCCTCGGCGCCTCAGAGAGGGGAAGCCGCGGAAGGTCGAGTCCATCGGTGGCGACTGAGCGCATGATCGCCCCGTCGGCGGCGACCACCACCGCGTCGGAGCCGGCGCCGATCTGGGCAGCAGGGCGGCGCTCGACCACCCGGATCGTGAGCCCGTCCGGGAAGTGCGGCTCGGCGCTGACCGAGCGCACGAGCGGGTAGTCGGCGACGGCGCGCTCGAGCAGCTGCGGCTGAACGTGAAGCGTCGTCATCTGCCCCGCCGCCCGGCGCAGCGATCGCTCCACCGCCGCGGCGTCCGGAGAGCCCGGCGAGATGCCTTCGACCTCGACCTTGCTGACCGCGACGAGTCCCGAGTCGCGGAACCAGAACATGTAGCCGGCTCCGATCACCGCAAGCGCGAGCGCCGCGATCAGGAGCCGCCGGCGCTGACCCCCACGCGAGCGGTGCCTGCGCCGCTCCCGCGGGCGAAGCAGGGAGACGGCGTCGGCGAGTGCGCTCACCGGCTCGCCCCGAGGTCCCAACCGCGCGGCCACTCGACCTTGCCCAGCACCTGCACCTCGGGCTCGAGGACGATCCCGGTGCGCTCGTGGACGCGCCGCCGGCCCTCGGCCATCAGCTCGAGGATGTCGGCGGTCGTCGCGTCGCCGGTGTTCTCGACGAAGTTCGCGTGCTTCAGCGAGAAGCGGGCGCCGCCGTGCGGCATTCCCCGGCATCCCGCCTCCTCCAGGAGCCTGCCGGCGGTGCGGCCCTCGGCCGCGGGCTCATCCGGGTTCTTGAAGGTCGAGCCAAAGGTCTTGATCCCCGAGGGCTGCGCCACGCGTCTGCGCTCGCGCATCTGCTCGAGCGTCTCGCGGATCGAGTCCGGCTCGGCGGCCGCCAGCCGAAACGAGGCGCGCGAGACGATCTCGCCCTCGCCTAGATTCGAGTGACGGTAGGAGAAGTCGAGTTGTTCGGGCTGACGACGCTCGCGCCCCGACGCCGTGCAGACGTCAACCCACTCGAGCACCCGGGCCAGCTGGCCCCCGTAGGCGTTGGCGTTCATCCTCACCGCACCACCCGCGCTGCCGGGGATGTTGACGCCGAACTCGATTCCCGAGAGCCCCCAGCCGGCGGCCTTCGCCGAGACCGACGGGAGCCTGGCTCCACCGCCGCAGATGATCCTGCGACCATCGCGCTCGATCGCCGCCAGCTCACCGTCGAGCTTGATCGCAAGTCCTCTGAATCCGTCATCGGCTACAAGCAGGTTCGATCCCGAGCCGAGCACTCCTACCGCGACCCCGGCCGATTCGGCCCAGCCGAGCAGCTCCACAAGCTCCTCCTCGCCGCCGGGCCGGGCGAAGAAGTCCGCCGGGCCGCCGGTGCGAACCGTGGTCAGCCGTGCCAGCGGGTGGTTGCGCTCGATCCCCCGAGGGAGCCTCTCAGCCCCACCCGCGCTCACGCCCCGTCCTCCTCGACGAGTCGCCCGGCGAGCTCGGAGATGTCGCCGGCGCCGATCGTGACGATGATCTCCCCCTGGCGCAGACGCGGGCCGAGCACGCCCGCCGCCCGCTCGACGTCGACGAGCCACCAGACCGGGCGACCGCCGCAGCACTCCGCCGCGGCCTCGGCGACGCTGAGCCCGCTGACGCCGGCCAGCTCCCCGACCGGCTCCTCCCGGGCCGGGTATACGTCGAGCACGCCGACCTCGTCGGCGACGCAGAGGGCAGCGCCGAACTCGTGGGCGAGCGCCTTCGTCCTCGAGTACAGGTGGGGCTGAAAGACGGCGATCAGCCGCTTCGGCCCGAGGCCGCGGAGCGCCTCGAGAGCCGCGCGCACCTCGGTCGGGTGATGGCCGTAGTCGTCATACACCCGTGCCCCGGACCTGGTCCCGCGCAGCTCGAGGCGACGGCGCACCCCCGGAAAGCCGGCGAGGCTCTCCGCCGCGGCGCCGGCATCGGCTCCGGCCAGCTCGATCGCGGCCAGGGCGGCGCGGGCGTTGAGAAGGTTGTGGGCCCCGGGGACCTCGAGCGGGAGCTGCTCCGGGCCGGGGTTTCCCGAGTCGAAGACGACAGCCTCACGGCCCTCGGTGAGCCCGCCGAGGTCGCCCGCCGCCGGGACCGCGACAGCTCGCGCCGGCGCGACGAAGCGCTCGAAGGCGTCGCGGAGCTCGGCCAGCGAGCCCCAGCGGGAGTGATGGTCCATCTCGAGGTTGGTGACCACCGCCACCTCGGGCTCGAGCCGGAGGAAGCTCGCATCGCTCTCGTCCGCCTCGGCCACGACCCAATCTCCGCCGCCCCAGCCGCAGTTCGCGGCCTCCCCCTGCGGCCCGACCCCCGGGACCTCGCCGCCGACGAAGAAGGCCGGATCCAGACCCCGGGCACGCATCGCCCAGACGATCATCGCCGTCGTCGTCGTCTTGCCATGGGTTCCCGCGACCGCGATCAGGCGCTTCTGGGAGCAGAGCTGCGCCAGCAGCTCGCCCCTGTGGATCACCACCGCCCCCCGCTCCCGAGCCAGCGCCAGCTCTGGGTTGTCCTCGCCGATCGCGGTCGAGACGACGACCTCCGCACCCTCGGGGAGGTTGGCTGCCTCGTGGCCGACCACCGGCTCGATGCCCGCTTCGCGAAGGCGCCTGAGATAGGTGGAGTCGGCTCGGTCGCTGCCGCTCACGGTCGCGCCGAGGGAGTGGCAGACGAGCGCGAGGCCGCTCATGCCGGCGCCGCCGGCACCGATGAAGTGGAGGTGTCTCTGTTTCCAGTCGGGCATGGGTTCAGCGGGCGCAGCGCGGGTTGCGAAGAGCCGAGGTCATTGTGGGATCGCTCCAAGGACCTCGTCAGCTGTGCGGCTCGCGGCGTCGGGGCGGGCAAGGGCCCGAGACGCGGCCGACATCTCCCTCAGCCTCTGCGGGTCGCTGAGGATGGCGCCGACATCGTTGCGGAGCCGCTCGGGGGAGAGCTGGTCGTCGGCGAGGATCACGGCGGCACCGGCCGCCGCCATCCAGCGGGCGTTGGATGCCTGGTGGTCTGCGGTCGCGTGCGGGTATGGGACCAGCAGAGCCGGGCGACCGGCGGCGGTCACCTCGAAAATCGAGCCGCCCGCGCGACCGAGGACGAGGTCGCAGGCGGCGAGGGAGTCGCCGAGGTCGGGCTCGTACTCCAGCAGGGTGTAGGCGGGCGGGCGGGCCGCCGCGATCCGCTCGTGCAGCTCGGGGTAGTCGCGGCTGCCGGCGATGTGGATGACGTGAAACCCGCGCTCGCCCGCTGTGGCGAACGCATCCAGCGCGGCGAGGTTGACCGAGCGCGCACCCTGGCTGCCCCCGACGACCAGCAGGCAGCGCTCGCCCTCGCCGATCCCGAACCGTGCCCGCGCGGCCGCCGGGTCGGCCTCGAGCACCGCCGCAGGAACCGGCCTTCCGGTGACCAGATAGGGCTCGCCCACGCGGCCGGGGATCTCGAATGCGAGGCAGACCCGCCGGGCGCGGCCCGCGAGCAGCCTGTTGGCGAGGCCGAGGTGGCTGTCGGCCTCCGTCAGCACCAGTGGCGTGCGCAGCGACACCGCGGCAAGACCGACCGGGCCGGCGACAAACCCCCCACCCCCCATGACCACGTCGGCGCGCCGCCGCCTCAGGGCACCCCTGGCCGTCCCGACAGCCCGCAGCGCCCGGGCAGACGCGGCAACAGCGCGCAGCGGGCGGCGGCGATCGATTCCGGAGACGTCGACGAAGTCGATCTCGTACCCGGCGGCCGGAACCAGATCGGCCTCGATCCGCTCGCGGGTGCCGATGAAGGAGACCGAGGCCCCCCTACTGCGAAGCTCTTCGGCGACCGCCATGGCCGGCACGACGTGGCCGGCCGTTCCGCCCGCCGCTATCACGACTCTTGGCACCCTTGGCACCACTGGATCGGCTCCTTCCGCGCGGCGCTCTGCGCCCGCCATCGACGATCCGCAGTTTGCCAGCGCCACCCGCGGCTGCGGTCCGAGGCTTGGCGCGGCCGCGCTTCTTCGGTGTCCTCGCGGCCGCGGGCCGCTTCGTCGCCGAGCGCCGCGACGAGCTCGCCGCGGGCCTGCCGAGCGCCGCCGTGGCCCTGCCGCCCCGGGCGATGTTGAGGATCAGCCCGACCGCGGCAAGGCTGACCAGGAGGCTGCTGTTGCCGTAGGAGACGAACGGCAGCGGGACCCCGGTCAGCGGCGCCAAACCCATCACCGCGAAGAGGTTGATCACGGCCTGCGAGAGGATCAGGGCGGTGAGCCCCGCCGCCAGCAGCTTGCCGTAGGAGTCCTTGGCCCTCTGCGCGACCCTGAACCCCGCGTAGCCGAAGAGGCAGAAGAGCCCGGCGACGCCGGTGATCCCGACCAGGCCGATCTCCTCGCCGATGACCGCGGCGATCATGTCGGTATGGGCCTCGGGCAGGTAGTAGGCCTTCTGCACCCCGTTTCCGATTCCGGTGCCGAAGAGGCCGCCGGAGCCGAGAGCGATCTTCGCCTGAAGCGCCTGGAACCCCGATCCCGCGGTGTCCGCGCCCGGGTTGAGGAATCCGATCAGGCGCTCCCGCCGGTACGGCTCGACGAGGATGATCAGGAGGATGACGCCCCCGAGCAAGGCCGCGATCAGGAGCAGGTCGCGCAGGCGGGCGCCGGCTGCGATCAGGGTCGCCGTCACCGCAAAGGTGGTGACCATCGCGGTCCCGAGGTCGGGCTCGACCACGATCAGGGCGCAGGCGAGCCCGACCACCATCAGGTAGGGAAGCATCCCCCCGATCGAGCGCGCCATCTTCGGCTTCGCCGCCAGCATGTGCGCGCCGTAGAGGATCAGCGTCACCTTCGCCAGCTCCGAGGGCTGGATCTGCAGGGCGCTGGGGCCGATCCAGCGGCTGGCGCCGTTCACCGTCGTCCCCGCCACCAGCACGGCGAGCAGGAGGAAGAAGGAGACGACCAGCAGCATCGGGGTCAGCCGGCGGATCGCCTGCAGCCCGTGCCGGGCAAGGACGTGCATGATCGCCAGCCCAATTGCGCCGAAGATGATCGTCCGCTTGAGGTAGAAGGTGCTGTTGGCGAGGCTGCCGTCGCTGAGGACCTGGGTGGTCGAGCTGGCCGAGAAGACCATCACCGCGCCGAACGCGAGCAGGCAGAGCGTCGCCGTCAGCAGCAGGTTGTACTCGGTCGAGAGAGCGGCGCGGCGGCGCGCCCTGCCCTTGCGCCAGCCGGCGACCGCCGGGACCCTCATCGGAGGCCCTCGACGATCTCGCGGAAGCGCTCGCCGCGCTGCTCGAAGTCACGGAAGGAGTCAAAGCTCGCGCACGCCGGCGAGAGCAGGACGACATCCCCGGGCTCCGAGGCGGCCGCGGCGGCGCCGACTGCGTCGGCGAGGTCGGAGCAGCGGCTCACGGCGACACCGGCCTCGGCCGCCGGGCGCAGCGCCTGCGCGAGCGCGGGCGCGGCCTCACCAATCAGATACACGGCGTCGCAGCGCTCTCGTACCGGCCCGGCGAGGGGAGCAAAGTCCTCGCCCTTGAGGCTGCCGCCGAGGATCGCGTGAACACCTCCCTCGAAGGAGCGCAGGGCGACGGTGGCGGCCTCGACGTTGGTCGCCTTCGAGTCGTTGAAGTAGAGAACGCCGCCGATCTCGGCGACGCGCTCGAGCCGGTGCCGCACGCCGGCGAAGGTGCGCAGCCCCTCGCGGACGGCGTCGCGGTCGAGGCCCATCGCGATCGCTGCCGCGGCGGCCGCCATCGCGTTCTCGATGTTGTGGGCCCCGATCAGCCTCAGCTCGGAGGCTTCGAGCAGCGGCTCGCCGCCGGCGAAGATCGTGCCCGCGTGCAGCGAGACGTCGCAGCCCCCTTCGGCGCCTGCGCAGAACCGCACCCGACGGGCGCAGCCCCCGAGGTCGACCCCCGCCAGCGCCGCCTCGTCGCCGTTGGTGACGGCGACGTCCTCGTTGGCCTGGTTGGCGAAGATCCGCAGCTTCGAGGAGAGATAGTCGGCCATCGTCCCGTGGCGGTCGAGGTGGTCGGCGGAGATGTTGAGGAAGACGGCGCACTCGGGCGCGAATGCATCCGTGTCCTCGAGCTGGAAGCTCGAGCACTCACAGACAACGGTGACGCCGGCGGCGATGTCTCCGGCCATCGAGGAGAGCGGCGTGCCGACGTTGCCGGCGACCGCAGCCGGCTCGCCGGCGGTCCGGTAGACGTGGCCGAGCAGCTCGGTGGTCGTCGTCTTGCCGTTGGTGCCGGTGACGGCGAGAAACCGGTTCGGGATCGCCCTCCAGGCGAGTTCGAGCTCGCCGAAGACCGGAATCCCCCGCCCCAGGGCCTCCGCGATCACCGCTGCTTGGCGCGGCACGCCGGGGCTCTTGACCACCGCCCGTACCCGCTGCAGATGCTCGATTCCTTGCCCATCCAGGCTGACTTCGACGCCCAGCCCCACAAGCCTTTCCACCCCCGCCGGCCTGCCCGAATCAACTCCGATCACCTCCTGCCCCCGAGCCAGCAGCATCTGCGCCACGGAAACCCCGGATCGCGCCAGCCCCACAACCAGAAACGGCCCCTCCGGCATCGCGGGTCGTGGCTTGATCGGTGGAGGATTACCCATGGATCACCTTTCGCTAACTCGGCCAAGGACCCTGTACGCGACCGCTCGGCACCCGTCAACGCCTCTCCCAGCGGGTGGCGCGGAATGGGGGGACCACTCGGCGACCAGCCGAGGGGTGGTGGGCCCAATTCCGTGACAGGACCCGCTGGCCGAGGCGATCGAGGTGGCTCAGCGCCCGATCGAGTGCTGATAGAGCGAGAACCCGATCCCCGAGCAGACCGCGGCGATGATCCAGAACCGCAGCATGATCTTGGTCTCCGACCAGGCCATCATCTCGAAGTGGTGGTGCAGCGGCGCCATCAGCAGAACACGGCGGCGGAACGTCTTGAAGGCGAAGACCTGAATCGCCACCGAGAGCGCCTCGATCACGAAGATGCCGCCGATGATGACCAGCAGGATCTCGGTCTGGGTCATCACCGCGAGCGCGCCGATCGCGCCCCCGAGCCCGAGCGACCCGGTGTCGCCCATGAATATCGACGCCGGGAAGGAATTGAACCAGAGGAAGCCGATGCAGGCCCCGACAAGGCACGAGGAGAGCAGGGCCAGATCCTGCTGGCTGTTGGTGACGAATGTGATCCCGGTGTAGGCGAGCAGGACGATCGCGCACGACCCCGCGGCGAGGCCGTCGAGGCCGTCGGTGAGGTTGACGCCGTTGGAGGTTCCGGCGATGACGAAGAAGACGAGGATGAAATAGAGGACCGGCCCGAGATCGATGCTCGCCTCGCCGATGCGGAAGTAGAGAATCGGCTCGAGGCCGACCTCGTGTCGCGCCACCCACCACAGCGCCATCGCCAGCAGCACCTGGAGGCCGAGCTTGTAGCGGGCCGAGAGCCCCAGGGAGCGCCGCTTGACGATCTTGACGTAGTCGTCGGCGAAGCCGATCGCCGCGCAGCCGAGGGCGACCCCGAAGACGGCGAGGCTCTGCGCATCGCGGCTCGAGAGCACCAGGTAGGGAACGCAGATCGAGGCGAAGATGATGAGGCCGCCCATCGTCGGCGTCCCCGCCTTGGCGTGATGCTCCTCCGGGCCTTCCTCGCGGATGTGCTGGCCGAACTCGCGCACCCGCAGGTACTCGATGAACTTCGGGCCGAGGAAGATGCAGATCAGCATCGCCGCCATCCCCGAGATCAGGACTTCGCCCATGTTAGGCGCCGCCTCCTCTGCTCCGCCGGGGGCAAACTGGATCAACGATGGATTTGCCCCCGGCTCCGCGTCCGGGGGCGGCTCGGCCTCGATTCACGACGACCCTTTCGAGTCGAGGATCTCCGTCAATTCGTCGGCGACGGCCTCGAGGCCGGCTGATCTCGAGCCCTTGACGAGGACGACGTCGCCGGGGTTGAGCTGGGCGGCGAGAAGATCGGCCGCCTCCTGCGGTGTCGCGACCAGCTCGTCGGGACCGTAATCGCGGGCCGGCTCGCCAACCCCGATCACCATGTCCACGGCGACCTCCCGGGCGTGCTCGCCGACGCCGCGGTGGTAGGCGGCCGAACCGGGGCCAAGCTCGCCCATCTCGCCGAGGACGGCGAGCCTGCGCGGGGCCTCGACCGAGGCGAGGTGATCGAGCGCCGCACGCATTGACACCGGGTTGGCGTTGTAGCAGTCGTTCACGAGAACGATCCCGTCGCCGAGCTCGAGGCGCTCGCCGCGCAGGCGGGAGAAGCCTATATCGGCGCTGCGGCGAGACATCCGTGCGAGCGAGATCCCGAGCGCGACCCCGGCGCCGATCGCGGCGAGGGCGTTCTCGATGTTGTGTGCCTCGGAGAAGGGAAAACGGAAGATCTCGCTCTCCTCTCCGGCGCTGATGCGCGCCTCGAGCCCGCCGGGGGTGGCGATCACCCCGGAGGCGCTGACATCTCCCCCCTCGCCGAAGCGGACAAGCCTCGGCGCCGCGGAGAGATGGGGCTCGAGCACCCCTGCGTCGGCCGGCACGACCGCGGCGCCGCGCGCCGGGAGGAACCCGAGGATCTCCGCCTTGACCGCTGCGATCGCCTCCACCGATCCCAGCAGCTCGACGTGGACCGGCCCGATGTTGGTGATCACGGCGACGTCGGGCTCGGCTATCTGCGCCAGCTCGGCGATCTGCCCGGAGCCTCGCATCGCCATCTCGAGGACCATCACGTCGGTCCCCTCGGGGGCCGCGAGAACGGTCAGCGGCAATCCGATCTCGGTGTTGAAGTTCTCTTCGCTGGCGTGCACGCGACCGGGAATCAGCGTGCGGGCGATGTCCTTGACCGAGGTCTTGCCGACCGACCCGGTGATCCCCACCACCCTTGCGCCCAGCTCGCGCCGCCAGGCCCGGGCGAGCGCGCCGAGGGCGACCAGCGGATCGGCGACCGCGAAGACCCAGCCTCCACCCCCCTCGCCCTCGAGGGTCGCGGCGCTGCCTGCCTCGACCACGACCCCCCAGGCGCCGGCGGCAAGGGCCGCCGGGGCGAACTCGCCGCCGTCGGCGAAATCCCCCCGCAGGCCGAAGAAGAGATCGCCGGAGCCGGCTTCGCGCGAGTCGATCAGAGCCCGCGACGGGTGTCCGCCGGCCCCCCGGCGGACGACCCGGGCGCCGGTCACCTCGACGATCCGCTCAGGTCCCAGCGCCTTCATCCGGCCAGCCCTCGCAGCTCCTCGCGAGCGACCTCGCGGTCGTCGAACGGGATCTTGCGCCCCCCGGCGAACTCCTGGCCCTGCTCGTGGCCCTTGCCGGCGATCACGACCGTGTCGCCCGGCCCCGCCTCGGCGAGGGCGAGAGCGATCGCCGCCCTGCGGTCCGGCTCGACCTCGACCCCGTTGCCGCCCGCTCCGGCAACGATCTCGGCGATGATCGCGTCGGGCTGTTCGGATCGCGGGTTGTCGGAGGTGACGACGGCGAGGTCGGAAAGCTCGGCGGCCACCGCGCCCATCTTCGGGCGCTTGTCGCGGTCGCGGTCGCCGCCGGCGCCGAAGACCGAGATCAGGCGGCCCTCGGTCAGCCGCCGGGCGGCGCGCAGCACGTTCTCGAGCGAGTCCGGCGTGTGGGCATAGTCGACCAGCACCGCAAAGCCCTGACCCTCATCGATCGGCTCGAAGCGCCCCGGCACCCGGGCGGCGTCGCGCAGGGCCGCAGCCGCCGCCTCGGCCCCGACCCCCAGCGCCGATGCCGCCGCGATCGCAGCGAGCGCGTTGGCGACGTTGAAATGGCCGGGCAGGCCGGTCCTCACGGGCAGCGTTCCCTCGGGTCCCTCGAGCACGAAGCTCGCCCCCGACGCGTCGAACCCGACCTCGGTCGCGCGGAAGTCGGCGGCTGCGCCTTCGGCGGAGAAGGTGATGCAGCCGAACTCCCCGGCGAGGCGGCGGCCGTAGGCGTCGTCGGCGTTGACGACCGACGTCCCGGGGGCGAGCTCCGCGAAGAGGATCCGCTTGGCGTCGAAGTAGTCCTCCATGCCGGAGTGGAAGTCGAGGTGGTCCTGGGTCAGGTTGGTGAAGAGGGCGACGTCGAATTGGATCGCGTCGCAGCGGTGAAGCGCGAGCGCGTGCGAGGAGACCTCCATCACACAGGCCGCGTCGCCGGCGTCGAGCATCCGCCTGAACGTCGCCTGCAGGTCGATCGCCTCGGGCGTCGTCCGCACCACCTCCTCCTCAACCCCGCCGACCACCTGCTTGACGGTGCCGAGCAGCCCGCAGCGGCGCCCTCCCGCCTCGAGAATCTCGCGCAGCAGAAACGCCGTCGTCGTCTTTCCGTTGGTCCCGGTGATCCCGGCCATCGCCAGCTCCGAAGTCGGCTCCCCGAAGAACCGCGCCGCGATCGGCGCCATCGCCGCGCGCACGCTCTCGACCCGGATCTGGGGCACTGCAAGATCCAGCTCCCGCTCCACCACCAGCGCCGAGGCCCCGGCCTCGACCGCCGCAGGAGCAAAGTCATGCCCATCCGAGGTGAACCCCGGCACGCAGAAGTACAGCTTCCCCTCCCCCGCCTTTCTGCTGTCGTAGGCGAGGTCCAGGATCTCGACCCCGAGATCCCCCGAGGTCCCGGCGACGCCCGTCCCCTCGATCAGCTCGCTCAGTTTCACGCCGCCGATTCTAGGGTCGCCCCTGGAGGCCTCTCCCGGCGGGTGGCGCGAATGGGGGGACCACCACTCGGCTTGCGCCGAGGGGTGGTGGGCCCAATCCCGTGACAGGAACCGCCGGCCGAGGCCTACTGAGGCGCGATCCCCAGATACGGCAACGCGAAGGAAGCGATCTCACCGAACGCCGGCGCCGCCACCGACCCCCCGTAGATATCCCCCTGCGGCTGGTCGACGATCACGGCAACCAGCAGCTTCGGGTCCTTCGCCGGCGCGAAGCCGATGAAGGAGGCGACGTACTTGGTCTTCGAGTAGGTGCCGTTCTCGGCGACCTCGGCGGTGCCGGTCTTGCCGGCGAGGGTGTAGCCGGGGACGCTGACCTCCGAGGCGGTGCCTCCGGCGGCGAGCACGCCCTCGAGCATCGTTCTGATCTCGGAGGCCACGTTGGGGTCGATCACACGCTTGCCGCGCGGCTCGTGCACCGGGGCGCCGTGGATGCTCTCGATCAACTGGGGCGTGCGCAGGATGCCCCCGTTGGCGATCGCGTCGTATGCGGCGACCATCTGCATCGGGGTCACCGAGAGCCCCTGGCCCATCGGCAGGTTGCCCATGGTCGAGCCGGAGTACTCGTCGAGTGAGGGAACCAGGCCCTGCTCCTCGGCCGGGAACCGGACCCCGGTCGGGCGGCCGAAGCCGAAACGGCTGATCCAGCGGCTGAAGCGCTCGGCCCCGACCTCGAGGCCGATCGTCACCGCGCCGACGTTCGAGGACTCGGCGAGGATCTGGGCCGTCGTCAGGGTCACGGTCGGGCGCGCCTCGGCGTCGGAGATCGTGCGGTCGGCGACCTGGATCGAGGGCGCCAGTGTGAACGAAGTCTCCGGGGTCACGAGCTTGTCCTCGAGCGCGGCGGAGACGGTGAAGGCCTTGAAGGTCGAGCCCGGCTCGTAGGTGAAGCCGGTGGCGCGGTTCTGGAGGTCCTCGGGGCTGGCGTTTCCGAGGTCGGTGGGATCGACCGGCGGCCAGTTCGCCATCGCCAGCACCTTTGAGGTGCGTGGGTCCATGACGATCGCGGTCGCGCCCTTCGGCGCGTAGGTCGCGCCGACTCCCGCGAGCACCTTCTCCGTCTCGGCCTGGATCGCGGAGTCGAGGGTGAGCTGGACGTCGTGGCCGTCGCTGGCGTCGCTGACCGCGTCGAGACGGATCGGGTCCCCGAGGGCGTCCATCACCACCCTGCGCTCGCCGTCGGTGCCGTGAAGGATCCCGTCCTCGCCGGCCTCGAGCCCGGTCAGCGCCTGGTTGTCGACGCCGACCGCGCCCACCACCTGCGCCGCGAGCTCGCCCTGCGGATAGGTGCGGCGGCTGTCGGGGAGCTGGCCGATCCCGGGGAGCTTCAGCGCGGCGATCTCATCCGCCGTCTTCAGGTCGACCTTGCGCGCGATGTAGGCGAAGCCGGAGTTCTCGTCGAGAGCATGGAGCACGTCGGAGCGGCTGATGTCGAGCAGCGAGGCGAGCTTCTCCGCAGTCTGGCGCGGGCGCTTGACCTGGTAGGGGGTCGCGTAGATCGACGCTGCGTCCTCGGAGACGGCCAGCTCGCGGCCGCGGCGATCGAGTATCCGCCCGCGCAGGCCCGGGACGGTGACCGTCGCCTCCTGCTGGCTGACCGCCTGAGAGGCGAGGGTCGAGCCCTGCACCCCCTGCAACCAGAAGGCGCGGCCGAGGACGATCGTGAAGCAGAGGATGAATCCCGCGAACAGGAGCCCGATTCGGCGCTCGATCAGGCGCACCCGCAGCCCCCTATCCCGAGAGCGCGGCGAGTCGGCGGGCTGCGGTCGCGACCGCCTCGCGACCGGCGTCGCGGTAGGTGATATCGGCCGTGGACGGGGTCGCCAGCCCGAGGCTCGAGGCGGCCGACTGGACCCGGTCGATTGTGAGCAGCTGGGCCTCGCGCGCTTGCAGGACCGAGTTCTCCTGGCCGAGCGTCTGGATGTCCTGGCCGATCTTGCCCGCCGATGCGGTCAGGCTCAGGGTGGCGACGTTGAGTGCGACGATTCCGATCAGGAGAATCCCGAGGACGGGGATCCAGGCGCGGCCGCGGGTGAGCCGCACGATCGCCCCGGAGTCGGGAAGCTGGCGCACGGCGACCGCGGTGCGGCCGACGGCGAGCGGAATCAGGTGCCCCCCGGGGGGCGTCGAGAGGTTGGCGTGGCGGCGAGGCGCGGACCGGGAGCGGCGAGGCGTGGCCGGCTTGCGCTTCGGGCGCGGACGCGGAGGGGCGGGGCTGCGGCTCGGTGCCGGGGCGGCGGCGCCCATCAGCTGACCTCCTGCCCTTCGTCGAGCTTGATGGCGACCCGTAGGTGCGCCGAGCGTGAGCGCGGGTTCTCCGACATCTCCTCGGGGCTCGGCGAGACCGCGCGGCGGGTCAGCAACTCGGCCTCGGGCTCGTGCCCGCAGACGCAGACGGGCAGCTCCGGCGGGCAGACGCAGCCGCGGGCGCGATCGGCGAGGAAGCGCTTGACCGGGCGGTCCTCGAGCGAGTGGAAGGAGATCGCCGCGAGCCGGCCCCCTGTGCGCAGCAGCTCCCAGGCGCCGAGGAGCCCCTGCTCGAGCGAGTCGAGCTCGCCGTTGACGGCGATCCGGATCGCCTGGAAGGTCCGCTTCGCCGGATGGCCGCCACCGAAGCGCGCCGACGCCGGCATTCCCGCCTTGACCGCCGCGACCAGCTCGGATGTCGAGGAGAGCGGGCGGCGGCGGACGATCTCACGGGCGATGCCGCCGGCGTGGCGCTCCTCGCCGAAGCGGCGCAGGACCTGTGCGATCCGCGACTCGGGCCACTCGTTGACGAGGTCGGCCGCCGAGAACGACTGGCCGGGGTCCATCCGCATGTCGAGGGGTGCGTCATAGGAATAGGAGAAGCCCCGCTCCCAGGCGTCGAGTTGGGCAGATGACATTCCGAGGTCCATGTAGACCATGTCCGCGACGAAGCCTTCGCCGTCGAGTAGGCGGAGACCTTCCGCGAAGTCGGCGCGAAGGAAGCGCATCTCGCACGGCGCATCGGCCTCGAGATCGGCGAATCTGGCCTCGGCGGCCGGGTCGCGGTCTATGCAGACCAGGGTCCCGGTGGGCCCGAGGCGGTCGGCGAGCAGGCGGGCGTGGCCGCCGGCGCCGAAGGTGCAGTCGACCGCGGTCTCCCCCGGCTGCGGCGCCAGCAGGTCGACCAGCTCGGTGGCGAGGACGGGGACGTGGTCGGTCGGCATGTAGGTAAGGGTGGCGGTTGCGCTCATTCGGAGGCTCCGGAGAGGCCCTCGGCGATCCGCGGGGCCTCCTCGTCGAGCTCGGCCTCCTGCTCGGCCCAGGCCTTGGCGTCCCAGATCTCCAGGTACTCACCGGCCCCGACGACGACGCACTCGGAGCCCAGCCCGGCGTGCTCGAGCAGCGGCTTGGGGAGCCTTACCCGGCCCGCCGAGTCGATCTTCTCGTCAAAGGAGCCGCCGTGGAAGCGCCTGCGCAGGCGGCGGGCGTCGGCGCCGAAGGGGCTGTGGGGGGCGAGAAAGCGCTCCGAGAGGCCGTCGTACTCCTCGGGCGTATACAGCCAGACGCAGGGGTCGAAGCCTTTGGAGAGAACCACCCCATCAGCCAGCGCGGCGCGGAACCTTGCCGGAACCGTGAGGCGATCCTTGGAGTCGAGACTGTGCTCGTAGAGACCCCTGAAAGCCAACTCGAGAAGTCCTTTCCTGGCGTGGGGGTGGGAAGAGTTCGGACCGAGGTGGTGAAGTGGGAGGAGCCTCACCACCCCGGTCCTTTGGCTTCAACTCGGGACCCACGCTAACCCACAGAGCCCCACTTTGCAACACAACACTGGTCGAGGATTTCAGGCGATCCGTCGGACGGAACTGTTAGCCCCCTCCGAAATCCGCCGCATTCGGCGTTGCAGAGGCGTTTTCGGGCGATCGCACCAGACCCCGCATGCCCCGCAGCTGGGCCCCCTGGTGCAACCCACCTTGCAGAAAGGGATCGAATAGATTGCCCGCGATGACCGATCCCCCACCTCCCGAGAGCGCCCCGGACGAGGCCCTCGAGCAGGCCGAAGCGGCGAAGGTGGTCGACGATTCCAAGGACATGCTCGGCTTCCACCTGAAGCGGCTGCTCGGTGGGTGGAAAGCCTGGGCCGTGATCGTGCCGCTGGTGCTGATCGCCGGCGTCGCGGGCGCCAGCGCCAAGCCGGTCTACGGCCTCGCCGCGGCGGTGATCGTGCTCTTGCTCTCGCTGCTGGTCGTCTACATGATGGCCTCGGCGGCAGCGACGGAGTCATTCCTCGACGTCTACGCGGGGCAGAGGCAGATGACGCACACCGGCAAGGGCCCCCTGCCGCCGGCCACCCCCCTGCTTCGCAAGGGCGATGAGCGCTACGCCGAGCACTCGCTGCGGGGCCCGCTGGCCGAGGGGGTCGAGGGCACCCTCGCGCTCTACACCTACGAGGACACCTCCTACGACAGCGACGGCAACCGCCAGACCAGCTACTACCGCTACACCGTCGGCCTCTGCGAGATCCCGGAGTGCGGCGAGCACGTTCCCACCCTCTACGTGCGGCGTAAGTTCGGGCTGAAGGCGCTGGAGAAGGTCGAGGACGCCTTCCGCAGCGTCGAGCGGGTCAAGCTCGAGAGCGAGGCGCTCGATGACGAGTACGAGATCTTCGCCGCCAAGGAGCAGGACCCGGTCTGGCTGCGTCGCCTCTTCGCCCCCACGTTCATCGTCTGGCTGACCGACTCGGCGCCGGAGAAGTTCGCCCTCGAGCTCGTCGGCGGCACCCTCTGCTGCTACGTCAAGGGACACCGCAAGAAGGCCGAGGGCCTCGACCAGATGCGGACGGCCACCGCCTCGGTCGCAGGCCGGCTGCGCGAGGAGTCGCTAGACACCGGCCACGTCTGAACTGATGCCACCGTCCTGCCCCGAGGTCGCATAGCGACTCCTAACCAGGACGGTGGGTCCAGTTTCTGGGCTAGAAGCCGCTGAGCAGGGTGTCGGCGTAGGCGATCAGGGCGGCGACGATCATCAGCAGCACCGAGGGCACGAGGACGAGGGCGACGACGAGCTGGATCTTCGGGGCGGCGCGTGCGGCGCTCTCCTCGACCCGGCGGCGCTGGTCGCGGCGCAGCGAGGACGCCTGGCGCTGGAGCTGTTCGGCAAGCGGCGACCCGAGGCGCCGCGAGCGCTCTATCGCGGCGCAGAGCCCGGCGATCTCGGGACCGGTAACGCGGCGGCGAAGCGCCGCCAGCGCCACCCCCAACGACGCCCCGCATGAGATCTCGGCGACCGTGATCGCAAGCTCGCGGGCGAGCGGTCCCTCCCCCGCCGCCACCTGCTCGAAGCCCGCGGCCGTGCCGCGCCCGAGGGCGGCGCTAACCGAGAGCAGGTCGAGCACGTCCGGCAGCGCCGCCAGCAGCCGCGCCCTGCGCCGCCGCGCGATCCGCTCCAGGAGTGCGTCGGGTGCGACGAACCCGGCCGCGGGGAGACCCGCGGCGACCAGCAGGGAGAGCCGCCCGGGGGCCGCCGGGGCGGCGGAGATCGCCACCAGTGCGCCCGTCAGCGCGGTCGCGGCCTTTGCGATCAGAGCGGCGGAGAGGGGCAGGCGATCCTCGAGACCGGCCCGGGTCAGACGCTGCGGCAGGCCGAGCCGCAGTCCCGCCGCGAGGGCGCGGCGGTCGAGCCCCGGGATCGCGGCAAGCGGACCCGGGCCCTCCCGGGCGGCGAGCAGCTCGCGCCCGGCGACGGCGGCGAGGACCACGGCGGCCGCGGCCAGCAGCGGCGCCGGGCTCACGCCGCGATCCTCGAGAGGCGGCGGATCGCGGCGAAGCCGGCCAGCTGAAGCAGCCCGGCGAGCGCCATCAGGGCGAGCGCCGCGGGCGAGGACAGCAGCTTCGCGATGAACCCGGGCGCGAGAAGCTCGGCGAAGAGGGCGGCGCCGGTAGGCATCGCCACAACCAGCAGGCCGGTGAAGCGCGCCTGCGCGGTCGCCGCCAGGGCGTCCTCCATCACCCGGTCGCGCTCGGCGGCCCCATCGGCGAAGCGGCGCAGCAGGCCGGCGAGGTCTCCCCCGGAGATGCGCTGGCTCAGAAGCGCGGTGCTGAAGGAGTCGACCCGCCCCGATCCGATCCGGCCGCGCAATCCCTGCACGGCGGCTACGGTGGGTGCCCCCAGCTCGAGCTCGGCGCCGAGACGGGAGAGCTCCGCCGCCGCGGGCCCATCGAGCGACTCCGCCGCCGCGCAGAGCGCCGCCCGCAGCGAGCGCCCGGCGGTGAGCGAGTCGGCGACGGCCCGGGCGACGTCCGGAAGCGCCAGCTCGACCGCGCGCCGGTAGCGCCGGCGGCGGCGGGTCAGCGCCGATCCGGCCAGCAGCGGGGCGGCGAGCGCCAGCGGGACCGCCGCCGGCGGTCCGCCGAGAAGCAGCCCGGATGCTATCGCCGCTGCGACACCGAGCATCACCAGCCTGCGGCGCTCGAGCGCCGAGGGAAGGTACCCCTCGTGACCGGCGCGCGAGAGCGGCTCCAGAGCCAGCCGGACCCAGGCGGCGAGCGCGGGGGTCGCGAGCACGGCCTCGCGGGCGGCGAGCGCCCCGAGCCCGCCGGCGATCGCGCCGAGGGCCAGCGGCAGCACCCCGGGCCCGCTCAGGGTCCCTCCCGGCCAGAGCCGCTGATCTCCACGACGTCGCGGACGGCGCTGACCCTGCGGGCGCCACCGGATCCGCGCTCCATCTGGACGACGAGATCGATCCCCCTGTTGAGCTGCTCGCGGATCGCCTCATGTGGGAGCCCGACCCCGGCCATCAGCGCCAGCGTCTCGAGCCGGCGCAGTGCATCAAGGGGAGAGTTCGCGTGCACGGTCGAGAGCGCGCCGTCGTGGCCGGTGTTGAGCGCGGTCAGCAGGTCGAGCGCCTCGGCGCCGCGAACCTCGCCGACGATGATCCGGTCGGGCCGCATCCGCAGGGCGTTGCGAAGCAGGTCGCGAATCGTCACCTCCCCCCTGCCCTCGACGCTCGGCGGGCGGCTCTCGAGGCGGACCACGTGGGGCTGCTGCATCCGCAGCTCGGCGGCGTCCTCGATCGTGACGATCCGCTCGCCCTCGGAGATGAAGCTCGAGAGCGCCCCCAGCATCGTCGTCTTGCCGGAGCCGGTGCCGCCGCTGATGAGGATGCTCATCCGCTGCTCGACCGCCAGCTGCAGCCTCTCGAGGGTCTCCTCGCCAAGGGTTCCCAGCTCGACCAGGCGCCTGGGTCCCGGCCGCTCGGCACTGAACCGCCTGATCGAGACCGCGGCACCGTCGACCGCAAGCGGCGGGATGACGACGTTGACGCGGGAGCCGTCGGCGAGCCGGGCGTCGACCATCGGGCTGAGCTCGTCGACCCGGCGCCCGAGCGGTGCCAGGATCCGCTCGATCGCGTTGCGAAGCTCCTCCTCACCGGAGAACCCGACGGCCGTTGGCTCGATCACCCCGCCGCGCTCGACGTAGACCCGCCGCGGCCCGTTGACCATCACCTCCTCAACCCCGGGGTCGGCGAGCAGCTCCTCGAGCGGGCCGAGGCCGACCGTGTCGCGCATGATCCTCGCCCGCAGCTCGGCGCGATCCTCAGCGCAGAGCACGGCGGCGCGATCGTCGACGAGACGAGCAACCGCCTCCCCGAGCTCCTCGTGATCCCGCCTTCCGGCGGCCGCCTCGTTGCGGCGGCGCTCGACCAGGCTCGCCCGCAGATCCCCCGCGAGTTGGTCAAGGTGGCGATCCCTCGCAGCCATGTCCCCACAAGCCGAGGCGTGAGCCCTCTCTCCCCCAGGGCGGGGCAATAGGCTACGGAGCATGGCTCGAATCGAAGTCCGGCAGGCGGACGTCACCACCCTTCGGGTGGACGCGATCACCAACGCCGCCAACACCCAGCTTCGCCACGGCGGAGGGGTCGCGGCCGCGATCTCGCGGGCCGGCGGCCCGGTGATCCAGGAGGAGAGCGACGCAGCCGCGCCGATCGGACTCGGCGAGGCGGTCGCCACCAGCGCCGGGGAGATGCCGGCGAAATGGGTCATCCATGCGGCGACGATGGAGCCCGGCGGGCGCCCGTCGGCGGAGGTGATCCGGGATGCGACCGCGAACACCCTGCGGCTGGCCGACGAGCTCGGGGCCACCTCGCTGGCGCTGGTGGCCTTCGGCACCGGTGTGGGCAAATTCCCCCTCGACCGGGCGGCAATGATCGAGGTCGAGGAGTGTGAGCGCCATATTACCGAGGGGACCGGCCTAGAGGTGATCGTCTTCGCCGTCAACGACGGGCGCGCCCTGCTGGCCTTCGAGGAGGCCCTCGCCGGCGACTAAGCGGCAGGAGCGTCACCTGCCGGGCGAAGTTCTGGGCGCCGATCAGGCGCAGGGCCTGCCCCCTGGTGAGGCCAAGGGTCGCCGAGGAGATCGGCCCCGATCCGTCGGGCCCCGGACCCAGCGAGATCAGCGGTACCGACTGGGCGGCGACGTAGGTGCGCCCGGGACCGGTGCTGCGGGGCTCGGTGGTTACGACCACATCCACTCGGGTGGCGGCGGAGGTCGAGCCGGAGGAAGCGAGTGCCCCGGCCCCCGATACGTTGATCTCAACCGGTCCGCGCCGCGGCCCGAGCCCCGGAGGCCGCGGAGGCTCCAGAGGTGCCCGCAGCCCTGATGCGATCACGTAGGAGCCGGCGGGGAGGTCCGCCACCGGCTCGAGCCCGAAGGCGCGACCGGGGGCCGAGAGCGCACCCGGTGGGACGAAGCGCTCGGGAACGCGCCGGACCTCGAGCTCGCCTTTCAGCTCGCCGGGCCCGATCGGCTCTCCCCTCTTCAACGTGGTCCGGGTGACGAGAACCGGACGCAGTCTCCCGTAGCTGTCGACGACGCTGGCGCCGTATCCATCGACGATCGAGCCGGCGAGGAGCGCCGCCAGGCCGGCGAGCAGGGCGAAGGCGGCGGCCCGGCGACGACGGCTCATCCCACTCAGCGTCCCTCAGGCGGCACGACCATGCCGCTCCGCGCCCAGCGGGAGCTCGAGGACCGCGAGCGCGCCCCGCTCGGTGCGATCGAAGACGAAACGGCCTCCGTGGGCAGCGGCGACCCGGCGAACGACCGCCAGTCCGTGGCCGTGGCGCCTGCGCCCAGTGAGCCTGGCGATCGCCTCCGAGGGGGATTCCCTGCGCGAGGGGGGACGGTCGGCGGTGCCGCTGTCGGCAACGGCGATATGCAGGCGCCCGCGTCGCGTGCTCGCATCGACGGTGATCGTCGGCCCGCCGTGCTCGATCGCGTTGACGATCAGGTTGTCGAGGGCCTGCGCCAACTCGGCCCGGTCGCCGCGCAGCAGCGGCAGCCCGGCCCGCCAGCGCAGCTCGATCTTCGCTCCGGCGAGGCTCGCGCGCGAGCGCCAGCGAGCGACCGCTGACTCGACCAGAGTCCGGCACGGAACCGGTCCCAGCGGCCGGCGGCGCTCGCCGCCGTTGATCTCGGCGTCGATCCTGGCGAGCGCCGAGAGTGCGAGATGCACGGTGCCCGGCAGGCGCGGCCCGGCGGCCCCGACCGGGCCTGTAGCCATCAGCGCCAGTGACTGCAGCGGCCTCCTCAGCTCATGAAGGGCCTCGTTCAGGGTCCTGCGCAGCCGGACGGCGCGGAGCCTTTGGCCGACGACCAAGAACACCAGCGCGGCTCCCAGGGGCCACCCCGCCTCTGCGCCCCCGAGCCGGGTCACCCGTCTATGAGCCGGTAGCCGACGCCCCAGCAGTTGACGACGAAATTTCCGTTGTCCGGGTCGAGCTTGCGCCGCAGCCGGCTCGCGTGGGAATCCAGCGTCCGCGTCCGCCCCAGCGATCGGTAGCCCCAGACGTCGCGCAGCAGCTCCTCCTTGGTGAACACCCGTGTCGGATCCGCGGCGAGCGCCCGCAGCAGCGAGAACTCCTTGTTGGATAGATCGACCAGGCGGTCGGAGACGGTGACCCGGCGCCGAACAGGGTCGATGACGATCTCACCGACCCGGCGCGGGCCCCGTCGCTCGCCGCGGTGGCGCCGCAGGACGGCGACGATCCTCGCGCGGAGCTCGGGATAGTGGAAGGGCTTGACCAGGTAGTCATCAGCGCCTGTTTCGAGACCGCGAACCCGGTCATCACTCCCACTGCGTCCGGAGACGACGATCACCGGAAGGGCCGAGTCGAAGCGGGAGGTGGCCCCCTCGGCCTCGCGGATCTCCCGCAGGACGTCGAGGCCACCGGCATCCGGGAGGCAGAGGTCGAGCACCATCAGGTCGGGCTGGTTGAAGCTGCAGAGCCGAAGCGCGTCGGAGGCGCTCGGCGCCGGCAGGACCTCGAACCTATCGGCCGTCAAGTGGTCGCAGAGCAGCTCCAGGGTCGCCTCGTCGTCCTCGCAGACGACGACGGTGGCGATGTCTCGGCGCTCGGGAAGCATGCGCGACTAAGGGACAGGCGGCGCGGACTCTCCCCCGGCGCTATCGCTGCCAGCTCATGGTTCGTCGGTGCGCGCCCAGAGGAGGGCGCAGCGACAATCACGCCGTGGCCTTACCCACGTATTCATTGTTTGCACCGTTTCCTGTCCGGATCGAGGTGAGACGCCGCGGCGGAATGCGAGCCCGAGCGAGTGCCCGATTTGCGGCGGCGCCAGCAGCTACCGCCTTCACGCGAGGGTGTTGCACAAAGGTCGCGCGGAAGAGCCAGGCCACGGCGGCTGGCCGCGCTCCCGCAGCGGCCGAGATCCCGCGTAACGAGACGAGCCCGAATCAACTGAGTTTCGCCTTACACGTTTTCTAAGAGGGGGTCGAGATCGGCTCTCAGAGCCTCGCTTGGGGTTTGTGCGACAGCCTCACGCGAAGGGAGGCGCGCGATTCGCCGGCGCAACGGGACGACCTGACCTCATGCTGCTGGTCATCCGGAGCCGAAGCGGAAGCGATGCAATCGTCGCTGCGAGTCCGCCGGTGACGCGAATCGGTTAGCGTCGCCGTGCACTGCAATGGGGTGGTAAGGAGGAGCGAGCATGGAATCCAAGGCGATCGACCCGGTCGACTTCCGCGAGGCGCAGCACAAGCACTGGGACTCTGCTGCGGTGGGATGGAAGGAGTGGAGCGAGTTCAATGACAGCGCAGACGGGCACATCAGCGAGCGGCTGGTGGAGCTCGCTGACGTGCAGTCGGGAAGCCGGGTCCTGGACGTCGCCGCCGGCTATGGCGAGCCGGCGCTCACCGCCGCGCGTAAGGCCGGCCCGGAGGGCCGCGTTGTGGCCACGGACATCTCCGCCGAGATGCTCGCGTTCGGGCGTGAACGCGCGGCGGCGGCCGGCTTGGGCAACGTCGAGTTCATGGAGTCGGACGCCTCCAGCCTCGATTTTCCGCACGCGAGCTTCGACGCCGCCGTCTCGCGCTGGGGAATCATCTTCGAGCCTGACGCGGAGGCCGCCGCGGGGCGCATCCGAGGCTTCCTCAAGCCGGGCGCGCGGATGGCGATCAGCTCGTGGGGCGAGCCCGATCAGGTCCCCTTCCTCTCGATTCCGATGAGGACGACGATGGAGCGGCTGGACGTGCCCCCGCCCCCGGCCGGAACGCCCGGGCCCCTCTCCCGGCCCACCCCCGCTGCCATCGGCGGGTTGCTCGAAGGAGGTGGGTTCTCGAAGGTCGCCGTGGAGCAGGACGAGGTCACCTTCGAGTTCGACTCCCCGGAGCACTTCACCGCCTACATCAGGGCGATCTCCGCCCCGATCCGGGCGATGATCGAGCAGCACGCAGGCGAGGCCCAGGAAGAGGCCTGGGACGCGATCACGCAGGCCGCAGCGGATGCGGGGGGTGGCTCGAAGCCGCTGAGCTTCTCGAACGTGGTGCTGCTCGCCTCGGCAACCGCCTAGCGCCCGTCTCGCACGAACTCGGGAGGCCGACCACGACGAGCCGGTCGGACGGGGCCCCTGTTCGCTGAACGGAATCGGTCGTTGGGGCGACCGATTCCGTTCACTCAACTGAGACCAGAGGCCACGCGCACGTCGTCAACCAAGACCAAGCCACGAGGTCGTTCAACCCCCGGAGCCACCGACGAAGCCGAGGAGGTCGGTCGGGTGGGGGACCTCCAGCACGGCCTGTGCGCCGCGGCAGGCGACGACCCGCCGGGCGGGCAGAGCCCGGCGGCGCTCGATCGGGCGCTCCTCCCCGTCGAGAAAGACGATGTCGAGCGCGAAGCGCATGCCGAAGGTGTGCACGCAGGAGCAGTGCGGGATCAGCAGGCCAGGGCCGGCCCTGCTCCGATCAAGAAGCGCGAGGCCCAGCAGGCGGGCCGCGGAGCCCTCTGCGACGGGCACCCGCAACCCCAGCATCTCCGCGTAGCGCGCTCGCCTCAACCGCAGGGGCCGGCTGCTCCTCGCCGGGTTCTTCTCGGGGCTCATGGAGCGCCAAGGGCGCTCGGATTCGAGCTCTCCCCCGTGAACGGCTGCAGTCGCTTCTGGCCGGGCGTCAGCCGCCGGCGAGGGCGCCGAAGTAGACCTGCCAGGCGAGGGCACTCTTGGCGACCAGGCTCAGGACCAGGTAGATCTTCTCGGCGAACAGCGGGTCCGCCCATCGCCCACGGCCCCGGTACTGGAGCCACATGTTGACCGCGAAGGTGTTGAAGAGCAGCAGCAGGGTGACGAAGATCGCGATCACGAATCCGGGCACCCCGTCGCCGTTGCCGGCCGAGACTGCGAGCTGGAGCGCGATCGCGATCCAGGGGACGGCGCCGATGATGCAGCCGTAGGCGAATGGGCGCCAGTCCACGGCCTCGCGCCCGATGTTGACGCGCTCCATCACGAGCCCGAAGAGGATCATCGCCGCGTTGGCGCCGAAGAGCGCGATCAGCGCGGTGCCTTCGGTCACGCCCGAGAGCATCGCGATCAAGACGATCATCAGCGAGGCGCTGACCGAGTACTCCCACCAGCGGGCCGGGTTGACCCCCCGCTCGACCTGCTTCTCATACCAGCGCCGCGCCCAGGTCCCAACCGAGAGATGGTCGATCGCGGCGAGTAGGAGAAAGGCGGCGATCGCAAGGTCGATCCTGAGTTCGAACAGCTCCGCGGGGCCGCCGTAGCTGCCGGCGCCCGGCGGACCGGTGAGGTAGGTCACGTTCACCGGCAGCGACGCTGCGGTGGCGAGCGCCAGGATCGCGATCGCCTGCACCAGGTGCAGAGCGCCGACGCCCAGGTTCCAGCGGTTCAGGCTCGCGAAAGTTCTCGCCCTCGCACCGGGGCGAGGCGCTTCGAGGTGGTCGGATTGTTCGTTCACGTGAGAGGGATACGGTGGGAAGCCCGGGTCGGTTGGGGCCGCGAGCCGCAATCATCTGCCCGCGGTGCAAACCCTCGTTCAGTGCCTGCCCCACGCACGCGCCGGGATAGGATGATCGGCATGATGCGGACCCTGCCCCGTCGGGGAGTGTCGGCGGAGCAGACAAGGCTTCAACGTGGATAAGAAGACGACCCGAAGAGGGAACTACGAATCCGGCTCGGACTACGTGCTCGAGTACGGCGAGCTGCGCTTCTCCTTCAACGAGGAGGATTTCGCACAGCGGGTCGAGCAGGCGGCTGTGAAGCTCGGATTCGTCGGCCAGGGCCTCAATCGCTTCGAGCTCGAGGACCTGCTCGACCTCGCCGTCAGCGGCGAGATCGCCGAGCCCTCCTCTCCCCTGGGCGCCCACATCAACGAGAACTGGGAAGACCTGGTCGGTCCCGCCAACCGCAGCCTCGTCCACTGGATCCGCAGGCTCGTCTTCCGCGGCGCCTGGCTCGACCAGCGCGTCAAGGAGGGCGAGCTCGACGTCGTCTTCGACGAGTCAAGCCAGAGCTTCGGCTACGTCCAGCCCGATCGCAGCTCAGAGCTGATCGAGCTCTCCCGTGAGCCGTCCTGGCGCCGCATCGCCTACCGGCGCTGAGCCGGGCTCTGCGAGCGCGTCGAGCAGCACGTCCTCGCGGCTGTAGTGGCCGACGGCGTCGAACCAGCGCTTTGCGTGCAGCCCCGCGCGCAGGTCGCAATCGGCGGTGACGATTCCCTCCTCGCCCCAGAGGGGCCCTGCGATGAGCTCGCCCTCGTCGGGCTCGACGATCGCGGCGCCGCCGTTGCCGAGCACGTCGCGCCCCTCTGGCAGCGGCACCGGGAAGTCGTCGGGAAATGCCGAGGCGGGGATGAACTGGGGAACCGAGACGACGAAGGCTCCCGACTCAACCGCAATGTGGCGCATCGACGCCAGCCACAGGTCCGAGTCATCGGCGGTCGGAGCAAGCCAGATCTGAGGGCCGCCCTTGTAGACGGCGTAGCGGGCCAGCGGCATCCTGTTCTCCCAGCAGATCAGGCCCCCGATCCTGCCCAGAGAGGTCTCGGTGACGTCGAGGTCGTCGCCGGCGCCGATTCCGTGGAAGAGCTTCTCGTGGTGGGTCGGCATCAGCTTGCGGTGCTTCCAGAGCAGCCCCTCGGGCCCGATCAGCAGAAGCGCGTTGTAGAGGCTTCCGGGGCGCTCGGACTCACGCTCGTTGACACCGATCGCGCAGTGCAGGCCGGTCTCCCGGCAGGCCTCAGCGAGGAGATCGACCTGGGGCCCCGGCACGTCGACGGAGTTTTCCCAGAGGCGTTGCCAGAGATCGTCGTAGCCCTCGAAGGAGGAGGCGTCCTTGCCCCAGGAGTTCGACGGGTAGACGGGCACGAACGTCTCCGGCAGGACCGCGAGGTCGACTCCGTCCGCCGCGCACTCGTGCAGCAGCCCCACGGCCTTCTCGATGGTGGCGTCGGCGTCGAGGATCACGGGCGTCGCCTGCACCGCGGCGACGCGGACCGTCGCAAATGAAGTCATCGTCGCGAGCGTACACCGCCGGGCGCTCGCAAGCGGCTACTTCTTCGCCAGCAGCTCCGTGTTCGAGGCGCTGGCCTCGATCAGCTCACGCAGGCGGGTGACGGCCTCGGCGGGGGCCAGCTCGCGCAGCTCCGCACGCATCGCCCGGGCGGCTGCCAGCTCCGACTCGGGCCGCAGCAGCTCCTCGCCCGAGATCCCGGACACCGAGGCGTCGAGAGCCGGTACGACGCCCGCCGCCGCAAGGTCGGCGTCGAGGACCAGGGTCGCATTCTCGGTCGTCTCGGTGGCCTCGAGGGCGCCGTCACCATCCTCGGTCCCGGCGAGCACCGTCGCGATCACGGTCAGCGACCCGGCTCCCTCTTCCTCCAGCTCGCGCCCAGCTCCGAATACGGGTTTGACAGTGGCCGGATCACCGTGGGCGACGCCAAGGCGCGTCAGCGAGTCAACGACCAAGACGACGTCCTCGCCGGCCTCGGCGCGGCGCTTGGCGCGCGAGAGCGCAAGCTCGGCGTGGCGGACCTGGTCGGCGGGCTCGAGGTCTGCAGCCGCTGCCGCGATCTCGACGTCCGGAGCCTCGCGCCTCCACTGCGTCACCTCCTCCGGGCGTTCGTCGACGAGCAGGACGACGATCCCCGGTGGGTTCGGTGCGGCTCCGATCGCCTTGACCAGCCCGCGCAGAAGGGTGGTGCGGCCCGAGCGCGGCCGCGACCGAATCAGGACCCGCTGTCCGTAGCCGAGCGGGGCGAGCAGGTCCGCGGCCCTGATAAGGACGTCACCGGCCTCCACCGTGAGCGGGATGCGGCGGTGGGGCGCAACCGGGGTGAGGTCGTCGAAGCCTGGGGGGCGCTGATCGGAGGGCTCGGCCCCGTTGACACGATCGACGCGGGTGAGAGCGCGGTGGCGCTCCCCGCGGCGCGGGCCACGGGCCGGGCCGGTGACCTCGTCGCCCGAGCGAAGCTCGCAGCGGCGAATCTGGGAGGCTGAGATGTAGACGTCGTCGGTCCGCGGGTCGAGCCCGCCGAGCCTGACGAAGCCGTGACCCTGGGCGACGACGTCGACGACGCCGGTGACGATCTCCTCCTCGGCCGCCGGCCCCTCGGCCTCCTCCCCGTCCTCGGTCTCGTGGGCAGGTGCCGCCTTTCGCTCCCCCTCCTCGCCTCCGGCTCGCTCCGCCCGCGATCGGCCACGCCCACCGCGGCGACGGCGACGGCGCGGGCGCTCCTCGCCCTCGGTCTTCTTCGCCGGCTCGGCGCCGTTCTCGCCGGGCCCGCCCCCGCCCTCGAGCAGCGCGTCGACCAACTCCTCGCGGCGCAGCATCCGGTAGCGGGGGATCTCCGCCTCGGCGGCGAGCGCGTGCAGCTCCGCGATGTGCTTGGACTCGAGCTCTGACTTCGTCATCGAGCGCGCACCTTACCCAGTTGCGGTGGCCATCGCCGCGACTGCGTCGGGAATCCCCTGCTCCGCCGTGGGGAAGCGCGGCTCCCAGCCCAGGTCGCGCTTGATCCGGGCGTTGGAGGAGCGCGCCGAGCGGGTCACCGCGGTGACGGGATCGGACCCGGCGACCGCTCTGGCGATCCAGGCGGGCAACCGGCGCGGCGGGCCGACCCCGACCTCGCGCGCCGTCAGGGCGACGAAGTCGGCGAAGGTGATCGGCTCATCGTCGGCGACGTGGTAGGTCGTGCCGGCCGGGGCACTTTCAATCGCCAGCGCGAAGGCGGAGACGACGTCGACGTCGCGGACGACGTCCCAGAGGTTGGTGCCGCGGCCGATCACGGCGAACCGACCCGGCTGGCGAAGGCGGGCGACGAACTCGCTCTCGAACCAACCCCCAGGACCGTAGACGTGCGAGGGCCGAATGACGACGTCCTCCAAGGACGACTCGCGCACCAGCCTCTCACCCTCTTGCTTCGAGCGCCCGTACGCGGTCTCGACCGGCAGCTCGCTCGACTCGTCGAGCAGCGCCCCCTTCGCATCGCCTGTGACCACGGTCGAGGCAAAGACGATCCGCCGGGCCCCGGCCGCCTCGGCCGCCTCGATCAGCCGCCGCGTTCCCTCGACGTTGACCTCGTTGATCCGCTCGGCGCTGCGCTGTGAGGCGATCTCCGCGGCAAGGTGGGCGACGACCTCCGGGCTCGCCGAGTCGAGCGCCCGCTTCAGGCTCCCGGCGTCTGCGAGATCGCCCACGACCTCGGCCACCCCATCGGGGCCGGAGCCGGGCCGGCGGACGAGCGCGATCGGCTCGTGGCCGCGCTCGCTAAGGCTGCGGCAGAGTGCTCCTCCGAGGAAGCCGCTGGCTCCGCTGACCAGAACCCTCATCCCTGCAGCCCGTTGCCGGCGGGGTCGATCCCCTCCTCGGCCGCCGCGGCCGGCCAGGCATCGGCCTCCCCCGAGACCCGCGTGGGCGACCATCCGAGCTCGGCTCCGAGAAGCTCCGCCACTGGGCGAGCCACCTCGGTGCCACGAAGCTGAGGCGCCGCGACCAGGCCAAGCCGGGTCCGTCGGAGAAGGACGTCGGCGACCGAGCGCGCCTGCTCATCGCGTGCGGCGACCACCACCTCGGCGAGAAGGTCGGGGCGCCCCGCGACAACCGGCTGCGAGAGCCGCGGGTCCTGCGCGGCGAGCTCGAGGACGTTGCGGGCGGCGTGGCCGTAGCGGAAGGCGAGCTGGCGGACCGATTCCTCGCTCACCCCTGCCGGAGCTTCGAGGTCATCGGGGCCGGCCTCCATTCCGAGCGGGATCTCGGCCGTGTGGCAGGGGGCCTCGCGGCCCTCGCGCTCGACCAGGCGATCGACCGTCTGCTTCGCCATCCGCCGCCAGGTCGTCAGCTTGCCGCCGGTGATCGTCAGCATTCCCGACGAGGTCTCATAGAGCTCTGCCTTGCGGGAGATGTCGACCGACTTGCGCGGGTCGCCGCTGGCGATCAGCGGCCTCACACCTGCGTAGGCGCCGGTGATGTCGGAATCACCGAGGGCGAGGCCGAAGAACTCGTTGACGGCGTCGAGCAGATAGGCGATGTCGGCGGAGGCGGGCTTGGGGTGGGAGATGTCCCCGTCGTAATCGCTGTCGGTGGTCCCGATCAGGGTCCGCCCGCACCAGGGCAGGGCGAAGATCGTGCGACCCTCACCGGCCGGAACGATGCAGGCCGCCTCCCCCATCGGCAGGCGCTTCTCGTCGATCGTTATGTGGGTGCCGCGGCTCGGTGAGATGCGGGGGACGTCCTCCTCATCGACGACCTCCTCGGGGCGGATCCGGTCGGCCCAGACCCCGGTCGCGTTGATCACGTTGACCCCGCCGACCTCGATCCGCTCGCCCGATTCGGCCTCGGTGAAAGCGACGCCGGAGGCGCGACCGTCGTGCTCGAGGACCTCGACCACGTCAGCTCCGTTGAGCATCACGGCGCCGTAGCGCTCGGCCTCGCCGAGGATCGTGAGGACGAGGCGGGAGTCGTCGGTCTGGCAGTCGTAGAAGAGGTAGGCGCCCTTGGGGTCGCGCGCCGCCAGCGCCGGGATCATCTCGGCGACCTCGTCGCCCTCGATCGTGCGATGGCGATCCGGGGACCAGGAGAAGTCCTCGTCCTCGTCCTTGGAAGAGCGCATCTCGCGGCGGCTGCGACCGACCCGCGTCGTCGCCATCACGTCGTACATGTTGAGGCCGATGCCGATCCGCCAGTCGGCGCGGTCATCGCCCAGGTTCGGGACGAGGAAGGGCGTTGGGTAGACGAGATGGGGCGCCAACTGAACCATCAACTGGCGCTCGAGCAGTGCCTCGCGAACAAGGCCGAGGTCGAAGTTCTGCAGATAGCGCAGTCCTCCGTGGACCATCTTCGAGGATCGACTGGAGGTGCCGAAGGCGTAATCGTCGCGCTCGAGCAGCGCCACCGAGTAGCCGCGCGAGGCGGCGTCGAGGGCGATCCCGGCGCCGGTGATGCCACCGCCGATGACGACGACCTCGAAATGCTCGCCGGCGATTTCCTCGATGGCCTGGGCGCGGGAGAGCATCAGTCCAGGTAGGTGGTCGTCTGAGAGCTCGGCGGGCGCTCGGGTGGCTGCTGCTCCTGGCGTGGATGCCCAAGATGGATGAGGCCGACGAAGCGCTCGTCGGGGCCGAGCCCGACCGCCTCGCGTCCGCGCTCGGTGCGCAGGAATGCGGGCGTTCGCCAGTACCCCGCGATTCCGTGGGCGTGCGCAGCGAGCAGGACGATGTAGGAGGCCACGGCGGCGGTGTGTAGGTCCTCCTCGTCGGCGACCGGGTCGCCGACGAGGACGCAGGAGGCGACGACCAGCGTCGGCGCCCGGTCGAGCTTGGTCGCACCCTCGGGGCCCGCCGCCTGCTTCAGGCGCTCGAGCGCGCGCGGGCCGACGACGCGGAAGCGCCAGGGCGCGCTCAGATGGTGGTTCGGCGCCCAGCGGGCCAGGTCGAGGAGCTCGTCGAGGACGAATTTCGGAACGGGCTCGGGCGCGAATGCCTTGTGCGTGCGGCGGGTGCGTATCGCGGTCTCAACGTCCACGGGATCGAGGGTATCGGGCGCTACCAGGCGCGGCGTCGGCCGAGCCACCGCAGACCGGCTGCGACCAGGGCGGCTATGCCGAGTGCGATCGCTATCGGGACCAGCGGATTGGTGCCGCCGCCGGTGGTGGTCTCCGCCGCGGCCGGGAAGCCCACGACGAACTCAGATTTCGGGGTTGACCGTGGGCCGGGGCCGGACCGCTCCCCCCGGCGCAGTTCGCGCACGGGATCGCTCGTTCTTCTCCTGGAAACGCCCTTGCGCTCCTGCTGAGTGCCGGGGGAAGCGGCACCGGCCCCGGCCGCCGCCGACACCGAGGGTGGAATAGGTGGAGAGACCGAGGTCGTCTGATCTCCTGAGGACGAATCATCGGCGCCGAAAGCGGTGGCAGGGGTGGATGGTGATGGAGCGGCCGTGCCGGTCGTGTTCGTCGTGGTCTTGGGCGGGGAGCGTCTTGGGCGAGGGACCGGGGGCAGTGGGTAGGACTTGCCGTGGAGGGGGACGAGGGCTTGGGCGGTCACCCAGACTGGGGTCTGGTCGCTCGATTTCGAGTAGCGGAGGTGGCCGTCAGCGGCCTGGCGTGCGTAGAGGTAGTCGAAGGCGTTGCCACCGCCTTCGTGGATCGAGCGCGGCCTGATGCCCGCGGCGAGCATTCCCTGGGCGGCCCAGGCGGTGGACTGGGCGTTGACGACACCTGAGCCGCCAAGACGGAAGCCGCCGCCCCGGACCTGGGCCCGGCGCAGGTAGCGAATCGCCCGGTTCAAGGACCGGCGGCCGCTGAGGGCCTGCAGCACCGCCCCGGTCGAGTCGGCGTCGCTCGGTGAATTCGGCACGACCCCCCAGCCGCCATCGTCGTTCTGGACCCGCCGCAGCCACCTCAGCGACTGCTTCGAGCCGGCCGGCGCCCCCGCCGCGCGCAGCGCCATCACGGCGAACGCGGTCGCGTTGGGCCAGCCCTCGAAGGAGCCGTTGCTGCGGCGCCGGCGCCGCAGCTCGTCGACCAGGTTGCGGCCGGCGAAGTCGCGCGAGCGCACCCCGGCCCCCTCGAGCGCGAGGATCGTCCGCGCCAGGTCCCCGGTGCTGCCTATCGCGTTCGTGTTGCGGCGCAGGAAGCCGATCGGCGATCTCCCCCTGTGACTGACCCCGAGCGGATTTCGGCCGGCCGCCTCGAGCCCGAGCATCGCCCAGCCGGTGATCGCAACGCTCGAGCGCCCGCCCTCAGAGGAGGAGAAGCCGCCGTCGGCGTTCTGGGCGCCGATCAGCCAGGAAACCGCCTGCCCCCGGCCCGCCGCGGTTGCGTCGGGGACCGCCCAAACCCCGGCCAAGAGCACCGCGACCAACAGCGCGGCTACGCCCCCGGCGGCAACCCCCCGCCCCGCCCTCTCTGGCCCCGCCCCCCCTGATCCCCGCAGCCGGCCCTCTGCCTTTTGCCACTCGAACCGCTCCCTGAACCGCACCAGCATCCTCACCATCGCCGGACCGGCGATCAGCGCGAGGGTGACGTTCCCAAGCGCGTGGGCGGCGTCGAATGGGATCGCGCGGACCTCGAGCGCAAGGAAGCGATCGAGCGCGAGATCTCCGCCGTAGCTCGCCATCAGCGAGAAGTTGAGCAGGGCCCCGTAGGCGATCCCGGCGAGCCCGCAGGCGAGCGCCAGGCTGACCCGGCCCATCCTCCTTCCGCGCCATGCGAGGAGCGCGCCGAAAACCCCGCAGAGCCCCCATGCCGCCATCTGCCAGGGGGTCCATGGCCCCTGGCCGAGCCAGAAGTTCGAGACCAGGCCGGCGAGCGCACCGACGGCGAACCCGGGCGCCGGGCCGATCGCGTAGCCGGCGAAGATGACGATGTCTGTGGTCGCGACGACATTCGGGAGAGCGGCGAAGGCGAGGCGACCGGCGACCGCGAGGGCCGCCAGCGCCGCGACCAGCGCAACGACCTGCGAAGGCGGCCGCGAGCGCTCATACCAGGCGAAGCCGCCGAGGAGGACGGCACCGAGGATGGCGAAGCTCCAGGCCTCCCAGCTCACGTCGCCTCCCCCAGTGCCCGCGCCCCCTGCTCGGGCGTGATCACACCCGGGCGCCCGAGCACCCGCGCGACCTCGGTCGCGAAGTACCACCCTCCGGAGAGCACCTCGGCGGCGAAGCCGTCGGCGATCACCACCCCGTCCCCGAGCAGGACCACCCGCTCGGCGAAGGAGGCCGCGAACTCGACGTCGTGGGTGGCGACCACCACAGCGGCCCCGCGAGCGGAGAGCTCAGCGATCAGCCCCACCAGCTGATCACGGCGATGGCGATCCATCCCCCGAGTCGGCTCGTCGAGAGCAACAAGCCCCGGCACGTTCTCGCCGCCGATCCTCCCCGCCAGCGCAATCGCCAACGCCAACCGCTGCCTCTCCCCGCCGGAGAGGTCCCGCGGGTCGGCGTCGATCGCTTGCTCGAGCCCCATTGACCGCAACGCAGCGCGACCCTCCTGCGCCGGCAGCTCATCACCGACCCGCTCGCGCACCAGGTAGTCGCTTGGATTCTGCGTCAGCAGAGCGATCTCTCGCGGCGCCTCCACACGACCCCGTACCGGCTCGATCAGACCTGCGGCCGTTTTCAACAGCGTGCTCTTCCCCGCCCCGTTTCGTCCCATCAACGCAACCCGCTCGCCCCTCAGCACGCTCAGCTCGACCCCCCGCAACACGTCGTGCCCCACCCCATCTCCCCGGTCGAGCTCCACCCAGAGATCCCTCGCCGTCAGGGCAGGCGTGTCATCGGGGGCACCGGTGCCCCCTCCGAACGTTTTGCGCGCGAGCGCGCCAAGCGGCCCGAGCCGAGCTCGGGGCGGCTCCTGGCGCGAGTGCGAGAGAGGAGGGGGTCCGGTGCCCCCTCGGACGCGGCCGGCGTCGCCGAGGATGGCTCGAGCGTCCCTGACACCCACCGGGAGGGGATCGATGCCGGCGAGTGAGAAGAGACGGGCGGACGGGGTGGCGAGGGCCGGGTCGGATGAGAGGGCCCAGGCGAGGAAGTCATGGGGGCGGCCGTCGAAGGCGATCGAGCCGGAGTCCATGGCGATCACCCGGTCGGCGGCGGCGAGGCAGCGCTCAAGGCGGTGCTCTGCGAGGAGGACGGCAACCCCCCACTCCTCGTTGAGGCGACGCAGCAGCCAGATCAGCTCGTCGCCGGCCACCGGATCGAGCTGGGATGTCGGTTCGTCGAGGAGCACGAGCGAGGGACGGGTCACGAGAGCGGCCGCAAGGGCGACGCGCTGCAGCTCTCCGCCGGAGAGGGTGTCGACGGAGCGCTCCAGGAGGTGCGGGATCGCGAGGGCGAGAGCGACCTCCTCGACCGCGCGGGCGCGGGCGGCGGCGGGATCGCCCCGCATCTCGAGCGGCAGCTCGATCTCGGCCGCGACGGTGGTCGAGACCACCTGGGTCTCGGGATCCTGTGCGACATAGCCGACGACTCCGGCCAGAAGACCCGGCCCGGCCTCGATCGCGTCGATGCCGGCGACCTCGACCGTTCCTGAGATCTCACCGCCGTGGAAGTGCGGGACGAGGCCGCAGGCCGCACGCAGGAGGGTCGACTTGCCGCTGGCGGAGCGGCCGGCGAGAAGCGCGAACTCACCGGGGGCGATCTCGACCGAGACGTCGTCGAGCGCCGGCGCCGCAGATCGCGGGTAGCGGTAGCCGAGGCCTCGCACACCGAGGGCCGGGGCAACGCTCCTCTCAGCGATCAGCTCAGGCACGGGCCACCACCGACGCCGTCCTAGTCGCCGTCGCAGGCGCGCGTCGCGGTCGGCGCCTGTAGGGGACGAACCCGCAGGCCAGGACCAGCACCGAGATCGCCAGGGTGGCGCCGCTGACCGGAACCTGCAGTGAGGGGTAGGCCGAGAAACCGTCGGCGTTCGCCGCCTTGGCCGCGATCGCCGCAGTCACCACCAGGAGACCGGCAAACCAGAGGCGGCGATCGTGGCGGGAGCGGACCCGCCTCGGCGGCGCGGCCGCCGCGTCGAGGCCGTAACCGCGCAACTCGAGCGTGGCGGCGGCGTCGACGGCACGATCGAGGGACCCGGCCAGCAGGCGCCTTGCGAGGGCACCCCTGCCGGCCGGCGCGGCCGCGGGCCCGCGAAGAGCGGCGGCATCGCGGAGCCTGGAGGAGTCGGCGGCGGCGAGCGGGACCATGCGCGAGATCAGGGTCGCCGTCAGGGCCGAGCGGCCGGCGTAGGGGCGCAGCGCTCGCAGAACGAGGTCCGGGTTGACGCAGGCCGAGTAGACGGCGAGCGCGATCATCACGACCGCCGCGCGCAGTCCGATCACGGCGCCGGCGCCGAGCGCTTCGGCGGTGACGTTCACCTGCCCGAGAATCGGCCATTCGTCGAGCCGCGCCAGGACAGTCTGCCCGCGGTCGGTGACGAGAGCGTTGACCGCTGTGATCAGGAGCGCCAGCGTCAGGCCCATGCGGACGGCGGCCCGGACCGCCGTCCGGGCGCCGGCGAGGACACCGGCGATCGCCGCCGCGGCTCCGACCGCCGCCAGCACCAGCGGACTCGAGTAGAGGAAGGCGACGACGACAAAGGAGCCGAGGTAGGCGACCGCCGCCCCCGGGCGCGCTCGCTGAAGGATTCCGGGCCGCGGCGTGTAGGCGAGCGCCGATCTCATCGCAGCGGCAACGGCGCCTCGGCGCCGCCCTCGGTCGCGACCGCGTAGCGGTTGCGGAGGCCCGCCTCGTCGAGGATCTTGGCGGCGGCCGAGACGCCGGCATCGGCGGCCCCGGTCACCACCCACACCGGCGGCGAGTCGTAGCGGCGGGTCGCCGCGACCAGCCCCGCGCCCGAGCCGAACTCGCGCGCCGGGCGGCCGTCGGTCGCCAGCCCCTCGAGGACGTATCCCGAACCACGCCTGCGGAACTTCGCGAAGACGCCGCTGTACTGGGGCCCGCGCTCGACCTGAGAGGCGGCCGGGTCGCTGCGAAGGCGCGACCAGGGACCGACCAGGACCCGGATCGGGTCCCCTCCTCTCTTCGCCCGGGCCTCCGCGCCCGTGGCGGCCTCGACCCGCGCCCGTACCTCTGCGCAGGCGTCTCCCCCACCGTCGCATTCGACCCTGACGGGGCGGCGCGCACCGCCGTAGCCGCCCCTAAACGGCTGCGGCCAGGAGCCGACAACGGCCGGCACGTGCATCGCCGCCGTCCAGTCTCGGTAGTCCCACCAGATCCGCTCACCGCCACTGAGGGCGACGTCGGCGGCGCCGGTCGGCGACTCGACTCCGTTGACGTAGAAGAACCAGTCTCGGTAGCGCCCGCCGGTGCTGCCGCCCGCGGTCCCGTTGATCGACTGGACGAAGCCGCCGCCGTAGCGGGTCGTGATCGAAGCGCTGCGGTCGAGGACCCTGATCACGGTGTCGGACTCCCTGACGTCACCGACAGCCTCGTCGAGGACGGCGTCGCGGCCGTAGTCGCGGGTCACGGTCAGGTGCACGCCGCCGACATCGGACCCCGGCCCGAGGCCGCAGCCGGAGGTCGCGAGAGCTGCCAGCAGCGCCAGCGCAACCACCGTGGCCGGGCCGGCGCTCATCCTGGTCAGCTCTCCCTCTCGCAGCCAAGCGAGCTGTCCTCGGGGCCGAGGACGACCCGATCCCTCCCGGGGCCGCAATTGACCGTGTCGGCGCCGCCGCCGCGGACGTTGACGACGTCGGCGCCCGACCGTGACCGGATCGTGTCCGGGCCGGCCGTGCCGGCAACCGTGTCGGGGCGGCTCGATCCGAAGATCTCCCGGCCTCGCTTCGACGGGCACGCCGAGGCGTCGGCGGAGGCGCAGACGAAGACCGGGGCCGAGGGGATGTTTCCGGGGCGCACCGCCCGGATCCGCCGGCTCTGCGTCAGCAGCACCTGGGCGTTGCCGGAAGCGTCCGTCGGCAGGTCGGCGCCATCCACCTTGACCCCCCTGGCCGGGGTCGAGCGGCCGGCGTCGCTGATGCTGAGCACGTGAACTCCGAAGGAAGCGCCCGGCTCAGCTCTCGCCGGCGCCCGCAGCGCCAGCTCCGGCGGGCAGTAGTACGGCGGCGCCGAATCGCATTTCGAGTAGGGGATCAGGTACCAGATCACCGAGTCGCCGCCGCGAACCCTGGTCTGATCGCCCGAGGCCTGCGGGTTGCGGTGGTTGACCTTGAGGAACCAGAACTGGCTCGAGCGGACCCGCTCGGATCCGATCCCGCAAAGGCCGAGACCGGGAAAGCCGAAGTCGTAATCGGTGACAGACAGCGGGCGCAGGTCCGGGTCGGACTCGGAGGCGTCGCGCAGCACCCCGAGCGCGGTCGCACCGGGCACGGGCACGCTGCGGCCGCTGCCGCCGGTGCCGGTGCCGAAGCACGTGGCGCCAGGGTCGGTCCGAACGGCAGTTGCATCGGTGTACTGGCGCTGGTCGGCCAGCACCTTCCCGGTGATCGTCAGCACCCGCAGGTCCACCGGGACGGTCCCCGCCGACGCCTGCGCCGCGACCGAGCAGAGCACGGCCGATGAGGCCACGGCGCAGAGCGCGACCATCCTGGTACGGGAGAACTTGGGCATGAAGCCACCCCTTCCGCGAGGGTTGTAGTTGGCTCGGCCGGGGACAGGTCTCCTGGCTTCCGGGAACGTCAGCCGCGCCTTCCCGGAGATTCGGTGTCCTCCCCAGTGGCCGCCCCTGGCGGGGCCGGCGGCATCCTCTTACCCGGTCACAGTGGCGGGACCGCGCCGGCTTCGCACCGGACTTCCCTTGACCACCGACCGTATGTCGGCCTCAGTCTATGGGTTGGAGACCGGGGCCGGGAGCCCGCACGAGGCGCCTTGTCCGGGTCTGTGGCGAGTTTCTTTGGCATATCCAAAGGAACTCGCCACAGCGGCCGCATCGCTAGATGACGTAGTCGCGCGTGGCACCGAGCAGGCGCCCATCGTCGGCGTGGCCGACGAGGGTCACCCTCGTCAGCCCGGACCGGGCGAGCGGCACTCGCAGCGGCCCGCGGATGGCATCGCCCTCGAGCGTGTCGCGCACCTCGCCGTCAACCGCGACCTCGAGCCGGCTCAGCCGCTCCCCATCCGGCGCCGCCGGGGTGAACTCCACAGCCCCGGCGCCGAGGACGGCCGCGTCGGGGAGCCCCAGGGAGGGCGGCTCTGCGTGCCGGGGGATCTCCCCCCTGCGCCGCCGCGCGACCTCATCGCCCGCCGGCTGCCTCGCGACCGAGTCGACGACCTCGAACTGAGTCATCAGGCCGTGGTCCTCGTGGTCGAGCATGTGGCAGTGGATCACGTACTTGCCTGTGAAGTCGCTGAAGTGCCCGGCGACGAGGATCGTGTCGCCCGGCTCGACGAAGAAGGTCTCCTTGAGGCAGCGCTCCCACGGCTTCGGACGCCTGCCGTTGCGCCGCAGCAGGTACCAGTCGGTGTGGTGGAGGTGGAAGATGTGGGTGACCTTGGTGCGGTTGGTGATCTGCCAGGTCTCGGTCGTTCCGAGGACGGGATGGGCGTCTGCGCGGGCCGGGCTGAAGGTCTTGCCGTTGATCAGCCAGGTCGGGAAGAAGGCGCCGCCGAGCGAGATCACCCAGCTGCGATCGGGGGCCGTCCGGGCTTCCGCGGTCCACGCCGGCAGCGGCCGCAACGCGGCCGGGACGCGGCTGCGGTCGGCGCGCCGCCTGCCGACCCGGAACTGCATCAGGGCTCCAACGTAGGGACGCGAGCCGAGCGAGTGCTCGCCGTCGTGGCGCTTCTCGCTCCTGAGCTCGACCGAGCGCCCGGCGGCGTTCGAGAAATCGACCACCACCTCGACCCGCTCCGCCGGCCCCAGCAGAATCTGGCGCCGCTTCACCGGCTTGGGCATGAGGCCACTGTCGGTTGCGATCTGGACGAAGCCGGCCCCGTTCGAGAGCGAGAGGTTGTAGGCGCGGAACTGGGAGGCGTTGAGGATACGCAGGCGGTAGCGCCGGGCCGAGACCTTGCTGTGGGGCATGTAGGCCCCGTTGACGAGGATGAGAGGGCCCGTGATCCCGTCGTTGGGGGGCTGGCGGTTGGTGAAGGGATTCGTCAGCTGGTTGTGGCGGTCAAGGGAGCGGTCGGTGATCATCAGCGGGATGTCACAAGCGCCGTCCGGCAGCTGCAGGGCCTCCTCGACGGCGTCGTCGATGATCCACATCCCCGCAAGTCCCTTCCAGACGTTGGCCGCGGTGTGGTCGAGGCGGTGGTCGTGGTACCACTGGAACGCGGCCCTCTCTGGCCCGCCGTCCTCGATCAGGTCGTAGACGTAGGTCTTGCTGTGGCCCGGCCTGATCAGCAGGTCGTTCCCGGAAGCCCGCTCCGAGAGGCCCCTCGGGATCCGGCAGTAGTCGGAGAAGCGGTGCGACGCGGTCAGCCCGCCCGGCTGTCCGTCGAACTGGGAGCGATTGTGCCCGCCGTGGAGGTGGACCGTGAGCTCACCGGCGTCCTTCGGCAGCCGGTGTGTAAATGTGACCTTCGTCTGCTCGCCGGCCGGGCGGCGGATCGTCGGGCCCGGGAAGGTCCCGCCGTAGGTCCACATCTTCGTCTTTCGCCCAGGCAGGACCTGAACTCCAGCCTGCTTGATCGGGATCCTCAGATTCGCCCCGCGAAGCGTCCGCGGGATCGGCAGTCGCGCGCGGAAGGGCCGCGCCCCCAGCGCCGTGGCCGTCTCGGCGGAGGCCGGCAGGAGGCTTCCCGGGCGCACCCGCAGCGGCAGCAGCAGCGCCACGACCCCCCCGCCGAGGGCGCCGAGGAAGGCCCGGCGCCCGAAGCGGGGGGAAGCGTCGCGCGAGTCTGCTGCGGGCCCGTCTAAGGCAGGACCTTTATCGAGCCCTGCATCCACGGATGGACCACGCACATGAAGAAGAACCTCCTCGGACCCTTCGAGGTGTCGATCGTGACCTTCTGGCCGAACGAAGCGTTGGGCTTTTGGCCCGTGAACCAGGAGTCACCGTTGCGCTTGAGGTCGCCAACCATGCTCCATCCTGGCCTTCCGGCCTCGGCGGGATTCTCGGTCGGGGGTCCGTTGCCCTTGACCCCATGCCACTTTGCGACCGCCATGCAGATATGCCCAGGCGTGAAGCACTTCTGCCGCCCGGCCTTGGTAGTCGGACGTGCCTTGCGGGCCACCAATGAGAAGGTGTGGGGCCCGATCGCCTTCGGATTTGTCTTGTCGACGATCCGCAGAGTGTCGCCCTCTCTGACCTTCTTCGGTGCGACGAAATGGGGCAGGCCGTTGCCGCGCAGCTTGATGTAAACTTTGTCGGTCTTCGACTTGCGGGCGTGGCCTGTCGAGCCCGTTGCCAACGGGGAGGCGACCATCGCGAGCACTAGGAGACATGCCCCTGAGGCGAGCAACGCGGCCCTGCCGGGTCCGCTGCGAAGGTGATTGTTACTCAATCTGTGCTTCCTTTCCCGCGCCGACCGCGGCAGAATCTGTCCCCGGTCGCGCTGATAGTCCTCTGCCAAGAATGCCGACCGGACCCTACCCGTCGCGGACCCGCAGTGCAAGGGACAGCTGGCGCGTGACCGCGCTCCGGTAGCGCGAGAGGATCAGCCGAGGACCACGGGGATCGAGCGGTACTGGTTGAGGAAGGTCGAGCTGACCCGCTCGCCCGGCCCGTCGAGCTCAATGCTCTCGAACCGCTTCATCGTCTCCTCTATCCAGAGCTTCAGCTCCAGCCGCGCCAGTCCAGCGCCGAGACAGAAGTGGCGCCCGCCGCCGCCGAAGCCCTGGTGGGGGTTGGGGTCGCGGCGCACGTCGAAGGTCTGGGGGTCCTCGAAGGCGCTCTCATCTCGGTTGCCCGAGACGTACCAGAGGGCAAGCTTGTCGCCGGCCTTCACCTGCTTGCCGGCGAGCTCGGTGTCGCGGGTTGCGGTGCGGCGCATGTAGGCGAAGGCGGGGTTGTAGCGGACGAACTCCTCGACCACCCGCTCGAGCGGGACCTCCCCGGAGCGGACGAGCTGCATCTGCTCGGGGTCCTCGAGCAGGTTCTTGATGCCGGAGGTGAAGACGGCGCGGGTCGAGTCGTTGCCGGCGACCATCAGCAGGAAGAAGAACATCAGCACCTCCTCGTGGGATAGGTGCTCGCCGTCGACCTCGGCCTGGATGAATGCCGTGGTCAGGTCGTCGGTGGGATGCTCGCTGCGCTCGTCGATCATCTCGTTGACGTAGGGGATGAACTCCTCCAGGGCCTTCCAGACGTCGCCAAGGTCGGGTGAGAGATTCGGGTCCTGGAAAGCAGTGGTGCGGTTGGTCCAATCGACGAGGCGCTCGGCGTCGGAGCGCGGCGCCCCGAGCATCTCGCCGATCACCATCGCGGGGACATAGACACCGACGTCATTGACAAGGTCGAGCCGTCCGTCGGAGTGCTTTGAGAGTGCGCGGTCGTAGACCAGGTTGATGATCTCGCGCATCCGCTCGGTGTGCTCGATCGCCCGCTTCGGGGTAAAGGCACGCTGCACCAGCGCCTTGAGCCGGTCGTGGCGGGGCGGGTCCTGGGTGATCATCATGTTGGCGGCGACGTCCATCGGGTCCGGTGCGCCCGGCTCCGCCGCGAGCTTGTCGACGAGGATGATGCTTCGCTCGGAGGAGAACGTCTCGTGGTCGCGCCCGACCGCGGCGATGTCGTCGAAGCGCACGACTGACCAGAAGCCCCCCTCGTCGGGGAAGTCACCGAGCTCGCTCCAGTGCAGCGGCTCCTCGCTGCGGAGCTGAGTGAAGATCTCGTGCGGCGGACCCTCCCTCCAGAGATCGAGATCGCTGATGTCGAGTCCTGAGAGGTCGGCAGGCGGTGAGATCGTGCTCATCGGGGTCCTCCGTTGATCGTGGTGCGGGCATCGGCCGCCGACGGCGTTGGCGGCAAACCAGAGGGCTGCACGGCCCTCACGCAACCCTAATGCAACGCGGCTCTGCCGGCGACCCTTGATGGATCAGCTGCATCGGAAGGGTGCGCTGGCATCGGAGGCGGTGTGCGTCCACTCGCCGCTGCGGGCAAGCGCCTGCCCGACGACCGTGGTCGTCCACACACCCCTGACGCACCCGGGCACGCCAACCTGGGCCTTGACCCTGCGGTCGTTGTCGTAGTCGGTGTTGCAGCGAACGTTGAAGAAGCGCCCGCCGTAGCGCTTGTTGAGGCAGACGGTGACGCGAATCGCGGTGTGGCTGCGCTCGGTCGCGTACCCACCGGCCCCGACGAGGCTGAGCGAGCCGCTGTCGAAGGAGGGCTGCCTGGCGAGGGCGCCGTAGCGACCGTGCGCGAGGGCGAATCCGGGCAGGGCGGCGAGTAGGAGGAGCGCCCCGAGCGCGGTCAGGACGCGCGTCGACCTCAACCTCCCGGTGGCCTTGGCCTTGGTCATGTTGCTGGTCTTCATCTTCGATCTCCTCGGCGTCCGCAGCTTCACGCCTTGCGGCAGGGTTACAGTAGGGCGGTCTGGCGGAACTGACAAGGCACCCTGGGGGTAGAAACACGCCTCCCGGGTGTTCGTACCTACCGATATGGCTGAAATTCCACCGGCTTCGGGATCGAGGAGGGACGGCGTCTCGGCCGCGCTCCCGGCGAATCTGCGCCTGACCGAGACCCAGCGGGGCATTCTCGCGGCGCTCTGCCGGCCATGCGCCGACGGCAGCCGCTACGCGACGCCGGCGACCAATCAGGAGATAGCCGCAGAGGTCTTCCTCAGCGTCGACGCGGTCAAGGCCCATCTGCGCGCGCTCTACCGCAAGTTCGGCGTCGAGCCGCTGCCGCACAACCAGAAACGGGCGCGGCTGGTCGAGATGGTCCTCGAGGGAAACCTGCTGAGCGCCGAGCAACTCGCCGGTGACGTCGCCAACGCGGAACAACTCGCCGAAGGCGACGGCGGGATCGGGGCTCCTGCTCACAAGGTCGACGAAGAGACGACGCCGGGCGAAGCGGCCGAGCTGGTTCCGCCACACCCCGACGCCGGCGACCGGCCGCCCGAGCACGAGGACGCCGATCGCCTGCTGCCCGCCTCGCTCGAGTCGCGTGGCGGCCCCGGGCGTCGCTCGGTTCTTATCGGTGCGGCGTCGATTGTCGCAATCGCGGCGATCGCGCTCGCAGCCTCCGGCGTGATCTCCGGGGACTCCGCCGGGGATTCCCCCGAACAGCTGAGCCCGGCCGCCTACAGGGCCGCCGTGAACGAGTCCTGCGGGCTGGCGATCGCCGGCGCCGCGCCGCGGGCCGGCGCCTCGAGCAGCGAGCGTGCCCGCAGCTACCTCGGAGTGATCGAGACCATGAATGGGCGCCTCGAGTCCCTCGGGCCACCGCCCGGAAACGACCTCGCACTGGCCAGGTTCAGCTCTGGGTTGCGCCGCGCGGCGGACAACACGAGCATCGTCGCGCTCGGCCCACCCGAGCCCGGCACCCGCCGCAGCGCCGACGTCGTCGCCGAGCTGACGCTCGCCGCCGGCCAGGTGCAGGCAGGCGCCCTCGGCTACGGCCTCGGCAAGGACTGCTCGGCGATCGGCGCCCTGGTCGCAGCCTCGGCCCGAAACGCCGCCGTCTACCGCTGAGAGAAGGGGCGGGACCCGCGGGTCCCGCCCCTCGTTCCTCTGTGAGGAGGTCTCTCGGATCGGCCCCTCCTACGCGCCGACCTCGGTGTCGTCGTCGGAGGGCTTCGGCTCGCCGATCAGCACCCGCTCGCAGTTGTCGCCAACCACGTCGGAGGCGTCGGCGTAGACGACGTCGCGGCCGCGGCCGCAGCCGACCTCGTCGGCCTCGCCGTCGCGGACGAAAACGGCGTCGTCGCCCTCCCCGGCCCGGACCACATCGACCCCCGGCTGGGGCACGTCGACCTGGGCCCTGGCGAAGAGCCGGTCGCCGCCGTCGCCGCCGGCGATGGCGTCGACACCGGGGCCGGCGTAGACAACATCGGCACCGTCGCCGCCCGCCTCGCGATCATTGCCGTCGCGGCCGCGAAGCAGGTCGCGCCCGTCGCCGCCGGCGATCTCATCGTCACCGGCCTGACCGAGGATCAGATCGGCCCTCTCGCCCCCGGCGATCGTGTCGTCGCCCTCACCGCCTCCGATCGAATCATCGCCATCACCGCCGCGGACCCGGTCGTCCCCGGCGTCGCCGGAGACGCGATCGGCACCGCGACCGGCGTCGATCGCATCGTTGCCGTCGCCTCCGAGCACGCTGTCGTCCCCGGCGAGGGCGCTGACCGTGTCGGCTCCTCCCTTGGCGTCGATCAGATCGGCCCCGGGTGTACCGATCAGCACCTCGTCGGTGTCATCGCCGGTGATCGTCGCCGCGCCGGCAACACCGACGGAGACGGCCAAAGCGAGAGCTCCCGTGGCCACAAACAACAGGTTGCGTCGCATCCTCATCTTGCACTCCCCTCCTGCAGTTGATTTTCCCGGTCGGACTGGGGCCGGTCGAACTGTTGTCAATCAAGCGCCCGGTGCGGGCGGGCGCAAGGGACCCAGGGTGTCGAACACCTGGGTGTGTGCCTGACGGGCGAGGCATCTGCAGGCGCGGCTCGCCGGCCGAGCCCGGACGCGAGCACCGTAACCCTGCTGGCCGGCGCATCCGCAGCCGGACAGGGAGAATCCCACCGGCATGGTCGAGCGCAGCTTTCGGACGATGGGAACGGTGGTCCGTGTCTACGTCGGCGCCCGGCTCGACGCCCGCCTCCCCGATCCGGAGACGATGGCGGGAATCGCCGAGGCCCAGTTGACCGACTTCGGCCGGCGGCTCTCCCGTTTTCGCCCCGAGAGCGAGCTCTCGCAGATGAACCGGGACCGCCGCGAACAGGTCCCCGCCTCAGCGCTGCTCAGAGACGCGGTCCGAGCGGGTGTCTGGGCGGCACAGCGGACAGGGGGGCTGATCGACCCGACACTGGTGGGGCAACTGGAGGCGATCGGGTACGCGACCTCGCGCGACGGGGTCGAGTCCGCGCCGCTCTCCGAGGCAGTTGCGGAGGCGCCGCCGCGGCGTCGCGCGATGCCTGACCCGCGGCAGGCGTGGAGGGCGATACGCGTTCTCGACGAAGCCGCTGCCATCAGCCGGCCCCCCGGGCTGATGTTCGACACGGGCGGAACCGGGAAGGGACTGGCGGCCGATCTCCTCGCGAGGAGGCTCTCCGCCTACGCGCGCTTCGCCGTCGACTGCGGAGGCGACATCCGCGTTGGAGGCCGGGACCCGGGTGCCGAGCCGGTGGAGATCGAGATCCGCCACCCGATCACCGGCGAGGCCGCCGAGACGCTTGCGATCGCGAGCGGCGCGGTGGCAACCTCCGGCATCGACGCGCGTCTGTGGCGACTGCCCGACGGGCGCCACGCCCATCACCTGATCGACCCCTCCAGCGGCGAGCCCGCCTGGACCGGCCTAATCTGCGCGACCGCTCGCGCCCCCACCGCGCTCGAGGCAGACACCCTCGCCAAGGCGGCTCTGCTGAGCGGTCCCCTCGGCGCGCGCGACCATCTCCTGCCGCATGGCGGGCTGGTCGTCGCAGACGACGGCTGCGTCGAGCGGATCGCGCCCCCGCACGATCCCCTTTCCGACAGCGCGCCCGCTACCCCGTGAGCGACCGCCGAGGCGCCGGGAGAAGTTCAAAGACGGGGGAAAACCCGCGACAAGAGCGGTCAAACCCTGATGTCCGCCAACGATCTGGGCGCTACAGTCGTCCCCGGAAATGACCGACAGGACCACAGAGGAAAACCGGGGCCGCTCGTGAGCCACGGCGTCGTCATCGTCGGGGGCGGGCTCGCCGCCCAGCGATGCTGCGAGAACCTGCGCTCGCGCGGATTCGAGGAGCCGATCAGGATCATCTGCGAGGAGGAGCGGGCGCCATATGACCGGCCGCCGCTCTCGAAGGGCGTCCTCACCGGCGATGACGATCCGGAGACGCTCGGCTTCCGGGCGCCCGAGTGGTACATCGAGCACGACGTCGAGCTCGATCTCGGCGAGAGGGCGGTGGCGCTCGACGCCGGAATCAAGGCCGTGACCCTCGATTCCGGCTCGACGGTGCGCTACGACTCGCTCCTGATCGCGACCGGGAGCCGTCCGCGCGTTCTGCCCGGAACCGAGCAGCTTGCCGCCACCCACACACTTCGCACCGTCGAGGATGCGGTGCGCCTGCGCCAGGCGCTGCGCCCGGGCGCGTCGCTGGTCGTCGTCGGAGCCGGCTTCATCGGGCTCGAGGTCGCCGCCACGGCGCGAAAGCTCGGCCTTGACGTGACGGTGCTCGAGGCCGCTCCTGCGCCGCTTCTTCGCGTGCTCGGGCCTGAGCTCGCCGGCTGGTTCGTCGAGATGCATCGCGCCGAGGGGGCCGAGGTGCTGCTCTCGGCCCACGTCGCGCGGCTGGGCGAGAGCAGCGACGGAACCGCATGGGTCCAGCTGACCGACGGACGCCGGATCGAGTGCGACGCCCTCGTGGTCGGAATCGGGATCGAGCCGGCGACGGAGTGGCTCGAGGGGAGTGGCCTCAACCCCGAGGGTGTGCCGACCGACGCCCGCGGACGCACCGACGCGCCCGATCTCTACGCGGCCGGCGACAGCGCCCGGCAGCTCAACCCCGCGACCGGCGAATACGAGCGCAGCGAGCAGTGGGAGGCCGCGGCCCGGCAGGGAGGCCAGGTCGCGCGGGCAATACTCGGGGCGGACCCGATGCCCCCTTCGCTGCCTTCCTTTTGGACCGACCAGTACGGGATCCGCGTCCAGCTCGTCGGTGATGCTCGCGAGGCGGACGAGGTCCGGATCGACGGCGATCCCGGCGCGCGCGACTTCTCCGCTCTGATGCTCCGCGCGGGGGTGCCGATCGCGGGCATGGCGGTTGGCCGCCCGAGGGCGATCCCAGGCTTGCGCAAGCAGATCGAGGCCGAGTGGGCCGATAACGAGAGGAGCGAGGATGAAGTACGTGCCACAGATCGATGAGGGCGCCTGCGCGGCGCACGGCGACTGCGTCGATGTCGCACCTTCGGTGTTCGCGCTGAACGACGTCGCCCACGTGATCGGTGAGGGCCCGCCCGAGCTGATCATGGAGGCGGCTGAGATCTGCCCATCGGTGGCGATAATCGTCACCGACGCCGACACCGGCGAACAGGTATATCCGTAGGCGCATATCCGTAGGCGCGACCGTTGACCCTGCATCACCGCAACCTGTGCGCGAAGCACGCCGGCCTCGCTTCGGCCGCAATCCTCGTGGCGGTTGTGGTTCTGGCCGCAGGTTGTGGAGGGGACACGGGCCGCGGCGAGGGTGAGGGCAGCGTCGCCTCGACCGGGGCAACCACGACCCAGACGACCCAGACGGGCGGGGCCACCGGCGCCGCCGTGAAGGTGCCCGTCACCAACGTCACCGATCCGGCCCGCAGGGCTTACATCGCCCGGGTCGACCGGATCTGCAGCCGCTTCGACCCCGAGCACGCCGGCGCCAGCGAGGAGCTCGGCAAGTCCAAGGATGAGCAGGAGGCGGCGAAGGCCTATGAGGGCGGCATCGCCCTCTGGGAGAAGCAACTCGCAGCGATCGAGGCCGTCCCGGTTCCGCCGGGCGACAAGAGCAGCCTGCGTGCGAACCTCTTTGACGTGATCCGCCGCCAGCTCGTGATCCGCCGCCAGATCCGCGTCGCACTTGCCGCGGTGGACGTGCAGCGGCTGCAGCAGCTGCGCAGCGAGCTCGACAACCTGACCGTGACGATGATCGGCTTTGCCCGTGGATACGGATTCCGAGTCTGCGGAGAGGGTGGGGACTGAGCCGATGGCCGAGAGCCCCGACCCACAGCGTGGACAGAGCCCGGCCGACCCGCCGCCGGCCGCAGGGGCGCGAGCGCCGCGCCCGGCGCCGAGGCCGCTGCCGAGTCCGCTGGGAGTGATCACGGCGGCGCTCGGGCTCTTCTTCGTCGTCCTCACCCTGCTCGCGATACAGGTCCGCAACGGAAGGGACCCGGCGCTCGGCCCGGGCCCCGTGACCCCCGCCGTCTCCAGCCAGCCCCTCGCCAAGGGCCAGCAGGCGAAGAGCCAGCAGGTGAAGCAGGCGACGACAATCGTCTCCAGGACGTCCCCGGTTCCGCCGTGAGCCCGGCCGCGGACACCCGGCCCGCCGTCGCCGGCGGCCCCTCCCCTATGGCCTGGGTCTCGTCGATCCTGGTCCTCCTAGCTCTTGCCGGGCTCGCGGCCTACGCGCTTTTCAGCGGGCCGACCACCGTCCCGGTCTCGGGCCCCACCCAGGTCGCGCCAACGAGGGTGAAGGTCGCACCACCGCCACCGAGGACAGGCGAAGAGGGCCGGCCCAGAGAGGGCGGGCAGGGTGACTGAGCCCGACCCGGCGAACTACCCATGGTGGCTCGCGGCGCGCTCCGCCGGCATCGTCGCCTTCTTCCTGATCGCCACCTCGGTGATCATCGGCCTCTATCTCGCATCGAACGTGTCCCGGCGCCCGGGGCTCAAGCGCGACCTCGTCAAGGTGCACCAGCAGGTCGCGCTGGCGGGCCTTGTCGCGATCGGCGCCCACGGCGTCCTTCTGCTCGGCGACAAGTGGCTGAAGCCCGGCCTCACCGGCATCGCGATTCCCTTCACGATCAGCTACCGCCCACTTTGGGTGGGTCTCGGCATCCTCGCCGGATATCTCGCCCTCCTGCTCGGGCCGACCTTCTACATGCGGCGCCGGATCGGAGCCCGCCGCTGGCGCCTGATCCACCGGGCGACGGTCCTGGTCTACGCGCTCGCCGTGCTGCACTCACTCGGATCGGGCACCGACGGGGCGAGCCTCTGGCTCAAGACGATCGTGGTCGCCAGCGTCGTGCCGGTCGTCGTGCTCCTCGGCATCCGCTACGGGCGCAGGCCGGCCCCGCCCCCACGGCGGCCGGTGACAGCAGGCCCACGCCCCCCCGGCTCCCAGAGCGCCGGCAGCAGCGCCTAGAGATGTTGGCCTTCCCGCGCTCCAGTGAGCGCAAACCCTCAGCCCGCTGCGCCGTCGGAGTTTGCGTGGTTTCAGGGGCCATGGGCCCTGAAAACACGCAAGTGATGCCGCGGGCGATGGGGGGCAGAACACCTGTCGCTACATCTCGGGATTTGGGACGGCCTGGCCCGCTCAGCCTCGCCAGGCGTCACCGCAGCGCTACGGCGCGGAGGGGCGTGAGGCTAAGCCGGGGGGCTGATCTCAGGGGAAGTCTGGATCGGGTCGTCGCCACCGGCGATCTCCTCGACCTCGGGCCGCTCATACGGTGTGGCGCCGGTCTTCACGGTTTTCCTCTCCGCCGGATTCAGTTGCTCGCGACCATGGAGGCGGTCTCAATCGGGCCCTCGCAGTCGATCTCCTCGACCGCGGGCGGCTCATACGGCGTGACGTTGGTACCCATGGATTCCCCTGTCGGTTGCTTGGTTCGGCTTCTGACGAGCCTACGGCCCCTAACCACCCGTTGTCAATCGGCGAGGCCAAGTGGACCTTGAGCTCGCCTTCAACCAGCCGCTGCAGCGCCCTGGACGGTCTCGGGCCCCGGGTCTTCTCGGAGCCACACCCTGGCGGCGGCCGCGAGTTGCGGTCCGCCGACATTGCGCCTGATCGGATGACATCCGATCGCCGAAAACCGCGCTGCTGCGCGGTTAGTTGAGGCACCGCTACGGGGATTCGAACCCCGGTTTCCGGACTGAGAATCCGGCGTCCTAGTCCCCTAGACGATAGCGGCGCGAACGGGCCGGATTGTAGCGAGAGCCATGAGGGCCCGGAGCCGTCGCCGACCGGGTAAATTGCCTGCTCCCGCGGCTGTGGCGGAACTGGTAGACGCGCAGGCTTCAGGTGCCTGTGTCCTTTGGGACGTGGAGGTTCGACTCCTCTCAGCCGCACTGGAACGCCCGTCGATGGCCTCGTCGAACTCCGTGGCCGAGGGCAATCTCGGCTTCTTCTGCGCCGATTTCCCAACCGCCCCCTCACCGCCGTCGTAATAGTCGGCGATGACACGCGGGGCCGGATGAGCGGCCGCGCAATCAACCAAGGAGGAATCGGAAATGAATATCAACCTGCGCCACTCGGCGCTCGTTGTGGCTGGCGTTGCGGCGCTCTCGCTGGGCGTTGCCGCCTGCGGGAGCAGCGACAGCAGCAGCACAGACAGCACCGCCTCGACGCCCCAGAAGCTTGCCCTGACCGGCGAGTCGACGACGCTCGTCCTCGACCCGGCCACGGCCAAGGTCCTGACCCAGAACAAGGTCTCGGTCGCTCCGGTGGCACCGGCCACGGCGGAGGGCGGCGGAATCGCCTTCCCGATCACCGGTGGCGCCGTCGACCCGAACACGCTGGCGGGGAGGATCACCCACAGCGGAGGACTCGAGTTCGCTGCAGGCGGAACCAAGGTGAAGCTCACCAACTTCGTCGTCAACACGGTTGCGGGGACGCTCACCTCGACCGTCGGCGGAGCCAAGCTGCTGACCCTCGACCTCGATCTGAGCGGGCTGAAGAAATCCACCCAGAACGGCGTCATCGTCGCATCCGGGGTCACGGCTGCGCTCACCGCCCCGGCGGCGAAGGCGCTCAACGCCGCGTTCGGCGTCAGCATCTTCACCAAGGGCCTGGCGATCGGCACCGTGACGATCAGGGCGACCGGCTGAGCAAGCCGCTTCGCAGTGCGACGGACCGGGCATCCGCGCCCGGTCCGTCGTGCGTATCTGTGGAGAGAAGATGCCGATGAGCACCGCGCAACTGACAATCCGCCCCTTCGGCCTGCACATGGCCGCGGCAAAGCCCCTACATTTCGGTGTTCTGGGAGCACGACCCGACACCGAGAGGCCGCGCGCCGAGCGCAAGATTGCCGCAGGGCTGAGAAAGCGCGACTCGGCTGCGCTCGCCGAGGCCTACGACGCCTACGGCGGTGCCGTCTTCGGCTATCTCGTCCAGGCGATCGGCGACCGCCCGGCCGCAGAGGACGTGCAGCAGCAGGTCTTCCTCGAGGTATGGCAGCGCGGCGAGGGATACGACCCCCAGCGCGCCGGCCTCTTCACCTGGATCATGACGATCGCCCGCAGCCGCGCGATCGACCATCTGCGCAAGCGGATCCCGGAGCCGCACGATCCCGCCTCCCCAGTCGCGCTGGCGGAGGCCGCGGAGGAGGAGCCGGACTCGCCCGAGCAACTCGCCGAGCGCTGGCGCGTCGCCGCCCTGCTGCGCCGGATCCCGCCGGAGGAGGCGGAGCTGCTGAAGATGCGCTTCTACGGCGAGCTGAGCCAGCGCGAGATCGCCGAGCAGACGGGAATGCCGCTGGGCACGGTGAAGATGAAGATGGTCCGGGCCCTGCAGCGGCTGCGCGACCTGATCGAGAGTGAGGGCGCCACGTGAGCCGCAGGATCGAGGTCTCCGACTACCTCCTGGGCGAGCTCTCCCCCGAGGATCTGCTCGAGGCCGAGAGGCTGATGCGCGAAGACCCCGGCTTCCGCGCCGATATCGAACGCCTGCGGCCAGTCGTCAGCCAGATCAGGGAGCTGCCGCCCCACGCCTGGGAGGAGCTGGAACCGCCGCCGCTGCGGATGCCGGCCGACGCGAGGCCGGCAGGGCGCGCCCCCTCCGCCCCACGCTCCTCCGCCCCCCGCTTCGGCTTCCTGCGCGACCGCATCAGCCTTCGCCCCGCGATCGCCGCCGCCTGCTCCCTCGCCCTTCTCGCGGTGGGGATCGGCGCCGGACTGGCGCTTGACAGCGGTGGGGGCGGCAACGGCGAGGTGGTCGCCGGCCAGTCCGTCTCTCTCGAGCCCATCGGCACAGCTGACGCAGGCGCCACCGGTACGGCGATGCTGGCCTCGAGCGTGACACCGGCCTCCAGCGGCAGCGGCGAGGCGACGCTCACCCTGACCGGCATGCGCCCAAGCGCCCCAGGGACCTACTACGAGCTTTGGCTCCTCAACACCCCGACCGACCTCGTCTCGCTCGGCTCGTTCCAGGTACCGAAGTCGGGCGACACGACGATCACGGTCCCGCTGCCGGAGAGCCCGAGCCGCTACCGCTACCTCGACATCTCGGTCGAGCTCGACGACGGCGACCCGGGCCACTCCGGCAAGTCGGTCATGCGCTCGCCGGCCTGATTGCCGCTCCGCGACCACCGCACCGCGGCGTCCCCAGCCCACCGCGCCGCCGCGTCCCCAGCCCGCCGCTGGTCAGTGCCGTTGGCTGGTCGTGAATCGAGGCCATCGGCGCAAAGAGAAGGGCGGCCCGGAGGCCGCCCTTCTCGGTAAACGCCTGTTACCGCAGTCGGGCTACTTGCCCGAGACGGCGCACTTCTGGCTGGAGCCGACGGTGATCGAACCGGCGTTGGGGGTCGGATCGCCCGGGTCGCTCTTGTAGGTGAACGTGCCCTTGAATGCCCACGTCTTGTTCTTGTGGCTGCACTTGGCGCTGACGTAGGTGTGGTTGACCTTGCCGACCTTGACCGGCTTGTGGTCGACCGTGACGTCGAAAATCGTCGTCGCGGTTGCGGCGGGCAGCGGCGGCACGACGACGTCGAGCCTCCAGCCGAACTTGCCACCGACCTTGTTCAGCGTCCCGACCAGAACCGTGGTCGAGGCGATCGCATCAACGCGGGTATGCAGCAGGATCACCGGCTTGCCCCCAATCGGCTTGCCGTTGAACGCTGTGATGACCGCGCTCGTGTCCGGGCTCGCGGGGTCGCCCGCGATCTTGACCACGGCCTTGCCGGTGCCGACCTTGGACGAAGCGCAGGCAGCAAGAGCAGCCGCGGTCGTGGTTCCGGTGATGTTCTTGGTGCAGACCGGAAGGCCCTTGGTGTCGAACTTGATGTCGCTGTCGTAGAAAATCTGGGCCTTGGTGACCGGGGTGATCGCGAATGCACCGGTCGTGGTGCTGCCGGTCGTCGTGAGGCTCCTGAGGCTGTTCCGCTTGAAGGTGGTCTTGCCGCCCTTGCCGGGCTTCAGCGTGACCGCCATCTTCTGCGTGTTCTGGGTGTTGTTGGCGCCGGAGGCAATCGCGGTGACGCTGATTGCGAGGGCCAGGCCCAGCACCCATACGAGATGCTTTCGCATTCCTTTGACTCTCCTTGGTCCTGGCGCCTCCCAGGGCGCCGTTTTCCCCGCGGATTCCCCGCGGCTATCTCTCCCGGCCCGAACCTATCAGGGCGCGGGCCTGCATCAAAAACGAGGTGAGCCGCCAAAAGTTGCGGTTCTCCTCCCTGCGTGTCAAAAGATACCCAATTCCATGAGAACCGTTACGGCCTGGAGAAGACGTGCAGGTACTTGGTCGCCGGCTGGCCGGTCTGGCCCAACGGCGAGTAGGTGCCCTGAGCAGTGCACGGCGGTGCCGGGACCGTGTTCGTGTTGGTGTTGTTGATCAGCGCGTAGAGCTTGATCCGCTCGTAGAGGTTCTGCGCGTCGGCGGCCGTCGGCATGCCGGTCGCGGTCTGGAAGGTCGACTTCTCGCCAGCCGTCAGCGCGCCCCAGTCGCGCATGATCGCGTTGATCCCGGTCGAGCACTGCCGCGTCTCGAAGGAGCGGACTCCGCCCTTCGACGCCTTGATGTTCAGGTACCCACCGGGCTTGACGTAGGGATTGCCGCGGTTGACCAGAACTCGCTTCGGGTAGGCCGAGAGCGAGTCCGGTGCGAGCGGCACCCCGGTGCGCAGGTACTTCACGGTCGAGTTGTTCGTCTCCGGCCCGGCGGCTGCCGCGTTTGTTGCCGCCGCTGCGTTGCCGAGGAAGGCCGCAAGTTCCTTCTTGTAGAGGCCGACGGCCTGCAGCAACGGGTCGAGCTCCTGGAAGAACGGGTCGAGGCGACCGAGGTAGGGCGGAAGGTCCTTGAGCAGGAACTTGCGCAGCGCGGGGAACTGGACCGGCGCAGCGCGGATCACGGGGTCGAGGCCGATGAAGAAGTCGCGCAGGATTGGCGCCAGGCGGCCGGTGTCCTGCAGCACCGGCGCCAGGTTGCGAGCCGCCGGACGCAACTGGGTGACCAGGGGGTTGGTGTTGGCGGCGAAGCGATCGAGCCGGTTCAGGGTCAGCTGGGACTCATTGAGGAAGGTCGGCAGGACGACGAAGAGGTCCTGGAGGTCGCGGCTGCGCTGCGCGGTCGTCTGGAAGACGGCATTGCTGTTGCGAATCAGGCCCTGCAGCTGACCCTGGCGAGCGGTGAGGGCGCCGAGGACGACGCCGGTGTTGCGGACGAACTGGCTGACCGCGACGCGCTGGGTGTCGAGGACGCGCACGACCTTGTTGGCGTCGGTGAAGGTCGGCTCGAGCAGGCCGAAGGTCGTGTTGAGCCCGGGACCGCGACCCCTGAACGCCACCGCCGCATCGGCCATCCAGTTCTGGAAGGCGACCCTCGTCTTCGCGTTGAAGGTGCGGAAGATCTCGTCGAGCTCGACCGAGGGCGCGACCTGGGCCTGCGCCAGCTCGCCGCCGTCGGGAAGATTGGGGTCGTTGCGATCGCCGGGCGACAGCTCGACGTAGGTTTCGCCGAGAAGTGTCTTCTGCCGCAAGATCGCCCGCGTGTTGGCGGGAATCGGGGCGTAGGTGTTGCTGAGCTCGATCGTGGCCACCGCCGAGCCGGCGTCCTCGCCGCTGCCGAGGTTGATCCCGGTGACCTTTCCGACCGAGACCCCTGAGATCCGCACATCGGACTGGTTGGCCAGCTGGCCGACCTCCCTGAACGGGATGTTGAAGTTGTAGCCCTCCGCCTTCAGCGGCGTCGGCCCGCCGAAGGAGACCCAGAGGAACAGCAGCAGGCCGAAGCACGACAGCGTGAAGCCGGCGATGATCGTGATCTGGGCTATCGAGGGGGCTTGCTTTTGCATCAGTTCACGGGCAGATCTGGGTCGACGGCGGCAGGTTGGAGGTCTGCAGGTTGGTCTTCAGGAGTGCGTTCGCAGCGGCCGTGAGCTCGCCCAGCCTGGCGGTGCTGCAGGTGTAGACCAGCAGTCCCCGGCGCAGCGGTCCCTCGGCGTCCTGGGTGAGGAAGATCGAGTTGAAGTTGTGGTTGAGCCAGGAGAGCCAGAACAGGTAGCCCTCCTGGGTCGAGCCCGGCGGGTTATAGGCGAGCTCGTTGAGCAGCAGATTGAGGTCGGAGAAGGTCGTGCGCAGGTTCTTCGAGGTCTTCGCAAGCGGCTCTGACGCCTGCACGAGGTGGGTGAGCGTCGGCCGGATCTTGCGGGTGAACGGCCGGATCTGGTCGCGGATCGGGGCCCTGGTCTCCTTGAATGTCTGCTGGGTGGCCTCGAGCGCCGGCTTCAGAGCCACCGCCGATGGGATCAGCGCCAGCAGCGAGGGCTTCAGCACGCGCGAGAGCTGGTCGGATTTCTCCAGTCCCGACTGGGTCGCACGCAGGGTCGGCGGCAGCTCCTGAAGCGCGGCCTGCAGTGAGGCCTGCTGGCGGGCGAAGGGGGCGAGGGCAGCGTCGGTGGAGTCGACGAAGCGGGCCAGGTCGGCGTCATGGCGGCCGAGCTCCTGGGCGATCAGGCTGAAGTTGTGGATCGAGCGGCGGATGTTGCGGCGCCGAACCTCGAGCGCCGTCCCGATCCGGGCGAGATCGCGAGTGAACGGCTCGAAGCGCCGAAGCGCCGCCGAGAACTCCTTGCCGTTGCCACCCAGCCCCTCCCCGCCCCCTTCCAGCAACAAAGCCAGGTACTCGCGGGTGTCGGCGTCGAGGGTGGCGAGGATCTGGTCCGGCTGGACATTGGGCGTCGTCTGGGCCAGCGGGATCGTCGAGTCCTCCGGCGGTGTCTTGCCCTTGGTCCCGGGGTCGACCTCGATCACCATGTCGTTGAGGCCGGTCTTCGGCCGCAGCAGCAGCTTCGCATCGGCGTGGATCAGCTTCGCGTACTCGGGCTTGATGTCCATCCGCACCACGGCGTTGCCGTCCTCGAGGCTGACGGCACCGACCTTGCCCACCTGGATGCCGGCGATGTCGATCGCCTGCCCCTGGCCGGGGGTGACGGCCTGCGCGGTCGCGAACTCGGCGTTGACCTTGTAGAAGTCCTGGCCCAGGATCGGCACCCAACCCGGCAGCGCCGCCTTCTGGTTGTAGAGAATCACGACCAGCACGAACAGCGCCGCCAGCATCAGGGCGACGATGCCGATGAAATCACGAAGGTGGTTCTTGATCGCTCGCTTCATCTACGGGTACGCGGTCGGGTTGGTCGGCCCGGCGGCAGCAGCGGGTCCGTTGAGGTTGGGGACGGCGTTCTTGTAACAGAGCTTGCTCGACTTGATCGGCGGCGTGCCGCGCAACTGCGGACGCGTGCCGAGCGGCGGCGCGATTGTGTTCCCGAACATCTCGTCGGCGGCTGCCGCTGCGCCTGGCGTCCCCTCCGGGTTGGGGTTCTTGACCTTCACCGGTCCGCCACCGGGCTGGAAGCGGACATACATGCCGTTGCCGTCGAAGTTGGCGCTCTCGCCGCTGATCCCGGTCGCCGTGTAGAAGAACTCGCGGTAGTTCGGCTGGCCCGAGGAGAAGTTGTAGGGACCGAAGCTGTCGGCGAGGACGACGTTGCCCGCCGGGATCAGGTTCTCGTCGACGCATCGGTTGAAGTTGGTCAGCTGCGGCAGCAGCCCGAGAGCCTCCTGTGCCGCGTCGTTGAGCTGGGGGGTGCCGCGGGCGAGCAGCGAGGCGATCCCGCCCAGCTCACGCTCGCTCAGAAGTGGTTTCGCCTGCGCCAGCCAGGGCAGCGCGGCGTTGATCGTCGCCGGCAGCTCGGCTACTCCCGGGCGCACCGCGATCGCCCAGCCGCGCAGCGCCGGCAGGGCCGAGTTGAGGTCGACGAGCGAGCGTTTGGCTGTGTCGAGGGTCGGCGCAAGCAGGCGGACCGTCTCCGACAGGTTGTCCGACTGCGACGCCAGGGCGCCGGTGAAGGTGTTGAGATTCGAGATCAGGCCCTGCAGCTGGACCTCGCGGCTGGCCAGCGCCTTGAAGGTCCGGTTGCCTCCAACTAGCAGGTTGGAGAGATCGTCGGGCTGCGTGCCGAGCAGCGCCTCGTTGACGATCGCCGAGCCGCGCCCGGCGTCGGCGCCGTAGTCGAATGTCTGGTTGAGCGCGGTCGCCGCGGTCTCGCCCTGGACCTGCGGGTCCTGGGTCTTGTCGTCGGCCGGGGTCGGCTGGTAGGTGAGCGCGGTACCGAAGCCCTCCAACAGCTTCTGCAGGCCCGCCCGCTCGGGCTTCTGCAGCGCCGTCAGCACCTGGTCGAGCTGAACCGCGGTCGAGGTCCGCGTCACCGGAATCGTCGCCCTGTCCGGGAGATCGGGGGCGCTGGGGCTGCCCGGGTCGAGCTCGATGAAGAAGTTGCCCTCGAGGAAGATCCTCGGCCTGATCGAGGCCCCCGCGTCTGCGTGGACAGGACGGCCCGCGTCGCTGACGGTGAAGGTCACCACCGAGTTGTCGCCCTTGCGCTCGAGCCCCGTCACCTCGCCTACGTTGACGCCCGCAATCCGAACCGGGGCCTTGAGGCTGATGTTGGCGCCGTTGGCAAAGGTCGCCTTGAGCTGGTAACCGGGGCTTTGGAACGGCAGCTCCTTGGTGAAGGCGAGCCAGAGGCCGGCGATCACCAGCACCATCACGATCGCTCCGATCACCACCGGGCCGGGCCCGCCCCAGTTGCGGAAGAAGGTCTCGTTGTACTTGGTTGTCCCGGGCTTTCTCGGCATGGCTACTTCAGCTGCTCCGGAATCTGGCCCGAGGTGACTATCCCCTGGTTGCCGGGTACGTTGCCGATCACGGTCTGACCCTTCAGATAGGGCTCGTTGCCCGCCTCGCACTCGCGCGGGCTCTGGCCCGGTGCGGCAGTGTTCGGGTAGGGGTTGTAGTGAAGGTGGTTGGTGATGCCGGGGCCGTCCGCCGGCGCATAGGAGGGCCCCGCCTCGCTGTTGGTGTAGGTGCCGGACGGCGGGATCGGCGGCATGATCGTGATCGTGCGCAGCCACTTGCCGCTGGAATCACCCGAGCTGACGATGTCGCCGGCGTTCTTGAGCAGGATCGTCGCGTAGTTGCAGACCGACTGCGCCGGGGTGATGAACTTCAGTGGCGGTTTGAGGATGTTCGAGGTCCTCGTCAGCGTCGTCAGGCCGTTGGTGACGTTCGGGTTCTTGGAGAACTTCAGCAGCGCCTCGGAGGTCGGGCCGAGTTGGTTGTTTAGCGCCGGGGACGCGCGCAGCACCGGCGCGCCGATCGTGAACGCCTGCGCCAGCGCCGGCGAGTTCGCCGCCAGCGCCCTCACCCCGGGCTCGAGGTCGTTGAAGAGGCCGGCCGAGTTGCGCAGGAAGGGGCGGATCCTCGGCAACGTGTCGATCGTGGTCGTCTCCGCGGCGACTCCGTTGCTGATCGAGTCCTGGATGTAGGGGCGGGCGACGACCGCGAGCGCGCTGAAAGTGGTGTCGAGGGCGACGAACTGGTCGGCCTGGGCCTGGGCCACAGGCGCGGTCTCGCCGGCGATGCTCTCGAGACCGCGGAGGAAACCCGCGAGGTCGGTCTGCGGCGAACTCAGGTTCCTCATCACCGGGATCAGCCGGGCCACCAGCGGTCGCAGCTCCCCGAGCGCCGCGTTGATCGCGGGGCCGCGCCCGGCGACGGCCCCGCCGAACTCGACCAGGTTGCGCTGGATATTGCGGCGGGTCGAGGCCTGGAAGGTGTTGAAGAGCTGATCGATCTCGACCGGCTCGGGGCGCGCCGCCTCGATCCCGAGCGTGCCGCCCTGCGGCAGGCCCTGACTCGAGCTGCCCGGATTGATCTGCAGGTACTTGAGACCGAGGGCCGAGCGCGAGCGGACGACGAAGGTCGAGTCGACCGGCAGCGGATCGACGCTGCGGTCGAGCTTCAGGTCGAGCTTGGCCTCGACCGAGCCGTTCGGATTCTGGACCGGGGTGACGGTCTGCACCGTGCCGACGCGGACGCCGCCGACGCGGACATCGTTGTTCTTGACCAGCGAATTGGCGTTGGGAGCGATCACGGAGACCTGGTAGGTGGGGACGAACGGGAGCCCGTTGTTGGCGTTGTAGGCGAGGAAGACCGCGACGATCACGATCAGCGTCGTCAGCGCCCCGACCAGAACCGGGCTTGCCGTGAGTCTCTGGATCGGCCGGTCTCTCATGGTCCGAGCAGGTATCGGAGGACGCCGGCGCCGCCCTGGTTGGATCTCGATCTGCGTTGCGCCTGAGGGGTCCCCGTGGCTCCGGTGGTGCCGGTGGCTCCGGTGGTGCCGGTGGCTCCCGTCACTCCCGTCACCCCTGTCGAGCCGGTGCCGGGGGCCGTGCCCAACGCGGATCCGAAGCCGTTGAGGCCGGTCGTGGCGCCACTGTCGTTGACGCCGGGAACCGCCAGGGTGCCGCCGCTATCGATAGAGGCCTGGTCGAGCAGGTCGAGGATCGCCTGGCGGCTGAACGGGCCGCCGGCGTAGCGGGCCGCCGGAGCATCGGCGAAGTTGGCGCCGCAGCCGGGGAAGAGCTGTGGCTGATAGATGACGCACGAGGAGACGAGGATGTTGGTCCGCTGGTAATGGCCGTACTGGTCGAAGCCGTTGAGCGTGGTGGCGCTACGGACTATGAACTTCATCAGCGCCTCGAAGCCGCCGGTCTTGCGCAGGGTCGAGATCAGCTTCCTCAGGTTCTTGGTCGGGTTCTGGGCCGCGGTCGCCGTACCCCGGAGCTGGAGCACGACCGGATCGGCGTCGCGGAGGTTGTCGCCGCTGGCGTCGGCGGCGTCGCCGAGGCTCTTCAGCGCGATCGTGGTCGCCGACGAGAACGGGGCCAGGGCCTTGGTCGACTTGGTGATCGCCGGCGCGGCGCCGAGCAGCTCGCTGAAGACGGGCTTTGCGGCGTCGGAGAAGCCGCCGAGGTCGTTCATCGTCAACCGCACCTGGCGCAGCGTCTCCGGCAGTAACTGGAGGTTGCGCTCGAGTTCGGCGCTTCGCTCCGCCGTCGCCGAGTTGACCGTGGCGGCGCTGCGGATGAAGCCTGTGATGTGGGTGCGCTCGCGTGCCAGCGGCGCCAGGGAGGTGTCGGAGTCCACCGCGAGCTGCGCCAGTTGCTGGTTCTGTGCGGCGAGGATGGCGAGGACCTTGTTCGTCTCCTGCAGCGCCGGGCTGGCGCGAAGGACGATCTGGTTGAGATCCTCACCGCGGGCAGCGAGGCCGGCGCCGAGGTCGTTGAGGATGAGACGGAAGCGGTCGGCGTAGGGCTGGCGCTGGATGTTGTTGACCAGGTCGAGGTCAACGGCCTTGGCGTTGTTCTCGAGAGGCAGCAGGTACTGGCCGGCGCCGATCTGGCCGTCGGGTATCTGCTTCAACGCAGGTGGCGGCTTCGTCCCCGGCGCCCGCTGCTGGGTCGGCTGGCAGTCGACGAACTTCTCGCCGATCAACGACTGCGGGCGGATCAGGCATGAGGCGTCGCTGCGGAAATCCTTGAAGCCGGGGTCGACGATGTTGAGGACGACGACGGCCTTGCCCGGGATCGCGTCACCGCGACCGCCGTTGCACTGGCTGACATCGGTCTTCGGGCCCCGGCAGGTGTCTATCTCGCCCGGCATCGAGACGTCGACCGACTGGACCGAGCCGACGTTCGCCCCGGCGACGCGAACGTCCTCGCCGTTGACGACGAAGCCACCGTTGTCGAAGATCGCGCGGAGCTCATAGGTCCCTTCGGAGCCGCTCCCGCCGGCGCTCGCGACCAGAGCCAATCCGACCAGGACCGCCACCGCCAGGACTATCAGAAGAACCCGCCTCATGGGCCTGGCGGGACGTCAGCCGGGTTGCACTTGCCGGTCAGCTTGCCCTGGTCTGTGAACGGGTTGGAGCCCGTGATCGCCTGGGTGGCGCCGCCCGGGCAGCGGGTGGAGATCGCAGTCGTGAAGCCGTCGAACTTCTGCGAGAGCGGGATCGGGTCGAGGTTATTGGTGACCGAGTTCCACTGGAAGAGGTTGAAGGCGGCGTTCTCGACCCGGGCGTAGTGACCGTCGCCGTCGTAGTAGCCGGAGACCTGGCCGAGCTTGGTGAACGAACCGAGCAGATCGGGCGCGTAGGGACGGGCGAAGCTGATCACCGGCTGCGACGCGTCGAGGGCACGGATCCCGGTGCGGCTGGCCGGGCCGCCGCGCTTGTGCAGCGGCACCGATGCCTTGACCAACTCGGCCAGGGGGTTGGATCCGTCCGGGGCCTTGACCGTGTCGCGCAGGTTGGAGAAGACCGGGATCGCGCGCCTCACGACCGGGCCCAGCTTCAGCAGGAACGGGTTGAGGTTCTTGGTCGCCTTCTTCGAGGTGTTGACCAGCGGATCGAGGTCGTCGAGAGCGGCCCGCAGGTTGACGAAGGTCGTGTCCGCCTGGCGCAGGGTCGGAGGCAGCTCCTGCAGCGTCTGGTCGAAGGCGGCGTTCTGGCTCGCGATGGCGCCCAGAGCCGTGTTCGCGTTCGAGACCAGCGAGGTCAGCTCGTCGCGCTTCTGGGCGACCGCGGTCACGACCTTGCCGCCGTTGACGATGAAATCGGTGAGAACGACCTGGTCCTTGCTCAGCTGCCGCAGGAGTCGGTCGGTGCTGCTCAGGGCCGGGGCGAAGTACTTGTAGGCGGCGTTCGCCTGCTTTCCCTTGCCGGCGTAGACGCCGGCGAAGCCCTGGATCACGTTCTGAAGGCCCTTGCGCGTCCTCGGGGTGAAGGTGTTGAAGAGCTGGTCGAGGTCGACCGGGGTCGTGGTCGCGTCGCCGGCGAGGGTGGCGCCGTCATCGAGGGTGGGGCTGTTGTCGGCTCCAGGCGTCAGCGAGATGTAGCGGCCCGCAACCGTCGAGAGCGAGGGGGTGCGGATAACCGCGGTCGTGCCCTGGCGCATCTGGTCGTCGAGGGTGATCGCGACCTCGGCCTGGTTGTCGGCCGTGAGGCTGACGCTGTCGACGGTCCCGGCCGGCGCCCCGCCGATCAGAACCTGGTTGCCGGGCACCAGCTGGCCGGCCGTCTCGAAGAGGAGCTTGTACTTGTGGCCGCCACCGCCCCCGAAGAGCAGCACGGCGACGAGGATCACCGCGGCGACCAGGGCTCCAATCGTGATCAGGCGAGAGATCAGGGAGCTTCGTCCGGTAGTCGAGCTACCTGACTTTTTTGCTGGATTCGCCGGCGTCGATCCGTCCTTTGACAGTTCCCCGAGCTCTCCCCCTCGGGCGGGTTCTCCTACCTGCTGGCGTGATCCTATCCGAGTGGGGGGCGGCTGCCTGAGCGCCCTAACGCACGGTTAACGAGGGCTGAATAAAGGCCGACCGGGCGGTTCGTGGAGGGCCGCGGCGATCAGGGCACCTCGCGACCGAGCCAGCCGCGATAGAAGCCCTCGATATCGGGTAGGAATTCATGCACCACCGGGTATCCGGGAATCACGGCCTCGGTCTCCAGCAGGCGGCCCGACAGCGGGCAGTAGAACTCGCGCAGCTCCATCCACTCGGGGTCGCAGTGCGCCATCCGCGGGTAGACCTCCTCGAGCAGCTCGTCGCTGTCGCGGACGAGCATCGGCGCATGCATCTTCCAGTTCTCCTCGAAGCCGCAGAAGTCGTGCCCGGCGTCGCTGCGGATCACCAGCTCTCCGTCGTCGGCGCGGCGGACCACGTTTAGGCCCTCGCCGACCGGGAGCACGATCGGATCGTCGTATGGAACCCGCGCCCCGAGGACGGCGAGCCACTTCTCGAAGCGGTCCGGGTCCTTGAATCCGGACTGGATCTCCTTGACCTCGGCCCGCGAGAGCTTCTCGTCGAGCAGCGCCGCGAGCGTCTCCGGCTCGAGCGTGCGACCGGCGGCCCGCGACGGCTCGACCTCGGCCACCTCCGAGGAGGCGAGGAAGGCCGCCGCCGATTCCTGCGGCGTGATCTTGCCGGGTCGCGGCCTGACGTCGGCCGGGACGGTCGGAGTCTCGATCTCGAAGGCGAAGTCCTCGGGGAGGTCCCAGAAGCCCCGGAACTCAGCCGCCCAGCGCTCGGAGAGCTTCATCGACTCCGCGTAGGCGACCTTCAACGGGTCGATCAGGTCTCCGGCGAGGACGCGACCTCGCTGCTCGGCCCACCACTCTCGCGCCGGGCGGGCGCGCTCGAGGCGGCGGGCGCGGGCGGCGTCCCGAGCGGAGGCGACGTCCACGGATGAGGCGCCCTCACCGCCGGGCAGGGCGTAGACCGACTCGGCGAACCGCGGCAGCAGGTGGCCCTCGGCGACGTCACGCTGGACCGCCTCGGCCGGGCGCTCGAGCGGGTCACCGAGGCCGGCGGCGCCCTTCATCACCGAGAGGTAGAGGTCGCCGGCGGCGAAGGGCTCGAGCAGGGTCCAGTTGTCGAGTCGCAGCTCGCGCTCTCCGTCGATCGCCAGCAGGGCCGGATCGTCGAAGGGCCCGTCGGCGACCGGGTAGGCCTCCCCCGCCTCGGCCAGCTCGCGCAGGTTGTTGCCCTTGATGTTGTGGATGTAGGCGGTCGAGCCCGGGTAGCCGCCGAAGATCCCCTGCGAGGTGAAGAGCCGGGTGGTGCCGAGGTTCTGAAGCTCCCAGAAGGGCGTGTTCCAGACCATCTGCAGGGACTCGAAGCTGGACCCGCCGCGGTGGCGGCCGGGGCCGGCGCTGTTCGCCTTTATCCGCCGCGAGAGGTAGACCATCGGGCAGATCAGCTCCCACATCTCGACGTCGCCTGCGTCACCCTCCGGGTTGAACATCGCGGCGCAGGTGTCGGTCCCGTCGAGGACGTACTTCGCACCCATCCCCTGCGCCGCGACCTCGAAGTTCATGATCGCCGAGGAGTTCCCGTACTGGTCGACGCCGCCACCCTGGATCACGTTTCCCGAGACCGAGTAGGAGCCGATCACCTCCTCGATGAAGCCGCGCGACTGAAGCGCCCGCGAGAGGGTCCGCGGGTAACCGGTGAAGGCCGGCTGCAGGAAGGCCCAGGCGATCCCGGTCGAGCCCTCGGCCTCGCCTAGATTGGCGATCGTCCCCTCGGGGAAGTTGGTCTCGACCGCGTAGTAAGCGCCGTCGTTGACCTTGTCGTTGCAGATCAGCGTCTGCGTGAACATCACCCAGATCGCGCCCTGCATCCCGGAGGGCGTGCAGTTCATCGAGTGCCAGCCCCAGGCTGAGGCGCCGTCCATGTCGAGTGCGTAGTCGCCGTCGCCGCCGATCCGTACCTCGAACGGAGCGTGCATGACGAAGTCGCGACGCGCCCTCGCCGGTAGCTGCACCTTGTCGGCGAAGGTCGTGTCCATGAAGGCCGAGGCGCGGTAGCGACCGGGGACCGTCATCTCGCGGATCCTCGCCTTGAATGATCGCCGCCCCTCCTCGATCACCTCGCGGCTGAACTGCTTGAAGCGATCGAGCCCCTCCTCGAAGACGACCCGCTCGACCGCGTCGCGGACCATGTGGCAGCCGGCCAGCCGGGTGCGTTCGTCGAGCAGGTAGTACATCGGCGCCCGCGTCTGCTTCTGGCAGCGGATCAGGTGCCAGGCGGCGAGCTCGTCCTCCTCGCCGATCTTCATGCACGGAAGGTCGATGCCGTCGTCGAGGCGGTTGGTGGGCCCGACCGGGACGCCGCCGGGGGTCGAGGCGCCGATGTCGAGGACGTGGGTGACTCCGCCGGCCCAGGCGATCAGCTCGCCCTCCCAGAAGATCGGGACGAAGGTCTGCACGTCGGCGTTGTGGACATCGCCGATCACCGGGTCGTCATTGGCGAAGATGTCGCCGGGGCGGATCTTCGGGTTGTCCTCCCAGCCGTTTCGGACCATGAACTTGATCGCGTCCGACATCGTGTGGACGTGGACGATGATCCCCGTCGAGAGCGCGATCGAGTCGCCCTCAGGTGTGTAGAGCGCAAAGCAGAGCTCGCCCAGCTCACGCACTATCGGCGAGGCGGAGATGTTGAGCGCGGTCTCGCGGGCGGAGACGAGGCCCCCCCGCAGCCGCGCGAACAGCTTCTCGTACCCGATCGGATCCGATTCCATCATCCGCAGCTCCGAGAGCCCGTGGTAGTGGCCGGTCTCGGCGAAGAGCCGCTCCGACGTCGCCAGCATCTCGTCCAGCCGCCGCCCCTCCCAGCCGATCCCACCGGCCTCCCGCGGCTCCAGTCCCCGACTCTCCTCGACGATCGGCATCGCTGAACCGCACTCTACTGCGCCCGGACCGCACTCCCCTGGGCGCGGACCGCACTCCCCTGGGCCCGGACCGCACCCCCTTCGCCCGGGTCGAGCCACAGATTCGTTGCTTTGTGCGCGCCCCACGCGCGCCCCGCCCCACCACCATCCCCCCATGACCGACGTGGGACCTTTTGACCATGGCCATGGTGGTTCAGAGGTCCCACGTGGGGTGGCGGTGGGGGAGCTGGCTAGTTCGCAGGGCGGGGCGGTCGGACGCAGGCAGTTGCTCCACCTTGGGGTTGGGCGGGGGGCGATCGATCACTGGCTTGCGACCGGTCGGCTGCACCAATTGCATGAGGGGGTCTACGCGGTTGGCCACATGGCTCTGGGCGAGAAGGGGCGCAACCTGGCCGCCGTCCTGGCATGCGGCCCGGGCGCGCTGCTCTCCCATCGAAGCGCGGCCGCCGACTGGGGGCTGCGACCGTCTTCGCGGTCGTCTGTTGACGTCACAACCCTGGGTCGCAGCCGCCATCGACGCCGGGGTATCGACGTCCATCGGCCCCGCCGCTTCGACACGGCCGACCGAACCGTGCGCGATGGCGTCCCTGTCACCACCGTGTCGCGGACGCTGCTCGACCTCGCTGAGGTTGTCTCACCGCGTGAGGTTTCTCGGGCGCTCGAGCAGGCGGAGCGGCTCGGGGTGTTCGACCTGGCCGAGATGGAGGAGCTCCTCGGGCGCAGCAGGGGTAGGCGCGGGCTGCGGCCGCTGCGGCGAGTCCTCGCCATCTACAGGGAAGTGCCGATGACCCGGTCGGAGCTCGAGCGGCGTTTCCTCAGGCTCTGCGAGTCGGCCGGCCTGCCTCGGCCACTGGTCAACACATCGATTGCCGGGATCGAGGTGGACATGTACTGGCCCGACGCCCGGCTCGCGGTCGAGCTTGACAGCTGGGAGTACCACCGGACCCGCTCAGCGTTCGAACGGGACCGAGAGCGCGACGATGCACTTCAGGGCACCGGAATCCAGGTTCGTCGTCTCACCGACCGGAGATTGAAGAGGGACGCCGACGGGGTCTTCGCGAACCTGAGAACGGCGCTTGCGATCGAGTGATGCGTCGCCCCAACACGGGAAGGGGATCGTCGCCGGGGTCGCCGATCCCCTGGTGGGCGATCTCGATCGCGTTGGCCGGAGCGAGGCCCTCGTTGGGGAACGCTCAGGGGCTCAGACCGCGACCGGCGCGCCGGCACCGGCGCGCCGGGCGTTGGAGTCGATCGCCTCGACGATCTCCGGCCAAAGCTGTTCGGGAAGGTCGTGGCCCATTCCCTCGACGACCCTCAGCCTCGATCCCGGTATCGCCGCGGCGGTGGCGCGGGCGGCGGCGGGCCGGATCAGCGGGTCGGCGGCCCCGTGGATGACGACCGCCGGGAGATCGAGTCTGCGAAGCCGCTTCGTCCTGTTGCCCGAGGAGTTGATCGCGTGCAGCTGCCGGGCGACACCGTCGGGGTAGAAGCAGCGACGGTAAGAGACCTGCATGAGGACGCGGAAGGACTCGTCCGCCATCGGGTAGGCGGGCGATCCGATCACCTTGAAGGTTCGCGTCACCAGTCGCATGTAGGCATCGGCGTCGGCGGGCGGCTTCGCCATCAGCGTCACCATCGCCTTCCACTTCGGCATCCGCAGCCAACGGCTCCCCGTCGTCGACATCATCGAGGCGAGCGAGTGGACCCGCCCGGGATGCTCGATCGCCATCGTCTGGGCGATCATCCCCCCCATCGAGACCCCGGCAACGTGGACCCGCTCGATCCCCAGGTGGTCGAGGAGGCCGATGGCGTCGGTGGCCATGTCGGTGAGCAGATACGACGGCCTGCCGAGCCCCGAGAACATCGCCGCCCGGCTCGGCACCGGCGCCGAGTCGAGGCGCGTCGTGTGCCCGATGTCGCGGTTGTCGAAACGGATCACGCGGTAGCCCCGCTGCGCCAGCAGCTCACAGAAACGCTCGTCCCAGGCGACCATCTGCATCCCCAGCCCCATCACCAGCAGCAGCGGCGTGCCACCGGGGTCGCCGAACTCGTCGTAGGCGACCTCGATCCCGTTGCTGGGAGCGCGGAGCTCGCGTTCGTCCAGCCCGGCGAGGATTTCGCGGGCGGCCACCTCGGTGGAGTGCTCGCTCACGGCATCAACTCTACTCAGCCGCGCTCACAGCGCCCGCGTCGGCGTCCGAGCCACCAAGGTGGAAGATCTGGTGGCGGTCGAGACGGGCCGAGCGCCCCGGCGGGATCGCGAACGTCGTCGCCACCGACTCGATGATCGCCGGGCCGACGATCTCGTTCCCGGCGGCCACATCCGCGAGCTCGTAGATGTCTGTCTCACTCGCAGCGGCTCTGCTCGAGCCCTCCTGCTGCCACCAGACCGACCTGGTCGCCTTCGTCGGCGGCGATCCGGGCCGCTCCTCCTGATCCGGTAGCGCCGGCTTCTCGACCCCGACCGAGCCGAGGACGATCGCGTGCGTCAGCAGATAGCCGAGCTCGGGTGAGCGGGCTGAGCGGGCGAAGACCTTGCCGTATGCCGTCTCGAATACCTCGATCAGGTCGTCGAGCTGCTCGGCCTCCTCGAGCTCGTCGTGGGGTGAGACGATCTCGATGTCGTTGAGCTGGCCGTAGTACTGCATCCGCACGGCATGGGTGAAGGTGATCTGGTCGCGATCGATCCCGGACTTTCCGAACTCCTCCGCGACACGCTCCTCGAGACCCTGCCAGTAGCCCGAGATCATGATCCCGATCCCGGCCCGCTCCATCTCGTCGGATGCGGGGGAGATCGGCATGTCGACCGTCTGGTCGAAGCGGTACTCAAACGGCGCGCAGGCGCAGCCGTAGGCGCTGAAGCCGGCGGCCCAGGCCGGTACGAGCACGTCGCGATAGGGGACGCCGGCGGTGTATCCGGCGACGTGCAGAGGGCCGCCGCCGCCGTAGCAGAGGAGGGCGTAGTCGGCCGGCGAGTAGCCCTTGCCGAGGATCCGCCCGACCGCTTCGTTCTTGAGCGTCTGCTCGAACAGCTCGACTACCCCGGCGGCGGCCTGCTCGACCTCGAGGCCGAGCGGAACAGCCACCTGGCGCTCGACCTCGGCGCGGGCGAGCTCGGGGTCGAGCTCGACGTCGCCGCCGAGGAAGTAATCCGGGTTGACCCGGCCCAGCACCAGGTTCAGGTCCGTCACCGAGACAGTCTCCAGCCCCCCCTCGGGCCAGCAGACACCGATCCGCGCACCGGCCGAGTCGGGCCCGAGCTCGGGCCGGTTCGAATTCGGGTTGACGCGGACGAACGATCCCGTCCCGGCGCCGATCGAGTCGATCTTGACCAGCGGCATTGCCAGCAGGAAGCGGGCGATGTCGGGGGTCTGGGTTATCTCGAAGCGCCCATCGGTAATCAGGGCGATGTCGAACGAGGTGCCGCCGATGTCGGTGCAGAGGACGTTCGGCAGCCCGATCACATCCGCGAGCTGGGAGCCACCGACGACTCCGCCGATCGGCCCCGAGACCAGCGTCCGGGCCAGCTCCTTGGCCTCAATCGAGATCGTTCCGCCGTGCGAGGCCATCACCCGCAGCTCGAACCCCGCGCCGGCGTCCTTCGTCATCTCCCTGACCGCCTGCAGGGTCCCGCGTGAGGGCTCCGCCGCGTATGCCTCGATCAGGGTCGAGTTCAGTCGCGGCAGGTCGCGCCGCATCGGGTAGAGCTGGGAGGAGACGAAGACCGGGACCTCGCCGTCGATCCCGCGCCTCGCCTTCTCCTCCTCGACGATCTCGGCGACCCGAAGCTCATGCTCGGCGCTTCGGTAGCTGAAAAGCAGCGAGATGCAGATCCCCTCGACCCCGGCGTCGAGCAGCTCGCTGGCGGCCTCGCGGGCATCCTCCTCGCGCAGGGGAAGGACCTCGGCCCCGATCACGTCGATGCGGCCCCGCACCCCCTTGATCCGCTCCCGCGGGACGATCGGCTCGTTGTGGAAGTGGGTGGCGATGTGGAGGCGGTCGGAGTAGGAGTAGCCGAGGTAGGTCTGGATCCCGCGCTCAATCCTCAGGTAGTCCTCCTGACCGGCAGTGACGATCGCGCCGATCTCGAGCCCCTGCCGCGAGAGCAGCCGGTTCAGCATCGCCGTTCCGCTGAAGATCCCCGAGACGACACCGGGAAAGGCCTCCGCAGGGCTCGAGCCCCACTGCGCCAGCGCATCCTCGGCCGAGCGCATGAAGCCGAGCGACTCGTCCTCGGGCGTCGTCTGCGCCTTGCCGACGACGAACTCCCCCTGATCGTCGACGATGAACGTGTCGGTCATCGTGCCGCCGGCGTCGATCGCCAGTACCCGCGGATTCCGGCTTTCGCGATCCTTGGCGCCCATCCGGGCGCGAGTCTATCCCGCCGCCTGCAGATCACCTGCCCGCGGCACCAAGGGCCGTGTGTGAGGCGGGCCGGGATCGCAACCGCGTAGGTTTTCAGCGATGCGCACCGCGATCGTCTCCGATCTGCATCTCGGCAGCCTCTCCGGGGAGGACGTTCTGCGCGATGCCTCGGTCCGGCGCACCCTGCTCGACGGGATCGCCGGCGCCGAGCGGGTGGTGCTGCTCGGGGACACGGTCGAACTGCGTGACCTCCCGCTGCCCGAGGCGCTGGAGGCGGCGCGGCCCTTCTTCGAGGACCTCGGCAGGTCGATGGCCGGGAGAGAGGTGCTGATGCTGCCCGGCAACCACGATCACCGCCTTGCCGAGGCGCTGCTCGAGCAGCGTGCCCTCGAGGTATCCGACGGTTTCGGCCTTGAAGCCCGCTGGAGACCCGAGTCGGGTGCCGCGGCCCGAATCGACCGCTGGCTCGGCGACGCAAGCCTCGAGCTCGCCTATCCGGGCGCGTGGCTTCGCGAGGACGTCTACGCGATGCACGGGCACTACATGGACTGCCACCTGACGCTGCCGCGGGCCGAGTGCGTCGGCGGCGCCGCGATCGCCCGCGCGACCAGGCCGCTTCCCGAGCCCGCGAGGATGGAGGACTACGAGCGGATCCTTCGACCGATGTACGGGCTCATCTTCGGCCTCGCGCAGTCCGGTGTGACCCGGGTCTCCGGGGGCTCCTCGCGGCCATCGGAGCGGGCCCTGAAGTGGATTGTCGGGGACGGCTCGCCGGCCTCACGCCGCAGGCGGATCGCCGCAGCCGCGGTCTCACGCGGCGCGGTGCCGGCGGCGGTCTGGGCGCTGAACAGGACGCTCGGCACCGGGTTCGGGGCGGATCTCTCGGCCTCGGCGATCACCCGGGCCGGCATCGCCGCCGCGACCGAGGCCGCCCGCCGGCTGCAGATCGACGCTGCCCACGTGATCGTCGGCCATAGCCACAGGGCCGGCCCCAGAGAGGGCGAGGATCCCTGGCCGCTGGCAAACGGCGGCCGCCTACACAACACCGGCAACTGGGTCTTCGCCCCTGCCCTGCACCGTCCCACCAGCGTGCCGGGCCCCTACTGGCCGGGAACCGTCACCTGGCTCGAGGGCACCGAGGAGCCACGCCGAGTCTCATTGCTGGACGAGCTCTCCTGGCACGAGCTGGCCACGATCGGAGCCGGCGGCGGGCGCTTCCGGCTTTCCTCACTGGCCTCGCACGAGGTCGGCTAGGCCGAGCGGGAGAGTCGCTCCCGGCGAGCGCGCTCCGAGACGAACCGTGCTCCTGAGGGCCCGTCCTCCTAGGGGCCGGTGTAGGTGCCCGAGAAGCAGGGCAGCCCGCTGCAGGTGTCGGTGATGTTGGAGAGGTTGTTCGGCCGCAGGAAGTCGGAGACCATCTGCTGCTCGGCCGGCGTGTTGCGCGGCAGGCTGTGGGGGTCGGCGCCGCTGGTGTTCGGCGTGTTGGTCAGCGGCGGCGGGTTGGTGCCCAGCCCCGGGCTCCAGTTGAGCGGCCCACCGTCCCAATAGACGATCGCCGAGCCGGTGAACGGGTAGCTCGAGATACGCGGGATGTCCACCAGCGGATCCACGCCGGGCCAGCGGCCGGAGGAGACGACCGGACCGTGGGCCTTCGCCCCGATGGTCCGCGCCTCGACGTCGGCCTGCCAGGTGGACACCTGGTGGTCGCCGAAGGCGATGTTCATCAGCACCTTGTGCGGTGGCGTGTTCGATAGCGGGTTGCTGGTCATTCGACGCGCGTAACCATTCGGGTCGGCGCGGTCCCAGAGCATCTGCACCAGGGAGAGGACCAGCGTCTGGTTGATGTGGTTCGGGTAGGCCGGGTCGAGAAACAACTGGTAGGTGGTGAAATCGGTCGAGCGGTTGAGCAGGACCGAGTAGTTCATCCCGGGAACGCCCAGCGATGCCCGCGTGAAGTCGGGCGAGACCGCCGTCAGCGCACCGCCGTAGATGCCGCCCTGGCTGTTGCCGTTGTAGTAGAGCTTGCTGGTGTCGATCACCGAGGGGTTGGGCCCGTCGCCGGGGCTGATCGCCCCGTTGGGGTCGGTCGAGGCCGCGGTCGGATCCTCGTGGAACGCCTTAACGCTGGCAAAGCCCAGCGGGTTGTCCATCAGCCTCCCGAGCAGGAGCTCGTTGAGCAGACCCTGCTCGGTGCGATCAACTATCTCCGGGAACTGGCCCATCTCGCCGAGGACGCTGATCGCGGTCCCGGTGTCGCTGTCAGAGAAGCCGATCAGGTCGGTCCCGCAAAAGATGAAGTTGTGGCTCTGGGCCAGGGTCCTCTGCGGGCTCGAGTGGGTCTCGCTCGCGCTTCCGAGCAGACCGTGTCCGTAGAGCGAGGGCCGGGCCGGGACGTGACCGGTGTCGTCCACGGCCGCGTGCGGGATGATGCAGTCGAAGTTGGCCGTCCAGGTCCCGTTCTGGGTCGGCAGCCCGTCGCCGCCGAGGTTGAACCTGCTTCCCGGGGCGCAGGGGACGGCTGAGACCGAGGTCAGGTAACAGGGGACAGTGAAGGTCCCCCTGACCCGCCGCGCCAGCTCGGGGTCGGGGCTGTTGTCGACCGAGGTCACGGTGAAGGCCGGGACCGTCCCGGTCACCGCCTGATCGGCGAGGTCGGTGTCGCCCAACTGCGAGAAGGCGTCATAGCGCATGCGCAGCAGCGGCTGGGCGATGTTGGAGTCGCTGGCGACGGTGAAGTCCCAGGCGAGGTAGAGGTTCGAGCGCTTGATCTCGGCCTTGCGCAGGGTCGAGAAGATCGAGTCGAAGCGCTTGCGCTGTTTGTTGATCGGCCCCTCGGAGGAGGGCAGGTCGTCGCGGTAGTAGCGAAAGCCCTCGGGGGCGCGGATCGTCTTGCCCTTCGAGTTCTTCAGGTTGCGCATGGCGACGATGTAGCGATGCTTGGTGATGAAGTTCTTAGCCGGGTGGATGAGGACCGTGGTCTCCCCCGGATCCGGCTTGTTCTCGTCCTGCGGATCGAACGAGTTGGAATCGATCTCGACCCAGATCGGCCAGCGCTTGCCGGTGGTGGCGTCGATCACGACCACCGGGGTGTTTTTGTCGGTGTAGCGGCCGAGGTGGTTGATCGGGACGGCGTTGGTCTTATCCAGCGCCTCCGGCGCGTCGAGGCCGGGAATGCGCGCCACTATCGACTGCCCGGGGCTGAAGCCGTCGTTGGAGTTGTAGGGGGCGGCGTCCATGTGGACGGCCGGGGCGCCCGAGTTGGCGGGCATCGAGGCGGTCTTCAGGTTGATCCGCCTGCCGGTCTTGGTCGAGGAGTCGGTGACGGTGTAGAAGTTGTCTGGGAACGGCAGCAGGCACTCCGAGCCCGACCGCTGGCCGATGAAGTCGCAGCGCTCGGCGGTGCCGAGGCCGATCGACTTCGGCTTGCAGGCCTTGGTCTGGCGAACGAGGTCGCCGGTGGCCTTGCCGGGGCCGGCCTTGACCCGCAGGGTCCGGGGCTGGCAACTCTTCACCGCGTTCCGGCCGGCCGAGGTCAGCGGCAGCTTCACCGTCTTCGACCCGGAGCGCTTGAAGGTGAGCCTGCGGGTCTTCGTCAGGGCCCCGAACTTCCGCTGGTCATACGTCGAGGAGAGGCCCCTGACCTTGACCTTCACCTTCTCGCCGCCCCTGACCTTGACCTTCACCTTGGCCTTGAGGCCGTTCTTCGAGAGGATCGCGTTCTGGCCCTCGGCGACGATCTCAACCTTGGGCTTCGCTGCATTCGCGGTCGTGGCGCCAAGAGCGAACACGCACAGCGCCAGTGCGACGAACAGCAGCCTCGAGCTTCCTCTCATTTCCCTATCCCTCCGTACCGGGTTCAGCGGCGAGCGGGACCCGCCAGATGTACCTCTCCTGCACCAGGGAAAGCTATCACCAAACTGGCCGAGCAGCCAGTGCGGAGCGCGCGCTGAGGACCAGTGCGAGGTCCGGAATCCGGACGCACGGCAAGCCCGCGGCCGCCGGCGCAAGCAGACCTTTGACGGCCAGGTCACGTCGCCAGGCGTCGGCGATGCGGGGGCTGATCCCCCTGCGCAGCGCCGGGTCGGCGGGGGCCGGCCTGCGGCACAACCAGACATTGTTTACCAACTCGCTGCACATTGCCCGGCATTTCTGCTACTTTTCGCGATCGCCAATTATGGACTAAATGAATCAAGAAAGAGAGAAATTGCCAGAATGAGGAAAGCTCGCACGAATTTGCGATGGCGCCGCACCGCGAACGCGGCAGCCGCCACTGCCCTCACCATCGGGCTGGGGGTACTCGTCGCCGGCTGCGGTAGCGGCGACAGCTCGTCAACCGGCTCATCCGCTGGCGGAAACGTCGACGTCGTCGGCTACTCGACACCCGAGACCGTCTACGAGGAGGGGCTCGAGCCGGGCTTCAACAACACATCCGCCGGCTCGGGAGTCAGCTTCAGCAACTCGTTCGGCGCCTCCGGCGACCAGAGCCGCGCGGTCGAGGCCGGCCAGCCCGCCTCGCTCGTCCACTTCTCGCAGGCCGGAGACATGAGCCGGCTCGTCGACGCCGGAATCGTCGAGAAGAGCTGGGATCAGAACAAGTACAAGGGGATCGCCCAGAACTCGGTCGTCGTCTTCGTCGTGCGCAAGGGCAACCCCAAGGGGATCAAGACGTTCGACGACCTGATCAACAAGGACGTCAGTGTCGTCACCCCGAACCCGTTCAGCTCGGGATCGGCGCGCTGGAACATCATGGCCATCTACGGCTCGCAGATCGAGCAGGGCAAGACGCCGAACCAGGCGCTCGATGCGGTCAAGACCGTGCTCGGCAAGACAGCTGTCCAGCCGGGCAGCGGACGCGACGCGCTCACCGCCTTCACCCAGGGCGAGGGCGACGTGCTTCTCTCCTACGAGAACGAGGCGGTCGCGGCACAAAAGGCCGGCGAGGACGTCGACTACGTCATCCCCGACGACACGATCCTGATCCAAACCCCGATCGCGGTGACGACGGACGCGCCGAAGGCGGCGCAGGACTTCCTCGACTACATCTGGTCGGATGCCGGCCAGAAGATCTGGGCCGAGAACGGGTACCGCCCCGTCAACCCGGCCCTGGTAGACAAGAAGGAGTTCCCGACGCCGAATGGTCTGTTCACGATCGACAAATTCGGGGGCTGGGACAAGGTCAACACCGAGTTCTTCGACGAGGCCACCGGTTCGGTCGCCAAGATCGAAGAGTCCCTGGGAGTCTCCACTGCCGGCTGAGGTCGCCAGCGGTGCGGCAACCGTCCCCGGGCCGGGTCTTCCCCTGCCCGGGGACGGGATGTCCGCGCGTACCGGCGCTCGCTCGGAGCGAAGCTTCGGCCCCTACCTGGGGCGGGGGCTGGTCAGTCTGTACCTGAGCATCATCGTCCTGCTGCCGCTGGCGGCGGTGGTCTCGGAGGCATCGGGTCTCGGCCTCAGCGGCTTCTGGGACACGATCACCGGCGCCCAGTCCCTGGCGGCGCTGAAGCTGACCGTCTTCAGCTCGCTGATCGTGGTCGCAATCAACGCCGTATTCGGGACGATCATCGCCTGGGTCCTGGTTCGCGACCACTTTCCCGGGAAGGCTGCGGTCAACGCGGTCATCGACCTTCCGTTCGCGCTGCCGACGATCGTCGCCGGCCTCACCCTGTTAACCCTCTACGGCGCCAACAGCCCGATCGGCGTCAACATAGCCTTCACCAAGGTCGCGGTCGTCTTCGCACTCGCGTTCGTCACCCTCCCGTTCGTGGTCCGCGCTGTGCAGCCGCTGCTGCTCGAGCTCGACCGCGACATGGAGGAGGCGGCCGCCTCGCTCGGCGCCGGCGGCCTGACGGTATTCCGCCGCATCATCTTCCCCAACCTCCTGCCCGGGATCGCCGCCGGGGTCGCTCTCGCCTTCGCGCGGGCGCTCGGCGAGTACGGCTCGCTGGTGCTGATCTCGGGCAACATCCCGTTCAAGACCGAGGTCTCCTCGGTCTTCATCCGCAGCCAGATCGAGTCCGGCAACACCGCCGGCGCCGCCGCGGTCTCGATCGTTCTGCTTGTCGTCTCCCTGCTTCTGCTGGCGTTGGTGAGCGTCGCGCAGCGATGGGGCGGCAACCGCTCCCGCGCCGGAGGGGGATCGTGAGCGGCTCGGCGGCGGGCCGTATAACCCTGCGGACGCTCGCGCTCGGCTACCTCGGGGTGTTGTTGATCGCCCCGGTCGCGCTGATCTTCTACAAGACCTTCGAGCACGGGCTCGGCCCGCCGATCGAGTCGATCACTACTCCCGACGCGATCCACGCCTTCTTCCTCACCCTGCTGATGGTCGCGGTGGCAGTACCCCTGAACACGATCTTCGGGGTCGGCTGCGCGCTCCTCCTCGTCCGCCACCGCTGGAAGGGCAACGCGGTTCTGGACGCGATCATCAACATGCCGTTCGCCCTCTCCCCGATCGTCATCGGCCTCTCGCTCTTCCTCCTCTACGGCCTCGGCGGATGGTTCGGCGGCCTCTCGGAGGCCGGGATCAAGATCCTCTTCGCCCCGCCGGGGATGATCCTCGCCAGCGTCTTCGTCTCGCTGCCGTTCGTCGTCCGCGAGACGGTGCCGGTACTGGAGGAGATCGGCATCGAGCAGGAGCAGGCGGCCTCGACCCTCGGCGCCAACGGCTGGCAGACGTTCTGGCGGATCACCTTGCCGTCGATCCGCTGGGGCGTCGCCTACGGAGTCGTCCTGACGACGGCACGGGTGCTGGGCGAGTTCGGCGCGGTGACGATCGTCTCTGGCTCGATCTCGGGCCAGACCGAGACCCTGCCGTTGTTCGTCTCGAAGGAGTTCGAGCAATTCAACCTGCCCGGCGCCTACGCCGCCTCGATCGTGCTGGCGCTGCTGGCGCTCTCCACCCTCCTCTTCATGAACGTTCTCAAGCGAAAGGAGCAGGGCTGATGGGAATCCTTGTTGAAGGTGCCTCGAAGAGCTTCGGCGATTTCAAGGCTCTCGACGATGTGTCGATCAATGTCCCCGACGGCTCGCTGACCGCGTTGCTGGGGCCCAGCGGGAGCGGCAAGTCGACCCTGCTGCGGGCGATCGCAGGGCTCGAGACACTCGACTCCGGACGGGTTGTGATCCGTGAGGAGGACGTCTCCACCACGCCGGTGCAGAAGCGCGACGTCGGCTTCGTATTTCAGCACTACGCCGCCTTCAAGCACATGACCGTGTTCGACAACGTCGGCTTCGGGCTGAAGATCCGCAAGTGGTCGAAGCCGCAGATAGACGAGCGCGTCCACGAGCTGCTGCGCCTGGTCCAGCTCGACGGACTGGCCGAGCGCTACCCCTCGCAGCTCTCCGGCGGTCAGCGCCAGCGCATGGCCCTTGCCCGGGCGCTCGCGGTCGAGCCCCATGTGCTGCTGCTCGACGAGCCATTTGGCGCCCTCGACGCGAAGGTCCGCAAGGACCTGCGCACCTGGCTTCGGCGTCTCCATGACGAGGTCCACGTAACGACGATCTTCGTCACCCACGACCAGGAGGAGGCGATGGACGTAGCCGAGCAGCTCGTGGTCATGAACGAGGGCCGGGTCGAGCAGAGCGGCAACGCAGCCGACCTCTACGAGCACCCCGCCAACGAGTGGGTGATGGGCTTCGTAGGCGAGGTCAACCGGATCGGTGAGCACCTCGTGCGCCCGCACGACATGGACGTAATGCGACGCCCCGCCGAGGGCACCGAGGAGGCGATGGTCGAGCGGATCGTCTCGCTCGGCTTCGAGATCCGGGTCGAGTTCGCACTCGGCAACGGAGACGAGATCTGGGCCCAGCTGACCCGCGCCGAGATCGAGGAGATCGAGCTGCGCGAGGGCCAGATCGTCTACGTACGGCCGCGGCAGGCGAAAGTCTTCAACGGAACCGCGGAATTCGCGGCCGCCGTATGAAGGGGTGACGGGGCGGGGCGCTCCTTGCCGGGTGGCGCCCCGCCCTCCCACCACCCTTCGAGCAGCGCTACCGAAGAAGCCGCGTGACGTCGTCGGGGAGCTTGCCGGCGGCTACGTCGGCGAGGGTGACGGCGTCGAGAACGGCCCGCATGTTGAATCGCAGCGCAAGCCAGACATCACGCAGCGGCACCGCGGTGCCGCTGTAGTTGAGCTCTTCGGGGGACTCGGCGCGGACGCTCGCCAGCGGGCCGTCGACGGCGCGGATCACGTCGGCGAGGGTCACCTCGGCGGCGGGGCGCGCCAGCTCCGAGCCCCCTCCCACCCCGCGCTGGCTGCGGACAATGCCCGCCGCCCGCAGCTCGGCCAGGATCTTCTCCAGGAAAGGGAGCGGAATCTCCTGGGCGTCGGAGATCGCCTCGCCTGTGATCGGGCCCGGGGGCGCCGCGGCCAGCTCGACCGCCGCCCGCACCGCATAGTCCGCCTTCGCCGTGACATACATCGAGGCGCTATCTTCGCGCAAGTCGCAGCCGGAGCGGCCCCTCAGCTCTTGGCGTCGAGCGAGCGCAGGTAGGGCAGCGGATCGATCGGCGATCCGCCGCCGTACCAGACGCCGACCCAGTACTCGAAGTGCAGGTGGCAGCCGCTGGCATCTCCGGTCTGGCCGACGTAGCCGACCCCCTGCCCGGCGCTGACCAATTGCCCCGGCTTGACCGCAGCCGGCTTGATCAGGTGCATGTAGACGAAGTCGGTGTTGGTGCCGATGTTGTGGAGGACGACATAGTTGCCCGCGGCGCCCTGGTAGGCGCGATAGCGGACCCGCGCCTTGCGGATCGCGACCAGCCTGGTGCCGCAGGCGGCGCCGACGTCCTGGCCCTGATGGGTGTGGCCGCTGCGGGCCGCGCCGAAGCGCGACCCCGCACTCCCGAACGTGTGCCAGCCGCGGACCGGGAAGACCTGGTCGGGAATCGCGCTCGGAGGCAGGACCTCGAGCTTTCGCGGCGAGCGGTTGGAGACGCTGCCGCGGTTGTCGATCACGTAGGGCTTGCCGTCGATCGCGCCCTTCGGCACCACCGCCTTGGCGCGCTCGAGATCGCGGTAGGTCTGGTGTGAGCGCAGGGGCCCGTCCTTGCCGCGGAAGACGACGCTGGCGACATGGTCGAGGAAGGCGCCCTTGACCTTGACAGTTGCGCCGGGGGTCGCCTGGTGGCCGCTGACGCAGCGGCTGAGGCAGACGACGTCGTCGACCTTCGGCTTCGTCGGAGCGCTGATGCCCCCGGACGAGACGCTCGCCGCGGGCGAGCTGGCGGGGGCCGCGGCGGCGATCAGGCAGAGGGCCGCGAGCGGGAGCGCAGATCTGGTCGAGCGGCGAATGCGGTGCACGTGATTCCTCTCTTTCTCGAGCCTGCGGGGTTAGCTGTCGGGCTCGCGCTGAAAGAGATCGCGCTACGGACCGTGGTCCGATTCGCCCCCGGGAACTGAACGTCCCCATCGGGTCCCCCGCTCCCATGCGGCCGTGCCGGACGGGATTAGGCATATGTCACTTCCTGATTCGGCAAGAGTATACGTGAATCTGCGACGAGCATAGGTTTGGCGTTTGCTCACAATCGGATTTCTTTGGTCCGCCCGCGGTACCGCCAGGGCGCCCGCGCCACCGCCGGGTGCGCTAATAGATCGGCATCGGAACAGGCCCACCCACCCTCGATCTCGACCTCGAACGGCTCCACCTCGGTCAGAGCCCCACCCCGGTCCGCGAACTGACGTCGCTTCAGCCCGCCGCGGGCGCGCCCGTCTGGATCAAGGACGACGGCGTCTTCGGCCGCTACTCCGGGAACAAGGCGCGAAAGCTCGAGTGGCTGCTCGGGGATGCCCGCCGGCGCGGTCGCACGACGGTGATCACCGGTGGCGCGATCGGCACCAATCACGGCCTGGCGACGGCGCTCTACGCGAGGGACCTCGGGATGAGGACGGTCCTTGTGCTCGTGCCCCAACCCGGGGACGAGCACGTGCGCGCCCAGATGCGCCGCATCCGCGAGAGTGGTGCCGAGGTCCACCTCGCCGGCGGTGCGAGGCGCGCCTTCGGCCTTGCCGCCACGCTTATGCTCCGCCGGGCCGGGCCGGGACCCCGGCTTCCGTATCTGATCCTTCCCGGCGGTTCGGTGCCGCTCGGGTGCATCGGCTACGTCGCGGCCGGGCTCGAGCTAGGCGGCCAGGTCGCGGCCGGTCAGATCCCGGAGCCCTCGCATGTGGTCGTGGCACTCGGCAGCGGCGGGACCGCGGCCGGGCTGCTGCTCGGGATGAGGCTGGCAGGTCTGCGCTCGCGGCTCGTCGCGGTGCTCGTCAACGACCTCACCCCGGTCGACGCACGCCGGGTCGCGCGGCTCGCAGACCGCACCCAGCGACTGATCCGGCGCCACAGCGTCGGGCCGGCGCCGAAGCAGGTGGCGCTTGTGGAGTCCGACCTCGACGTCGAGGGGGCCTGGCTCGGCCCCGGCTATGGCCATGCGACCCCCGAGGGAGAGCGGGCTATCGAGGAGTTCGGCGACGCAGGCGTCGTGCTGGAGCCGGTCTACACCGCCAAGGCCGCCGCGGCGCTGCTAGAGATGAATGCCCGCGGGGCATTCGGCGAGGGCCCGGTCCTCTACTGGCACACCTATCGCTGCACTCCCGCGGGTCCCCCTGGTTAGGCTTCCCCGATGCGTGCCCTTGCGGTTGTCTATGAGCGCGACGCCGGCCCCGGCGTCTTCGAGCAGGAGGCCGAGGCCAGCGGCGTCACGATCGAGTGGTGGCTTGCGACGGAGGAGGATTCCCCGCCCGACGATCCCGAGCGCTACGACGCGCTGATGGTCTTCGGGGCCTCGACCCATATCGACCAGGAGGAAGAGAATCCCTGGCTACGCGAGCACAGGGCCCTGCTGCCGGAACTCCTCGCCCGCGAGATCCCGTTGCTCGGGGTCTGCCTCGGCTCCCAGCTTCTGGCCGCAGCCGCAGGCGCGCCGCCGCAGCGCCTCGCGAGTCCCGAGATCGGCTGGTCGGAGGTCGCACTCACGCAAGAGGGCCTCGACGACCCCGTCGCCGGCGGGTTGCCGCCGAGATTCAGCGCCTTCGAGTGGCACAGCTACGCGGCCGCGCTTCCCTCCGGTTCGGTCGCCCTCGCCGAGAACGACTCCTGCCTGCAGGCCTTCCGGGTCGGCGAGTGCGCCTGGGGCGTCCAGTTCCACCCCGAGGTGACGCTCGCCGACGCCGAGTCCTGGATCCGCGACATCAAGGAGGACTCCGACGCCGCCCGGATCGGGATCGACCCGGTGGAGTTCGTCGCCGAGACCCGTCGGGCGATGCCCACCTGGAATCGCCTCGGCCGCGTTCTCTGCGGCGGATTCCTCGATTTCGCCCGGACCCGCGCGCGCTGAGCCGGCCCCCCGGCAGCCCCGCTGAACCGACCCGGCGAGAGCGCTACTCGGGCGTGAGGTAGGCGCCGGAGATTCCGCCGTCGACCATGAAGGTCGATCGCGGTGACGAAGGAGGAGTCGTCGCTGGCTAGGAAGAGGGCGCCCTGGGCGATCTCGCGGCTCTCTCCGAAGCGCCCGACAGGGATGTGGACGAGCCTGCGGCGCGCCTTCTCCGGGTCCTTGGCAAAGAGCTCGCGCAGAAGCGGCGTGTTGACCGGGCCCGGGCAGAGCGCGTTGACGCGGACCCCTCGGTCGCCGAACTCGACCCCGAGCTCGCGCGAGAGCGAGAGCACGGCCCCCTTCGAGGCGGTGTAGGAGATCTGCGATACGGCGGAGCCCATCACGGCGACGATTGACGCCGTGTTGATCACCGACCCGCCGCCGGCGTCGAGCAGGTGCGGAATGCCGTGCTTGCAACAGAGGAAGACGCTCCTGAGGTTGACGTCCTGAACCCGCTGCCACGCGTCGAGCGAGGTCTCGAGCACCGAGGTGTCCTCGGTGGGATTGATGCCGGCGTTGTTGAAGAGGACGTCGAGGTGGCCGCACTCATCGCGGGCCCGCGCGTACATCGCCCGCACCTGCTCCTCGTCGCTGACGTCGGCGCGCAGGGCCAGGTCGCCGACCGCGCCCTCGTCGAGATCGACCCCGACGACGGTCGCACCCTCCTCGGAGAAGAGCCTCGCTGAGTCGGCCCCGATTCCGCTCGCGGCGCCGGTGATCACGCACACCTTCCCGTCCAGTCGTCCCGCCATCTTTCCCTCAGCTCCCCTCGATCGAGTAGTAGACGTTCTTGACCTCGGTGTAGGCCTCGAGCGCGTCGGGGCCGAGCTCACGGCCGATCCCAGACTGCTTGAAGCCCCCGAACGGGGTCGAGACCCGCACCGAGCTGTTCGAGTTGATCGAGATGACCCCGGAGTCGATCGCCCTCGCGACCCGGATCGCGCGGGCGCCGTCGCGGGTCCAGACCGAGCCCGAGAGACCGTAGATGGTGTCGTTTGCGATCGCCACCGCCTCCTCCTCGCCCTCGAACGGGATTACACAGGCGACCGGGCCGAAGATCTCCTCGGCGGCGGCGCGGTCGCTGTTGGCGACCGGCGCAAGCACGGTCGGCGCAAACCAGTATCCGGGGCCCTCAGGGGCGGAGCCACGAATGGCGACCGGGGCCCCGTCCGGCACGTAGGAGGAGACCGTCTCGAACTGGTCGGCCGAGATCAGCGGGCCCATCGAGGTCGACTCCGAAAGCGGGTCGCCGACCTCGATCGCGCCCACCGACCGCTCCAGCGCCTCCATGAAGGTGTCAAGCCCGGAGCGCTCGACGAGGATGCGCGAGCGCGCGCAGCAGTCCTGGCCGGAGTTGGCGAACACGGCCCCCGGCGCCGCGGCCGCCGCCGCCTCGAGGTCGGCGTCGGCGAAGACGACGTTCGCCGACTTGCCTCCGAGCTCGAGCGTCACCCGCTTGATCGTCGCCGCAGCGCCGGCGGCGATTCCACGCCCGACCGCGGTCGAACCGGTGAAGGCGATCTTTGCGACATCGGGGTGCTCGACCAGGCGCGAACCGCAGACCCTGCCCGGTCCGGCGACCACGTTGAGAACGCCCTCGGGGATGCCCGCCTCGAGGGCGATCCTCTCCAGCTCGAGCGCGGTCAGGGGAGTCAGCTCGGCCGGCTTCAGCACGATCGTGTTGCCGGCCGCCAGCGCCGGGGCAGCCTTCCAGGAGGCGATCACCAGCGGGAAGTTCCAGGGGACGATCAGGCCGACCACGCCGAGCGGCTCGCGGAAGGTCATGTCGATTCCGCCGGCGACTGGGATCGTCTGTCCGAGCAGGCGCTCGACCCCGCCCGCGTAGTAGCGATAGGTCTGCGACACCATCTCAATCTCGCCGCGGGCGTCCGAGATCGGCTTGCCCGCGTTCCGGGCCTCCAGCCTGGCCAGCTCCTCGTGGCACGAGTCGAGGGCATCGGCGAGCCGGTGAAGGAGTGCGGCTCGATCGCCCGGCGCGAGTGCCCGCCAGGCGGGGAAAGCGGCCTTTGCCGCGGCCACCGCCACGTCAACCTCCTCGACCCCGGCCCGCGGGATCTCGGCCATCACCTTCTCGGTGGCGGGCTCGATGACCGAGATCAACGCGGCACCTCCTCCGCTTCGCGTCCGCCGGAATCACTGCCCGGCATCTCCTCCGCTTCGCGTCCGGGGATGCCGGGGTTATCCGCGGCTTGGATTAGGGCGCTGATCACGCGGCTCTTGGTGTCCTCCTCGGGGTGCCAGAGGACTCCGAGGACGAAGTTGTCTCCCGGCAGCTCGATCGCTTCGATCACTTCCTCCCCCACCGACCATCCGCTGACGACGAGCCCCTCCCCCACCCGGTCCACTCCCTGATGGTGATGGGACTTGACTGTGATCCGCTCGGCGCCAGCGGCCTGCGCGGCGAGCGAACCGGGCTTCAGGCGGACCTCATGGTCACCGAAGGTCCCGGGGGTGTGACGATGCTCGTCGTGGCCGATCCGGTCGGGCAGGTGCTGGTCGAGGGTCCCGCCGAGGGCGACGTTGACCAGCTGCATCCCGCGGCAGATGCCGAGCACCGGCATCCCGCGCTCAATCGCGCCCCGGGCCAGGGCCAGTTCGAAGCGGTCGCGCTCGGGCCAGGACCCCTTCGTCTCGGGGTGGGGCCCGGCGCCGTAGGTCGCGGGGTCGATGTCGGAGCCACCGGCGAGCAGCAGAGCGTCGACCCGGTCGAGCACTCGGTCAGGTGCGTCGAGCGCGGCGGGATCGGGTGGGAGCAGGAGGGCAACGGCCCCCGCCGCCTGCACGGCGGTCGCATACGAGCGCGGCGCCATCGTCACCGTCTCCTCCCAGGCGCCCCACCGGACCCGCTCGACGGCGGCGCAGATCCCGACCGCGACGGCACTCACAGCCGCTCGAAGCCCCGGTAGCGCTCCCAGTCGGTGACGGTGGCCTCGAAGGCGTCGATCTCGACCTGGGCGCGGTTTAGATAGTGGTCGACCATCTCCTCGCCGAAGGCGTCTTTCGCGACCTCGCTGCCGGCGAAGAGATCCCGGGCGTCGTAGATGTTGTGGGGGACGCGGGGAGCGTCGGACTCGTAGGCGTTGCCCGTCTGCTCTGCCTCGAGCTCCAGCTCGGAGTCGATTCCGTGGAGGCCGGCGGCGATCATCGCGCTCAGCGCCAGGTAGGGGTTGACGTCGGCGCCCGGGAGGCGGTTCTCGACCCGCAGCGAGGGGCCGTGGCCGACGACGCGCATCGAGCAGGTCCGGTTGTCGTGCCCCCAGGCCACCGCGGTGGGCGCGAACGAGCCGGCCGCGAAGCGCTTGTAGGAATTGATGTGGGGGGCGTAGAGAAGCGTCATCTCGCGCATGCAGGCGAGCTGCCCGGCGACGAAGCGCTCAAACATCTGCTGGTCGGAGCCGAAGACGTTGGTGCCGTCCCCATGCGAGAGCGAGCAGTGGATGTGGCACGAGTTGCCCTCGGCCTCGTTGAACTTGGCCATGAAGGTGATCGAGAAGTCCTCCTGGGCCGCGATCTCCTTGGCCCCGCTCTTGTAGATCGCGTGCTCATCGGCCTGCGCCAGAGCCTCGCCGTAGCGGAAGTTGATCTCGTGCTGGCCGAGGTTGCACTCGCCCTTCGAGTTCTCGACCACCATGCCCGCCGCCGCCATCTCGTTTCTGATCCGGCGGATCAGCGGCTCGACCCGGGCGCTGCCGAGCAGCGAGTAGTCGATGTTGTAGAGGTTGGCCGGCTCGAGGTCGCGGAACCCCTTCTTCCAGGCGCCCTCGTAGGAGTCCTTGAAGACGATGAACTCGAGCTCGGTCGCGGCGCTCGCCGTCAGCCCGCGCTCGGCGAGGCGGGCGAGCTGGCGGCGGAGGATCTGACGGGGTGAGGCGACGACGTCGGAGCCGTCCGCCCAGCGCAGGTCGGCCATCACCATCACCGTCGCCTCGTGCCAGGGAACCGGCCGCAGCGTCGAGAGGTCCGGCTTCATCTCGAAATCGCCGTACCCCTGCTCCCACGACGCCATCGCGTAGCCGCCGACAGTCTCCATGTCGACGTCGACCGCAAGCAGGTAGTTACAGCCCTCGGCCCCGTGCTCGAGGACCTCGCCGAGGAAGTGGGAGGCGGTCAGGCGCTTGCCCTGGAGTCGCCCCTCCATGTCGGCGATCGCGAGGAGCACGGTGTCCACCGTGCCCTCCGCGACCGCCTTCTTCAGCTCATCGAGCGTCACGCATGGAGAACGTTACGCCGTTCCTCTGCCGAGAAGGTGCACGACGCCCCTAGACCTGCTCGGCGAGCCCGACCGGCGGCGCCGCCTCCGAGTGCGGCTGGCCGGTGAACGTCCTCCGGGCCCCGGCGAACCAGAGCACGGCCGCCCAGAGGATCACGACGAGCAGCGCCGCGGGCGCGTAGTTGGCCGAGTGGATGTCCCAGGTGGAGTCCCACGGGACCGCCGCCGGCACCGTGGGCAGCAATCCGGCGATGGTCATGATCACGACCCAGGTCACCGCGATCGGATTCATCCACTTCCACTTGCGCCCGAGATTCCATTCGTCCGCCGGCTCGAACTCGTCGCCCATGCGCCAGCGCAGGTAGATCGGGATCGCGTAGGCGATGTAGAGCCCGATCACGGAGATCGAGACGACCGCGTAGAACGCGAACGGGAGCACCGTCCCGGGCGCGCCCCACAGCGCCGGGATCGTGAGCAGCAGGGCGGCTAGCGCCATCGAGAGCACCGCGTTGAACGGCACCCTCGCCGCGTTGACCTTGGCGCAGGTGTTCGAGAGCGGCCCCAGACCGCCGTCGCGCGAGAACGCGAAGCACATCCGCGAGGCGCTGGTCAGACAGGCGTTACCGCAGAACAGCTGGCCGACCGTGCAGATGATCAGCAGCAGCTTGAACGAGGAGGTGGTCAACGCCTGGCTGAAGATGGCCAGTGAGGACCCGGCGCCGAAGCCGTTGTCGGCGCTGGAGACGAAGCCGGAGTTCTGCACGGCGAATGTGATCGCCAGTAGGACCAGCCAGCCGATGATCGCCGAATAGAAGATCGACTGCCATACCCCGCGCGCCGCGTTCTTCGCCGCGCCGTGCGTCTCCTCCGAGATGTGCGCCGAGGCGTCGATATCCGGTGATCGTGTACTGCGTCAGCAGGAACCCGATCGGGACCAGGTACAGGAAGAAGAAGAGGCCACTGTTCGAGCCGCCGTTGAAGCCGGAGTTGTTGATCCGGTTGCCGAACACGAAGCTGAAGTTCTGGTGGTTGTCGGGCACGAAGATGAGCAGGCCTATGATCACCGCGGTACCGACCACGTGCCACCAGACCGAGACGTTGTTGATCACCGCGAGTAGGTGGGTCCTGAAGATGTTGAGGATCACGGTCAGGAGGAGGATGATCAGGAAGAGCCCGAAGGTCTCGGCGAGAATGTGGCTCGTGTCGCCGAAGTTCACGCCGAAGATCGTCACCTGGTAGAGGCTGAGGATCACGTTGAGGAAGCCGGCTGCGGCGTAGTCGACCGAGGCGACCACCGCGACCAGGCCGATCAGGTTGAACCAGCCCGTGAACCAGGCCCAGGCCGGGCCGCCGAGGCGCCCCGCCCACCAGTAGATGCCCCCCGAGGTGGGGAACTTGGCGACGAGCTCGGACATCGAGAGCCCGATGACGAGGATGAACGTCGCCACCAGGGGCCAGCCGATCGAGATCGCGATCGGGCCACCGTTGTTCCAGGCGAAGGCGTAACTGGTGAAGCACCCGGCGAGGACCGAGATGATCGAGAACGAGATCGCGAAGTTCGAGAAGCCACTCCACGCCCGGTTCAGCGTCTGCTTGTAGCCCAGCTCGGCAAGCAGCTTTTCATCGGCGTCCGGGGGGGCGGCGGCGTCCTGGGGGCGGCACCTGGAGCAGCTCCGGCGGAATCTGTCATTGATCCTCTCCTCAGCTCACGGCCCGATCAACTCGAAAAGGTGTATTGATCCGACCTATGGACGATGAAACCCTAAGCGCCAACCCGGACGGCAGTCAACCCCCATCCGCCGGAAGTGTCGTCGGAGACTCCGGAGGGTTGGCCGCAATCGTCGAGGAGCTCGAGCCGCGGCTGGGACCGCTGGAGGGCGAACCGGCACCGCTCGAGGGCGGAATCACCAACCGCAACTTCCGCGCCCGCCTAGGGGGCCGCGACTACGTCATCCGCGTCCCCGGCAAGGAAACCTCGCTGCTCGGGATCGACCGCCTCGCGGAGATGCGCGCGAACGAGCTGGCGGCACGGATCGGGATCGCTCCGCCGGTCGCCGCCCGGCTCGAGGACCCGCCCTGCCTGGTGACCGGATTCGTCGAGGCGCGCGAGATGTCGAGCGAGGAACTGCGGGCGCCTGAAAAAATCACGGCGGTCGCCGAGGCGCTGCGGGCGTTCCACGACTGCGGCGAGTCGGTGCCGACGGAGTTCGACTCGTTCCGTCTTGTCGAGACCTACGCCGAGACCGCAGCCGAGCGGGGAGCCGAGGTTCCGGCCTCCTTCACCGAGTCGTGCGCCGCCGCGGCCCGGATCGAGGAGGCTCTGGGCGGGCCCGAGCACGAACCCGTCCCCTGCCACAACGACCTCCTCGCGGCGAACTTCCTCGATGACGGCGAGCGGATCCGGATCGTCGACTGGGAGTACGCGGGCATGGGCGACCGCTACTTCGACCTAGGCAACTTCTCGGTCAACAACGGGCTCGACGACGAGCAGCAGAACCTGCTCCTCAGCGCGTATTTCGGAGAGCGCCCACCCGCTAGCCGGCTTGCCGCGGAGCACCCGAGCGCCGCGGGGCGGCTTGCCGCCCTACGGTTGATGATGTTCATGTCGGACTTCCGCGAGGCGATGTGGGGGGTCGTGCAGGGCGCCGTCTCAGAGCTCGACTTCGACTTCTCCGACTACGCCGAGAAGCACTTCTCGCGGCTGCGCGACGCGGCGGCCGACCCCCGCTTCTCGCAATGGCTCGAGGAGGCCCGTGGCGCCCCGGGCTGAGCTCCCCGACTCCGCCCGCTGCGTGATCATCGGCGGAGGGGTCGGTGGCACCTCGATCGCCTACCACCTGGCCGAGCTCGGGTGGGACGACGTCGTCCTGGTGGAGCGCTCGCAGCTGACCTCGGGGTCGACCTTCCACTCGGCCGGGCTCGTCGGCCAGCTCCGCGGCTCGGTCTCGCTGACGAAGATGATGATGCACTCGGTCGGCCTCTACCGCCGCCTCGGGGAGGAGTCCGAGTTCGACCCGGGGTGGGTCGAGTGCGGCGGGATCCGCCTCGCCTCCTCCGAGGAGCGGATGGAGGAGCTGCGCCGCCAGGCCGGCTGGGCGAAGACCTTCGGGCTGCCGCTCGAGCTGATCTCCGCCTCCGAGGCCGCCGAGCTCTTCCCGCTGATGTCGACAGAGGGCGTTCTCGGCGCCGCCTGGCTGCCGACGGACGGATACCTCGACCCCTCCCAGCTCACCTACGCACTCGCCGACGGTGCCCGCCGCGGCGGCTGCGAGATCTTCACCAACACGCGGGTGACCGGGATCGGGGTGGATGACGGGCGCGTCCGCCGGGTGATCACCGAGGGCGGTGAGATCGAGGCCGAGGTCGTTGTCAACGCCGGCGGCATGTACGCGGCCGAGATCGGCCGGATGGCCGGCGTCCGGGTGCCGATGCTGCCGATGTCGCACCAGTACCTGGTCACCCAGCCGTTCCGCGACCGGGGGGGCAAGCAACTGCCGACCCTGCGCGACCCCGATCTCCTCATCTACTACCGCGAGGACGGCGGCGGCCTGGTGATGGGCGGGTACGAGCGCCAGAGCCGGCCCGCGTTCATGCCGAAGGGAACCGCGAGGGTCGAGAGGATCCCTCACGACTTCAACGGCCGCCTGCTCGAGGACGACTGGGACCGTTTCGAGGAGATCACCGAGAACTCGAAGCGGCGGGTGCCGGTGATGGACGAGATCACGGTAACCAAGCTGATCAACGGGCCCGAGGCGTTCACCCCCGACAACGAGTTCTGCCTCGGCGAGACCGAGGTCCGGGGGCTCTTCGTCGCCGCCGGCTTCTGCGCCCACGGCCTCGCCGGCGCCGGCGGGATCGGCAAGGTGATGGCCGAGTGGATCGCCGAGGGAGAGCCGAGCCTGGACCTCTGGCACATGGACATCCGCCGCTTCGGAGTCCAGTACCGCTCACCCTCCTACACCCACGCGCGGATCAAGGAGACCTACGAGACCTACTACGACATCCGCTACCCCAACCACGAGCGCAGCGCCGGGCGCCCGCTGCGGGTCTCCGCCGCCAACGCCTGGCACGGCGAGCACGGCGCCGCCTTTGGCGAGAAGTCCGGCTGGGAGCGGGTCAACTGGTTTGAGTCCAACGCCGCGAGCGGCGACGAGTCGCTGCGGCCCCGCGGCTGGGCCGGGCAGCACTTCTCGCCGGCGATCGGCGCCGAGCACCTCGCGACCCGCGAGAGGGCCGCCATCTTCGACGAGTCCTCGTTCGCGAAGCTGGAGATCTCCGGGGCCGACGCCGCGCCCTTCGTTGAGTCCCTCTGCGACAACCGGGTCGCCCGCGACGTCGGCCAGATCACCTACACGCAGATGCTCAACGCGCGAGGCGGCATCGAGTGCGATTTCACCGTCGCCAGGATCGCCGAGGACCGCTTCTCGATCGTCACCGGCACCGCCTTCGGCAACCACGACCGCGAATGGATCCGCAAGCACCTCCCCGAGGGGGCAACGGTCCAGATCGACGACGTGACCTCGCAATGGTCCTGCTTCGGCATCTGGGGGCCGCGGTCGCGGGAGATCCTGCAGCCGCTGACGCCCCAGGACCTCTCCAATGACGAGTTCCCCTACATGTCGCTCCGCGAGACGACGGTCGGCAACGTGCCGGTGCGGGCCCTGCGGGTCACCTACGTCGGCGAGCTCGGCTGGGAGTTCTACTGCCCGACCGAGTATGGCCTCGGCCTCTGGCGCACCCTCTGGGAGGCGGGGCAGCCGTACGGGATGGTCGCAGCCGGCTACCGGGCGATCGACTCGATGCGCCTCGAGAAGGGCTACCGGGTCTGGGGCGCCGATATCACGCCCGACGAGACCCCCTATGAGGGCGGCGTCGGCTTCTGCGTGAAGCTCGACAAGGAGGGCGGATTCATCGGCCGCGACGCGCTCATCGAGGCGAAGGAGCGCGGACCGCGTACCCGCCTTTGCTGCCTGACGCTGTCGGACCCGCTGTCGGTCGCGCTCGGCAACGAGCCGGTGCGCGTCGACGGCGAGATCTGCGGCCGGGTGACGACCGGCGGGTACGGCTACACAGTCGGGCGCTCGATCGCCTACGCCTACCTCCCCCCCGAGCGTGTCGAGGCCGGGACCGAGGTTGCGGTCGAGATCTTCGGCAGCTGGATCGAGGGTGAGGTCGCCGCGGAGCCGCTGTTCGACCCGAAGGGCGAGCGGATCAGGGCCTGACCGCGCCTGGGCCTGGCCGCTTCGCCGGCGCAGATCCGCTCCCTCAGACGGGGTCCGTGGTCAGCTTCTCCTCGAAGGCGGCCACCTGCCTCTGCAAACGCCCGCCGGCGACCGGACCGAACCCCGGCGCTGAGACCTCGACGAGAACACGTGTCCGCGCCGGCTCTTCAGAGCGAATCGCGACCTCGATCCGCGACGGCGCGTAGCGGCACGGGACCCACGCGAAGTCCTCATCTCCGGTGATCACGCCCTCGGCCTTGTCGGAAATCTCCCAGCCAAGGCACAGCAATGCGTAGCGGCTGGCGGTCAGCGCCTCCGCCCACGAGGCCTCGAGGAGGATTGTCTGCCGGCGGCTTGCCATGGCTTGCCCTAGACGTCAAACCGTAGCGCCTCCGCCGCCGCCCGCCCGCTGCGCAGCGCCCCCTCCATCAGCCCGTGGTATCGCCCGCCGAGGTGCTCGCCGGCGAAGGCGAGCGGCGCCGGCGCCCGGCGAAGCGTCTCGACGGTCCCCTCGTCGGGGGCGACCGAGTAGGCGGCGAGCGCCCAGGGGTCGTCGTCCCAGCGCGAGAGCACCGCGCCGGAGGGGTCCAGGTCGAGGTCGGGGCGCAGACGGGTCACCGAATCGAGCCATGGCCCGGGCCCCTCCCCCACCCGCAGCGCGGCGAGGGCCGGCTCGGAGCCCGAGAAGCAGCTGAGAAGCGGGGTCGGCGTCCCCTCGACCCCGGTTGCGGTCCAGGTCCAGTAGCGCTCGGGAACCGAGAGGACCGCGCTCGGCGGCGCTGGAGTGTGCAGCGGCACCAAGAGCTTCGCCGCGTGTCCGTAGCGGACGGCGCCGAGTGCCCCGGCGATCGCGCCGGGCAGGGCGGGCTCGAATGCGATCCGCCGGGCGACCCTCGCCGGGACCGCCACCACGCATGCGTCGGCGGCGAACTCCACCCCAGACCGGGTGGAGACCCGGACGCAGCCCGGGCTCCAGGCGACGGCCCGCACCTCCTCGCCGAGCCGGACAGGGCTCTCGAGGCCGGCGGCGAGCGCCTCGGCCAGACCCTGGTTGCCGGCGGCGAGACTGCACGCCGGCTCGTCACCGATGTAGGCGACACCCGCCAGGTCCGAGGACGGAACGGTGTCGGCCGGACTGGCCGAGGAGACCTCGACCCGGGCGAGGATCGCCTCGCGGGCGGCTGGGTCGATTTCGAGGCGTGCCAGAAGCGCGGCCGCCGACTCCGGGTGTCCGCCGGCCTCGCCAAGGGCGCGGCCGAGTCGCCGCACCGCCTCCTCGAAGGTGCCGGAATCGACCGGCGCTCCCCCGCGGGGCTCACGCCGCCCGTAGCGCATCCCCTTATCGGCGACCGCCAGGCCGAAGCGCGCCGCCGTCTCGAGCAGGGTCGTGTTGCCGGGGAGTATGAACTCGGCGCCCATCTCGATCACGGCTCCGTTGCCGAGCTGCCTAGAGAAGACGCGCCCTCCGACTCGGTCGCGCGCCTCGAGCACCGTGACCGCGGCGCCGTCCGCGCGAAGGGCGTCGGCCGCCGCGAGCCCGGCGAAGCCGGCGCCGATCACGACGACGCGCCGTCCGGCCTTCGTTCCTCGGGTCGACCCCGTCACCCGCATCAGCCCACCGCTCAGATCAGCCCCGAGAGGATGTGCTCGGTCCCCTCGATGTGCTCGCGCATCACCGCCGCTGCCCGGGCCGACTTCCGGCGACGCAGCAGCTCGACCAGATGGCGGTGCTGGTCGTTGGAGCGCGTCAGCACCACTTCTGGGTGCGCGATCAGGGCGATCAGGCGGCTCATGTCCCCCTGGACCTCGGTCATCGCGGTCACAAGCCGAGGCGAGTGCGACGCCTCGGCGACGCTGATGTGGAAGCGGATGTCGGCGCGGCTGTATTCCTCGAACTCGGCCGCCGCCGCCATCCTCTCGACCAACTCGTCGAGGCGGTCGAGGTCATCGGGTCCGGCCCGCTCTGCGGCGAGGATCGCCGAGCCGGTCTCGATCGCGACGCGGTAGTCGAGGACGGCCCAGGCCTCGCTGCTCAGGGGTTCACGCTCAACTTCGGCCACCGGCGGACGCTCGGCGACGAACGTGCCGCCGCTGCGGCCGCGGACCGATGTCAGGTGACCGCTCTGGACCAGCGTGGTCAGCGCCTGCCGCAGGGTCGAGCGGGAGATCCGCAACTCGCCCGCGAGCTCGCGCTCGGCCGGAAGCCGGCTTCCCGGCGGGAGCAGCCCCAGCCGGATCGCCGTCCCCAGCCGCTCGACGGTCTCCTCGAAGGTCGTCGGCGGCCGAACCGGCATGAACACCGCCTCCAGCGCTGCGTCCCGCTCCATCGTCCAACCGTACGCGATGGCACCCCCCGGCGAAACCCCCGAAGCAGCCGAGCGAAACGCCAGGCATGCATTGGGGGGCCCTACGGCAGGGCCAACCCTCTTTGCCGATATTTGGACCGGCGTACAAGCGGCCGCGGGCGCGGCCCGGGTACGCTTGCTTCGCTTTCAGTTGGGAACAACCGGATTCCTCAGCGGCGTGCCCCGCAGCGGGCGCGTCGCTCAACGCAGGAGGACTGCACCCGAATGACACGGATTCGCCAGAAGAACCTGACCGCGGCGCAGTGGAGCCCCAATGGCGAGAGGCTGGGGGCGCCCGACCTCACCGAGACGGACAGCCACTCCTTCGGCGCCAATGTCTTCTCGACAGGTGTGCAGAGGGAACGGCTCGCGCCCGATGTGTTCGAGAAGCTGCAGGCGACCCTCGAGCGCGGTGAGGCCCTCGACACCTCGCTCGCAGACGCCGTCGCAGAAGCGATGAAGGAGTGGGCGCTGGAGAAGGGCGCGAGCCACTACACCCACGTCTTCCAGCCCCTCACCGGCCTCACCGCGGAGAAGCACGACTCGTTCTTCGAGCCCGTCGGCGACGGGACCGCGATCGCCGCATTCCGCGGCAGCGAGCTGATCCAGGGCGAGCCCGACGCCTCCTCCTTCCCGACGGGCGGGATCCGGGCGACGTTCGAGGCCCGCGGCTACACGGCGTGGGATCCGACCAGCCCCGCCTTCATCCTCGAGAACCCCAACGGCGCCCTGCTCTGCATCCCGACCGCCTTCGCATCCTGGACCGGAGAGGCGCTGGACGCGAAGGTGCCTCTTCTGCGCTCGATGGATGCGCTCTCTCGCTCGGCGGTGCGGGCGCTGCTCCTGCTCGGCGACTCCGAGACCCAGCGGGTCTTCACCACGGTGGGCCCGGAGCAGGAGTACTTCCTGATCGACGAGCAGTACTACTTCGAGCGCCCCGACCTCGTCACCACCGGGCGGACCCTGTTCGGTGCCCAGCCGGCCAAGGGCCACGAGCTCGACGATCACTACTTCGGCTCGATTCCCGAGCGCGTCCTCGCATTCATGATGGAGTGCGAGCGCGAGCTGCGAAAGCTCGGGGTGCCGGTGAAGACGCGCCACAACGAGGTCGCGCCGGGCCAGTACGAAGTCGCGCCGATCTTCGAGAACTCGAACGTCGGCTCCGACCACCAGCAGCTGACTATGCAGCTGATGCAGAGCGTCGCCCGCCGCTACGGACTGGTCTGCCTCCTGCACGAGAAGCCCTTCGCCGGCGTCAACGGCTCCGGCAAGCACAACAACTGGTCGATGAGCACCGACGGCGGCCACAACCTGATGGAGCCCGGCGAGACGCCCTCGGAGAACATGAGCTTCCTTTTCTTCTGCGCCGCCGTGATCCAAGCCGTCAACAAGCACCAGGGTCTGCTCCGGGCCTCGGTCGCCAACATCGGCCAGGACCACCGGCTCGGGGCGAACGAGGCGCCGCCGGCGATCATCTCGATCTTTCTCGGCGCCGAGCTCGACCGAGTGTTCGAGACGATCTCGGCGGGCGAGGGGGACCCGAACACGCCCGGCGAGACCCTGGAGCTGGGGGCGACGGCGCTGCCGCCGCTGCCGATGCACGGCGGTGACCGCAACCGGACCTCGCCGTTCGCGTTCACGGGCAACAAGTTCGAGTTCAGGGCACTGGGATCGAGCATGTCACTCGCCTTCCCGAACACGGTCCTGAACACGATTGTCGCCGAGGCGATCGACGAGATGGCCGATGCCCTCGAGAAGGGGATCTCCGACGGCGCCGACCTGGCCGCGGCGGTCACCGCGGTCGTCAAGGACGCCTACGAGGCCAACAAGCGGGTCTGCTTCGGCGGCGACAACTATTCCGAGGAGTGGCACGCCGAGGCCGAGCGCCGAGGCCTGAAGAACCTGCGCACGACCCCCGAGGCGCTGCCCGAGGTGATCTCCGATCAGACGGTGGCGGCATTCGAGCACTACAACGTGCTCTCGCGCCGCGAGCTCGAATCCCGCTTCGAGGTCTGGGTCGAGCAGTACACGATCCTCGCCAACATCGAGGCCGAGACGACGGCGTCGATCGCGCGGACGATGCTGCTGCCGGCCGGGCTGCGCTACCTGGCGCTGCTCGCAGACGCCGAGGTCGGCAGCCTCGACGAGGAGGTCAGGCCGCTGGTAAACGAGTTCCTCGAGACGATCAAGGAGCTGGAGGTCGCGAACGCCTACCCCGACGGTGTCGAGGGCCTCGACCTGGCGATCTTCGCCCGCGACAGCCAGCTGGCGACGATGGCCAGGGTTCGCGATGTCGCCGACCGGCTGGAGAAGATCGTCTCCGACGACCTCTGGCCGCTGCCCACCTACTCGGAGATGCTCTTCATCCGGTAGCGGCCGGCGAGTCCGCCCGCCCTTGCGGCACCTGAGATCGGTTCGGGCGCCTCAGATCTTCTCGGGGACCATCTCGATCGCGCCGCTGGGGCACTCGGCGACGCAGATCCCGCACCCTTTGCAGAAGTCGAGGTCGATCTCGTAGCCGTTGAGGTTGGCCTCCGCCGCCTCGCTCAGCTTCAGCACCGCATTGTCGGGGCAGACGCCGTAGCAGTTGTCGCAGGAGAAGCAGTTGCCGCAGGAGAGGCAGCGGCGGGCCTCATAGAGGGCGTTTGACTCGTCGAGCTCGTGCTTGACCTCGTCGAAGCTGGAGGTGCGCCGGGCCAGCTCGAGCTGGTGGCGGTGGGTTCTGGGGGCATCGGCGTAGTACCAGGTGTTGAGGGTCTCGAACGAGGCCAGCTCGTGCTTGGTGGAGGGCTCATGCTCGAATCCCCGCAGCCAGGCGTCGATCTGGCGGGCGGCCTTCTTGCCATGCCCCACTCCGACGGTCACGGTCCGCTCCGCGGGCACCATGTCGCCTCCGGCGAAGATCCCCGGGTGGCCGGTCATCATGTTCGGGCCGACCTCGACGACCCCGTCGCTGACCTCGATCCCGGGGACGCCGTCGAGCAGCGAGAGGTCGACGTCCTGGCCCAGGGCGAGGACGACCGAGTCGGCCTCGAGTTCCTCCAGCTCCCCGGTCGGCTGCGGAAAGCCGGTCTCATCCAGCTCCATCTTCTCCAGCACCAGTTTGCCCTCATCCGCCTGCTTGATGGTCGAGAGCCACTTCATCATCACCCCCTCCTCCTCGGCCTCCTCGACCTCGAAGTCGTGCGCCGGCATCCGCTCGCGGGTGCGCCGGTAGACGACCACCGCCTCCTCGGCGCCGAGACGCTTCGCCGTGCGGGCGACGTCCATCGCCGTGTTGCCGCCGCCGTAGACGACGACGCGGCGCCCGAGCAGCGGTCGCTCCTCGCCCTCCATGCTGCGAAGAAGGGAGACGGCGTCGAGGATGTGGGCGGCCTCGCCCGCCGGAATGTAGGCGCGCCGGCCGATGTGGGCGCCGACGGCGAGGAAGGCGGCGTCGAAGCCCCCTTCCTGCATGCTGGAGAGGATGTCGGAGACCTTGCTGTCCAACTCGAGGTCGACCCCCATCTCGAGGATCCGCCGCACCTCGGCGTCGAGGACGTCGCGTGGGAGCCGGTACTTGGGGATCCCGAAGCGCATCATCCCCCCCGCCATCGGTCCGGCCTCGTGGATCGTCACCTTGTGTCCCATACGGGTCAGGTGGTAGGCGGCGGAGAGGCCCGACGGCCCGGCGCCGACGACGAGCACCCGCTTGCCCGAGGGCTCGGCCTCGACGTCCACCTTCCAGCCCTGCCTGATCGCCTCGTCGCCGAGGAACCCCTCGACCGAGTTGATCCCGACCGACTCGTCGAGGTGGCCGCGGTTGCACTCGGTCTCGCAGGGGTGGTAACAGACCCTGCCCATGATCGCCGGAAGCGGGTTCTCCTCCATGATCCGCCGCCACGCCCGCTCGTATCCGTCGCCGCCGCCCTCGGCTTCATATAGCCAGGACTGGATGTTCTCGCCGGCGGGACAGGCGTGGTTGCACGGCGGCAGCCGATCGACGTAGACCGCCCGCTCGGTGCGCCAGTTGCCGGTCTTGTTGGCGAGGCTGGAGCCGACGTCGAGGGTGATCGCGAAGGGCCTTGGCTCGGTCACTGGGGGCCCCTATCGGTCTCCGCCAGGACCGTCATCAGGTCCGGGCCCGGCGCCGAATCCTCACCGAGCAGCCCGAAGCGCCTGATGTTGCGATCGGCGATCTCCTGAATCTGCTCGATCACGTCGCGGCGGGGCTCGGAGCCGAAGAGGTGGGCGTAGCGCCTCTGCCGCTTCAGGTACTCCTCGACCGGGACCCGGTCGCGGATCTTCGACACCCCGACCACGTCGCCGTTCTCCGCCTCGAAGACCGGGAAAAGACCGGTCTCCCTGGCCAGCCGCGCGATCAGGATCGTGTCCTTCGAGGCCGAGCCCCAACCGAGCGGGCAGGGGACGAAGACGTGCAGGTAGCGGGCGCCGCGGAACTCCATCGCCCTCTCGACCTTCGCCTCGATGTCGCGAAGGTCGGCGACGGTGGCCGTTGCGACGTAGGGAATCTCGTGGGCCATCGCGATCAGCGGCGCGTTCTTTCCCTGGCCGAAGACGTTCCCGGGCTCGGGCCCCACCGGCTTGGTGGTCGCGGTGCGGGCGGCCGGGGGCGTCGCGCCGGAGCGCTGCACTCCGGTGTTCATGTACGCCTCGTTGTCGTAGCAGACGAAGAGAACGTCGTCGTTTCGCTCGAACATCCCCGAGAGGCAGGCGAAGCCGATGTCGAGGGTGCCGCCGTCTCCGCCCTGGCCGATCACACGGACGTCGTCGCGTCCCTTTGCCTTCATCGCCGCCGCGACCCCGGTGGCGACCGCGGGCGCGTTGCCGAACAGCGAGTGGATCCATGGCAGCCGCCACGAGGACTCCGGGTAGGGGGTCGAGAAGACCTCGAGGCAGCCGGTCGCGTTGGTCGCGATCAGCTGGTCGCCGGTGGCGCGCATCGCCGCGTCGAGGACGTAGCGGGCGCCGAGGGCCTCGCCGCAGCCCTGACACGCCCGGTGGCCCGAGGTCAGCGAGTTGGAACGGTCGACGCGTGCCTGGACAGAGCGCTGGTCGGGGTCGAGCAGGCGGTTGCCGGCCACGAAAGTGTCCGTCTGGTACATCTTCAGCTCCTGCTTGGGCAAGTTGGTCCTCCTCAGTGCGGTTGGGCCGCGACGATCCCGATGTCGCGCAGCATGTGCTCGGCGTGTGTTCCGGCGGCGTGCCCCTCGCGCATTCGCCCCAGCTCCCGCTCGACCAGCTCGGTGTCCATGTCGAGGAAGTTCAGCTGCTTCAGCTTTCCGGCGACGGCTTCGGAGAAGAGGCGCCGCAGCGATTCAGTCGTGATCGCTCTTCCCCCGAGCCCGGCGATCACGGTGTGCCCGTGAAGCGTCAATCCCGAGAGCGCCATGCGGACGTTGGCGGAGACGATCCCGCCGACCCCGACCGCCAGGGCCTTCTCGAGGACGACCACCCGCTCGGCCCCGGCGAGGGCGTCGCGCACCTCCTCCAGCGGGAAGGGGCGAAAGGACTTGATCCCGAGGGCACCGATCTTCACACCCTGCTCGCGCATCTCGTCGATCGTCTCCTCGATCGTGCCCAGGACCGAGCCCAGGGCGACGACGATCGTCTCCGCGTCGTCGGCACGGTAGGGGCGCAGCAGCCCGCCCGATCCGCGCCCGAAGGCGGCGGCGAAGTCGGCAGCGATCTCCGGGATCAGGTCGAGCGCCTGCATCTGCTTGGCGTGGGCCAGGTACTTGACCTCGAAGAACGCCTCCGGGCCGACCATGGCGCCGATCGTCACCGGGTCTCCCGGGTCGAGGATCTGACGCGGGCGGTAGGGCGGGAGGAAGGCGTCCACCTCTTCGCCGGTGGGCAGGTCGACGCGCTCGTATGCGTGGGTGAGGATGAAGCCGTCCATGCAGACCATCACCGGCAGCGAGACCTCCTCGGCGAGGCGGTAGGCCTGGATGTGGAGGTCGAGCGCCTCCTGATTGGTCTCCGCGTAGAGCTGGATCCAGCCTGAGTCGCGCTGCGACATCGTGTCGCTGTGATCGTTCCAGATGTTGATCGGCGCCCCGATCGCCCGGTTGGCCACGGTCATCACGATCGGGAGACCGAGCCCCGAGGCGTTGTAGAGCGCCTCGGCCATGTAGAGGAGGCCCTGGCTGGCGGTGGCGGTATAGGCGCGGGCGCCCGCGGCGGAGGCGCCGATCGCGACCGACATCGCCGCGAACTCCGACTCGACCGAGACGAACTCGCAGGGGTCGAGATCACCGGTCCTGACCAGGTCCGAGAGGTGCTCGACGATGTGGGTCTGGGGCGAGATCGGGTAGGCGCAGACGACCTCCGGCCGGCACATCGCCACCGCCTCGGCGACCGCGCGGGAGCCCTCCTCCTGCCTAAGCACCGGCCAGCTCCCTGATCTCGTCCTCGACGAACTCGAAGGCCTTCTCGGCTCCCTCGACGTTGCGCTCGCCGACGCTCCCCGGGAACTTCTCGCGGATCGCCGCGGCCACCGAGCCGATCGTGATCAGGCCGCTGAGCGCGGCGAAGCCGCCGAGCAGCACGGCGTTCGGAAGCGGGCGACCGAGGTACTCGCGGGCCAGCTCGGTGGCGGGAACGGTGAGCAGGTGGCTCCTCGAGGACTGCTCGAGGAGCTCGGCGAGCCCGAGCTCTTCGAAGCTCCGGGAGGAGTTGATCAGCACGAACCCAACATCGGCGAGCCCCCCGAAGACGTCGACCTGGTGCAGCAGCGTCGGGTCGAGGATGATCAGCGCGTCGGGGCGCGAGACCGGCTCGCGCGAGCGGATCACCTTCTCGTCGATGCGGCAGAACGCCATCACCGGGGCCCCCATCCGCTCCGACCCGAAGCTGGGGAAGGCCTGGGCATGCTTGCCGTCGAGGAAGGCCGCCACCGAGAGCATCTCGGCTGCCGAGACCGCGCCCTGACCACCACGTCCGTGGATTCTCACCTGGAATATCGGATCCGCTCCATTCTCTCGATTCGCTCAATCATCCACGACCACCGATCGCTCCATTCTCCCACCGATCGCTCCATTCTCCCGACTACCGATTCTCCGTCCCGCGATCCGCTCCGGCAACCGTGGAAGAGCCCCGCGCACTCACAGCTTTCCACTGATCGAATCGGCGAGCGCGGCGGCCGCCCGGGCGACGCGCAGATCGACCTCGGCGCCGACCGAGAAGTTCCCGCCCTCGATCCCGAAGACGATCAGCCGCTCCGGCAGCCGACCGAGGCTGCGGGCCAGCTCGACCGCCTCGGGCAACCCGAGCGCGTGCGTCGAGGTCCCGCCGAAGGCCGCCGGCAGCGGCGAGTCGGTCGCCTCGACGCGGTGGACCGTCCCGGGGGCGGCACCAGATGAGACCGCGTCCACCAGGATCACGGCTGCGGCTCCCTCCCATGCCTCGATCAGGTCGACCGGCTCCCCCTCCATTTCGATCACCGACAGTCCCTCGGGCCGAAGCTCCCGCAACCGCGCCGCGACGAGGAGCCCCGCGGCGTCGTCGCCTCGCATCGGGTTGCCGACTCCGATCGCGAGCTGCGCCGCGACCGTCGCCGCCGCGCCGCTCACCCCCGGTCCACCTCGAGCTCGAGGAAGTGGGTGGCGCAGGAGATGCAGGGATCGAAGTTGCGGATCGCCTGCTCGCAGCGCAGCGTCAGCTCATCATCGGGGAGGCCGAGGTTGGCGGCGACGAACTCGTGCAGGTCGTCCTCTATCGCCCGCTGGTTCTGCGAGGTGGGCGGGACGATCCGCGCCGCCGAGATCGCGCCCTCGGCGGTGATCTCGTAGCGGTGGTAGAGAAGGCCCCGCGGAGCCTCGGTGACGCCATGGCCGACGGACGCCGTGGGCTCCGCTTCGACGAAGGGAGCGTCGGGCTGCTCGTAGCCGTCGATCAGCCGCAGGGCCTCGTCGAAGGCATAGAGGATCTCGACCGCCCTGACGATGATGCTTCGGAACGGGTTGCGGCAGCCCTCCGCCAGGCCGACCTCGGCGGCGGCCTCGGAGGCCAGCGGAGAGAGGCGCTCGGAGTTGAGGTTGAAGCGGGCCATCGGGCCCGCGAGGTAGGAGCCGCGGCCGATCACGTGGGAGTGAAGCGCGGTCGAGTGCTCGACGTGCTCCTCGGCGAAGACCCGGTCGAACTCGCTCGCATCGATGTCGATCCCCTCCGAGGAGACGATCCTGCCGCGGTCGATCGGGTACTCGGTGGGGACCGGCGAGCGCAGGGAGACGAACTCGTAGTCGCGCTCGAGCTCGGGGAACGGAAGCGTCGCCGTCCAGCGGACCGTCTCCAGCGCCTCTTCCCGCGCGCGCTCCAGGGCCTCTCGAACGGGCTCCAGCTGGCGGCGATCGGGGGCACGGTAAAAACCCCGACGCGGACGTTGATCGGGTGCACCTCGCGGCCGCCGACGGCGGCGATCAGGGCGTTCCCGGCCTTCTTCGTCCGGAGCCCCCGCTCGACGATCTCGGCGTGGTCGCGGGCCATCTCGAAGCCGCTCTCGTAGCCGAGGAAATCGGGGGCATGCAGCAGGTAGAGGTGCAGGGTGTGGCTCTCGATCCACTCGCCGCAATAGATCAGGCGCCGCAGGTTTCGCAGCGGTCCGTCCAGCTCGATTCCGAGGGCATCCTCCATCGCCTCGCAGGCGCTCATCTGGTACGCGACCGGGCAGATTCCGCAGATTCGGGCGGTGATGTCGGGCGCCTCGCCCAGCGCCCGGCCCTGCAGCAGGCCCTCGAACAGCCGCGGCGGCTCGTAGATCTGGAGCTGGACGTCGAGCACCTCGCCGTCGCGGACCCGCACCCGCATCGCCCCCTCGCCCTCGACCCGGGCGAGCGCCTCGGTCCGCAGCGTTCTCGTTGGTCGCCCGCCGTTGCCCTCAGTCATCGGCCCCGGCCTCCTGCGCCTCGCTCTCGGCCCGGAACGCCGGGCTGTTGGCGTTGAAGGTCCGGAACGAGTGCACCAGCTCACGGCTTCCGGAACCGAGGCGCTCACCGATCCAGCCCGCCAGGGAGGACGTGTTCGGCGTCTCCATAGGCCCGTAGCAGCCGTAGCAGCCGCGGTCATACGCCGGGCAGAGCGCTCCGCACCCGGCGTGGGTCACAGGCCCCAGGCACGGCGTCCCGTGGGCGACCATGACGCAGACGTTCCCCGCCCTCTTGCACTCCATGCAGACGCTGTGGGGCGCGATGCTGGGGCGGCGCCCGGCGAGGAATGCGCCGATCACCTCGAGCAGCTGGCGCTTGTTGACCGGGCAGCCCTGCAGCTCGTAATCCACCTGGACGTGGTCGCTGATCGCGGTCGACGTCTCCAGCGTCGAGATGTAGGAGGGCGTCGCGTACACCGCCGAGACGAACTCGCCGACGTCGGCGAAGTTCCGCAGGGCCTGGATCCCCCCGGAGGTGGCGCAGGCGCCGATCGTGATCAGGCGCCCCGACACCCGTCGCACCTCGCGGATGCGCTCAGCGTCGTCCGCCGTGGTGACCGAGCCCTCGACCAGGGAGATGTCGTAGGGCCCCGCGATCGTCGCCCGGCTCGCCTCGAGGAAATGGGCAACCTCGACCTCCCCGGCTAGCGCGAGCAGCTCGTCCTCGCAGTCGAGGATGCTCAGCTGGCAGCCATCGCAGGAAGCGAACTTCCAAACGGCCAGCTTCGGTCGCGGCGCGGTGGCCATCAGACCTCCCTGAGGTCGTAGAAGGGCTCGACATGCGAGAGGCGAAGCACCGCGCCCTCACGGCAGGCGAAGGTCGGGCCGAACTGGCAGCGCCCGCACTGGGTGAGCGCGCACTTCATGTTGCGCTCGATCGAGAAGAGCATGTCCTCGGCGGCGAGCCCGATCCCGCGCAGCGAGCGGATCGCGAACCGCATCATCGCCTCCGGCCCGCAGAGCAGCGCCAGCGAGCGCGCGGGGTCGAGCCCGGCCCGGTCGATCAGTTTCGTGACGACCCCGACGTCGCCGCTCCAGCCGCCGCCGGCCGTGTCCACGGTCACCCCCAGCTCGACCGCGGGGTCCTCGCGCCAGCGCTCGAGCTCGTGGCGGAACAGCAGCTGCTCGGGCTCGCGCCCGCCGTAGAGCAGGACGACTCGGCGAAAGCTCGAGCGCGATGCGAGCCCGGCGAGCAGGGCCGGGCGCAGCGGCGCCAGGCCGAGGCCGCCGGCGATCACGACCAGATCCCCTCCCTCGGCCTCGGAGACCGGCCAGCTCGAGCCGTAGGGCCCGCGGACCCCGAGACAGGCACCGCTATGGGACCCACAGATCGCCTCGGTCACTGCCCCGACGGCGCGCACGGTGTGAACCAGCGGGCCCGAGGACGCGGGATCGCCGCTGATCGAGATCGGCACCTCCCCGATGCCGAAGGCGTAGACCATGTTGAACTGCCCCGGCTCGAAGGACGGGGGCCGGGAGCCGTCGGCTGGCTCGAGCTCGATCGTCCAGGTGTCGGCGGTCTCGCGGTGCCGGCGCCCGATCCGGTAGACGTCGGGGACCATCGGGCCCGGCGCGGCTCCGGCCTCGCGCGGAACCCGCTGTGCCGTCTGGCCGTGCTGCTCATCGAGGGGCATGGCCGTAGACGTCGAGGAGCTGGAAGCGGACTGCCTGCAGGCGCTCGACCAGAAGCGTCGCGAAGCGCCGCATCAGCTCGTAGCCGAGCTCGTGGTCGGCGTCGCATTTCCCGCGCAGGCAGGCGGCGTCAAAGACGACCGCCGACCCGCGCTCCACCGCCCTTGCGTCGAGGTGCCAGAGATACGGGGGAAAGAGCCAGGACCACCCCACCAGCTCACCCGCACCGATCGTCTCGATCGTCATCGCGCCTCGACCGGTCGCGAAGATCTCGAGGGCGACGCTGCCGTGGCGCAGCGCATAGAACTCGTCGGCCGCCTCACCCTCGTGAAACAGCTGCTCGCCGGCGGCGAATGACCGGATCGTCCCGCAGCCTGCGATCAGCTCGAGATGATCGGCGCGCATGCCCTCGAACGCGGGCACGTCAGCAAGCAGCTGGTCGATCTCGCGCCGGCTCACCCTGCGGCCCCCCCGCCGCCGTCGTCAGCGCGGATCGCCGCCGCCTCCTCGGTGATGTCGATCGCCACCGGGCACCAGGTGATGCAGCGGCCACACCCCACGCACCCCGACGTCCCAAACTGGTCCCACCAGGTCGAGAGCTTGTGGGTCATCCACTGACGGTATCGCGAGCGTGCGCTGGGGCGGACGCTTCCCCCGTGGACGAAGGAGAAATCCTGGGTGAAGCAGGAGTCCCACTCGCGCACCCGCTCGGCCTCCTCGCCGGCCAGATCGGTCGAGTCCTCGACGGTGGTGCAGAAGCAGGTCGGGCAGACCATCGTGCAGTTGCCGCAGGTGAGGCAGCGCTCGGAAACCTCATCCCAGCGCGGGTGCTCGTAGTTGCGGGCCAGGAGCTCGGGCAGGCCCTCGGTCTCCATCACCCGGCCCATCTGCGAAGTGGCGCGCTCGCTCGCCCCGAACGAGGCCTCGCGCTCGCGCTCGCCGGCGTCGGCGTGCGGCACCTCGGCCAGCACCTCGGCTCCGAGGTCGGAGCCGGCCTCGGCCGTGAAGTAATGGCGGCCATCCTCGATCACCTCGGTCAGGGCAAGGTCGTAGCCCGCGCTCGCCCGCGGCCCGGTCTCCATCGAGACACAGAAGCACGTCCCGCCGGCCTGCCCGCAGTTGACCGCGACGGTGAAGGCTCCCTCGCGGCGCCGGACGTAGTGGGGGTCTGGGAACTCGCCGTCGGCGAGAACGCGGTCCTGGATCGCGATCGCTTCGAGCTCGCAGGAGCGCACCCCGATGAACGCCTGCCGCGGCGCCTCCTCCGGCTCCTCGGAGACCTCGAAGCCCGACTCGGCGCTGCGGCGTGCGCGGAAGACCTGCAGCCGCGGCTGGTGCAGGAACCTCTTCCACGAGTGGGGCCCGACCACGTAGCCGAAGAGGGCCTGATCGCCACGGGGCTCGACCCGGTAGGTGCCGCCGTCCTGGCGGTCGGTCCAGCCCTCGGGAAGATCCGCGGCGGAGTCGATCTCGTCGTAGACGATCGCGCCATCGCGCAGCACCGGCCCGACGGTCCGGTAGCCACGGCGCTTGAGCGCGCCGATCAGCTGGTCGAGGGATCTGCGCTCGATCACCTTCATCTCGGTCACGTTCGGGCCCCGACGTTAGCCTGACACGGATGAAGGCGCCGGAGACGATCATTGTCGGCTACGACGGGCGCGCCGAGAGCCGCGACGCGCTTGCCCTCGGGGTTGAGATCGCGGCGGCCACCGACGCGCGCCTGATCCTCGCCGGAGTCTTCCCCTATGGCCCTGAGCGGATCGGCCCCGAGGCATTCGAGGCGGCGCTGACCGAGGACCGGGGGAAGCTGCTCGATCCGGTGGTCTCCTCGCTCGAGGGTGTGGAGGCCGAGGCCAGAGCCGTCGGTGATCGCTCGCCCGCCAGAGCGCTCTACCGGCTCGCCGACGAGCACCCCGACGCGCTCGTGGTCCTCGGATCCACCCACCGCGGATCGATCGGGCGGGTGGTGCCGGGAAGCGTCGTCGAGAGGATGCTGCACGGCTCGCCGTGCCCGGTTGCAGTGGCGCCGCGAGGGCTGGCGGACTCCGATCCCGGCCTGCGCGTGCTCGCGGTTGCCTATGACGACTCGGCCGAGGCGCGGGCCGCTCTCGAGCTGGCGGGTGAGATCGCCGTGCGCGCCTCGGCGACCGTGCGAGTTATCGGGGTGCTTGATCCGGGGGTCGAGCGCCCGGGCGCGGCCGGGGTGATCCAGCAGGCCGCCGCCCTTGCCCGCGCCGGCCTCCGCGACGCCGTCCACGACGCCGCTGCGAGCCTTCCGCCCGAGGTCCGGGCGCTGCCCGTGATCTGCCACGGAAACGCCGCGGTCGAGCTCGCGGGCCAGTGCGAGCAGGGGGTCGACCTTCTGCTGATGGGCTCGCGGGGCTACGGGCCCCTCTACAGGGTCCTGCTCGGCAGCGTCTCCTCGATGATGATCGGCGCCGCCCGCTGCCCGGTGATCGTCGTTCCGGGGCCCCGGGGCGCCGCCGCAGGGTCCGGGGTCCCGGCTCAACGACCCTCCGCCTGAGCGGGTCCGGCTGCCGCGCGCTCACGCAGGTCCGTGAACGTGCGCACCATCCCGTCGCGAAGCACGTCTAGGTCGGGGACCGTGTCGCGATCGGCGTTGACGCAGAAGAAGAGCTCGCCGTCGTAGCTGAGCACGGCGATGCCGACGGCGTGGCTGGCGGCGATCGGCACCAGCGGCCAGACCTCGCGCATCCTCGAGCCGAACGCATAGAGCGTCGCCGGGGGTCCCGGGACATTGGTGATGGTGACGTTGAAGAGGCGGGTCGCGAACAGCGACCTGGCGAGGAAGCTGTGAATCGCCGGTGGAGCCAGCGCCGTGAAGTCGATCAGCGTCTTCGAGCCGACCGCCTGGCGCCCGGCCTTGAGGCCCTCGGCCTCCTCGACCTGGCGCTGGTAGCGGGCCAGCGGATCCGGCTCGACCATCGGGAGGTGGACGAAGAGGGAGGTGATGCGGTTTCCCAGCTCCAGGTGCTCCCCCGCCGCCCGCAGGTTCATCGGCACCATCGCCCTCAACCCCTTCTCCGGGAGGCCCTCGCCACGCCCTTCGAGCAGATCGCGAAAGCCCCCGGCGGCGATCGCCAAAACGACATCGTTGACAGTGCCTCCCAGCGCCTCCTTGATCTGCTTCAGGTCCGCGAGCGAGGCGCTCATCGCGGCCAGGCGCCGGTGGGCACCGATCGGATCGTTGAGGCTCGTGTGTGGGGCCGAGGAGATCTCGTCGCGAACCATGACCTCGGCGACGGCCCGCGAACGCTCAAATGCATCCCGGGCGCGATCCGGGTGCCTGAGCATGCCGGCGCCGGCGCCGGCGATGCGCAGGGGAATACGCGCGGCGTCCCCCGCCACACCCAGAGCGCCGCCGGCGAGAGACCTTGCCGTGCCGGCCACGCCGCCGAGCCCGCCCGCGGAATCCTCCTCCACCTCGGAATCATCCTCGCCGGGGTCCTCCGAGACGCCGGCCGGCCGGCCACCCGGGGGAACCGGCTCGGTGTCCAGCATCAGGTGGCTGACGTCGACCGAGCCGACCCCGTCGACCATGCAGTGGTGGGTCTTGCTGGCCAGCGCCCAGCGGCCACCCTCCAGACCCTCGAGAACGACAAGCTCCCAGAGTGGGCGGCGACGGTCGAGCCGATGCGAGAAGTACTCCCCGGCCCAGTCGAGCAACTCGGCCTCGCCACCGGGCGCAGCGAGCGCCGCCCGGTGGATATGGGCTCCGATGCGGAACTCGGGGTCGCGTTCCCACAGCGGCCAGCGCATCCCGCCCGTCCTCGGTTCCGAGAGGCGCTGGCGGTAGCGGGGAAGGGCCCCGAGGCGCCTCTCGAGATTTTCCCCGACCTCAGCGACCGTCGGCGCCGAACCCTCGCCGGGGGCGTCGAAGACCATCACGGCACCGATGTGCATGTGGGCACTGTCATCAGCTTCCTCGAGCTCGAGGAAGGTCGCATCAAGCGCGTTCAGGCTCTCGGCGGTCGCCATGGAAGTGATGGTAATCCTCTCCCGAAGATCTCGTTCCTATCTCGTTGCTAGATCCTCTCCCGTAGATCTCGTTCCCGAATCCGTAGGGCGCCGACGATGCGGATGTGGACATCCCCGATTGCCGCCGCGGCGCTCGCCTCATAGCCTTGGCCAAGGTGCAATCATCGGTCGTGGCTCGATATGGACTGAGGTTGCGCGATCCCGCGTCTTCGCCGAGAGGAGAGCAAGTGCAGAACCCCGTCGCCCAAGGAACCAAGGCCGATTTCGTCAGGGGCTTCAAGGTCCTTGGACACTCGGATGTCGATTACGCCGGCGGAAAGGGGGCCAACCTCGGCGAGCTGACCGGCGCCGGGATTCCGGTGCCCCCGGGATTCGTCGTCGGGGCCCCTGCCTACGCCGCCTTCTGCGACGACGGCGGCCTGCGCTCGCGGGTCGCAGAGGCGCTCGCCTCGGTCGACGTCGACGACCCGGCCGACCTCGACCGGGCCTCGACCGAGGTGCGCGCGATGGTGGAGGCGGAGCCCTTCCCCGAGGCCGTCGAGCGGGAGATCCGGGCGGCCTACGCCGAGCTGGCCGGTGAGGAGGCCGATGCCCCGGTCGCGGTGCGCTCCTCGGCGACCGCCGAGGACACCGAGTCGGCCTCCTTCGCCGGAATGAACGAGACCTTCCTCAACGTGCGCGGCACCGACGCCGTCGTCGATGCGGTCCGCCGCTGCTGGGCGTCGCTGTTCGGAAGTCGCACCCTCTTCTACCGGGCCAAGCGGGGGTTCGGCCAGGCCGACATGGACATCGCGGTGGTCGTACAGCGCCAGATCCAGTCGACCCGCTCCGGTGTCATGTTCACGATCGATCCGTCGAGCGGCGCACTCGACAGGCTGGTGATCGAGGGCTCCTTCGGCCTCGGCGAGGCCGTCGTCTCCGGCTCGGTCTCACCGGATCGCTACCTGGTCGAGAAGGACTCGCTCGGGATCCTCAGCCGCGAGGTGAAGAAGAAGGAGCTGGTGATCGAGTCCCTGCCCAACGGTGGGACCAGAACCCGGGAGCTGGAGGACACCGAAGCGCTGCGACCGGTGTTGAGCGATGAGGAGGTCCGCACGATCGCCGACCTCGGACGCCGGATCGAGCAGCACTACGACTCGGCCCAGGACACCGAGTGGGCGTTCGACGCCGAGGGTTCGGCGTGGATGCTGCAGTCACGCCCGGTCACCTCTTCCGGCGGCACCGCCGCGCCGGCGCAGGCCCCCGCGGAGGCGGGCCCGGTCCTGCTCAAGGGCCTCGGCGCAGCACCCGGCGCGGGCAGCGGTGAGGTCAGGATCGTCCGCTCCCTCGACGACGCCACCGCCTTCACCGAGGGGCAGATCCTCGTCACCCACATGACCGCTCCGGACTGGGTGCCGCTGATGCGCAAGGCGGCGGCGATCGTCACCGACTCGGGCGGCATGACCTGCCACGCCGCGATCGTCTCCCGCGAGCTCGGCATCCCCTGCGTGGTCGGGACCGCGGAGGCGACGAGCAAGCTGCGCGACGGCGAGATCGTGACCGTGGACGCCACCCACGGGGCGATCCACGAGGGCGAGATGCAGATCGCCGAGGAGGCGCCCGCCGCCGGGGGGGTTGCGGCCGCGGCACCGATCACCGGCACGAAGCTCCTGGTCAACCTCTCCGAGCCATCGCAGATCGATCGCGTCGCCGGCCTCCCCGTCGAGGGGGTCGGGTTGCTGCGAGCCGAGCTGATGGTGATCGAGGCGCTCGAGGGCAGCCATCCTCGCAAGCTGCTCGAAGAGGGCCGCGGCGCGGAGTTCGCGGAGCGAATGGGTGGCGCGCTGACGCGATTCTCCGAGGCCTTCGCACCGCGTCCGATCACCTACCGCACGATCGACTTCCGCACCAACGAGTTCCGCGGCCTCGACGGCGGCGATCGGTTCGAGCCCGAGGAGGCCAACCCGATGATCGGCTACCGGGGAGCGCTGCGCTACACCCGCGAGCCCGACCTCTTCGAGCTCGAGCTCAAGGCGATCCGCCATGTCTGGGACGCCGGGCACACCAACCTCCACGTGATGCTCCCGTTCGTTCGCACCGCGCGCGAGCTGGCGGCGTGTCGCCGGATGTTCGAGGAAGCAGGGCTGCTGGATCGGGCGGGCTTCGAGTTGTGGGTGATGGCCGAGGTGCCGTCGGTGCTGTTCAACCTCGAGAGCTACGCGGAGCTCGGAATAGCCGGGATCTCGATCGGCTCCAACGACCTCACCCAGCTCGTTCTCGGATCCGATCGCGACTCCGAGCTGTTGGCCGAGACCTTCGACGAGCGCGACCCCGCGGTCGTCTCCTACCTCAAGCAGCTGATCCCCCGTGCCCGTGAGCTCGGGCTGGCGACCTCGATCTGCGGCCAGGCTCCCTCCGTTCACCCCGAGTACGCCGAGATCCTGGTCGAGGCGGGGATCGATGCGATCTCCGTCAACATCGACTCGATCGACCGCGCCAGGCGGCTGATCGCGGCCGCGGAGCAGCGGATGCTGCTGCAGACGGCGAGGGCACAGGCCCCCGCCGGCGCGGGCCCGCCTGCCCCCCGGAGGTGAGGGGGGCGGCCCCCGGGCCACGCGGCGCAGACCCCCCCGGCCCCGGGGCGCCGCAAGCGAAGCAGAGACGCCGGATCCGGGTCTCGGGGGTGGTGCAGGGGGTCGGGTTCAGGCCATTCGTCCACGGCCTCGGGACCCGCCTCGGCCTGGCGGGTAGCGTCAGAAACGCGGGGGGGGCGGTCCTGATCGAGGCGGAGGGACCCCCCGCAGCGCTCGAGCGCTTCGAGTCGGATCTCCTCCGTGAGGCCCCCGCCTCCTCACGGGTCGAGTCGGTGAGATCGGAGGCCGGACCGGCCACAGGAGCGAAGCGGCGCTTCGTGATCGAGCCGAGCACGGGCGGGCCGACGGAGGCGCCGATTCCTCCCGACAGCACCACCTGCGCGCAGTGCCTGGCCGAGCTCTTCGACCCGGCGGACCGGCGCTACCGCTACCCGTTCACGAACTGCGCCCAGTGCGGCCCGCGCCTGACGATCGTGCGTCGGGTCCCGTACGACCGCCCGAACACGACGATGGCCGGCTTCGCCATGTGCGACGCCTGCCGGCGCGAGTACGAGGATCCGGAGGACCGGCGCTTTCACGCCGAGCCGATCGCCTGCCCCGACTGCGGCCCGAGCCTCTCGATGCCGCTCGAGGAGGTGGTCGGCCTGCTCGGCGAAGGGGCGATCGTCGCCGTCAAGGGACTCGGCGGATACCACCTCGCCTGCGACGCCAGAAGCGATCAGGCAGTCGAGCGCTTGCGCCGGCGCAAGCAGCGCGGAAGACGGCCATTGGCAGTGATGACGGCGGAGCCCGAGGAACTGGTCAGGCTCACCGACGCTGAGCAGGCGCTGCTGCGCTCCCCCGCCCGCCCGATCGTCCTCGCCGAACGACGCGAGGGCGCGGTTGCTCCGTCGGTCGCGCCGGCAACGGCCTGGCTCGGCGTGATGCTGCCGTACACGCCCCTCCACCACCTGCTGGCGCGTGACTTCGACGGGCCGCTGGTGATGACCAGCGGCAACCGCTCCGATGAGCCGATCGCGATCGCTGACGACGACGCCAGGCAGCGCCTGTCGGGGATCGCCGACGCCTTCTGCTCTCACGACCGGCCGATCCAGCGCCGCTGCGAGGACTCGGTCGTGCGGGCCTCGTCTCCGCTGCGGCGCTCACGCGGTTATGCGCCCTCGGCGCTGCCGCTGCCCGTTGCCGCCGAGCCGTCGGTCCTGGCCGTCGGGGCGGAGCTGAAGAGCACCTTCTGCCTGGCGCGCGGCCGCAGGGCGTTCCTCTCGCCCCACCTCGGCGACCTGGTGACCGGCCTCGCGCACTCGGCGTTCGAAACCGACCTTGCCCTCTACCTGGAGATGACCGGTGCCCGCCCCGGCCTGATCGCCCACGACCTCCACCCCGACTACCTCTCCACACGCTGGGCCCTCGCCCACGGTGCCGAGTGCGTCGGCGTCCAGCACCACCACGCGCACGCGGCGGCCTGCCTGGCCGAGCACGGGGAGTCCGGCCCCGCGCTCGGGGTCGTCATGGACGGCACCGGCTACGGCCAGGACGGGACCATCTGGGGAGGAGAGCTGCTGCGATTCGACCTTCGCGGCTTCGAGCGGCTCGCCCACCTCGACCCGGTCCCGATGCCCGGTGGCGAGGCCGCGGTCAGGGAGCCCTGGCGGATGGCCGCGTCCTACCTCGAGCGAGCCGGGCGCCCGGTTCCGCTGCGTCGCTGGCCGCGGTGGCCGCTGGTCCGCGAGAGCCTTCGCGTCAACGCTCCGCGATCATCGAGTGCGGGACGCCTGTTCGACGCCGTCGGAGCGCTGCTGGGCACGGGTGATGTGATCTCCTTTGAGGCCGAGACCGCGGTCGGCCTCGAGCACCTGGCCCGCGGCGCCGAGGCGCCTCCCTACCGCTGCCGGGTGGATCGTGAGCTGATCGGCGGCTCCGAGCTGCTCGCCGCCGCCCATGACGACCTCGAGGCCGGCCGCCCCCGGGCCGAGATCGCGGCAGCGTTCCACGAGGGTCTGGCCGAGGCGATGGCGTCGGCCTGCGAGCAGGCGGCCTCGCCGCGCACCGTCGTCCTCTCGGGCGGCGCCTTCGCCAATCTGCGCCTCTCGGAGTCGCTGGCACGCAGGCTCGGGGAGCGCGGCTTCCGCGTTCTGCGCCACCGCCTCGTCCCTCCCAACGACGGAGGGGTCAGCTACGGCCAGGCGGCGATAGCCTCGGGGATGTCCGCATGTGCCTAGCGATCCCAGGCCAGATCATCGAGATCGTCGACCCGGAGCTGTTCCTGGCGAAAGCCGAGATCTCCGGGGTGCGGCGCGACGTCAACATCGGCCTGCTCTGCAGCGAGGTGCCCGGCTCGGTGCGGGTCGGCGACTGGGTGCTGATCCACGTCGGCTTCGCGATGTCGAAGATCGACGAGGGCGAAGCCCGCGAAACCCTGGAGCTGCTCGAGGGCCTCGGCGAGCCGTTCGAGCAGGAGCTGGCCGAGATCCGCCAGAGCGGGCGATGACGGGCGCGGGCACGGCGACGGCCGCCTCGCTCGCAGAGGGGATCGCCGATCGCGAGCGGGTTCTCGAGGCGTTCTTCGCGGCCCATGCTGAGGAGGTCTCGAGGGCCGCCGAAGCGCTGGCCCAGGCATTCACCGGCGGCGGGTGGCTCTACGCGCTCGGCAGCGGCGCTGCCGCGACCGACGCCGCCCACGTCGCGGTCGAGTTCATGCACCCGGTGATCGTCGGCAAGCGCGCCCTGCCGGCGCTCGCCCTCGGCAACGACCCGACCGGCTCGTGCCGGTTGCCGGCGGACGCCCGCGGAGCCGCGCTCGGCATCAGCCACGCAGACACCGATCCCGCCGTCGCCGCGTTCCTCGCCTCCGCCGGAGCGCAGGGGCTGCTGACGATCTCGCTCAGCGGCCCCGACGCCGTCGGCGGCGCCGATCTCTCCTTCGCGGTGCCGAGCCGGGACCCGGCGATCGTCCAGGAGGTCCAGGAGACCGTCTACCACGTTCTCTGGGAGCTGGTCCACGTCTTCGGTGAGCATCCCCTCGAAGCCGCGCAGACATGCGTCACCTGCGGTGACGTCGCGGTCCGGGCAACCGTGATCGAGGCCCGTGGCAACTCCGCGATGGTGGAGCCCGCCGAGAGCCCGGGCGGGCCCCGCGAGGAGGTCGCCACCGACCTGATCGCCGAGGTGCGAGAGGGAGACCTCCTTCTCTGCCACGCGGGCGTCGCCCTCGAGCGCCTCGCGGTGGAGGAGCCGGCGGGAGCGGGAGATGCCGGCTTCCTCTACCCGTTTCTCGACCCCGGCGGGGACGGCCGGGGGGCTGACCTCGCCATCGCGAGCGCGTCGGCGAAGCAGAAGGCCGCGGACGCAGCCGGCCTCAGGCGAGGCATCGACACCGCGGCGATTGCCGAGGCCGGGCGCGAGATCGGCGAGCGCCTCGCCTCCGGCGGGCGGCTCTTCGCCTTCGGCAACGGAGGGTCGGCCACCGACGCCCAGGATCTCGCCGCCGATTGCGCGGCCCGCGGCCTCGGCGCACTCTGCCTCACCGACGACGTCGCCAGCGTCACCGCGATCGCCAACGACGTCGGCTTCGAGAACGCCTTCGCCCGCCAGCTGATCGCCCTCGGGACCGATCGTGACGTCGCCGTCGGGATCTCGACCAGCGGTGCCTCCGAGAACGTCCTCGCGGGGCTGGCCGAGGGCCACCGCCGGGGCATGCTCACCTGCGCGATCAGCGGTTACGGGGGCGGCCGCCTGGTCGAGGAGGAGTGGCTGGATCACCTGCTGGCGGTGCGGGGCGACTACGTGCCTCGTGTCCAGGAGGCCCAGGCGACGATCTACCACCTGCTGCTCGAGTGCATCGCCGAGCGGACATGAGCAGCGGCGTCGCGCGGCGGGATGCGGTTCGTCGACGAGTACCGCTCGGGCGAGCTGGCGAAGGGCCTTGCGGCAGAGATAGCGGCCCTGACCGAGCCGGGCCGAACGATCAAGCTGATGGAGGTCTGCGGTGGCCACACCCACTCGATCTATCGCCACGGGATCGAGGATCTGCTCCCCGCCGGCGTCGAGCTCGTCCACGGGCCCGGCTGCCCGGTGTGCGTGATCCCGATGGGCCGCCAGGACGACGCGATCGCGATCGCCGAGCGCCCGGAGGTGATCTTCACCACCTTCGGCGACATGATGCGCGTACCGGCAAGCCGCGGCTCACTGCTCGACGCCAAGGCCCGCGGCGCCGACGTGCGGATGGTCTACTCGCCCCTTGACGCCCTCGAGATCGCCCGCGAGAACCCCGGCCGCGAGGTCGTCTTCTTCGCGATCGGGTTCGAGACGACCGCACCGGCGACGGCGCTGACCCTGCGCCGCGCCAGGGCCGAGGGCATCGGCAACTTCTCCGTCTTCGCCAACCACGTCACGATCCTCCCGGCGATCAGGGCGATCCTCGATTCTCCCGACCTTCGGCTCGACGGCTTCATCGGGCCCGGACACGTCTCGACCGTGATCGGCACCCGGCCCTACGGCTTCATCGCCCGCGACCACGGCAGGCCCGTTGTCGTCTCCGGCTTCGAGCCGCTCGACGTGCTGCAGAGCATCGAGATGCTGCTGCGCCAGCTCGCCGAAGGGCGCTGCGAGGTCGAGAACCAGTATCGCAGGGTGGTCCGTGCCGATGGCAATCCCCTGGCCCTCGAGGCGATCGCCGAGACGATGGAGCTGCGCCCCACCTTCGAGTGGCGCGGGCTCGGCTTCATCTCGCACAGCGCGCTGAAGGTTCGTGAGGCCTATGCCGAGTGGGACGCCGAGGAGCGATTCGAGGTGCCCGGCATCCGCATCGCCGACCCCAAGGCCTGCCAGTGCGGCGAGGTCCTCAAGGGAGTGATCAAGCCCTGGCAGTGCAAGGTCTTCGGGACCGCCTGCACGCCTGAGCGCCCGATCGGGACCTGCATGGTCTCCAGCGAGGGCGCCTGCGCCGCCTACTACAACTTCGGGCGCCTGCGAGAGCGGGGCGAGCGGGTTGCCTGAGGGCCGGACAACCCCGGCCCGGACCGAGCGCGATGTGCTCGATGCGATCGAAGACCGCAGGCGGCGGCCGGTGCGCAGGCTGGCGACCGACCAGGTGACGCTCTCGCACGGAGCCGGCGGCAGGGCCTCCCGGGACCTGATCGAGAGCGTCTTTCTCGGGCACCTCGGCAACCCGGCGCTCGATCCCCTCGACGACTCCGCCGTGCTCGGGATCTCGCCGGGAACCTCGCGCCTCGCGTTCTCGACCGACTCGTTCGTCGTCAAGCCGCTCTTCTTCCCAGGCGGGGACATCGGCAAGCTGGCGGTCCACGGAACGGTCAACGACCTGGCGGTGTCGGGCGCGCGCCCGCTGGCGCTCTCGGCCGGGTTCATCATCGAGGAGGGGTTCCCGATCTCATCGCTGGAGCGGATCGCCGCCTCGATCGCCGCCGCCGGAGCCGAGGCCGGCGTGGCCGTCGCCACCGCCGACACCAAGGTCGTCGAGCGCGGCAAGGCCGACGGCGTCTACATCAACACCTCCGGCGTCGGGGCCCTGAGGCCGGGAGTCGAGCTCTCGACCGGACAGATCCGCGCCGGCGACCGGCTGATCGTCTCCGGCACGATCGGCGATCACGGCATGGCGATCATGGTCAGCCGCGGCGAGCTCTCCCTGGAGGCGGATCTCGAGAGCGACACCGCCCCGCTCGGGGGTCTCGTCGAGGCGCTGCTCGACGCCACCGACGGGGTCCGCTGCATGCGCGACCCGACCCGCGGCGGCCTCGCCACGGTCCTGGCAGAGCTGGCGCTCGCATCGGAGCTCGGCTTCGCCGTCTCCGAGGCGGCGCTGCCGGTCCGCCCCGAGGTCGCGGGGGCCTGCGAGATACTCGGCATCGATCCGCTCCACGTCGCCAACGAGGGCAAGCTGCTCGCGATCGTCGAGGAGCACGGGGCCGAGCGGGCGCTGGCGGCGCTGCGAGCACACCCGCTGGGCACCGACGCGGCGATCATCGGCGAGGTCCGCCCGGAGCCGCCCGGGATGGTCCTGCTGGAGACCTCATTCGGTGGCGGGCGGGTTATCGACATGCTCGCCGGAGACCCGCTGCCGAGGATCTGCTGATGCACGAGCTGTCGCTATCGCGCGCGATCCTCTCGACGGCGCTTCGCCATGCCGAGGGGCGCCCGGTGCGCGAGGTCCGCCTCCGCGTCGGGGCGCTGCGCCAGGTGGTGCCCGAGAGCCTCGACTTCTACTTCGGGATAACCGCCGAAGGGACTCTGTGCGAGGGTGCGCGGCTCGACCAGGAGCGGGTCCCGGCAACCCTGCGCTGCGAGGGCTGCGGCCAGCGCTGGCGCCCGAGCGAGCCGCGCTTCTCGCTGCGGTCGATGCGGCAGCGGCCCGGTCGAGGTGCTGAGCGGCGAGGAGTTCGAGATCGCCTCTATCGAGGTCGAGGAAGAGGAGGAGCAGGAATGCATCGCACCAGAGTGAGGGTCGCCGAGGACGCGCTCGACGCGAACGCGACGATCGCGGCCGCCAACCGCGAGGACTTCGATCGCACCGGGACCCGCGTCGTCAACCTGATGAGCGCCCCCGGGGCCGGCAAGACGATGCTGCTCGAGCGCGCGCTTCCCGCGCTTGGCACGATCCGCGCCGGCGTGCTCGAGGGAGACGTCAGCGGAAGCCTCGACGCCGACCGGCTGGCATCCCTGCACGTGCCGGTGACCCAGATCAACACCGACCCGGGCTTCGGCGGAGAGTGCCACCTCGACGCCAACATGGTGCGCTCGGCGATCGGGCAGGTCGGCCTCGACGAGATCGACCTGCTGGTGATCGAGAACGTCGGCAACCTGGTCTGCCCGGCGGAGTTCAGGGTCGGAGAGGACGCCCGGGCGATGATCTGCTCGGTGACCGAGGGCGAGGACAAGCCGCTGAAGTACCCGCTGATGTTTCGCACCTGCGGCCTCGTCGTGGTCAACAAGATCGACCTCATGCCCCATCTCGACTTCGATCTCGGGCGCCTGCTCGACAACATCAGCAGCGTCAACCCCGAGGCCGAGACGATGCTGCTGAGCGCCCGCACCGGCGAGGGAACCGGGGCCTTCGCCGACTGGCTCGCGGAGATCGCCGGCGAGGAGCCGAGGGCGTGAAGCACCGGCGGGCGGCAATCGGCGCAGCCCTCGCCGGCGTGGTCGGCTACGACCTGATCCAGCGCCGGCACGCGGTCCTCCGCAACTTCCCGGTGCGTCGGGCATTTTCGCTACGTGCTGGAGGCGTTCGGGCCGGAGCTGCGCCAGTACATCGTCACCTCCAACAACGAGGAGCGGCCGTTCTCAGCGCGACCAGCGCCGCTGGGTCTACGCCTCGGCCAAGGGCGAGACCAACACCTTCGGCTTCGGCACCGACGACGAGATGGAGTCGGTCGAGTCCCTGCTGGTCGATCAAGCACGTCGCCCTTCCCGGTCGCCAGCCGCCCGCCGAGGGCGAGCCCGGAGGCCCGCCGGCGTTTCGCGCTCCCGGCGGCCAAGGTCCTCGGCGGCGCCCACGGCCGCGACCATGCCTTCCGACCCGCGTCGATCGTCAACGTCTCGGGGATGAGCTTCGGCTCGCTCTCGGCGCCGGCCGTCGAGGCGCTGAACCGCGGCGCGGCGCTGGCCGGGCTGCCTGCAGAACACCGGCGAGGGCGGCAGTCGCGCCCGCACCACCGCCAGGGCGGCGATCTGGTGATTGCAGATCGGCACCGGCTACTTCGGCTGCCGCGACGAGCGCGGGCGCTTCAGCCTCGAGCGCCTGGGCGAGCGCGTCGCCGAGGCGCCCGTGCGGGCGATCGAGATCAAGCTCTCGCAGGGCGCCAAGCCCGGACTCGGCGGGCTGCTGCCCGGCGGCCAAGGTGACGCCGAGATCGCGGCGATCCGCGGCGTCCCCGCCGGCCGGACTGCGTCAGCCCCCCGGCCCACTCGGCCTTCTCCGACGTCGACGGCCTGATCGAGTTCGTCGAGACGATCGCGGAGGCGACCGGCCTGCCGGTCGGCATCAAGTCCGCGGTAGGCGAGGGCGAGTTCTGGGAGGAGCTGGCGGAGCGGATGTCCGTGACCGGCGGCGGGCCCGACTTCGTCACCGTCGACGGCGGCGAGGGCGGCACCGGGGCCGCTCCGCTGACCTTCTCCGACCACGTCGCTCTGCCGTTCAAGATCGGCTTCAGCCGGGTCTACTCCACCTTCGCCCGTGCCGGGATCGCGGAGCATGTGGTCTTCGTCGGATCCGGGCGCCTCGGATTTCCGGACTCGGCGCTGTTCGCGTTCGCGCTCGGCTGCGACATGGTCAACGTCGGGCGCGAGGCGATGCTGGCGATCGGTTGCATCCAGGCCCAGCGCTGCCACACGGGCCGCTGCCCGGCCGGGGTCGCGACCCAGTCGAGGTGGCTGATGCGGGGCCTCGACCCGGAGCTGAAGGGAGATCGCGCCGCCAACTACGTGGTCGCGCTGCGCTCGGAGCTGCTCGCGCTGGGGCGCTCCTGCGGGGTCCCCCACCCGGCCCTGGTGACCGCGGACCACTTCGAGGTCATCTCAGAGCGCTTCGGCTCCGCCTTGCTCAGGGAGGTCTTCGGCTATCAGCCCGACTGGCCGATCCTCTCACCCGGGCGCCGCGCCGAGACGGAGCGGCTCCTCAGCGCGGAACCGGTCGCAACCCACCCCTGAGGTCCCGCCGAGACAGGGGCGCCCGAGATCGGCCCGAGGTCGCTCGCTCGCCGACGGGCTCAGCCGCAGGCGATGCGCCCGGAGCTGATCGTCGTCGCGATCAGCGGGACCCCGGGCCGGTAGACGAGGTCGGTGTGCGAAGAGGCATCGAGGATGACCGCGTCGGCACGGGCGCCCGGGGAGAGGTGACCGACGTCGTCGCGGCGCAGCGCCCTGGCGCCGCCGCGGGTGGCGGCGAGCAGGGCCTCGTCGGCGCTCATCCCCATGTCGCGGACCGCGAGCGCGATGCAGAAGCTCATCGAGGTCGTGTTGCTCGACCCCGGATTGGTGTTGGTGGCGATCGCGACCGCGGCTCCGGCGTCGATCACCCGGCGCGCGTCAGGGTAGGGCTGGCGGGTCGAGAAGTCGGTCGCCGGCAGGAAGGTGGCCACGGTCTCGCCCGCCGCCAGCGCATCGACATCGCCGTCGGTCAGGTAAGTGCAGTGATCCACCGACGCGGCCCCGGTCTCGACCGCGAGCCGAACCCCCGGCCCTGGCCCGAGCTGGTTGCCGTGAACACGCAGGCCAAGCCCGGCCACCCTGCCCGCCTCGAGCACGGCCCTGGACTGATCCTCGTCGAAGGCTCCCACCTCGCAGAAAACGTCGATCCAGCGCGAGAGCGGCGCGCAGGCGTCGAGCATCTCACCGCAGACCAGGTCGACGTAGGCGTCGGCCCGGCCCTCGTACTCGACCGGGACGACATGGGCGCCGAGGAAGGTGACGTCGTCTGTGAACTCGGCAGCGACCTCGCAGCTTCGCCGCTCGGAGTCGACGTCGAGGCCGTAGCCGGACTTGATCTCGACGTGGGTGATCCCCGCCCGCAGGCCCTCCTCGCGCCGGGCCCGGGTCAGCGCCACCAGCTCCGCCGTGCTCGCGGCCCTCGTCGCCTCGGTGCTGACCCGGATGCCGCCCGCCTCATAGGGCTGCCCGGCCATCCGCGCCGCGAACTCCTGCGAGCGCTCGCCCGCGAAGACGAGATGGGTGTGGCTGTCGACGAAGCCAGGGATCACGGCCCTCCCACCCGCGTCGATCCGCTCGTCGGCAATCGCGCCGGCGGGCTCGACCGCTGCGACTCGGTCACCGTCGAAGACGAGCGCCGCCTCCGAGACCAGCCCCAGCGCCCCCTCTCCCAGCGCCGGGTCGTTGGTGGCGAGCCGGCCGATGTTGTCGATCACCAGCGTGCTCATCGGGTCACGCTGCCGATCGCTGCCTCAAGCTCGGCGACGGCGTCTATCGCGACGTGGCGACCGTCGCGGACGATCTCGCGCCCTCCGCAGATCACCCCGCGCACGTCGGCCGCAGCCCCGGCGAACACGACCGAGGCGATCTCGGCCGGCGTGCCCGCCATCCGGGGCGAGTCGAATCCGACCGTGACGAGGTCGGCGATCGCACCCGGCTCAATCCGCCCGGCCTGCGGCCAGCCGATCGCGGCGTGCCCGGCGGAGGTTGCTGCTCGCAGCAGCTCGGCCGCCGAGTGATTGCCACGCACGCCGGTCACCAGGCGCTCGTCCATCTCGACCGCACGCGCCTCCTCGATCAGGTCGATGAGCGCGTTGGAATCACTGCCGAGACAGAGGCCTGCGCCGGCGGCGCTCAGCCGCCGGGCGGGGCCGACGCCGTCGGCGAGGTCGCGCTCGGTGCTCGGGCAGAGGCAGACGCTGACGCCGGAATCGCCGAGCAGATTGAAGTCATCCTCGGAGAGATGGGTGGCGTGGATCGCGGTGAAGCGATCCGTCAGCGCGCCGACCTCGGCCAGCAGCGCCGTCGGTGTCAGTCCATGCTCGGCCAGGCAGTCCTCGTTCTCCGCCGGCTGCTCGGAAACGTGGGCGTGGAGCGGCGCCCCCCGCTCGGCGGCCCAGGCGGCGACCTCTGCGGCGGCCGCGGGATCGACCGCGCGGACGCTGTGGATCGCAGCGCCGATCCGCACACCATCGCCCTCCCCCAGCTGCCCGACCCGCTCCGCCCAGGCCTCCGCGGTTCCGTCGGAGAATCGCAACTGGGTCTCATCGAGCTCGCGGCCGATGCCGCCGTGCAGGTAGCAGGCGTCGATCAGGGTGATCCTGATCCCCGCCTGGCGTGCGGCCTCGATCACCGCCTCGCCGGTCGCGTTGGGATCCGCGTAGCGGCAGCCACCGGGGCCATGGTGGACGTAGTGGAACTCCCCCACCGCGGTGATCCCGGCGACTGCCATCTCCGCAAACGTCGCCCTCGCCAGGGCCAGGTAGGTGTCGGGGTCGATCCGCCCGAGCGCTCCATACATCTGCTCGCGCCAGGTCCAGAACGAGCCCTCTCCGGCGTGGGTTCTGCCGCGAAGCGCCCGCTGGAAGGCGTGCGAGTGGGCGTTGGCGAGGCCCGGGACCGTGAGACCGTCGAGCCGGGCCGCGCCGGCGGGCGGGGAGGGCGAGCTAGCGACCGATGCGATCCGGTCGCCCGCCACGCCCACCAGCACGCCGGGCTCCGCCTCCTCCCCCCCGAGCCACGCCCGCTCGCACCAGTAGGCGCCCTCCCCGGCACCGCTCGATCGCGGCGGATCAGCCACGGGCCTCACCCGCCCCCTCCGGCGAAGCGGCCTCCGCGTAGCGGGCGATTCGCTCGAGGAAGGCGCCGCGCTGGTGGCGCTCGAACTGCTCCCAGGTGGCCAACGTGCGGGGGTCGGCCCGGTCGACGATCAGGATCCCGTCGAGGTGGTCAACCTCGTGCTGGAAGGTGCCCGCGGTGAGGCCGCGGCGGACCTCCTCGTGCTCGGCTCCCCCGCGGTCGAGGTAGCGGACGCGGACATTGACTCTGCGCTCGACGTCGCCGCGCAGGTCGGGGATCGAGAGGCAGCCCTCGTTGATCACCAGCGCCTCCTCGTCGAGCGGCTCGATCACCGGGTTGATCATCACCGTCAGCGGAAACGGTGGCTTGTAGGGGTAGCGGGGGTTGACGCCGTCGACCTCGGCGACCGCGACCCGAATCGTCTCGCCGACCTGGTTGGCGGCGAGCCCGGCGCCGCCGGCCGCGCGCATCGTCTCGACCAAGTCGTCGATCAGCCCCTGAACCGGCGCAGTCCCGATCTCGGCGGGGTCGACCTCGCGGGCGCGCTCGCGCAGCACCGGATCCCCGATCGTGACGACCTCGCGAACGCTCATCGAGGCGCCGCGCTCGCTGACTGAACGGATTTGGTCGCTATGACGACCAAATCCGTTCACCGAAGCCCCGCGAGCTCATGTCTCCTCCATCGGGATCCGGACCCCGCGCTGGGCCGCGACGTCCTGCGCCCGCTCATATCCGGCGTCGGCATGGCGGATGACCCCCATCCCGGGGTCGGCGGTGAGGACGCGCTCGAGCTTCTGCGCGGCGAGGTCGGTGCCGTCGGCGAGGCAGACCATGCCCGCGTGGATCGAGCGCCCGATCCCGACCCCGCCGCCGTGATGGATGCTGACCCAGGAGGCTCCCGCGGATGTGTTCAGCAGAGCGTTGAGAAGCGGCCAGTCCGCGATCGCGTCGGAGCCGTCGGCCATCGACTCGGTCTCGCGGTAGGGCGATGCGACCGAGCCCGAGTCGAGATGGTCGCGGCCGATCACGATCGGCCCCTTCAGCTCTCCGGAGTGGACCATCTCATTGAAGCGCAGGCCGAGGCGCGAGCGCTCGCCGTAGCCCGCCCAGCAGATTCGCGACGGCAGCCCCTGGAAGGCGATCCGCTCGCTCGCCAGCCGCATCCATCGCTCCAGCCCGGGGTCGCCGGGGATCTCCTCGAGCACGGCGCGGTCGGTTGCGGCGATGTCGGACTCCTCACCCGAGAGCGCCACCCAGCGAAACGGGCCCTTTCCCTCGCAGAACAGCGGCCGTATGTAGGCGGGGACGAACCCCGGATATGCGAAGGCGCGCTCGAAGCCTCCGAGGAGCGCCTCCGCCCGGAGGCTGTTGCCGTAGTCGAAGACCTCGGCGCCGTCGTCGAGGAACCCGACCATCGCGGCGCAGTGGGCGGCGATCGCCGCCCGCGAGCGGCGCACGTACTCGTCGGGGTCGGTGACGCGAAGCTCGTCGGCCTCGGCCAGGCTCATCAGGTTGGGTACGTATCCGACGAGGGGGTCGTGGGCGCTCGTCTGGTCGGTGACTATGTCGGCGGCGAAGCCCATCCCGCGCAGCGCCGGCAGCACGTCGGCGGCATTGGCACAGAGGCCGACGCTGAGCCCGCGCGGCGCTCGGCCCTGGCGGCCTCGCAGCGCGCGACAGCGTCGGCGAGGTCGGTCGCCTCCTCGTCTAGATAGCGGGTCTCGAGGCGGCGGTCGATCCGGTGCTGGTCGACCTCGACGCAGAGGGCGACGCCCCCGTTCATCGTCACCGCGAGCGGTTGCGCTCCCCCCATCCCGCCGAGGCCGGCGGTGAGGGTGATCGTCCCCTCGAGTGAGCCGCCGAAGCGGCGGCGCGCGATCTCGGCAAAGCACTCGTACGTCCCCTGCACGATCCCCTGGCTTCCGATGTAGATCCACGAGCCCGCGGTCATCTGCCCGTACATCGTCAGGCCGAGGTCCTCGAGCCGGCGGAACTCATCCCAGTTGGCCCAGTCGGGGACGAGGTTCGAGTTCGCGATCAGCACGCGCGGAGCCCACTCGTGGGTGCGAAAGACGCCGACCGGCTTCCCCGATTGAACCAGCAGGGTCTCGTCGTCGCCGAGCCCGCGCAGGGTGCGGACGATCGCGTCGAACGCCTCCCAGGAGCGGGCGGCGCGGCCGGTGCCGCCGTAGACGACGAGGTCGTCGGGCCGCTCGGCGACCTCGGGGTCGAGGTTGTTCATCAGCATCCGCAGCGCCGCCTCCTGCCCCCAGCCGCGGCAGGAGCGCTCCTCGCCCCTCGGGGCACGCACAACCCTCGGTCCTGAGCTCACCCGCTCCTCCTCCTCATCGCAGTTCTCCGATCTCGGTCTCGACCGCCGCCAGCAGCTCACCCGAGGAGACCAGCGACTCCGCCGCCGCAAGCTCGGGCGAGAGGTGGCGGTCCGGCCCGGTGCCCGGGACGCTCTCGCGCAATCGGGCAAGCGCGGCACCGGTGCCGGCTGCAGGCGCGAGCGGCGCCCGCAGGTCGAGGCCCCTGGCGGCGCAGGTGATCTCCACCGCGAGCACCCGCGCCAGGTTGGCGACCGAGACGCGGAGCTTCCGTGCCGCCCCCCAGGCCATCGAGACGTGGTCCTCCTGCATCGCGCTGGTCGGAAGGGAGTCGACTGACGCCGGCGTCGCCAGGCGCCGGTTCTCGGAGACCATCGCTGCCTGCGTGTACTGGGCGATCATCATCCCCGAGTTCACCCCCGGGTCCTCGGCGAGGAAGGGCGGCAGGCCGTGGGAGCGGTTGGGGTCGAGCAGGCGGTCGGTGCGGCGCTCGGCGATCGAGCCGGCGTCGGCGGCGGCGATCGCGAGGAAGTCACAGACCTGGGCCAGCGGCGCCCCGTGGAAATTTCCGCAGGACTCGACCCGGCCATCGGGGAGGATCATCGGGTTGTCGATCGCCGAGCGCAGCTCCGCGCGGGCGACCACATCGGCGTGGGCGAGGGTGTCACGCACGGCGCCGACCACCTGCGGGGCGCAGCGCAGAGAGTAGGCATCCTGAACGCGGGTGTCGCCCTCGAGGTGGGAGGCGACGATCTCCGAGCCGGCGAGCAGGGCGCGCAGGTTGGCGGCGCTCTCGGCCTGGCCCAGCTGCGGGCGCAGCGCGATGAGGTCTGGGGCAAACGTGCGGTCGGTCCCGAGCAGCCCCTCCACCGACATCGCCGCGGCGATGTCGGCGACCCGCAGCAGCGCCCACAGGTCGGTGATCGCGAGGACCAGCATCCCGAGGATCCCGTCGGTGCCGTTGATCAGCGCCAGCCCCTCCTTCGCCTCGAGCGTGACGGGCCCGATCCCGGCGTCGCGCATCGCCTCGGCGGCGGCCAGCGTCGCGCCGTCGCGGCCGCTGACCTCGCCCTCCCCGATCAGGACCAGGGCGCAGTGCGCAAGTGGCGCCAGGTCTCCGCTGGCGCCGAGGGAGCCGTACTCGGGGACGACCGGCGTCAGGCCGGCGCCGAGCAGCTCGAGGATCGTCTCGGCGAGCACCGGGCGGGCGCCCGAGTAGCCCATCGCCAGGCTTCGGGCCCGCAGCAACATCATCGCCCGCACGACCTCGGGTTCGATCGGCGGACCCATGCCGGCGGCGTGTGAGCGGATCAGCGCCCGCTGCAGCTCCTCGCGGCGCTCGGCCGGGATCCTGGTCGTCGCCAGCGAGCCGAATCCCGTGGACACGCCGTAGGCGGGCTGCTCGGATGCGGCGAGCCGCTCGACGATCCCGGCGCTTCGCTCCATCGCCGCCTTCGCCTCATCGCCAAGCCGTGCCGGGGCCCCGTCGCGGGCAACGGCCGTGACCTGCTCGGGCTCGAGGCCCTCGGTCGTCAGCTCCACCAGTTCGATCACGCGCTTAGTATCTCGCCCGAGCGCACCGCTGGCCGTTGCGCACCGAAATTCCAACCCAAGGAGAGACCCCATGACAGGCAAGGCCGACTACACCGAAGAGGAATGGAAGCAGATCATCGAGGCCCCTCCGAGCGCCGGACTGGTCGTGATCACGTCGGAGGGAGGAGGCTCGATCCGCGAGAGCTTCTCGATGGCGAAGGCGTACACCGAGGCGCGCTCCGAGCACGGTGAGAGCCAGCTGCTCGACGAGGTAGTAGCGACGAAGCCGGAGATGGATAAAACCCGAGCCGGCTCGAAGCAGGAGTTGAAGGAGCACAACCTGCAGAACATCCACGAGGCCCTGGCGGTGCTCGAGGCCAAGGCGGAGCCGGCCGAGGTCCTCGAGTACAAGCGATTCATCCTCGGGCTGGCCAAGCGCGTGGCTGAGGCCCATCGCGAGGGTTTCCTCGGGCTCAGCGGCGAGCGCGTCAGCGACGCCGAGCAGGCGGCCGTCGACGAGGTCGCGGAGGCGCTGGGTCTAGCCGCGGGCCCGAGCTGACACGAGCGAAACACCAGCCGTGTTCGCGATAGACACCGCGTCCTTTTCCGCGATCGTGGTGGTCTCCGCGATCGCAGCGGTGATCGTGGTCGCGTTCCCGGGGAAGTTCTCTCCGCCGGTGGTGGTCGTCGAGCTGCTGCTCGGGATCATCATCGGGCCTGACGTTCTCGCGATTGCCGATGGCGACAGCTTCATCCAGTTCTTCTCCAACCTCGGCCTTGGGATGCTGTTCTTCTTCGCCGGCTACGAGATCGATTTCGAGCGGATCCGCGGAGCCCCTCTGCGGCTCGGGGCGATCGGGTGGGCACTCTCGATCGCGCTCGCCTACGGGATCGGCGGTGTCATGGAGGCGGCCGGGATCGTGATCTCACTTCTCTACACGGGTTCGGCCATGGCGACGACCGCGATCGGGACGCTGATACCGATCCTGCGCGACAGCGGCGAGCTGAGGACAGGGTTCGGGACGAATCTCCTCGGCGCCGGAGCAATGGGCGAGTTCGGGCCGATCATCCTGATCACGATCGTTCTCTCCACCTCGCACCCGATCGAGGAGGCGGCGATACTGCTCGCTTTCGTCGTCCTCGCGATTGCAATCGCGATCATCTCCGTGCGACTGGCGAGTCCTGGCTGGAAGGTCCTGGAGCGCACCCTCGAGTCCAGCAGCCAGCTCGCTGTCCGGATCGCGGTGGTCCTTGTCTTCGGTCTCGTCGCGATCGCGAGCGACCTCGGCCTCGACATCCTGCTGGGAGGCTTCCTTGCGGGGCTGATCACCCGCACAGCGCTGCGCGGGCAGGAGGTCACCGTGTTCGAGTCGAAACTGACGGCGGTCGGCTTCGGTTTCCTGATCCCCTTCTTCTTCGTCACCAGCGGACTCAACTTCGACCTCGATGCGCTCCTTGGGAGCAGCTCGGCGCTGGTGAAACTTCCGCTCTTCCTCGTCCTCTTTCTTGTGGTTCGTGGAATCCCGGCACTGGTTCTCTATCGCCAGCGGTTGGGGGCGCGCGACCGGCTCGCACTCGGCTTCTTCTGCGCAACCGAACTGCCGCTGGTCGTCGCGATCACGACGATCGCCGTCGACGGCGGGCACATGGAGGCCGCGACTTCGGCGGCTTTGGTCGGCGCGGCGATCGTCTCGACCCTGGTTTACCCGCTGGTTGGGCTTGCCCTGAGGAGGGGAAGCGCAGACGAGCCGGCCGAGTCCCCTCCCCCGCCTCCTGCGCCCGACGAGCCGCTCCCGGCGACCGGCTAACCGGCGCAGCCCGAGATTACGTTCTCGGGGTTCAGCGCTTGGGTGCGGGGAATCAGGACCGGGCGCGTCCCGGTCGCCAGAATCCTCTCGTTCGAGGCCCGCCAGCAGACACCGCGGACGCTGAAGACGACAAGTCCGAGCTTCACCTCGATCGTCAGCCCGCCCCCACTCGCCGCGACCGTGGCGATGCAGGCAAATGGGTACTTCTGCGGGTCCCTGATCGCCGGTGTCTGCGAGCCGGGGAGACAGGCGACCGAGTTGGGAACCAGCTTCAGATCCGATCCCTCTCCGACGACAGGCTGAAGCGAGTTGACGAGGGTCGTGTCGGAGCGGGAGAGGAACACCGGCATCTGCCGCTCGACCGACTTCGTCAGCGCCGCCGCGTCCAGCGAACCGGGGCTCTGGGGCCCGCCGCCCGCCGCACCGCCGGTCGACCCCGTCGTCGTGGCCGGCTGCGCGGTGGCGGTCGTCGTCGACGAATCGCTCGACCCCGGGCCGCACCCGGCGCCGGCGAGCAGCGCAAGGAGGACCGCGATCGCCGCCACCGGAGCCCGCATGGATCAGCCCGCCAGGTCGCCCTGGGCGGCGGAGGAGTCGTCGGCGCCGGTGACTCCGTCATCCCTGGCGATGCCGGTCAGCGAGAGCGAACCGTCGGCGCCGATCAGCGAGGTCAGGGCGATCGAGCGACCGGCCTTGAAGGGCCTCAGGTCGATGTCCTTGGGCACCGTGAACATCAGGTCCTGGTCACTCTCGCGGATGTCATCGGCCGAGACCGATATCTGATGCGACCCGGGGCAGACCGCCTCGGTGATCCCCGCGAAGTCGCTGTAGGTGGAGGGGTCGCCGCTCGTCTTCAGCTGCTTCTGCCAAAGCTCCGCCGTTGCGGTGATCGGTTCCGGCGGCGTCGCCGGGTCGGCGGAGCAGCCGCCGGGCGACGGCTGCGGATCGGCAGAGCTCGCCGCGCTGGCGATCGCGCTGAGGAGCGAGAAGAGGCCACCGCTCCCGGTGCCGTGAGCCACCCGCCCGGTCCGGGACCGCGGCCTCTGCGTCGCCGCCTGGCTCGTCTTGCGGATCCGGACGTCAACCGTGGCGTTGGCTCCGAGAAGGGGTACCTTCGGCGCCGCGGAGCCGTCGGCGGCGACGTGGATCAGCGCCGAGACGGCGCGCCTGGAGACCGAGTAGACGCCCGCGGCGGGATCTACGAAGGTCACGAACCCGGTGAGCTTCGCCGTACCGGTATGGCCCTCCTCGGTCCTGCCACCGTCCTCGGCATAGGTGCCGTTGGCGAGGAGCCGGATCGGAACCTCGAGCTTCGTGGTCGGGGAGGGCAGCTTCGAGGCGTGGATCACCGTCGCCTGTCCGTCCGGCGCCGCCAGGGTGTAGCTCTGGGCGGCGGGATTGGTGTGGATGACCGTTCCGCTCGCCGTCTCTGGCTTCGGCGGCGGCTTGTTTTCCTGGTCATCGTTCTGGTTGTCGCCCGGGTTGGGGTTCGGCCGCGAGGTCGGGGTCGGCGCGGGAGCGGGAGCCGGCGCGGGCGCGGGCGGGCTGGGAAGCGGCGTGACCGGCGGCGCCACCGGCACCGTCGACCCGCCCCCGCCCGAGGAGACGTTGCCGACCGGACCGGCGAGTTCGGAGGCCGGGGGGACAGATGAGGCGCTTGAATCGGCTGGGCTCGACGAGCCGCCGCCATCGCCTGCGAAGAGGCTCGCGGGAAGCTTGATCACCTGCGCGGCCCCGGCGAAGGTCCCGGAGGCGCCCGGGCCGATCGCGATTCCGGCGAAGATTCCGAAACCGAGCGCGATCGCGGCCAGCGGCGCCGCCCAGCGCCTGTCATTGAGGGGAAGCGCCGCCCAGGCGATCCAGGGGGGAAGCCTCGAGCCGGCGGCGACCGCGGAGACACCCCCTTTCGCAGCTGAAGTGTCGCCGGCGACTTCGGTCTCAGCGGCTGCCGCGCCAGCGCGCGTCAGCGCCGCAGGATCCGCCAGCCTGCCTCCGCAGCTGATGCAGTAGTTCTGCCCGGTCGCCGTCGGAGCGCCGCAGCTCTGGCAATCAGCCTGCGGCAAGCGCCCCACCGTTCCCGGATGCATGCTCGACGCCCTGCGCCGGCGGATCACCGTTGGTCGGCGTCGCGGCAAGGGGCGGTTCCGCGCCCCGGCGTGGCGGCAGCAGCCCGGCATCCCTCGGGGAAGCAAACTGCGACTCGGGGTTCGGCGGCGACTCAACTGCCGGCGGCGGCTGGCTCTCCACGGGGGGTGGCTGCGGCAGGATCTCCTGCGTGACGGGGGGCTGGGCCGGAGGAGGCTGAATCGGCGGCGCCAGAGGGGCGGCCGCCGGGGCAGGTTCCGGCGTCACTGGGGCGGCCGGAGGGGCCGCCGCCGGGGCAGGGCCCGGCGGAGCGGGGGTTGCCGGGGGCGGGGGGCCGGGGGGTGCTGCCGTCACCGCGGGCGCTGCAGGGGGCAGAGGCGCCGTCGGCGACGGGGGTAGCCCCGCCGCGGCCTGGGCGTCCTGCGTGACCTCGGTGGCGGAAGTTCGCTCCATCAGGTCGGTTCCGCACTGCCAGCAGAAGACGGCGCCGCGCGAGTAGAGCGCCTCGCACCTCGGACAGCTGCCGGCGGCGCCGGCCTCGTCGAGCTTCAGCAACCGCTCCGCCTCGCTGAGCTCGGCGTCGACCGACTGCAGGTCGGCCGCCTGCGCGACCAAGACGTCGAGGCGGAAATGGTCGCGGATCGCCATCTCGTAGGCGAGCCCACCCAGATCCCACTGCAACTCGACGAAGTGGCGTGCCAGCCGGTCGCGACTGCTCCGCCAGCTCCGGCGCGCCGACCGCACCGGCGGACGGCCCCGCGGCCCCGGGGCCGTCCGGCCCCGATGGCGCCCGCTGCGGCGGAGCGGGCAGAGGGGAGCTTTTCGGGCTGCGGCGCCCCGGCAGCCGGCTGGTCAGGTCCGCGCGCCTCACTTGATCACGATCCCGCCGCCGCTTCCTCCGCCGGGCGGCTTGTTGTCGGTGGGCGGCAGCTTGCCGGGGGTTGGATTGTGTCCGGCAGCTTCTTGACCGCGTCCTGGTAGGCCTGGCCCGTCAGGTTGTCCAGCTGCTTGATGTCGCTCTTGGTCGCCTGGACGGTGACGTTCTTGTCGGTTGTCGAGAGCAGGCCGCCCTTCTGCACGCGGGCCCTTAATCGCCGCCGCCGTGGCCGCCGCAGCGCCCTCGTCCCCGGAGCTCTTCGAGACCTTGACCACGGTCGCCTTGGGGAAGTCGCGCCTTCAGCGGCTTCGACAGGGCCTTGGTCGCGTCGGCCTTGGTGTCGTAGACGCCCGAGTAGATGATGTAGTTGCCGGACGGGAGGCTCTGTAGTGGTCGGAGTCGAGCGCGCCGACGTCCGGCGCCCCCTTCGAGGCTGGCGTCGGCCTTCTGCGGCGTCGACCTGCGCGGCGGTCGGTGCCCTGCTTCGGCAGGGTGCCGATCTCGACCGTGTAGCCGTCCTTGCCCGAGGGCCAGTCGCTGGGAAGGTGTTGGCGGTGGCACATTCGGCCGCCGTCGCGGTGCTCCCGGTTCGGTTGCCGCGCCGCTCCGCCGACCTGGACCACGGGGCGACGGCGTCGAGGACGAAGAGTTGCCCTTGCCGATCAGGACGCCGATCAGCGAGCATCATCCCGAGCGCCGCGATCCGGCCGACGAGCCGCCATCGGTCTCCATGTCCCGCTGCGGCGGCGCCGGGGTCGGAGTCGCGGGCGCGGCCCGGCTGTCGGCCGGTGGCTCGCCGTTCGCGCTCGTCCAGCAGGTACTTCTCGAAGTCGAGCCGCGGCCCGCCGCGGCGGTTGCCGCACTTGAGGCAGTAGCGCTGGTCGCCGTCGAGCGGCACGCCGCAGGAGCGGCACGGCTCGCCCGGCTCCCCGAGCTGCAGGCATTCGAGTCTGTCTCGTGCGTTGCCATTTTCGCTCCTCCTACTGGGAGCGGGAGTGTCGGGAACGAGGTCACCGTCGACCTTCGCGCCCTTTGGGTCGCCGATGAAGTAGATGTGGTAATTGGTCGGCTTGTTCGGGTCCGGCTTGGCCTTGAGCTGGTCGATCGCGCCGCGCCCGGCCGCCACCACCTGGTCACCGTTCGTCGCGACGGCGTAGAGCAGAAGCTGGCCCTGGTCGGCGCCAGTCTTGTTGGTCACCAAACCGGTTGCATTGAGGCCGGAGACGGGATCGTCCTTCGAGCTTGGGGGGTGCGACGACGATGTCGGGAAGATCGCCGGAGTATGTGGCGTCGCTCGCACCGACCTTGACCTTGACGCTCTTCGGCTTGCCGGTCGCGAGGATCTGGTCGTTGACCCAGTAGGCCTCGCTCTTCGGGGCCATGTCGGGCATCGAGACCAACCCCGGATCGAGCCCCGGGAGGTTGTTCTTGAAGACGCTCTTGCCCTTCGCGTCGAGCACATCGACGGAGATCGGTATGCCAGTCAGTGCCTTCTCCGAGTCGTTGCGGAGAGGCACCGCGACCGCCGAACCGTTGACGTCGGAGAGGACCGTCGTCTTGAGCGACCTTGACGTCGGTGCTCTCCTTGGTCGACCTTCAGGCCCGCCTCCTGCTTGAGGACCGTCGATCCCGTCTTGGCGAGCTCGGCGCTCTTGTCCTGCGTCGACTGGCAGGCGGAGAGGCCGGCGATCGCAATCGCCGCTGCCCAGCAAGACCGTGAGCCGCCGTGCGATCAACCGAAACCGCCGCTGACGTACTCACGCGTGCGCTCGGCGCGCGGGCGTTGAAGACCTGATCGGCGGCGCCGCACTCGACCAGGTCGCCGAGGTACATGAAGGCGACCCTGTCGGCGACGCGCTGCGCCTGCTGGAGGTTGTGGGTGACGATCACGATCGCGATCTCGGAGCGCAGGCCGACGATCGAGCTCCTCGATCACCGCGGTCGACATCGGGTCGAGCGCCGAGCAGGGCTCGTCGAGGAGCAGGACCTCGGGTCGCACGGCAAGCGAGCGAGCGATGCAGAGGCGCTGCTGCTGGCCGCCGGAGAGTGCCAGCGCAGGATGGTCGAGGTTGTCCTTGACCTCCTCGTAGAGGCCGGCGCGCTGCAGCGTCTCGACCACGGCCGGCTCGAGATGGGCGCGCGAGGGGCGCTTCGAGCCGCGCTCGCGCAGCCCGTAGGCGACGTTGTCGAAGATGCTCATCGGGAACGGGTTGGGCTGCTGGAAGAGCATCCCGACGCGGCGCCGCAGGTCGGTGACGTCGAAGCAGGTCGACGTTCGTCGCCGTCGAGCAGGATGTTCCCGCCGCCGGCGGCGCTCTCGGTCAGGTCGACGAGCCGGTTCAGCGACCGCAGCAGCGTCGTCTTGCCGCAGCCCGAGGGGCCGATCAGCGCCAGCACCTCGCCCTGGCGCACCGGTCATCGAGACCTGGTTGACCGCGAGCTTCTCGCCGTAGGCGATGCTCAGCTCCTCGGTCCGCATCCTCTCGACGGACGTTGGTCGCCTGCCGCTCGGCGCGCGCCGGCTGGCTGCGAGCGCGGAGCGTACGCCGCGCTGCCGTCGCCGTTCGTCCCGGGGGCGGCGCCGGCACGACGCGCGGGCGCTCGTCGATGACGATCCGCCGAACGGCGAGGCGGCAGCAGCGACTCGCCGCGACCGTCCCCTGCGGGGTTCATCGGGTCCATCCCGGTCCTTTCTCGCGCGATCAGCGTCGATCGCGAAGTTGAGCACGATCACGATCAGCAGCAGGACGAAGGCGGCCGCGTAGGCCTTCTGCGGGGCGTTGCCCTCACCGGCCGGCGAGTTGTTGTAGACGTAGCTGGTCAGGGTGCTGCCGGTTCCCTTGCAGGATGCCGAGGAGCGGGATGTCGCCCTCGCCCTGGATCTGTAGCGAGGCGCCGAGCAGGATGACGACGATCGCCGTGTCGCCGATGATCCGCCCCATCCCGAGGGTGACCCCGGTGCCGATCCCCGAGCGCGACGCCGGCAGCAGCACCCGGCGGATCGTCGAGGTCCGGTCCTTGCCGAGCGCGTAGGAGGCCTCGCGCACGTGTGCGGGGATCGACTGCAGCGCCTCGCGGGTCGCGCCGACGACCAGCGGCAGGGCGATCAGCGACATCATCGCCCCGGCGGTGAAGAACGAGCGGCCGAAGACGGCGTCGCCCTGCGGCGGTGAAGGAGAGGAAGGAGAAGAAGCCCTGCTGGAAGATCAGCAGGCCGAAGATCGCGAGCACGATGCTCGGCGTGCCGGCGACGATCTCGACCCCGGACTCGACCGCGCGAGCCAGCCCTGCCGGGCGCCCGTACTCGGTCAGCCAGACGGCGATCGCGACCCCGACCGGGGTCGCGATCACCGTGCCGAGCATGGTCAGGACGACGGTGCCGATCATCGGGATCGAGGAACCCGCCGGTCTTGCTCTGGTCGAGGCCCGCGACCGGGTGGCTGAAGCATCTCGCCGATGTCGAGGTACTGGATGCCCCGGAAGGCCATGTAGATGACGATCGCTGCCGGCGATCACGCAGAGGCCGATCCCCGCGATCCAGGCGAGCGGCGACGCCGATCCGGTCGCGCTCGGCTCCAGGATTCCGCGTGGCCGATCGCTCCCCGCTTCGGCGGCCTGCCGGAGCCCGCGGGCGGCACGTGGTCGCGGTGTCGGCGTGTAGGTGCTCATCGCGCCTGGAGCGTGTACTTGCGGAAGGATCTGGCGCACGCACCAGCCGGCGAACGAGAGGAACGCGCTCGAGACGAGCAGGACCGCCGCGAAGGCGTAGATCGTCTGCCCGAACGGCTTCACCGAGAGGCCCTCGGCGTTGTCGACGATCGTCGCCGCCAGCGGCCGCGCCGGCTCGACGAAGAAGGTGAGTCCGTCGAGCGGGTTCGGGGCGAACCCGATCGAGCCGGTGACCATCGAGAGCATGATCGCCTCGCCGAGCGCGCGGGCCGTGGCGAGGACCGTCGGCGGCGACGATCGCCGGGCGCGCGGCGCGGACGCTGACCGTCCAGAGCGCCCGCCAGCGGTTGACGCCGAGCGCCGCGGCGCCCTCGTTCCAGCTCGCGGCACCGCCCGCAGGCCGTCGACGATCGATCGCGATCATGATCGGCGTGATCATCACCGTGAGGACCAGGATTCCGACCGAGATGCTGGAGCCGTCGAGCTGGATCACGTACTGGACCGAGGCCTTCTGCTGCTCGGAGATGATGTGGTTGCCGACGAACGGGACGAGGACGAGGATCCCGATCAGCCCGTAGACGACCGACGGCACCGCCGCCAGGAGGCGGACCACCGGCTCGAGGATCCTGCGCCACGCCGGTCGGGAGCGAACTCGACGATGAACATCGCCGAGAGCAGGGCGAACGACGATTCCGAGCGCGACCGACATCCCGGTGATCAGGACCGTCGCGTAGAGCAGCGGCCAGGCGTTGAACGTGTAGACGTAGTTGCTCGGGTCGGCGGGCGAGTTGAAGATGTTGGTCAGCTGGTTGTCGACGTTGCCGCCGGGGCCGAACCAGGCGAGCCCGTTGTGGGAGAACGACGGCCACGCCTTCTGGAAGACGAAGACGATCATGAACCCGATCAGGACGAGCACGGTCGCCGAGACGATGGCGAGAGCGGTCTCGACCCGGCGGTCGGTTCGATCCCTCTCGCCGCCGGTCGGTACATCACCGGACCGCAGCGCGCCGAGGACTACCTCGGCGCGCTGGTCCAGCGGTGGCTGAGCCGTGGGCGTGCCCGCGGCTCGCATCTCAGCGATCCCCTTTCACTACCTCAGCGGGACCCACTGTGTGGCGATGACCTTGGCGGCCGCCTTGCTGTTCTGAATCCACTTGATGCACTTCTGGCCGCGCCCGTTGGGAGCGCCGCGGGTGACCATGTAGAAGTTGCGCAGTCCGCCGTACTGCCCGGACTTCGCGTTGCGCAGGTTGCAGGCGACACCCTTGTAGGAATCGGCGCACGACTCCCTTGGTGAAGAACAGGGAGACGTAGCCGACGCCGGCCTCGGCTGCGATCTTCACCGCCTGCTGGATCAGACCGTTCGATGCCTTCTGCACTGGCGCCCGTGAACACGTTCGTCGAGCCCAGGAATATCTTCTTGAAGGCATCCTGCGTTCCCGACGCCGGGGTCCGCACGAACACGTCGATCGTGTCGTTGCGAGAGGAGCCCGGGAACACCACGCCCAGTTGCGGACGCTTCCACCGAAGATCGCCTGCACTCCGGCCGTGTCGATATTGGCGATCTTGTTCGAGTTGTTGGTGATGATGCAGATCGCGTCGCCGGCGATCTTGTTGAAGACAAGTCCGCCCGGATCGGTGGGCTTCGGGTCGCGCGACGAGTTGCCGATCGTCACGCGCCCTGCGCGACGTCGGCGACGCCGACGTCGGAGCCGCCCTGCAACAGCTTGAAGTTGACGCAACCATTGCAGACCTTCAGGTACTTCCGCGCGAGCAGAGCCGCGAGCGGGGCCACCGAGGTGGAACCGCTCATCGTGATCGTCGGCTTTGCCGAGGCCGTCGCCGGCACAACCGCCAGCATGGCCACTGCGCCGGTGAGAGCCACCGCGCGCATCATGTTCTTTCCCATGTGAGACTCCTTTCGTTTCGAGATATTGGGTCGAAGCGATGGTCGCGGGGTCAACGGGCCGCGATGTGACCAATCCGTGACCAGGTTGTAACAACGGGACTTCGTGCCTGATCTGGCTCTCGGGCTCCTCGATCGACCTCCAGGCGGAACCGAGAAATGGCGACGAGGCGGCGCGCCAAGGTGGGCACGCCGCCTCTCGTTAGCGCCGTCACCGATGATCGCTAGTGGCGAACCTGGCGTCCGGTCTTCGCCGCGGCCTTGCAGCCGGGGCCCCTCAGCCTGAAGGGCTCCGAGGAGGTGATGAATGGGGCTCCGCCGTTCTGGCTCTCCGAGGCCACTGCGACGACCCAGACCTTCCACCCATGACCCTTCGGGTGGCGCTTGCAGGGGTCGTTCGAGGTGCCCAGCTGGCCGCGAATCTCCGACGGCGGCGTCGACTTGCCGTGACAGCCGAAACCGTTGCCCGAGAAGGGTCCCTCGCACGAGAACGTGTCCGTGTTCGGCTCACCGTTGACGAAGCCGTCGGCGGTGTTGCTGAAGTAATCGACCTGGCGGTTCGAGACGATGCTGTAGGAGAGCACCGGCGCGTTGCAGAGGATCCTGTAGTCGAAGGTGTTCGGCTCGACGTTGGGATCAACGGCCGGATCGACCGCCTTCAGTTTTCCGCTACAGCCGATTACGCTGGCCGAGGCGCCGCCCGGCAGCGCCATGATCCCCAGGCACCCGGCCACGACTGCCAGTGCCATCACCGATCGCCGCGAGTGCGTCGAGCGGCGACTTCCTTCTCTCATCTTCAACACTTGGTGAGCTCCTTCGGAGTTGCGGTTTTGCCCTGCCTTGCATGGGCCGAGACGTGGAGATTCGGAGACAAGTCTCCGCGCCGCGGGGAGGGTCCATGTTGCGATCCCGTTTCCAGGGTGTAAAAAAGATGCAACAGAGCAGCAATGGGCAAGCGGCCCGGCGCAAGAGTCGGCATGATCCCCTCGGCCACGACGCCGGGGTCCCGGCCGAGGAGGAGAGATGGAAGCCAGCACCACGAGCACCGCCGTCGGCGCCGAACTGGCCCCGATCGAGAACACGATCGCAGACCTCGCCGCCCGCGCCGCTGCGCGCCACGGCGACGCCGTCGCCATCCGCCACAAGGTGAGCGAGGGCGAGTGGGCCGAGCTGAGCTTCGCCGAGGTCGGCGGGATCGTCAGCGAGATCGCCCTCGGCCTGATCGAGCTCGGAGTCGAGACAGGGGATCGCGTCTGCATCCTCGCCGACACCAGCCCGGAGTGGACCTACGCGAGCCTCGCAGTATCGGCGGCCGGCGCCGTCGTCGTCCCGATCTACCCGACGAACTCGCCGAGGGAGTGCGAGTGGGTCGCGGGGAACTCCGGCGCCGTCGTCGCGATCTGCGAGAACGCCGCCCAGATCGCCAAGATCGAAGGGGTCCGCGGATCCCTTCCCGACCTGCGGGAGATCGTCAGCTTCAGCGACGGCGCCCCGGCCACGCTGGAGAACCTGCGCGAACGGGGTCGCGCCGGCGACCCGTCGGAGCTCGATCGCCGCGCCGCCGCCACCAGCCTCGACGACCCCTGCATCTTCATCTACACCTCGGGCACGACCGGCCCGCCGAAGGGCTGCGTGCTCACCCACCTCAACTGCGCCTCGCTCGGGCCGATGGTCCACGAGCTCGACTTCATCGGCGACGACGAGGTCTCCTACCTGTTCCTGCCGCTCGCCCACGTCTTTGCCCAGACCGTCCAGATCGGCTCCTTCGAGGCCGGCGCGACGATCGTCTACTTCGGCGGCAACACGAAGGCGGTGATTCCCGAGCTGGCCGAGACCTCCCCCACCTACTTCCCATCGGTGCCGCGGATCTTCGAGAAGCTCTACACCCTCGTCACCTCACACGGCGAGCCCGCCGAGGTCGATGGCGCGGTCAAGGTCGGCCTGCGCGTGCGCGAACTCGAGGCCGCGGCCGAGGAGGTCTCCGCCGAGCTACGCGCGGCCTACGAGCAGGCCGACCGGGCGCTCTTCTCCAAGGTGCGCGCGATCTTCGGCGGCAGGGTCCGCCAGGCCGTCAGCGGCGCCGCACCGATCGCTCCCGAGATTCTCAGCTTCTTCCTCGCCAGCGGGGTCCCCGTTCTGGAGGGCTACGGACTGACCGAGACCACCGGCGTCGGCACGGTCAACACCCTTGACGCGCAGCGCGTCGGCACGGTCGGGCGGCCGCTGCCGGGGGTCGAGATCCGGGTCGCCTCCGACGGCGAGGTCCTGATGCGAGGGCCCAACGTCTTCCGCGAGTACTGGCGCAACCCCGAGGCGACCACCGAGGCCAAGGACTCCGAGGGCTGGCTCCACACCGGCGACCTCGGAGCTCTCGACGAGGACGGTTTCCTCTCGATCACCGGCCGCAAGAAGGACATCATCATCACCGCCGGCGGCAAGAACCTGACCCCGGCGAACATCGAGAACGACCTGAAGCAGTCGCGCTGGATCTCACAGGCGATCATGCACGGTGATCGCCGACCCTTCCCGACGGCGCTGATCACGCTCGACGAGGATGAGATTCTGCCCTGGGCCAAGAAGCAGGGCCTGCCGGAGTCGATCCCGGCGCTCGCGCTCGAGCCGCGGGTGATCGAGATGATCCAGGCCGAGCTCGACCGCGCCAACTCCCACTACGCCCAGGTCGAGCAGATCAAGAAGTTCTTCATCCTCGAGCACGACCTGGCGCAGGAGACGGGCGAGCTGACGCCGACCCTGAAGGTGAAGCGAAACGTCATCAACGAGCGCTACGCGGATCGCTTCGAGGCGCTGTACTCCGGCTGAGCCCTGACCCTGACCGTCAGCGCAGGGGGCCGCGCTCGAAGACGTCGAAGTCGGTGCCGGAGTCGCCGGCGCTGAACTTGCCGAGCGAGGAGAACGCGACCCAGTGGCCATCGGCGGAGATCGCCGGCAGCTGGTGGTTGGACCCCGTTACCTGCTTACCCCGGGTGGTGATGCTGACCCGCCTGGTCGTCGTCTTGACACGGTCGCGCAGGTAGACGTCGCGACTCGGGTCGGTGTCGGAGGCGACCAGCGGCCCGTATGACTCGAAGGCGACGTAGCGGCCGTTGGCGGAGATCGCCGCCGGCGCGTCCTGGCCGCTGGCGAAGGGCACCTCCTGGCCGTCGGACCTCACGCTCAATCGCCCCACCGCCCCGTTCTGCAGATCCTTCAGGTACACGTCGAAGGCGTTGTTGCTGTCCTCGGCCACGAACTTGCCGTAGATATCGGCGGTGAAGGCGACAAATCGCCCGTTGCCCGATATCACGGGCAACGAGTTGCTCTGGTTGCCGAGCGGGTCGGCCTCGCTGCCATCCGCCTTCAGGCTCGCCCGCACCGTCGTGCCCTGGCTCAGATTCCGCACGAATACGTCCGAGTCACCCTTGTTGTCGTAATCGGGATCGGCGGTCAGCTGGTCGTCGGTCGACTCGAACGCGACCACGTTGCCGTCGGCGGAGATGCTCGCGTCGGTACTCGCGCCGAAGGCAAACCCGTCGTCGGCGGTCTGGCTTCCGTTCGAGCGAATGCTGACGCGGACGGTCTGGCCGGTCTTCAGGTCGTGGCGGAAGACGTCGCTGAGCCCATTGGTGTCGGCGCCCACGAAGGGCCCCTCTGAGTCGAAGACGAGATAGCGGCCGTTGCCCGAGATCGCCGGCTGGCTGCTGTCATAGACGAGCTCGGAGCCGGCGGAGGTGACGCTTGCCCGGGTGAGCTTCCCGGTCTTCAGATCCTTGACGTATACGTCCTCGGTGCCGTTGGCGTCTGCAGCGACCATCGCGCGGTCGGAGACGAAGGCGACGTAGCGACCGTCGTCGGAGACCGAGGAGTCATCGGCGCTGGCCCCGGCGAACTCCTTGCCGTTGGCGCGAACGCTGACCCGTCGCGTGCTGCCGGTCGTGCGGTCGTGGATGAAGACGTCATCGTCGAAGCCGTCATCGCCCTTGGTGAACTTGCCGACGGACTCGAAGGTGACGAAGCGGCCATTGCCCGAGACGGCTCCGCGATCGCTGTCGGAGTTGACCTCCTTGCCGTTGGAGCGGACGCTGACCCGCTTCGTCGTCGTCTTCAGCTTGTGAGGCTTGCCCACGGCGAGAGAAGCCAGCCCGCCGACCAGCAGCAGCACCGCGGCGACAGCGGCGAGTGTGAGTCTGTGGCTTCTGGTTTTCGGATCCCCGGCGTGCATGGCTGCTCTCCCCCAAAACAGCGTAGACGATCGCAAGTTGCGGCCCGAGGAAGGCTCTGGGCTCGAACCGGCGCGGCGCGCGTCAGGACGACGCCGCAGACACGGCGGAGCCCTGCGATCGCAGCGCCCTGACCTCGGCCCAGGTCAGGAGGCGGCCGCTGGAGCGATCGATCACCTTCAGCTGGACCGAGCGGAACGCATCGGCGACGCTGAGCACGGGGACGTCCTTGAAGATCTCGTTCTCATCGTGGGCTCGCTGGAGGTTGTAGTTCGGGACCCGGGCGCTGAGGTGATGGACGTGGTGGAGGCCGATGTTGCCGCTGAAGAACTGGAGGATCTTGGGGAGCTTCAGGTACGAGCTTCCCTGCAGGGCAGCATCGGCGTAGTCCCAGCCCTCCGAGCTCTCCCAGTAGACGTCCTCGAACTGGTGCTGGACGTAGAAGAGGAAGACCCCGGCGGTCCCGGCGAGGATCGCCGTCGGCATCTGCACGATCAGCCAGGCATCGACCCCGACCAGCCACCAGATGGCGCCGATGACCACGGCGAGGACGAGGTTGGTGATGATGACGCTGTGTCGCTGCCGCGGCCGCTGGCGCTTCGACCAGATGCGCGGGCCGATCATCAGCGACCAGACCGGGCCGATCCCGAACATCACCAGCGGATTGCGGAAGAGGCGGTAGCCGAGCCGCTTCTTCCAGGAGCTCTCGAGGTACTCGTCGAGGGTGAGGGTCGGCACGTCTCCGGTTCCGCGCCGGTCGAGGTCCCCGGCGGTACCGTGATGAACCGCGTGGTTGTGGCGCCAGTTGCTGAACGGCTGGAAGACGAGGAAGCCGGTGAAGCGCCCGAGCCAGGTGTTGCCGCGTCTGGTCGGCATGAACGATCCGTGGGTGCAGTCGTGGAAGACGATGAAGGTGCGCAGAAGGAACCCGGCCGCCGGGATCGTCAGCGCCAGCGTGATCCAGACCGAGATGCCGAGGCAGGCATACATCGCCACGGTCAGGACCAAGTAGGCAAGCACCGACGTGGCCAGGTCGCTGAGGATGCCGCGGAGCGAGGGGCGCTCGTAGGGCTCGACTGATTCGCGCCAGTACGGGCGATCCGGGCTCGGCGCGGCATCGGGCGCGGGTCTTGTCATCTGAGCACCGGTCATGTGAAGTCGTTGCAACACCGTCTCCGGTGAAGCAGCACCGGCGCAGGAGTTGAGTGCAGGGTAGCGGGGGATCAGGCGCGTGTGGGAGAGATCAGGCCTGCAGCCGGAACATCAGCTGATCGGAGTAGCACCAACTCCAGTCCTCGCCGGGCTCGGCTGAGCGGATTATCGGATGACCGCTGGCGCGGTGGTGGGCGCCGGCGTGGCGTCCCGGGGAGTTGTCACAACAGCCGATGTGCCCGCACGACTGGCACATCCGAAGATGCACCCAGCTCCCACCCGCTTCCAGGCACTCCTCGCAGCCCTCGACCACCGGCGGAAGGTCGAAGAACTGGATCGAATCGAGGTGGGAGCAGTTGGCAGGCGTCCGGCGAGACTAGCCGACGCCCATCCACACGGCTGCGGCGCGGCACCGTCCTGGATCGAGGTCGCACAGCGACTCGAGGGCAGGACGGTGTGCGGGGGAGGCCGCCGGGTGGCCGGGACCGTACCCTGGAGGCATATGAGCGAGCACGACCGCCATCCAGCGGGGTCACCGGATTCCCGGCCGAACGCGATCGAGCTGCGGGGCCTGGTGAAGAGGTTCGGCCCGATTACCGCGGTTGACGGGCTCGACCTCGACGTGCCGGCCGGCATCTGCCTCGGCCTGCTCGGGCCCAACGGGGCCGGCAAGTCGACGACGATGCGGCTCCTTACCGGCCAGGCGATCGCCGACTCCGGTGAGCTGCGGGTGCTCGGGCACGAGCTTCCCGCAGACGCGAAGGCGGCGCGCGCCGAGATGGGGGTGGTGCCGCAGCTCGACAACCTCGACGTCGACGTCACCGTCGAGGAGAACCTCGCGGTCTTCGCCCGCCTCTACCGGGTCGCCGACGTGGCATCGGCGGTCGATCGCGCCCTCGCTCTGGCGCGACTGAGCGACCGGCGAAAGGACGCGGTCGACGAGCTCTCGGGCGGCATGAGGCGAAGGCTGCTGCTCGCCCGCGGGCTCGTCCACGAGCCGCGGCTGGTCCTACTCGACGAGCCCACCGTCGGCCTCGACCCCCAGATCCGCACCCAGATGTGGACGCTGATCGACGGGCTGCGCAACCGCGGGGTGACGATCCTGATGTCGACCCACTACATCGAGGAGGCCGAGCGGCTCGCCGACGAGGTCGCGGTGATGGCGCACGGGAGGGTTATTGCGCGCGGCCACCCCGCCAAGCTGATCGTCGAGCACGCCGGCCGCGAGACCGCCGAGGTCTACGGCCCGCCCGACCGGCTGGCGGCGGTCCGCGCGGCTGCGGAGGCCGACGGTCTCCGCGTCCGCCCCGCTGGTCCGGCGATCGCGATCGTCGGCTCGGAGCGATCCGCAAACGGCTCGATTCCCCCGGACGCGGTGATGCGGGCGGCGTCGCTCGAGGATGTCTTCGTCATTCTCACCGGCGAGGAGGCCGAGTGAGCGCCCCCGGCGAGGTCCGGATGGGTCGCCTCGAGCCGGCGGCGATCGCCGGGGTGATGAGCCGCGAGGTCGCGAACTTCCGCACCTTCTGGAAGGCGACGACCTTCTCGGCCCTGCTCGAGCCGACCATCTACCTGCTCGCCTTCGGCCTCGGCCTCGGGGCGACGATCGTCAGCGGCGTCGACGGGCTCAGCTACGTCGAGTTCGTCGGCACCGGGATGGTCGCGACCGCTGTCATCTTCTCCAGCGCACTGCCGGCGATGTTCGGGACCTTCGTCAAACACCGCTTCCAGAGGACCTACGACGCGATCCTCGCAGCCCCCGTCGACGTCGAGGAGCTGGTCACCGCCGAGATGCTGTGGATCTCGCTTCGCGCCGGGGTCTTCGGCTGCTTCCCGCTGATCGTCTCCTTCGCCTTCGGCCTCGATCCGACCGCCGGGATGCTGCTGGTGCCCTTCTTCGGCTTCATCACCGCGCTCGGCTTCGCCGCCTTCGGGATCGCCGTCGCAGCCACGGTCGAGAAGATCGACCAGTTCAACTACGTGACCACCGTCGTCATCACCCCCCTCTTCCTCGTCGCCGGAACCTTCTTCCCGATCAACCAGCTCCCCACGGGCTTCCAGGTCGCGGCTCAGTTCAATCCGCTCTACCAGCTGGTCGAGCTGGTGCGCGGCGCCGCATTCGGGTTCGAGGCGGTCGACCTGCTGCGCATCGCCGCCCTCCTCCTCTTCTCGCTCGCGATGTGGCGCCTCGCGGTGCGCAAGATGAGCACCCGGCTGATCGACTGAGGCAGACTCAGGCAGCTCCGTGCACCCGGCTGATCGACTGAGGAAGACTCAGGCCGCTCCGACGGCAAGCACCCGGGCGATATCGAGGGTGGAGACGACCCCGGCCGGCTCGCTCGAACCCGAACCAAGCACCAGCAGGTGGGTGACGTCGTGCTCGACCATCAGCTGGGCCGCGCGCTGCAGGGGATCTTCGGCCGAGACGGTGATCGGCTCGGTCCCGGCAATCTCAGCCGCGGTCTGTCCCGCCGATCCGAGCGAGATCGCCTCGATCAGGTCGAGGTCGGAGATCACTCCCCAGCCGTTCGCCGACGCCGAGGGCTTGAGATCGGAAACGACGACCGAGTGCACCTGCCGCTCGGCCATCAGCGCTGCCACGTCGGAGAGCGGGGTCTCGGGCGTGCAGGAGATGACACCCTCGGACATCACCTCTGAGACCGCGCCGGTCACTGCCTGGTTCTGGTTCATCTTCTAGCGTCCCGCCTTCTTGGTTTCGTCGTGCTTGGCGATGCCGTGGCGGCCTCTGGGGCCGGCATTGCGGAATCGATTGCCGCGGATCAGCTTAATCGCCCGGCTGACCGGATTGGGGTCGCGGCTGCGCGATCTGGATTTCTGCTTGCGCAACACGGCTCAGCCTCCCGAGACGATTGACTTCAGGCCCTCGGGGAATGCCGCCTCGACGTCCTTCATCTCGCCTTCGGAGATGTGGCGGCTGAGAACACGGGCCGTTGCCGATGCCGCGTAGGAGGCCTCCGTCTCGCCGGCGAGCCCCCCTCCTCGGTGACTCGCTCGAGGAACGAGTCAATGTCGCGGTACGTCATCGGAGTGGCTGCCGGGCGCCAGTTCTCGTAGTAGATCCCGCGGATCAGGAGCGGCATCTGCGCCGCCAGCTGCGCCGCCTCCTCGACCGGGAGGCGGTCGCGGATCGCGTGCAGGCTGGCTCGAAGCGCCCGGTAGGCGAACTGCCGGTCGTCCGTCCCCAGCTCCTCGGCCATGTCGTTTAGCCAGACATGCGCCTTCTCGACGCTGCGATCGATCATCTCCAACTCACTCATGGCCCGTTCCTTTGCCTTCCGTTCATTGCAGATTCCAGATCCCGCGAGTGGGCGGTCTCCGTCAAAGTCACCGCAAGCCTACGGGGGCCAGGACGCGGCGGCATCCGGATTGCACCCCACTCCGAGTGTGGAATTCCACACCCCCGCGAGGGCCGCGCGAGAGGCCTCTAGGCTCCTGCGATGCGCTGGATCGTCGACGGGATGAACGTGATCGGGACCCGGCCCGACGGTTGGTGGAAGGATCGCCACGCTGCGATGGTGCGCCTGGTTGACCGCCTCGAGCGCTACTCGGCGGCGACCGGCGCCGAGATCACCGTCGTCTTCGAGCGGCCACCGTCGCCGCCGATCTCCTCGCCCGTGGTCGAGGTCGCCCACGCGCCGCGCCCCGGCCCCAACTCCGCCGATGACGAGATCATCCGCCGGCTCCGGGCCGACCCGAGCCCGGCCGAGGTCCGGGTTGTCACCTCCGACCTCGCGCTCGCCGACCAGGTGCGGTTCCTCGACGCGCTGGTCGAGCCGGCGGAGGCGTTTCGGCGGGAGATCGAGGGCGACTAGCGCGGACTCAGATCACGTGAGCACCTGCTCCGGAAGTTTGCGTGTTTTCTGGGGCCATAGCCCCCGAAAACACGCAAGCGATGCGGCGGCCCCCAAGATGGGGCAGGTGAGTGAGCACTAGGCGCGCAGGGGGTGAGAGAGGTGAGGTGAACGCCAGGCGCGCAGGGGGATCAGGCGCCTCCAGGGACCGGGAGATGCCCGCCTTTCAGGCCTAGCCCGGCGCCGCCCGGGCTATGACCGGCTCCAGCACATCCTCGAGCGTCGGCTCGCCGGTCACCTCGAGCCTGTAGGTCGCGTGGCGGATCGGATGGCGCGAGTCGATCAGCCGGCCGAGGTCGATCGGCGTCCCGCTGATGACCGCGTCGCACTCGGTCGCGTTGATGGTCGCCTCGAGATCGGACAGCTGCTGCGGCGAGTAGCCCATCGCGGGGAGGACCGCCTCGATGTGGGGGTATCGGTGGAGCGTCTCGGCGATCGATCCCACCGCATGCGGGCGGGGGTCGGCCAGGGTGTTCGCGCCGGCCTCCCGAGCGGCAACCGTTCCCGCTCCGAACGGCATCTCGCCGTGGGTTATCGTCGGCCCGTCGTCAACGACCAGCACCGTCTTGCCCTCGAGTGAGGGGCCCTCCTGCAGCGACACTGGCGAGCGCGCCCGGATCACGGCCGCCCCGGGGTTGGCCCCCTCGATGTTGGCCAGGACCTCGGCGACCTGCTCGGCCGAGGCGCTGTCGGTCTTGTTGACGAGGACCGCATCCGCCATCCGCAGGTTGGTTTCGCCCGGGTGGTAGCGAAGCTCGTCTCCGGGGCGCAGCGGGTCAACGACGGTGACCAGCAGATCGGGCTTAAAGAAGGAGAAGTCGTTGTTGCCTCCGTCCCAGATGACCACGTCTGACTCGGCCTCCGCCCGGCGCAGTATCTCCGCGTAGTCGACGCCGGCCCAGACGACGATCCCCATCTCGACCGGGCTCTCGTACTCCTCGCGCTCCTCGATCGTCGGGTCCGATGCATCGATCTCCTCGATGCTCGCGAAGCGCTGGACCCGCATCGCCTCGAGGTCGCCGTAGGGCATCGGGTGCCGGACGAGGCCGACGCTCAACCCCCGCTCGCGCAGGATCCGGCCCACCTCGCGACTCGTCTGGCTCTTGCCGGAACCGGTCCGCGCAGCGCAGACGGCGACGACGGGCTTCTCGCTCGCCAGCATCGTGGACCCGGGCCCGAGCAGCGTGAAGTCGGCACCGGCGGCGAGGACCGCCTCGGCGCGGTGCATGACCTGCTCGTGGGCGATGTCGGAGTAGGCGAAGACGACCTCGTCGGCACCCTCGCGCCCGATCAGCTCTTCGAGCCCATCCTCATCGTGGATCGGGATGCCCTGCGGATAGCGGGCCCCGGCGAGCGACGCCGGGTAGAGGCGATCCGCGATCCCGGGGATCTGGGTTGCCGTGAAGGCCACAACCTCTACCTCCGGATCGTCTCGGTAGACGACGTTGAAGTTGTGGAAATCTCGCCCCCCGGCGCCCATGATGATCAGGCGGCGCATCTGGGCTCCTCGGCTCTCGGCAAGCTCACGCGGCGCAGCCTAGGCCATCGGACCTCGGACAGGTTGTTCTCCTCGATGCCGGGCCGGCGGCGAGAAGCTGATTCGGCCCCAACGAAGGGCCGAGAAGCTCATTCCGCCAGACCGACGACCCCGAGAGCCGACTCCCAGTCGTGGTAGACGCAGAGGTGCGCGGGCTCGCCCGGATCGAACGTCCACAGGTGACCGATGCGCGTTTCGATATCGCGACCGCTCTCACTTCCGCGGCCAGAGAGCTTGACGCGGACGAGCACCTGCCGGTTGAGGTCGAAGAAGCGCTCGGGCTTCCAGCGCGGTCCCTCCACCGACTCCCCCTTGACGACATCGGGGGTGGAGCGACGGGGCAGCGGCACTCGCTCGTCGAGCCAGCGCGACCCCGACGAGTCACCGTCGGCGGCCGCCCGGTAGACACGCTTGACCACCCCGATGCATAGCTGAGACATATCCAGCCAAGTATGACCCCTGCGGGCGCCGATCGGGGCCTGCCCCCCAATACGCGCCCGATCAGGTCTCGCCGCGGGCGGCCCCAAGATCCTCAATGTCGATCCACCCCGCGCCCTATCGGCGTTTGACAACCTCGCAGCTGGAGCCGACGCGATCGGTGCGGCTGGCCCTGACCAGGTCGTCGCCCGGACCGCAGCTCACCCGGTCGAGACCGAGCCCGCGGACGTTGATCGTGTCCCTGCCCTTGCCGGCGCAGATGCGGTCGTTGCTGCCGAGAGCATTGATCTTGTCGTTTCCGTCGAGGCCGGCGATCACGTCGGCGAAGTTCGACCCGCGCAGCCCCTCCTTTCGCGTCGTGCCGACGATCGTCGCCGTGCGCCCACCGCATCTGGGGGGCTCCACCTCGAACCCCTCGGCGTAGACGAAGCCCTGGCCGATCGTCCTAAAGCTCCCGGTCCGCGGATTGGCGAGGAAAACGTCGGTGCCGGACTGGGTGACCACGTTGCCGCGGAAGTCGATCGCGAGCCCGTACCCGCCCGTCGGGACGCTCGAGACCCGCTGGACCTCTCCGGTGCGGGGGTTGACGGAGTCGATGCCGCTGGGAGAAGCCGGCGTGTAAAGGGTGCCGTCCGGGGCGCGGGCCAGACCGCCGCTCTGGGTGAGCCCATCCGTCGCGTTGGCGATCACGTGCTGGGCACCTGTGCGGGGGTTGATTTGGACGATCGAGGGCGCGTTGGTCCCCACGATCGGCTTCCCGCTGGGTGGCACAACGACGCCCTGGGGGTCGTCGAGCGCCGGCCCACCCGAAGCCGGGGCTATCAGCCCGACCCCACCGCCGGGTACCCCGACGCGAAAGAGGGCGCCGAAGAAGCCCCCAAACGGCCCCGCCGACAGGTCCGTTTCGAAGAGGCTGCCGCTCGGATTGCGCGCGATCCCGTCGGGCTGTGAGAAGGGCGCACCCCCGGCGAGTTCGCTCGTTGCCCCCGTACGGGGGTTGATCTCGAAGGCGCCGCCAAGGCCTCCGAACGCCTCGTAATCGGCCACATACAGCGTCCCGTCGGGGCCGAAGACGGAGTCGTTGGGCGAGGCCAGTTGAGGATCGTCGGAGATCACCGTCTTCGCCCCGGTCCCCGGGTCCAGGCGGTACACCTTGGCGGCGCTCGAGTCGCCGACGATGATGTCTCCCGGGCGCGCCTGCGCCAGACCCGCGGTCACGAAGAACCCGGCGAGCGACGCGAGCCCGGCGATCGCCTGGCGCATCAGCAAGGATCTTTCCCTCCGGTACATCGGCGCACCTTCCCTGTTGCCGTCGCGGTGATCATAAACCGGCTCGTGATCTGCGTGGCGGGCCTACTCGTGTCGCCGTGGCTGGAACGGTCGCTGCTCGACAGAGCCCGCCTCGACCAGGAGGCCGGTTGATGCGGGGAGTCGGTCCAGGCTCCGGAGAGGTCGGCAAGCGGCTCGGAGACCACGATTCGGTCGCCCTCGGTCAGCTCTCGAAGCCGGGGTTCTCGGGGTGCAGACGGCGAACCGCGTCGACGTCCTCGGACACGAACAGGGTCCTGGACTCTTGCCCGCTCGCGTAGCGGATCGCCCAGAGCCGCTCGCCGTCGGCGATCCCGACAGTCATCTGCACGGGGGATTCGATGCCGTTCGCCTCGGCGACTTGTTCGACCAGCCCAACAGCCGCTCCATCGCCCCGAACGGATCGTTCTCGAGCCCGAAGCCGAGCGCAAGGTAGAAGAGCGTCTCGGAGTCGGTGGAGCCGGCGACACCGGTAAACAGGGCGGGATCGATCGCCAGCAGAAGCTCGCGGCGCATCTTCGCGAAGCCGGCGACCAGGCCGTTGTGGACAAAGAGCCAGCGGCCGTGGCGGAACGGATGACAGTTGGTCTGCTGCACCGGGCTGCCGACCGCGGCGCGGATGTGGGCGAGGAACAAGGGGGACTCGATGTGCCGGGTCAGATCGCGCAGGTTGGCGTCATTCCAGGCCGGGTTGACGCTGCGGTAGCGCGCCGGGTCATCGATCATTTCGGGCGGGTACCAGCCGAGGCCGAAGCCGTCCCCGTTGGTCGTCTCGGCGCCCATGCGGGCGTGCAGGCTCTCGTCGATCAGCCCGTGCTTGGGCCGGTAGAGGAGTTCGTCGATCAGCAGAGGCTGGCCGATGTATGCGTTCCAGCGGCAGATGGCGTCAGTCCCCCATCCTGAGAAGAACGATCTTTCGTCGAAATCGAAAGGCGAAGCGCCGCGGGGCCGAGCCGCCGATACCGGCCAGGCCCCCGCAGTCGCCGACTCAGCCTCCGGCTACCTCATCCTCGTCGAAGATGGCGATGCCGTAGACGACCCAGCAGCACAGGAAGAAGATGCCCAGCGACCAGAACGGGTGGGCACCCCCCATCGAGAGCAGGGCACCGATCGCACCGATGCTGCCGGCGATGATGCCGATCACCCGGCCGTAGGCGTTGCCGGCCATCAGCGAAAAGCCACCGGTCAGCTGGATCACCCCGAGAATGATCAGGACCCAACCCAGGGTGTTGAGGTCGGTGAGTATGTACCTGGTGTCGTTCGCGTAGAAACTGGCGTTATCCAGGGCGCCAATGCCGTAGATGATGTTGAGCGTGCCGACGATCAGCAGCAGGATCGCTGCGAACACGACTCGGCCTGCACCTTGCATACAGCCTCCTTTGGTCGACTCGGCGCTCTCCCGCGCCGTAGGTACCACATCGAGTCGGAAATGCCGACTGGTGCAATGCTACCTTCCGGCTCGGGCGGCATTCCACCCGTAGACGGGTCTTGCAAAGAACCCCTCAGACTGCGCTCGGCTTCCGCCTGATTCGCGATCCTCGGCAGCACGACTGACCCGCGCCTCAGCCGCCGAGGCGTGCACCGAGACCACGGGCCGATCCGACTAAAGAGGATCCGACCGAGCGCCGATACCTCCGCCCACACACTGATGCAGCCTTCCCCGGGAGGGGAGGAGGTGGCAGATGATCGGCTTCGTCGCACTGGGGATCGTGATGCTCCTTTGGGTGCTCACCTGGGAGGGGGCCGACGGTGCCGATGACGGGTCCGCCGCGTCGGCCGGCACCGCACCGGATATGCCTGACACACGCAGCATCTAACGGCGGATCAACCACCGGGTCCCGCGGGCAGCAGGCTGCCGAACCGGCGCCAGGGCGCGGCCCCGCGCACGCTCGAGCTCCTCTTCAGGAACTCGAGGAGCCGAGTCGCTGATCGAAGTGCTCGCGCAGCTTCTCGCCATGTTGCCCCGCATGACGCTCGCCCTGCACAGGTCGGGGCTTGTCAGCCGCTCATCGGGCCCGGAATACTGAAGCCCACGCCGGGGATCCATTTCTGCTGGTAGGCGCTGTAGAAATCGATGTTGCCGGTCCAGATGTCGGCAAGTGGGTCATTGGACTCGCTGTCCACCCGATGCTCGATCACATGCAGGGCCTTATCGACCCGCCTGCGCGCCCCCTCCCTGTCGGGGGCGAACAACGCCTCGATCACCCGTCGTGCGTCGCCCGTGGGACTCTGCAGAATCGTCTTCATGATCAGGCTATGCCCGCTGCGGGCGGTTCCGTTGCCGAGCCCCTCGTGCTGGCGAATCGCTCTGAGGAACCCAGCCACGTCTCTGCCCGCTTGGAGGTTGTGATCGTAAAACGCGCTGCCGGGAAGGATCGTCGGGTTGATGAGAGCGGCGCGCTTGACGTTGATCTGCGAAGAGGCAACGTATGAGTAGCCGTCGAAGGGCCCATTCGGGTCGTTGACCTTCGCAAGCTCGTAGCCGTTACCGAGCCAGCTGCTCCCACCGCCCAGCAAGGGGCAGAGGATCTCCTGGCTTGCGGAGGGCTTGCCGCAGTCGGAGACGTTGAGCCCGCCGAAGAGGGAGAAGGCGTAATTGCCCCCGCCCGCCGAGTTCGCGCTCGGTGCTTCGTGTGGTGTGCGCGGGTCGCCTGTCTTCTGCCGGTGCGAGAACGGCGTCCGCCAGCCCTTCGGGCCACGGGGTCGGACGTTTACGACCGTGGCTGCCGAATCACGGTCGCCGTTCTTGGCGACGACGGTAAGCGTCGCCCGCAGCCCGCAAAGCGCCACGACCCTTGTGCCGCGGCCTTCCTTGCGAGTCGTCCTCGACGGCACATCCTCGGGGCAGTCGCCGGGGATCGGCCGGAATCTCCAAATGTAGGAATCGATCTTCGCCCTCGGCTTGGACCGGGACCCATCGAGCCTTACCCTTCCGGCGCGCCTGACTTTGTAGGGGCCGCCCGGGTCTGCGTGCAACGACCCCCCGCTCGCCTGCACCTTCATCGTCACGTTGTAGGTGACGGTGATGGAGGCGGCGTTACCAAGGTTGTCCGCGGAAAAGGTCTTCGACCCGGCGACGGTCAGGGTGACCGGTTTGCCGCTGAAGAGCGAATCTGCCGACACGGTGCTCGACGGCTCCCCGTAGGGGAAGTCCACGTCGATCGGGCCGCCGCAGGCGCCGTTGTAGACGTCGCCGACCCCAGGCGGCCCGAAGCTCGTCGAGATCTTCACCGTCTCTGGGTCGCCGGTGTCGAAGATCGCCATCGCGATCGAACCGCCGTTCACCGGTGTGATCCCGTAGTCGTAGTGGCACGGCGGCATGCTGCACGAGTTGTCGATGTGGTCGTTGGAGAACTGGCCGCTCGTGGGCGAGGTGTCGGTTTTCGACGAGCGGGTGCTGATGAAGCCGATCTGGTCGTGGCCCGGCGTGAAGCCGTTCTCCGGATCGTCCGGCACGGTTCCCGTCGTCGAACCGGTGAAGTCGCGGCGGCCGGAGACGCAGCCGCGCGTCGCGGTCGTGCTGTACGTCTCAGACGCGGAGAGGATGTGGAACGTGTGCGTGGCGGCCGACGCAGACCCAGCGGATGCTGCGAGGACGGCTGCGAGCACCAGCGCGAATACCGTGCCCCTGAGGGGCACATCGAGGCTCATGCCTCCACCCTATTCGCCTTTCCGGACCGCGCGTTTACCGAGGGCGCTGGGGGCGCGGCACGAGGCGAGCCCGGATGGGATGAGCCGGCCCTGCGACTCCCATGGGCCTTCCGGAGAGGATGTGAAGCATGCGAGGACATAGTTGGTACGCAATCGCGGGGCTCACGACGCTCTTCGCCTGCGCTCTGATCGCATCCGGATGCGGCAGCAGCGGCAGCAGCACGACGACGGCGACGACCACACCCTCTGCGGCGAGTGCGCAACAGAAGGTCGACTCGGCCGTCGAGTCATGCAGCAACGAGGCCCAACAGCTCGGCGGTGTCGCCGGAACCGCTCTGGACGGCGCGTGCACTGCGGTCGGGAACTCGGCCAAGCAGACTCTCAGCAGCGGCAGCGCGAACGCAAAGCAGGCGCTCTCAGAGGCGGCGAGCTCCTGCCGCACCGCGGTCGGGCAGCTCCCGCCGGGCCAGGCTCAAAACGGGCTCTCGAAGCTCTGCGACGCACTCGCAAGCGCCCAGTAGGCCGGCGATCGCGAGGTAGCCGAACGCAGCAATCTGCGGCCCAAGTGGTACCACGAGAGTGCGCTGAGACGTCGGGCTTGCATCGGGGGCAGGATTCGTCTCTCGAGACCCTCGCGGGTAGTCGAGCGGATGGCCGCTTGACGAATACTCGCTGCATGGTCGACATACTCAATGGGCGTTCGCGCTCCAGTGCCCGGTGCCGTGGCAGCGGTGGTTGGGCGGGTCGTTGCCGTTGAAGGTGAGCGTGCCCTCGGCCTTAGTGTTGCCGTGGGAGAGCTTGCCGTCCAGCGTTGTCTTGAAGCCCTCCGTCGAGTTGGTTTCCTGGCCGTGAAACGTGCTGTGATTGACCTCGACATCCCTCTTGTATGACGAGCTATTGGCGTCGCTTCCCTCGCTGCACTGGATCGGCATGTGGTTCCAGGTCCAGCTGTGCACCTTCGTGCCGTCGTGCGTGAGCACGAACGACATCGTCCCGCCCCCGCTGAAGGTGCCCGAGAAGTGGCGTTCGGACGGCTTGGTGCAGATCGCAAAGGTCGTCATCGTCTCGCCGGCTCCGGTGTTGTCGTTGTTGACGGCGCCGCGCCAGCCGTCGTCGCGGAGCTTGTTCTTGTCCGGGCCGTCGACCGACGTGCTACCCGCGGCCTCGATCCCAAAGATGTTCGAAGGCTGATCATCGGGCCCGGGAAGCGTCAGGTCGACCCCACCTCCGGTCACCTTCGCCCGCGGCGGGCAGAGAACGGAACTCTCGGAGTGGGCGTTGTCGGAGACGTTTTGGGAGGCCGAGAGATAGACGAAGCGGCCGGTTTCCGCGCAGATCGCGTGGACGGAGAAGCTCTCGTCTGTGCCCGAGTCATTGGTCGCCCGGCCGAACCACCCGTTGTCGGGCTTGCTGCCGGGGTCTCCCGGTGCGTCGTGGGGCTCGCTCGCTGCGATCTCGAGCTTCCTGTTCGCTCCGCTCACATGAACGCCGCCCGAGATCACCTGGGTGCCGTGCGGGCACTTGGCGAAAGCCCCGTGGATGCTCTGGTCGGGCAGGTCTTGCGTCTGCTGGACATATCTGAGGTCGCCGGGCGACTTGCAGATCGCGGTGACGACCATCACCTCCTGGGCGCCGGAGCTGTTGGTCGCGTTGCCGAACCAGCCATCGTCGGGCTTCAGGTCGGGGTCACCCTTATCGGTCGGCACGGTGACCGCGAGCTCGATATCGAGGTCGTGGCCCGAGGCGGCTGTACCGCCGCCGACCACCTGCATGCCCTCGGGACACGGCACCGAGAGCGGATGGGGGTCGTCGTTACTCGGCAACTCGCGGGCATCCGCCACATACCTAAGTGCGCCGAAGCCACCCGAGCGGGCGACGGCGCTGGCCCCAGCCTGCCCCGAGGCGCCCAGGCCGGCAAACGCAAGCACGGCAACCGCGGACGGCGCAATCAGGACCACTAGGACCACTGCGGCAAGACGTTTGATCAGACCTCCCTCGCTCTTTCGTCTACATGGCATTGGATTGATGACTGGACGGGTGGGGCGTCTAGACTCTACCCCCGGCTGGGCCGACTAGCGATTCGGGCGTCGAGGGCAGTATCAGCAGCGGCCTAACGATCATCCTCGAGGCCGAAGTGGCTTAGCGTCGGCGTCTCGCCGAGTGAGCGACCGATCGGCCCAAATTGGACGTCGCTAGTGAGCATGCACATGCTCAGATCGCTGCCCTGAAGTGATCCCGGTAGTTCGGTCAGCTGGAGGTCCGGGAAGCCTCGACGATTCTTCATCCTCAGACACCGGCTCGTCCGCCCGTCAGGTTGCCCTCCTCGTCGAGGTCGTCGCCGAGGTGCGCTAGTAACGACCGCGCCACGCCCCGACCTCCGAAGGGGGATGCCGCTAGGAGCGCCAGCAGCAGGCAGCAGGAGGTTCGTCACGACGGCTGAGGCCGGTCAGGTCGCATGGCTGCGTCCCCTGCTCCGCCGCCGATCAGCTGGCGGAAGTCTGATCCCTCCCGTCCGCCGCTTGTTGGCAAGGCGTCCCCGAGGGGCGATACTGCGCAGGCGATGTCGGAGGAGAACATCGAGCTTGTCAACCGAGTCCAAGACGCCCTCAACCGGCGCGACCTCGATGCCATCCTCGCGCACACCGACCCCGGCGTGGAGTTCATCCCGCGCACCCTGGAGGTGGACGGCGGCGGCTCCTATCGCGGCTACGGCGGGGTCCGGCGCTGGTGGGAGAACCTGTTCGACGTCTTCCCCGATTTCAGACTGGAGTGCGACGAGATACGAGAATTTGGAGACATGACCGTTGCGCGGGTGCGGATGAACGGGCAGGGCACGAAGAGCGACGCGCCCACCGAGCAGACCTCCTGGGTGGTCATCGAGTGGCGCAACAGGAAGGCCATCTGGTGGCGCGTTTGCCCTGCCGAGGCCCAGGCGCTCGAAGCCGCCGGGCTTAAGGAGTAGGCGATGTCGCAGGAGAACGTCGAGGCAGTTCGGGCGAGGTATGGGCAGTTCGCCCGTGGACATTTCAGTCGGATGGCGGACGTCGCCGACGACTTCGAGCTCGTAACCACCCCCGAAAATCCTGACGCGGGAACCTATCGTGGAGAGGCGGCGATTCGGTGGTTGACGGCGTGGGTGGAGTCCTTCGACGGGCACACAATCGAGGCCACCGAGATAATCGATGCCGGAGACAAGGTGGTCCTCGCAATCCTTCAACGGGGCCGCCCACGCGGAAGCCAAACCGTGGTCGAGGGCCGCTGGTGGCAGGTGCTGACGTTTCGCGGAGGCGTCGTTGCCCGTGTCGAGACATTCCAGGAGCGGGCCCAGGCCCTCGAAGCCGCCGGGCTTGAGGAGTAGGCGATGTCTCAGGAGAACGTGGAGATCTTGCGTGCGGTCTACGCTCGGTGGCGCGAGGGCGACTTCCGGCCGAGCCTCGATGTAGTTGATCCACTCGTCCTGTTCGTCAACCCTCCCCCGTTGCCAGAGTCCGGGACGTACCTCGGAGTCAAAGAGCTGGTCGAGTACATGCGAGGCTTCCTGGAGCCGTGGAGTCACATCACAATCGAGGCGGAGGACATCACCGACGCGGGCGGCGGCACCGTTGTCGCGGCTGTGCGTCAACGCGGTGTCGGGAGCGAAAGCGGGGTCGAGACCGACTTCCGCTACTCCCAGGTCTGGTCCTTCCGGAGCGGCAAGGTAATCCGGCTCGAAAACTTCCGAGAGCACGCTGAAGCCCTCGAAGCCGCCGGGCTGTCGGAGTAAGCGATGTCGCAGGAGAACGTCGATCAATTCGTGAGGTGCATCGAGGCGTTCAACCGCATGGACATCCCGGGCGTCCTGCAACTCCTGGATCCCGAAATCCGGTTCGAGCACCGGCTCGCAGAACTCTTCGGAAGCTACTCGGGGCTTGTGGGCGTGGAGGGATTCTTCGCAGACGTCGCAGAGCATTTCGACGCCTTGAAGGTTGCTTGCCCGGATGTCCGTGATCTGGGCGACCGGGTACTTGCACTGGGTACCAGCCGCCTCACCGGCAAGGGCAGCGGCGTCGAGACCGAGTTGCCCTTCACGGTCGTGGCGAAGTTCAGGGACGGACGCATGACCCACTTCACCGACTACGGCGATAGGGCCCAGGCCCTCGAAGCCGCCGGGCTGCGGGAGTAAGGCCCTAACCCACGCACCCGGCTCTGCCGTGCCGCTGCTACCGATTCGCCCCCGGCTACCACGCCGCTTGCTACCGATCAGCTACCGATTCTCAGCGGGGCGGCGTTTCCCAGGCGTGGGTCGCCGTGCCTGTGGATCCCGCCCAGGGGCGGCGATTCCCCCGCCGTGTCGCGGTTTGTCGCAGTTTGCCCGGGAGACTGAATGAGTCGGCCTTTCGTAGTACCGGTTTCTCGCCCGAACAGTGCGAAACGCAGTCTCATCCCGAACGGAGTGCAGCAAGCCGCCTGGCAGCAGGCGATCGCGGCCCGGCGCCGAATTCTCCGTCTGCAAGCGGTTCACCCGCCCACGGAGGTGTCTCGATGGAGGTTTCGGATTACCCGGTCAGGTTCTCGGTCGACTACCCCGACCGCGCGCTCAACCGTGTCAGCTCGGCGTTTCGCATCTTCGCGGTGATTCCGATCGCGATCGTCTTCGCCGCAATCGGCGGTGGCGGCGGTGCCGGGGGAGGCGAAGGCTACTTCTACTCGTTCGCGGCAGCGGGGACTGGAATCATCTTCATCCCGACCGCGCTGATGATCGTCTTCCGCGAAAAGTACCCCCGCTGGTGGTTCGACTGGAACCGCGAGCTGCTGCGCTTCGCCAACCGGATCGGCGTCTACCTGTCGTTGATGGACGACACCTACCCCTCGACCGACGAGGAGCAATCCGTCCACCTCGAATTCTCCTACCCCGACGTTACCAGCGACCTCGACCGCGGCCTGCCGATCATCAAGTGGCTGCTGGCGTTCCCGCACTACGTCGTCCTCTTCTTCCTCTACATCGCCGCCTTTTTCGCCGTCATCGGCGCCTGGTTCGCGATCCTGTTCAGCGGCCGCTACCCGCGCGGGATTTTCGACTTCGTCCAGGGCGTCCTCCGCTGGCACAACCGTGTCATCGGCTACGCCTTCGTCCTCGTCACCGATCGCTACCCGCCGTTCCGGCTCGGGGCATAGGAGCGGCTCGGTCGGCTGAACTTCTTGAGAGGAACGGGCTGCAGCCCATCGCCGCCGATCAGCTGACCCCGACCGCCCCAGCGATTGCCAAGGTGCCCGCATCGAAGGTGCCGAGCAGCCGGTCAAATGCCGCCGCCTTGGAGGGGTGCCCGTAGCGCGACACGCCAGGGCACTGCCGTCCTTGAGGCCCAGCTACACCGAGACGGCGAAGCGATCCGGCCCGGCCTTCAGGAGCCAGGTGGCACAGGCGTGGCGCAGGTCGTGCCAGCGGACGTTCTCGGACGCCGTTTCCTTCGACGCTTTCGGCACCTTCTACCTCCTGGTTCGCGAGTGTGTCATCACTCTCGCCGATCGCCCGCTGGCCTGCAAGGATCGAAGCCGCCGGGCTGTCGGAGTAGGCGATGTTGCCCGCACCCTGTTCCTGGGTATAGGGTCGCGCCAGATGAAGTAGCAACGGAGAGAGGTTGAGAGATGCCGAAGGTTTCGAGAGACAGCGCGGCGGGCGGCGGGGAGTTCGGCCCGGTCACGGACCGCTCCGAGCAGATCGAGGGCTACACCGTGAACTTCACGTCCTTTGCCGAAGACGTCGACGCGACCCCACTGATGAAGGGGCTCCCCGACGACCGCTGCCAGTGCCCCCACTGGGGCTACGTCATCAACGGCAAGATGATATTTCGCTACGGGGATCGGGAAGAGGTCTTCGAGGCAGGCGACGCCTTCTACACGCCGCCTGGCCATATCCCCGTAAAGCATGAGCCAGGAACTGAGGCCGTGTTCTTTAGTCCCGCCGAGGAACTGAAGAAGACCGAGGCGGTCATGATGAAGAACATGGAGGAGATGCAAGGCGGCTAGACCCGAAGGCAACAAGGTCCCGCCACGTTGTCGCTGACGGCGGGAGCCGCCCTCGAAGCCGCCGGGCTTGAGGAGTAGGCGATGTCGCAGGAGAACGTGGAGGTCGTGCGGCGCTGCTATGTCCTGATGAACAACCGGGACATGTCCGGTCTCGAAAAGGTCGCGGACCCCGAGGCCGTCCTTGATCTGTCGCGCAACGTCTTCAATCCGGGCATATATCTTGGCCACGACGGCATCAGGCAGTTCAATGCCAGGTCCGAAGAGGTGTGGGAGGAGTTTGAGATGCGTCCCGAGGAGTTCATCGACGGCGGCGACACTGTTGTCACGGCTGTCTCGATATTCGGGCGGGGACACGGCAGCGGGGTGCCCGTCGAGATGCGTCTGTTCAACATCTGGGAGTTCCGCGAGGGCAAGGTCATGCGGATGACGGGCGGCTACAGGGACCGGGCTGAGGCCCTCGAAGCCGCCGGGCTGTCGGAGTAGCGGAGGAGCGATGACTATCGGTCGAGAGAGTGCGGTGGCGTTCGTTGAGGGTTATGGACGTAGCTGGGAGAGTTGGGATGTCTCGGGGTTCGTCGATCTGTTTACCGACGATGTCGTCTATGTCGCCCACCCGACCCAGGAAACGGTCGTGGGAAGGAGGGATCTCAGGCGCTACTTTCGCAAGGAGGCGGCTGAGCAAGGCGAGGTGAGTGTGCGCATGGGGGAGCCTGTGATCGACGGCGATCGCGTCGCCGCCGAGTTCTGGGTGACGGCGACGAGCGAGGGGGAAGCCGGGACGATCACCGGGTGCTTGATAGCGCGACTTACGTCTGACGGGCGATGTGGCAGCTTCCGCGAATACTGGTTCGACGAGGAGGGGCACACCAGCGCATTCGAGGGGTGGGGCGAGTAGGCGATGTCGCAGGAGAACGTGGAGATGGTCCGGGGCATGCTCGAAGCTTTCAACCGTGGCGATTCCGACGCGGTTGTCGCGGTGTTCGCCGAGGATTGCGAGCTTCACGAGCCGCCGGAGATGCCCGACAGCCCCACTCTCGGCTTCCGTGGATACGACGGCATCCGCGAGTGGATGGAGAAGCTGCGGGGGGTGGGCAATGTTCGCTTCGAGTTGGGTCGCTGCATCGCGACGGGCGACTTCATCGTCTCTGAGTGGACCGGGAGTGGCCGGGGGGAGGCCAGCGGGGTTCCTTTGGAATGGAGCACGTTCACCGTAGTGCACATCCGCAAGGGAAAGATCGCCAAGGCGCAGGCGTTCTTGAGCATGGCAGAGGCCCTCGAATCCGCCGGGCTTGAGGGGTAGGCGATGTCGCAGGAGCAGATCGAGTTGTTGCGCCCCGTCCTCGTCGAGTGGGCCAAGGGGAACCTCTGGGCAGGGGCCGAACTGATGGCACCGGACGTCACGTTCCGGGCCGCGCCGCCAGCCAACTTCGTTGCTCAGGGACTGGAGGAGACCGCTCGACAGGTGCTCGAGGTCCTTGCCCATTGGAGCGACTACCGGATCGAGGCAGAGGAACTGGAGGACCTCGGCGAAGACAGCGTCCTCGTGGTGGGTCATCAGCGCGGCAGGGGAAAGCTCAGCGGCGCTGAGGCGGACTACCCGATCTTCGTTGTCTGGAAGTTCCGGGAGAACGAAGTAATCGGCGCATACCTCGAGGGAACGAGGGACGCTGCCCTCGAAGCCGCCGGGCTGGCGGAGTAGCGCCCTCAGCCGCCGAACCTGGCTCGATCAGCGGCCCCTGCCATCTCGCTGCTACCGATTCGCCCCCCAGCTACCACCCCGCTTGCTAACGAAGAGCCAAGGGGGCGGGGTCTCAGAACAGGACGATGCAATAAGCATGCTTTTGCTCAGGCAAGGGGAAGTGGTCGTTTACGCCCACAGCCCGGCGGCTTCGAGGGATCCTCGCATCAGGGGCTGCCGAAAGGCGGCCACTTCCAAGCCCACCGAATCGAGATCGGGTTGGGCTCGACGCAGCCGCCTATCAGCTGTTGTTCGGCGGGCCGGTTGGTTGAGCCCCCTCAGACGGGGCCACACGTCGCCCAGCGCCAGACCCCATCGACCTGGACCTGGCGCTCGCCGACTCGCGGCTCGCTCAGCCCGTTCTGACCACCGTGACCTTGCCCGCAACGCCGAACGGATTGCAGGTGTAGTCGAAGAGACCAGCGCTGGGGAAGGCATGCGAGAACGATCCGCCGTTGGAGATGGTGCTGCTGCTAAACCCATCTCCGCTCAGCGACACAGGGCCTACGCTGCTGCTGGTCCACTTCACCGTTCCGCCTCTGCGGATCGTGATCGAGGCGGGCTGGAGCGAGCACGCCGTGCCGATCGAGACGTCGCCCTTATCCGGTGGCGGTGGCGGGGGAGCCTTGTCCTCGCAGTTGCGCACGGTGTCCCTAGTCTGGCCACCCCCATCGCAGTGATCGCGATCGGGGCCGCCGTCGAGGGTGTCGTCCTCCCCCTCGCCGAACAGGCTGTCCCCACCCTCGTTGCCCTTAATCCTGTCGTCGTCCGGCCCCCCCAACAGCCTGTCCTTGCCCGGGCCCCCACGGATGTCGTCCTCGTCCAGCCCGCCGTGGATAGTGTCCCTGCCCTCGTCGCCGAACAGGTCCTCCCGCAGCGCGTTCGGACCGCCGAAGATCTTGTCGTCGCCCTGCTCGCCCTCGATCGCGTCGACGCCGTCGCCGCCCTTGAGTGTGTCGGCTCCGCCGCGGCCGTCGATCACGTCGTTGCCATTGCCGCCGTCGAGTTGGTCCCGTCCGGGTCCGCCGTCGATGTCGTCCTCGCCGTCCTCCCCGAGGTCCGCGGTGAAGTCGTTGCCGGCCCCGCCGAAGAGCTTGTCGTTCCCATCGGCGCCGCCGAGCGTGTCGTCACCGCTCCCGCCCTTGAGCACGTCGTTGGCGGAGCCGGAAAAGAGAAAGTCTTCCTTAGTGCCGCCCTCGAGCGTATTGCGGCGCGACTCTTGGACAAGAGGCACGACCTGACCCGGCCCTCCGACGAACTGGACGCTGCGGAGAGTGTCGTCCTCCCCCCCTCCCTCGATCTGATCGGGGCCGCCGTCGCCGGTGATGTCGTCGACGCCGTCCCCGCCCTTCAGCTTGTTTCCGGCCCTGTCGACGAGGTCGTCGGCGGACCCGCAGATGATGTCGCGACCCCCGCGGCCGTCGATTGTGTCGTGGCCCCCCATGCCGATGATCACGTCGCGCTGGTTGGTGCCGGTGATCGTGTCGGGCCCGCTGGTCCCCAGAAACCGCGCCTTCGTCGCTTGATCACCGCCGCACGTCGGAGTCGTGTCAGCGCCGGTGGTCGGGGCGAGGAGCGCGAGCAGCAGAAGCGACAGCGAGACGCTCATCGACACCCATCGGATCTCCCGTTTCCCCCCAAGAGTCATGCCGTCGAGGGCAAACCTAACACGGCTTGGCGCAGGCTGCAACACTCGGAGGCGCTGCCTGCGCGAACAGGGTCACGCGGCCCGTCGCCATCTCGCTGCTACCGATTTCACTCCCAGCTACCACCCCGCTTGCTACCAATCAGCTACCGATTATCAGCGAGGCAGCGTTTCCCAGGCGTGGATCGCCGTGCCTGCGGATCCGCGCCTCGGGCGGCGATTCCCCCGCCGTGTCGCGGTTTGTCGCACTTTGACGGGGAGACTGAACCAGTCGGGGCGAACGGTTCAATTTCGCCGCAGGAGCGGGATTGCGGGGTGTTCAGCTACCACTCTGCTACCGATTCGGGGCGGTTGGCGTGCGAGCGGGGGTGGTAGCAGAGGCGTCGATGTCGGCGACGGCGATGGATCTGCCAGCGCCTCGGGCCGGTCCAAATGCGGTTTCACCGCATCGAGGTTGTGGACTTCTCTCGATGTGCTCTCGGCGAGGTTGAGCCAGACTGATTGGGATGCGTCGCATGCGCAGCCGAAGCTGCATCGCCCTCGTGCTGGCTCTTGGGCTGGTCGCGCTCTGCGCGGTAACCGTCGCGGCGGCGAAGCCCGCTCCGTCCTATCACCAGGCCCTAAAGAAGGTGGACACCCAACTGTCGTTGGCCATCGAAGTCATCCCGCCCGCCTTGGCGCAGGGCATTGCCGAATCGAGGGCGCATTGCGAGGCCGCTCAGCAGCTACAGCAGAGTGGCGACCCGCAAGCCCCGCTCGTCTGGCAGACCCTCACGCAATACGTCAATCAGATCGACTCACCCAACCTGCGGGCCATCCTCCAGGCCAGCGGGCGCGCCCACTCCCGCCTCGAGGATCTCCAGACGGCCTTCTCCAAAGCATGGAAGGGCCAGCATCAAAGGGTCACCACGCTCAATATCGGTGTCGTCAAGACCGAGCATGGCGTCAGGCTGTATTTGGACGCGATGCGGACGTTCTGGGATGCGTTCGACAGCTGGAAGCAACATGATTGCGCCGGTGCGGGGAAGGCGATCCACTCGGTAAACGAACACGTCCCTGCGGCGGTCAAGGCGATCAACGAGGGCATGCACACGCTCAGATCGCTGCCCTGAAGCGAGCCCGGTAGTTCGGTCAGCCGGAGGTCCGGGGAACCTCGACGATTCTTCATCCTCAGACACCGGCTCGTCCGCCCGTCAGGTTGGCCTCCTCGTCGAGGTAGTCCCCGAGATGCGCTGGCAACGACCGCGCCACGCCAGGCCTTCGTGAAGGTGAGCGACGGGACTCGAACCCGCGACCGCCCGGACCACAACCTCAGCCTTCGCGGTCGGGGGAGGTCGCTCAGGCAAGGACACATTCGCTGAGGTGCTCTGAGTTCGGCTCACGTTCGCTCATTGAGTTACCTCGGCTGCTACCACGGAGCATTAGGCCCGGCTTAGCCCTAGATGCGCCAGTAGCAGTAGTGCTCATCGGGGCCCACCACTGCCTGCCCACTACTGGGTTCGTAGCGATCAACTTGGCGGATTACCTGTCCCTCAAAGTAGCGAGGGTGACCAGGAGTAAGCCAATACAGGTGTTGACGCACGCGGAACCGGGAATACGAGCCACGTGCGAATCCCCTGATGGTCAGAGGCTCAATGCTGCTGAACTTGGCGGGCTGACGATCCGAGGCTGTTGCTGTCCGTGCAGACCAGCGATACACCGTCCTCCACGGGTGGTTGCCAAAGGCCTGTTGAAGAACGGCCTGCCAGGCGATCTTCTGGAAATCTCGTCCTCTGCTCCGATTCCGTGCGAATGCAACCGGGGCATCGGCTCCAATGGCGCTGAGGAATCTTTCCTGGCGATCGAGGTAGAAGCAGGATCCTGCAGCTCCGGTCCGATGAGGTGGCTCCTGAAGATAGGAGGTGCCGACCGCCCCCTTCCTAAATACCAGCGTATCTGCCGCCGCAGAGACCGCGAAAAAGGCGAACGCCACGACGAAGGCAGCGGCAATCCCGAGAGTTTCCAGTTGGCGTTCCCTACGCACGCAGCCGCAGCCTACACTGCCCGGCCCGAGCCTTGCTGGTCCCTCTGCTCCTGCCGGTAGGGGGAGGGAAACCTGCGGCCAGGGAGGTCGACCAGGCACGGTGACCTTCGCTGAGGTGCCCTGAGTTCGGCTGAGAATTGCTCACTGAGTTACCTCGCCTGCTAACCACGGGAGAGGCTCGGCGACGCCGCGAAGTCCTGCGCTCTTGGCCGAAGCTGTGCTTCAGGTCTCTGGCCTCGGCGGAGCGCCGACCCTCCTTGAGCTACCGGATCCAACCTGGGGCCTTCACTCTGCCGGCGGGAACGTCGCGCTGGGCAACCTGGTGAACATGGTCCGCCAGCAGATACCCGCCTACCTGCGAGGTAACCGCTAGGCAGGCAAAGGTCACCGCCCACGACCACACCACGCCCCGACCCGCGAAGGGGATGCCAGCAGCAGGCCGCAGGAGGGCTGTCAGGACGCCTGAGGCCGGTCGGGTCGAAGGGCTGCCTCCCCCGCTCGCCTTCATCGCCGCCGATCAGCTGGCGGAGGCCGGAACCTCCCGTACGCCGCTTGTTGGCAAGGCGTCCCCGAGGGGCGATACTGGGCAGGCGATATCGCGGAAGAACATTGAGCTCTGGGCACAACGCATGCTGCGCTCTCCGGGGCATCCGATAGCCCTGATCAACAGGCGATTCGAAAGGTGGGACCCGTTGGCGGATACATATGCGGCGATCACAGAGGCTGATCCGGAACTGCAGGAGCGGCTTGCAGCCGTGCTGGAGTTGCGCGCCGGGGACCCCCAGCAGCGCTCGATGCTCGAGAGCTACACCGCAGAGTTGGATCTGCCGAGCGGCGCTCGGGTACTGGAAGTCGGTTGCGGAACCGGAGCGGTCTGCCGTTACCTGGCCACGCTGCCGGATGCTGCGGAGGTCGTCGGGCTCGATCCGAGTGCATTGTTCATCGAACGAGCACGCAAGCTCTCCGGCGCCGGGAAGTTGGAGTTCATCGTCGGCGACGGCCGACGGCTCGAATTCGACGACGGCCTCTTCGACGCAGTCGTCTTCCACACAACACTCTGCCATGTGCCTGATTGCAGGATCGCCGTTGCCGAGGCGAGCAGGGTGCTTGGAGCAGGGGGTCGGCTCGCCGTATTCGACGGCGATTACGCGACTACTACGGCCGCAACGGGACCCGGCGATCCGTTGCAGACCTGCATCGACGCCGCGATGCGGGCCCTGGTGCACGACCCCTGGCTGATGCGGCGGCTGGGCGCCCTTCTGCGCGACGCGGGATTCGGCGAAACCCGGCTGTGCGGCCACTCCTTTGTACAGACGACGGACCCGGATTACATGCTGACGCTGGTCGAGCGGGGCGCCGACGCGCTGGTCGCCGAAGGTGGGATCGGCGCTGCCACCGCCGAAGGGCTGAAGGCGGAGGCCCACGCTCGAGTCGAAGCCGGGAATTTCTTCGGCCACATCGCGTACGTCAGTGCCATCGCTCGCCTGGCTGACGTTGAGAGATGAGGAGCGCGCAGGAGGCGCGTCAGAGGGCCTGAGGCCGGTCAGGTCGCAGGGCTGCCTCCCCCGCTCCGCCGCCGATCAGCTGACGGAGGTCGGATCCCTCCCGTATGCCCCTTATTGGCGAGGCGTCCCCGAGGGGCGATACTGCGCAGGCGATGTCGCGGATCTTGTCCCGCCCGCAGCCCAAGGGGTAGGGTGGGCAACGACCGAACAGGGAGGACTTCTCGATGGGCAGGCTCCGTCCGCATCTCAGCTACGCCAACGTGATCTCGACACTCTGCCTGTTCTGTGCTTGGAGGCGGTGCCTACGCGGCGACCCAGCTGAAGAAGAACAGCGTCGGCTCAGAGCAGATCAAGAAGAACGCCGTCAAGAATTCCGATCTCGCCGACAACGCGGTGAAGTCGCCGGAAGTGGCGAACGGCTCGCTTTTGGGTGAGGACTTCGCCGCCGGTCAGCTTCCAGCGGGCCCCACGAACCTTTATGCCTACATACGCGATAACGGGGACGCCGCGAATGCGAGCGTCGACTACGGGACCGGGGTCACCGGGGTGAGCGAGAGTGGCTTTGCTGGCGTCTATGTCGTCACCTTCAACCGCAGCGTCGCAACGTGCGTGGTGCATGGAACGAGCGGGTTTGGCGATCCGCCCGGCACCCCAAAAACGGCAGATCGATACCTCCCAGCCGGTCTACATGAACACCGGCACCGCCGAGGAAGTCGAAATCGACTTCGCCGTTGACACGTCGTTCATGATCAGCGCGGTCTGTTGAGGCCGACCCTCGAAGCCGCCGGGCTTGAGGAGTAGGCGATGTCGCAGGAGAACGTCGAGATCATCCGGAAGTCCAACGAGGACTTCATCGCCAACACAAGCGAGTCCGACAGGGAGGCGATGCTTTCGCGGATCTCGGCGTATTGGGGCCAGGAGATCGAGTGGGATGCCTCTGAGCTTCCCCTTCCGGACCTCGCCGGGCATGTTCAGGGCAAGGAGGCCATGCGCGGTTGGTGGCAGGCGTTCCTCGAAGCGTGGGAGACCAGTGACTTCGATTACGAGCTGGTCGACGGCGGCGACCAAGTGGTCATGTTGATCGACCAGAGGCTGCGCGGGCGCTCCACCGGCATCGAGGTGGCCTTGGAGAACTACGCGCTCGTCAACACGTTCAGCGACGGCCTGATCGTCCGAGTCAAGCTCCACCTGAACCAGGCGGAAGCCCTCGAAGCCGCCGGGCTCTCGGAGTAGGCGATGTCGGAGGAGAACGTGGAAGTCGTGCGGAAGTCGGTGGAAGCAGGCCAGCGCGGCGATCTTGATGCCGCGTTCGAGTCGCTCGATTCCGAAATCGAGTGGGAGGAGACGGAAGGCCTCGGACCGGACGCGGCGGTATATCGCGGCAAGGCAAGTGTGCGGGGGGCGGTCGAGAGTTGGCTCGGCATGTGGAACGACTACACGGGTGAAGTGGAGAGATACATCGATGCAGGGGACGACGTCGTCGTCCTCGTCGCCGAGCGTGGTCGTGGCCGAAGCAGCGGAGTTGCCGTCGACCGCGAACTGGGCCTGGTGCACACGGTCCGTGGCAACAAGATCATCCGCTCGCGCCTCTTCGGCAGCTGGGATGAAGCCCTCGAAGCCGCCGGGCTGCGGGAGTAGGCGATGTCGGAGGAGAACGTGGAGGTCGTCAAAGAGTTCACTCGGCGCTTCGCGGCAGGAGACCGCGTGACGCGCAACTACTTCGATCCAGAAATTGTCTGGGATACATCGGCAAGCGGGATGCCCTCGGCGGGCGTCTACCACGGTCATCAGGGAGTGCAGCGGTTCTTCCGTGACTGGCTCACTCCCTGGGACGACTACGAGATCGAGACCATCGACTGCATTGACGCGGGCGATGCGGTGCTCCTTGTCTTCCCGGCAAGGTGGAACGGGTCGGGGCAGCGGCGACAGAATCGAGCGCGACTTCTTCGGCGTCTGGGAGCTGAAGGACTCGAAGGTGGTCCGCTTCCGTCTGTTCGAGACCCGCGAGCAGGCCCTCGAAGCCGCCGGGCTGTCGGAGTAGCGCCCTCGTCTGCCGCGCCTCGCCCCACGCTCGCCCGCCCGCGTACCGCCACGTCAGGACGCCGAGGGGGGATGGCAACCAGGAACGCCAGCAGCAGGCCGGAGCAGGGCGGTCAGGACGCGTCGTTGGCCGCAGGCGCTCGGTCAGCAAGCGCCTGGAGCCCGACCCCTTGCGGCGTCGCGGCGGCAACAGGCGGCGTCGACCTCGGCGGCGGGCGGTGGATCTGCCAGTCGTGGGCTAGCGGTGCAGTGGTGAGCCGGGCAGGACGCTGAGATGCACCCTGGCAACGGCGTGCCCCGAGCGACCTTCCGACCGGTCGGCTCAGTTCGCCCCGAGGACTATGGCCGAGAGGCTAGGGCCGAAACCCGTGGAGAGACCCCATTGCCCTGTCCGTGGCAGTCGAACTCGATTGCGTGAGCGCCGGGCCCCAGCTTCTGGCTGACACCCGTGATCGAGAGCTGAGCATCCGCGAACTCCACCCGCTCGTCGGTTTCGGAAGAGAACGGGTTGCCGTCCGCGAACAGCGCACAGGTAACGACGCCGACGTCAGCAGCTGCCCCCGAATCGGCAACGCCATCGCCGGTGGCAAAGACCTTGGCGGGATGGGTCAGATTGAGCTGAATGTCCACGCAGGGATTGAAGTCGTTGGTGGGGAGGCTGCAGGTGCTGCTGGAACTCTTCTGCGCTCCCGAGGTAGCGTCGGGAAGGCCGCCGACCTTGATGTCCTTCGCGGCGAGGCCGTGGTCCTTGACGTCTTGAGACTTGACCGCGCCGTTCTTGATGGTCTTGGAGGTGACCGAGTTGTTGGCCAGCACGGCGGCATAGGCGCCGCCGCCGAGGGCGATGAAGAGCGCCAGCACTGAGACGACGTTGGCGAAGCTCAGATGTCCTCTGATCCGACTCACTGGCTGCAGCCCCCCTAGTTGTTGGCAGCGTCGAAGACAACTATCCCACGCAATGGCGAGGACGCGGTGATTCCCGCCGCTCTGTTGCGATCTGTCGGGCTATCCCGCAGGTGCGCTGGCAACGACAGCGCCACGCCCCGACCCGCGAAGGGGATGCCACCAGGAGCGCCAGCAGCAGGCCGGAGGAGGCCCGTCATGACGCCTGAGGCCGGTCAGGTCGCATGGCTGCGTCCCCTGCTCCGCCGCCGATCAGCTGGCGGAAGTCTGATCCCTCCCCTACGCCGCTTGTTGGCAAGGCGTCCCCGAGGGGCGATACTGCGCAGGCGATGTCGGAGGAGAACATCGAGCTGGTCATACCGAGTCCAAGACGCCCTCAACCGGCGCGACCTCGATGCCATCCTCGCGCTCACCGACCCCGGCGTGGAGTTCATCCCGCGCACCCTGGAGGTGGACGGCGGCGGCTCCTATCGCGGCTACGGCGGGGTCCGGCGCTGGTGGGAGAACCTGTTCGACGTCTTCCCCGATTTCAGACTGGAGTGCGACGAGATACGAGAATTTGGAGACATGACCGTTGCGCGGGTGCGGATGAACGGGCAGGGCACGAAGAGCGACGCGCCCACCGAGCAGACCTCCTGGGTGGTCATCGAGTGGCGCAACAGGAAGGCCATCTGGTGGCGCGTTTGCCCTGCCGAGGCCCAGGCGCTCGAAGCCGCCGGGCTTAAGGAGTAGGCGATGTCGCAGGAGAACGTGGAGAAGGTGAAGGCGGCATTCGCCGCGCATAACCGTGGCGACCTGGACGCCTGGCTGGACCTGTATGACCCAGAAGTGGAGTTCGAGACGCTCCTGCTGGGCACCCACCAGGGCAAGGAGGCCATGCGCTCGCTCTACGAGGAGAATCAGGCAAACCAGTCCGGCTACACCGTTACCCCCCTAGAACTGATCGACGCTGGAGACAAGGTGATCACGGTGGTCCAAGTTGGCGGAGCCGGGACCGCCAGCCAGATCGCCCTGAATGACCAGATCGCATTCATCCAGACCTTCAAGAACGGGTTGGTGGTGAGGGAGCAGACCTTCCGAAACAGGGAGGAAGCCCTCGAAGCCGCCGGGCTTCGGAGTAGGCGATGTCGGAGGAGAACGTCGAATTGATTCGCCGAACCTTCGACGACTTCAACAGCCGGGACTGGGAGAGCTGGGAGGCCCTGCACCACTCCGACATGGTTGTCATCCCGATGAAAGACTGGCCCGACTGGCCCGAGGCCCAGCCGGTCGACGGCAATGAGGCTTGGCTTGAACGAGTGCTCATGCTCCTTGAGCCATGGCACGAGCAGAGGCTCGAAATCGACGCCCTGCGTACTACGGGCGACCTCGTAGTGGTGAACTTGCGGTGGGTCGCCACGGGACGCGAAAGCGAGATCGAAGTCGACATGCCGCTGGCGGGCGTGTACACCATCACCGACGGAAAGATCGCCCGCATTGAGTTCTTCCGCGACCCCAACGAAGCCCTCGAAGCCGCCGGGCTGTCGGAGTAGGCGATGTCGGAGGTTTTGCGTTTCGAGGCGGAAGAGTTCATCGACGCGGGCGATGATTGCGTCGTGTTGGTAAATCACGGCGTGGGTCGAGGCCGGGGCAGCGGGGCCACCCGCGAGCTTCTCTTCACCACGGTCTCCACTCTGAGCGACGGAAAGTTCGTCAGGCACATCGCCTACGACGACCATGCCGAAGCCCTCCGAGCCGCCGGGCTTGAGGGGTAGGCGATGTCGCAGGAGAACGTGGAGGTCGCGAGGCAGTTGATAGGAGCCTTCAACCGGCGGGACCTGGTGAGCCTGACCGAGAGATTCGATCCCGAGATCGAATGGAAGCCGGGCGGTCCTGCCGCCGTGGAACGCGCCGTCTACCGGGGCCGCGAGGAGGTCTCCGGCGGGTTCGCTGCGACTTGGGAGACCTGGGAGCTGTTTCACATGGAGGAAAGCGAGGTTCGGGATCTTGGGGACTCGATTCTTTGGCTGGGCCGCGCCCGATTGAGGGGAGATGCCAGCCAGGTTGAGTTCGACCAAGAGTTCGCCATCCACTTCGTGGTGAGAGACGGCAAGATCCTCCGAGTCCAGGGCTTCCCCACGTGGAATGAAGCCCTCGAAGCCGCCGGGTTCGAGGAGTAGGCGATGTCGCAGGAGAACGTCGAGATCGTGCGGCGGGCCTGGGAGGCCTACATCAGCAGGGGTTTCGAAGCGACCCTCGATTTCTGGGCCGAGGACTGTGTCTGGGAGGACTTTCCCGAGCAGCCAGACGCTGGGGTTCACGTGGGCTGGGAAGGCGTGGCTGAGGCAGTCGAGCAGTTCACCCAGGCCTGGATTGATTTGAGCTTCGAACCGGTTGAGGTCATCGACGCAGGCGGGGACCTCGTAGTTGCGGTGATCGCGTACCGGGGGAGAGGCCGGGGCAGCGGGGCTCCGCTCGACGCCCGCGTAACGTGGCTTTATGAGGTGCGGAACGGAAAGGTCGACCGCGCACGAACGTTCACCTCGAAGCAGCAGGCCCTCGAAGCCGCCGGGCTGCGGGAGTAGGCGCGGGCGAGGTTCCTCAGGGCGAGCTAGCCGCTGGGAATCTCAACAAATTCGCAACGGTAGCCGTCTGCAATCCGCACCCAACCGAATAAGCCCTACGGTGCCCTTGGCTACTCGACCGTCGTGGTTACCTCGTCCTTGTTGTTACCCGCAACGCGATCACTTGGTGTGCCTCCAAAGACGCTGGCTTGGAGCCTGTTTTGACCTGGGATCGGGGACTCCCGGTCGCAGGTGACCCGGAAGAAACGTTCACGGGAACGGCCAGCGTTCAGGCGGTCATCGACGAATTGGACGCCGTCCTCGAAATGATTCTCGCACGCCAATTCAACATTGTCCGTCTCCACGTCGAGCTTGTAGTCGAGGAGTTCTGCGGGGCCGTGGTTCTTGACGATCACTTTGTACCGGATGACCGCTCCGTCCGATGCCCTCAGGGGTCCGACCACCCGCACCGAGACATCCGCCGGTTCGCAACGCACTTCGGTGTTCCGCCCAGAACCGCCGTCGCAGGCGTCGCTGTTTTCCCCGCCGTCGAGGCTGTCATTTCCCTCGTCACCGAATAGTGCGTCGTCCTCGCCGCCACCCTTGAGGAGATCGGCCTGGTCGCCGCCGACCAGGCGATCCTCGCCGTTGAATCCGAACAGATCATCACTCCCGTCTTCGCCGGCAAGGGCGTCGTCGCCGCTTCCACCGAACAGCCGGTCGTTGCCGCTGCCCGGGCTAAGATCGGACTTGCCGCCGAAGATGATGTCGTCGTCGCCGCTGCCACAGAGGCGGTCACGGCCACCCTTGCCGAAGATCAAGTCCCTGCCGCCACGCCCGTTGATCACGTCGGGACCGGGCGTTCCCCTGAGGGTATCTCTACCCGACGTTCCGACAATGGTCGCAGCGTGACCGTCGCAAATAACGCCAGTGGCGGCCTTTGAGGAACTGCTGAGGATGACTGCCAAGAGCCCAACCGCCGATAGAGCGATGGCAAGGACGATTTGCGCGTACCCGTCCCGCGAGATGAGTCCATTCGGTCCAGTGATCCTCACGCCGCATCCTCCCCCCGGAAAGCGATATGGCGAATGAGCCTCCCCGGATCACTCGTTCAGCGCCCCCCAATTGACCTTGAAGTCAGCTTACATCGGCGGGTCCCGGGCTGCAACCCCCTGCGTACCGAGGCCAGCCCTTGCCCAGCCGCGTAGGAGATATGGGGCGCAGCCAGGCCGGGGCACTTCTCCATCGGAGAATGCTCACCCGACCCGCCGCCATGTCGCTGCTACCGATTGCGCCCCCAGCTACCACCCTGCTTGCTACCGATCAGCTACCGAATCTCAGCGAGGCGGGGATTCCCAGGCGTAAGCCGCCGTGCCTGCGGATCCGGGCCCCAGGTGGCGGTTTCCCCGCCGTGTCGCGGTTTGTCGCGGTTTGACGGGGAGACTGAACTAGTCGGGGCGACTGGATTTGAACCAGCGACCGCTCGGCCCCCAGCCGAGGGACGTCGGTGCTCTATGTGTCCGCAGGCGTCCCCTGCGTCCCCGTGGCGGGACGATCTGGACAGATCGGACGATGCATCCGGTACCAAAGTGGTACCACGAGGGCTTGGTGAGGCGTCGCGGGTTCGAATCGGGGGCGGGACTCAAACCCGCAACCTTCGGGTCATGAGCTGCCGCGAGGCTCATCGGTCGGACGCGACGGCGCCTGATCAAGCTACGTCGGCTCGCTGGGACCAGGTGAGATTTGCTCGCTTTGGTGCCACGAGTTCGAGAAGCCCACTCTCCCGAGGCGTTCAGACCATGGACAGGCGCCGGAGCATCGAACCCGAGCCGACCGCATAGAGTGCGCGATGCCTTCATGCGTCCGGCTTCCGACTCCATTCCCAGTGCCGTCGAGCGTTATGCCGTCGGGTCCCAGCGCGCGGCGCCGAGCGGGCCGCAGGTCGCCCGACAAGGTCAGCGCCGCCGCGCTGGCACTCGCAATCTATGCTCGGCAAGTCCGGTCCGGGAGATCATGTGAGAGAGCCCATCCGCGTGGTCCAGTGGGGGCTCGGGGCGATGGGCAGTGGCATGGCCCGTCTCGTGCTCAGCAAGCCGGGCTTGGCGCTCGTGGGCGCGATCTCGCGTCGTAGCGAGCTCGCGGGGAGGGACCTCGGTGACGTGCTCGGCGTTGGCCGGCATTTGGGAGTCAGTGTCACCGACGAGCCCGAGACAGTCCTCGACGCCGCGCGGGTTGATGTCGTCATGCTCGCCTCGACTTCCTGGGCGCGGGATCAGATGCCCGACCTGCAGACGGCGATCGGCGCGGGTGTCAACTGCGTCTCGATCGCCGAGGAGATGGCGGACGTTGAGGCCCAGAGCCCGGAACTGGCTGCCGAGATCGACGCGCTGGCCAAGGCCAGCGGCGTCTCTGTGCTGGGCACGGGTGTGAACCCCGGCTTCGTGCTCGACCTGCTGGTGGTGACCCTGACCGCCGGCTGCCACTCCGTCGAGCGCGTCGAGGCTTCGCGCGTGAACGACCTGAGCCCATACGGGCAGACCGTGATGGCGTCGCAAGGCGTCGGCCTCACACCGGAGGCGTTTCGGGCCGGGGTCGCCGACGGCTCCATCGTCGGGCATGTGGGCTTCCCCGAGTCGATCCACATGATCAGCGAGGCGATCGGCCTGGGTGTCGACCGGGTCGAGGAGACCCGCGAGCCGATCATCAGCAGCGTTCGGCGTGAGACGCCGCACGTCACGGTGGAGCCGGGGATGGTGGCGGGCTGCGAGCACGTCGGCGTCGGGTTCCGCGACGACCTGGAGGTCGTCCGACTCGTGCATCCGCAGCAGATCCATCCGCAGGCAGAGGGCCAGGACACCGGGGACTACATCCACGTCCACGGCGAGCCCGAGGTCCATATGGCGATCAGGCCCGAGATCGCAGGCGGGCAGGCGACGATGGGCATCGCCGTCAACGTGATCCCGCATCTCGTTGCCGCCTCGCCGGGGCTCAAGCGCATGATCGACCTGCCCGTGCCGGCCGCGCTGATGGGCGAGAGCGCCTACGTGCGGAGAACTTGAGGTCGATCATGAGCACGGTGAGCGCCGGCACCTGGGTTGAGATCGAGCGGCGGGTGCTGGAGCCCGGCGAACGCGCCCCCAACCTCCCGGAGGACACACGGCAACTGCCCTACGTGCTGCGCGTGTCCGGTTTCCTGCTCGAGGATGCCGCGATCGGGGCCGAGGCGCGCGTGCGCACGCTGATCGGCCGCGAGCTGCGGGGGTCGCTGAAGACAGTCAACCCGAGCTACGAGCACAGCTTCGGCGCGACCGTGCCGGAGCTGCTCGAGATCGGACTCGATCGGGAGGGCGGGCGATGAGCGCCGCCGAGCAGCTCCTACGCAGCCGTCATGGCGCGGAGCAACGAGATCATGAAGGCGTCGTTGGGTATCGACTACGACGATTTCATCGAGAGCCCGATCGCGTTCGACTACGAGCGCATGATGGCTGAGACGGGCTACAGCCACGCCGACATCGCCCGCATCCAGGCGCGAGACGAAGGTCGGCAACACGCCGCTGTTCGAGCTGCGCAACCTCACGGAAGCCGTGCGCCGGCGTTGCGAGCCGGGCAAGGGGGCGACGATCCTGCTCAAGGACGAGGCGGCCAACGCCTCGGGCAGCTTCAAGGCCCGGCGGGCCTCGATCAGCGCCTACGAGGCGGCCCGCAAGGGCTACAAGGGCATGATCGCCGCCACCAGCGGCAACTACGGGGCAGCGGTCGCCTCGCAGGCCGCCCAGCGCGGGCTGAAGTGCATCATCGTCCAGGAGGTCTTCGACTCGCACGGAATCGGCCAGCCCGAGATCGTGGAGAAGAGCCGCGCCTGCGAGGCCTACGGCGCCGAGGTGCTGAGGATGAGCGTCGGGCCCGAGCTGTTCTACATGCTGCTGCGCACGTTGGAGGAGACCGGCTTCTTCAACGCCAGCCTCTACTCCCCGTTCGGCATCCGCGGCGTCGAGACGCTGGGACTCGAGATCGCCGCCGAGGTGCGCGACCGCTACGACAGGGATCCCGACGCGGTCGTCATCACCCACGCGGGCGGCGGGAATCTGACCGGCACGGCGCGCGGCCTGCTGGCCGCAGGATGCGCGAGGGACCCGCATCGTCGCCTGCTCGGTCGACCTGGGCGGCCTGCACATGGCGTCTGACCGCGACTTCAATCGCAAGTCGTTCACCACCGGCCACACCGGGCTTCGGGGTGCCGTTCGCCACCTGGCCCGACCGCGTCGACGTGCCCCGCAACGCCGCCCGCCCCCTGCGCTACATGGACGAGTACCAGCTCGTCAGCCAGGGCGAGGTCTTCTACGTCACCGAGCTGCTGACCAAGCTCGAAGGCCTGGAGCGCGGCCCGGCCGGCAACACGAGCCTGACCGCCGCTGTGACGCTGGCCCGCCAGATGGACCGCGACCAGATCGTGGTCGTGCAGGAGACCGAGTACACCGGCGCCGGCAAGCACCACAACAGCCAGCTCGCCTTCGCTCGCGACAATGGCATCGAGGTGCGGCGTGGCGACCCCAGGGACAACGTGCCGGGAAGGCGATCGTCATCCCGGAGACGCTGGAGCAGGTGGAGGGCAAGGTCCAGGACATCGGGCGGCTGCGGTCGAGCTATCTCCGCAACGCCGCCCGCAGACATCCCGTGGAGCGGTGGACGGAGGCACGATGTGCGCTTCCTGGCCGCGGACCTCAACACGGATGCCAAGTGGGTGCGCGAGCACGCCGCCCGACCAAGGAGGCGACCTGATGACCGATGACCGCATCGCCCGCTTCGAGCAACGCCGCAGCGAGCTGCGAGCAGCTGACCGACGCGCAGCTGAAGGCGCGCTTCTGGGAGCTGTGCGACCAGGTGGTGGAGCCGATCGTCGAGCTGGCGCGCACCCACACCTCGCCCTCGATCGAGCGCTCCGTTCTGCTGCGCATGGGCATCGACAGCATCAGCGCGCACGGCGTGGTCGAGCGGATCCACCAGGCCGGGCTGCTCGGCAAGGGCGCCGGGCACGTCGTGCTCGACGTCGCCGAGCGCCAGGGCACCGACGTCCGGGGCGCGGCGGCGGCGATCCTCGAGGACGCGGGCGTTCTCGATGGCCTGGCGACCGAAGGGAGCCCGCGATGACGCGACGGACAGGAGCCGGATAGCGGCACGCCGCGCTTCGCCCGCACGAGAAGCTGGACATCGAGACGATTCTCGAAGACCTCGAGAGCTACCGCCCGCCTCGCAAGGGGTGGACCTGGCGCCTGGTGCCTGCCGAGGGCGTCGAGATGGGGCCCTTCCACTACCGCGACATGTCCGAGCCGCTGGAGCGCAGCATCCGGCTGCCGGCGGCGAAGTACTTCGAGGACGTCGACCCTCAGCCCAGCTGCGTGGTCAGCACCGAGATCGCCTCGGGGCGCTTCGAGGACGACCTGCGCCGGATGCGGATGGCGGCCTGGCACGGCGCGGACCACCTGATGGTGATCCGCACCACCGGCCAGAGCCACATCGACGGCCTGATGGAGGGCACGCCCGAGGGCATCGGCGGCGTCCCGATCACGCGCAAGCAGATCCGGGCCAGGCGCAAGGCGTGCGACCTGATCGAGGCGGAGGTCGGCCGCCCGCTCAACTTCCACAGCTACGTCTCCGGGGTGGCCGGCCCCGAGGTCGCCGTGCTGTTCGCCGAGGAAGGCGTCAACGGCGCCCACCAGGACCCCCAGTACAACGTGCTCTACCGCAACGTCGACATGTACCGCTCCTTCGTCGACGCGGCCGAGGCGAAGCACGTGATGGCCGGCGCCGAGATCTTCCAGATCGACGGCGCCCACAACGCGAACGCCACCGCCAAGGCCGGCTGGCTGGTGATGCCCGAGCTGATGGTCCAGCACGGCATCAACTGCGCCTTCTCGGTCGCCGTCGGCATGCCCAAGGACCTGATCGGCCTCTCGACCGTGCCGCCCGATCGCCGCCCCGGCGCCGAAGCTCTGGTACGACCTGCCCTACGCCGTGGCGCTGCGCGACTTCTTCTCCGACTACAAGATGCGCGCCCAGCAGAACACCCGCTACATCGAGGCCGACGTCGAGGAGGCGATCCGCACCCACACCATCGACACCCTGATCTCGATGCTCACCAGCGCCGACGTCCAGAGCACGATCACGCCCGACGAGGGCCGCAACGTGCCCTGGCACTACAACAACATCCGCGGCGTCCAGACCGTCAAGCAGACCTGGGCGGCGCTGGACGGCGTCAAGGAGCTGCTGGCGATCAAGACCGACGGCCCGCTGGGCGAGATGGTGCGCGACATCAAGGAGCGCGCGGTCGCCTTCCTGGAGGAGGTGATCGAGGTCGGCGGCTACTTCGCCGCCGTCGAGCAGGGCTTCTTCGTCGACTCCGCCAAGTATCCCGAGCGCAACGGCGACGGCATCGCCCGCGACGGCGAGAGCGGAGTCGGCGCCAACACCATCGTCCCCCGCGATCCCGACTACATGGCCCCGGTGTGCGCGCACTTCGGCGACAACCACCTGCCGGCCGGCCTGGACAAGCCCTGCGATCCGGTCGGCGGCTGCACGCTGTGCGACCCGGAGAAGATCGTCTACATCGACGAGCTCGACCCGGAGGACTCGGTCGACCGCCGCCTGGAGCAGACCCTGCCCTACCGCAAGGGCGGCATGATCCGGCCCGAGGCGGAATGGGCCGGCGACGGCACCGTGCTGCTGCAGCTGATGGTCCCCGAGAGCGAGGAGTTCGCGCACGAGGCCGCCCTGGAGATCGCGCGCCGGATGGGCCTCGCCGAGCCCGAGGTCATCAACCTGATGGTCCTGCACCCGGCCGAAGGCTGCTTCGTGGAGGTCAAGGGCAAGGTGGACTTCGACATCGAGAAGACCACCCTGAAGATCCCGCCCAAGGACGAGCTGCTGCCGGAGGAGGAGCTGCGGGCGGCGGTCAAGCAGGTCGGGCTGAAGGTCGTCACGGCCACGGTCGGAGAGGACGAGCACAGCGTCGGACTGCGCGAGATCCTCGACATCAAGCACGGCGGGATCGAGAAGTACGGCGTCAAGCACCTCTACCTGGGCACGTCCGTCCCGCTCGAGCAAGCTGATCGACGCGGCCATCGAGACCGGCGCGCACGCGATCCTCATGTCGACGATCATCAGCCACAACGACATACACCGCACCCAGATGACGCAGCTGGCGGAGCTCTGCCGGGAGAAGGGCATCCGCGACAAGGTCATGCTGATCGCCGGCGGCACGCAGGTGACACCCGAGATGGCCGCCGAGACCGGCCTGGACGCCACCTTCGGCCGCGGCACCAAGGGCATCCAGGTGGTGGACGCGATGGTCAGGCACCTCCGGGCGCGCGGCGTGATCTGAGCGTCGATGAGTCGCGATCCTGACGATCGAGGTCGGCTCCACGATCACCAAGGCCAACGGGTTCCGGCGAACGCGGGAAGGCGCGCTTCGAGCACCTGGCCCAGGGGTTCGCGCCCACCAGCGTCGCCACGGGCGACGTCGGCGTCGGCGTCGACGAGGCGATCGCCGACCTGCGGGCCACGTCCGGGCTGGAGGTCGGCGACGCCGCGAGATCTATCGTCAACAGCTCGGCGGCCGGCGGGCTGCGCATGACCGTCCACGGGCTGACGTACGGCATGACGGCGCGGGCGGCGCGCGAGGCGGCGCTGGGCGCGGGCGCGATCGTCAAGCTGGTCACCGTCGGCGACGCTGAGCGACTCCGACCTCGAGCGAGATCCGGTCCATCCGGCCCAACCTCGTCCTGCTCGCGGGCGGAGTCGACTTCGGCGAGCAGGGACCGATCCTGCGCAACGCCGAGCGGCTTGCGACGCTCGAGCTGAACGTTCCGGTTCTCTATGCGGGCAACGCGGCCATCCGCGAGCAGGTGCGCAAGATCATTGGAGAGCGGCGGCGTCGAGACGGTGTTGACCGACAACGTCTTTCCCGAGGTCGACGTGCTCAACATCGAGCCCGTCCGCCGCGTGATCCACGAGGCCTTCAACCGCCACATCGTCCACGCGCCGGGCATGGCAGCGTCTGCAGGAGCTGACCCGCGGGAGCATCCTGCCCACGCCCGGCGCGGTGCTGCGCGGCGCCGAGCTGTTCGCCGAGGCGGTCGGCGACTGCCTCGTCTTCGACGTCGGCGGCGCCACCACCGACGTCCACACCGTCACGGACGGGAGCCCCGAGTGGACGCTCCAAGATGGTCGAGCCCGAGCCCCGCGCCAAGCGCACGGTCGAGGGGGACCTGGGCGTCTACGTCAACGCCCGCAACATCGTCGAGCTCGCCGGCGATCCGGCAGTGGGAGGCGCGCCTGACCGACCTGAAGGCGATCCCGACGACCGAGCAGGAGCTCGAGCTGACCCGCTGGCTGTGCGAGCAGGCGGTCGAGACCGGCCATCCGGCGCCACGCCGGCGTCGGTCACCGACCTCTACACGCCGACCGGCAAGGCGGCAGGTCGTCAAGGGCAAGGACCTGACCGCGGTCGAGATGGCTGGTCGGCACCGGCGGCGCGCTGACGCGCGTTCCCGGCGGGGAGGCGATCCTGCGCGGCGTCTGCCCGGGCGCCGGCAGGCACCTGCTGCCGCCGCCGGAGGTCCACGTCCTGATCGACCGCGACTATCGCTTCTCGGCGCTCGGCACGCTCGCCCAGGCCTATCCGGACGAGGTGCAGGCGACCTTCCGCAACTGGGTCGGATCGGAGTCCACGACGCAGGCACAGAGCTGAGCCCGATGTACATCAGGACTCCCCGACTCGAGATCTACACGGACCGGATCGAGACGAACGCGCGCGCGGTCATCGAGCTGTGCCGCGAGCACGGCGTCCAGGTGGCGTGCGTGACCAAGGTGATCGTGCGCGCATCCGGCGGTCCTGCACGCGCTCGAGGCCGCCGGCGCCGACATGATCGCCGACTCGCGCATCACGAACCTGCAGTCGATCGCCAACACCGGCCTGACGCTGCCGCTCATGCTGCTGCGATCGCCGACCCCCAGCCGCGTCGTCGGACGTCGTGCGCTGCGCCGACTACTCGCTCAACTCCTCGGTCGGAGACGATCGAGCTGCTCTCCGCGCCGCCGGAGCTGCTGAAGCGAACGCACAAGGTGATCGTCATGGTCGACCTCGGCGACCTGCGCGAGGGGGTCTGGCCCGACCGCGTCGTCGCGGTCGTCCGCGAGGCGGCCGGCTGCCCGAACATCGAGGTCGTCGGCCTGGGCTGCAACCTCGCCTGCTACGGCGGCGTCATCCCGACGACCGAGAACATGCAGATGCTGGTCGACCTGCGCGACGCCTGCCGCGAGGCCACCGACCTGCCGCTCGATCGTGCTCTCGGGCGGCAACAGCGCCAACCTGCCCCTGCTGGCGAGCGGCGGGATGCCGAAGGAGATCAACCACTTCCGCATCGGCGAGGCGATCACGCTCGGCCGCAACGTGCTCGACCGCAGCCCCTGGCCGGGCACCCGCCAGGACACGTTCCGGATCGTCGCCGAGGTCGTCGAGGTGGAGCGCAAGCCCTCGATCCCCATCGGCCACCGCGGCCAGGACGCCTTCGGCGGCCACGATCGAGTTCGTCGACCGGGGCGTCCGCAAGCGCGCCATCTGCAACATCGGCCGCCAGGACGTGGTCGTCGACGGCATCACCCCGGAAGACCCGGGATCATCGTCCTGGGCGGCAGCAGCGACCATCTGGTCCTCGACGTGGAAGAGGCCGACGAGGAGGTCAAGGTGGGAGACGAGCTCGGGTTCTTCCCCTCCTACGGCTCACTGCTGGCGGCGACGACGTCGCCGTACGTGCAGAAAGCGGTGATCAGGGGATAGGCACGGGCGCCAAGTGCCTGGCGATCCGCGCCGGAGGCGGCGTTCACTGAACGTCGGTGAGGCGCCTGCCCTGATCGCCTCCTCAGGGCTTGTAGTTGCTGTACGCGCCGCCGACCCGGTCGTAGGTGTTCCCGAGCTCGTCCTGGGTGATCTTGACGGCGCCGTTGTCGGAAGTGAGGACCAGATCCTGATCGAGGACCCGAGTCCGGAACTTCCATCCCGCCGCCGGCTTTAGGTGTCCACCCAGGTCCGCGAGGCTCTCGTAGGTCTGATCGGGGTCGACGATCAGGCTCGCCGACTTCATACACCAGGTGTTGCCCTCGGGATCGTCGAGCAGGAAGACCGGCGATCCCTTGTCATGCCGATCTGGGTGTCGCGCTTGCCGCTGATCGACTTGTAGGCGACGCTCTCGTGCTTTCGCATCTCCTTCGGCACGTCGAGCCACATCACCCACCGCGCCTTCAGGCCGTTGAAATCACGCTCGCCGCCGACGATTACCTCGACCCAGTCGACGCACCACAGCCGCGGGCCGTTCGAACGCGCTGATCGTGTGGAACTCCTTGGTAAGAGCTTCGACGTTGACGCCGTCGAGGATCTCCTGTGGACAGGTGTCTCGGTTTCCGTTCGAGCTGGTTGACCGATCGTGTTGTAGATCCCGCCAACGAGCTTGAACACGTTGCCGCCGATCAGAAAGATCTCGGTGTAGCGCTGCGTGCGAACGCCCTCGAAGCGCATCAGCTTCGGCATGACGTCGTCCTTGGGGAGTTTGGCCAT
>CAWAFQ010000004.1:0-14261 GCA_963781345.1 uncultured Actinomycetes bacterium
GGTCTCAAACATGGGAGGCGGGCGCAGCAGCCGAGACGCCGTGGCACTGCTTCCACTTGCGCCCGCTGCCGCAGGTGCAGGGGTCGTTCCGCCCTCGCGCGGCGTCCTGGGACGCGTATCGCTGCGGTGATCTCGGCCGGCGCGCGGCCCTGCTTCAGCAGGTCGCACATGATCCGCATCGGCTCGTCGACGTGATGGAAGAAGACCTTGTAGCCGGGGCAGAGGTAGTTCAGCCCGGGCTCGCCGTCGGGGGTGGAGATGAACCGGTCCTTCGGGCATCCGCCGTGGCAGGCGAAGCGCACGTCGCAGTCGAGGCAGTACTGGGGCAGCGTGTCGCGCTTGTCGAGGCCGAACTGCCGCTGGCGCGGTGAGTCGACGAGCTCGAGCATGTGCTGTTCGGCGATGTTGCCGAGCTTGTAGTCGGGCTCGACGAAGTGGTCGCAGCAGTAGAGGTCGCCGTTGTGCTCCAGCGCCAGCGCGTGGCCGCAGGTCTCGGAGTGGATGCAGAGACTCGGCGGCTCTCCGCCCAGTTGGCCAGGGCGACGTCGAACATCTGCACGTACACCTCGCCGACATCGCGCCGCACCCACTCCTCGAAGACGTCGATCAGGAAGCGTCCGTACTGCTCGGCCGTGACCGAGCGCCCGGTGACGCGGCTTCCCTCCTGGACGTAGAGCGGCCGGTCGCGCCATGACGTCCAGGGCACGGTGCCGTCCTCGGTCGCCTCCGCGACCCGCTCGATGATGGGGATGAACTGGACGAAGCGAGCGCCGCACTCGTCGCGAAGGAAGCGGTAGACCTCGCGGCCGTGGTCGCCGTTGGCGGCGTGGATCGTGGTCAGCGCATTCCAGTCCGCACCCGCGGCTCGGAGGTGATCGAGGCCGCGCATCACCTGATCGAAGGAGCCCCTTCCGCCCCTGGTGACCCGGTAGGCGTCGTGCATCTCCCTCGGCCCGTCGATCGAGATCCCGACCAGGAAGTCGTGCTCCTTGAAGAAGGCGGCCCATTCGGCGTCGAGCCGGGTGCCGTTCGTCTGGATCGTGTGCTGGGCCCGCTGGCCCGGCTGCAGGTAGCGCTCTGCGCAGCTCGACCGAGCGGCGGAAGAAGTCGAGGCCCATCAGCGTCGGCTCGCCGCCCTGCCAGGCGATCGTCACCTCGGGGACGCGGGAGTGCGCCTCGATCAGCTGTCGCAGGTACGTCTCGAGCGTGCTCTCGCGACATCCGGAAGCGGCAGTCCGGATAGAGCATCTCCTTCGAGAGGAAGAAGCAGTAGTCGCAGTCGAGGTTGCACTGCGCGCCCGTCGGCTTCGCCAGCAGGTGGAAGGCCGCAGGCGCATCCGGCGCGGTCATGTTCGATGCGGTCGCTGGAACTCTGCCCTCGACCAGCGGCTCCCGTCAGGCGTCCCCTTCGGCCATCTTCTGCTGAGCGTCGGCCAGCGCGCCTTTCAGCGCCTCGAACGTGGCTGCCCTCGGCCTCGCCGACGGTCTTCTGCACGGCCCGCGTCACGGCGGGCTCGACCTTGTCGGCCTCGGAGTGCGAGTAGGCGACGATCAGGCCGGCGCCGCCGAGCGGGATCGTCTCGCCCGCCTGCTCCCCGATCTTGCCGGCGATCTTGTGGTGAAGCAGACCGCCGGCGCCGGCGCCCATCGCGGCGCCGATCGCGGTGGCGGCGAGCAGCGGCGGGGCGAACAGCCCGACTGCGAAGCCGACGGCGCCGAGGCCCGCGGCCCCCTCGCGAACCATGTGGTCGGTCTCCTCGACCGACGAGCTTGCCCTCGAGGTCCTTGCTGACGAGGGCGGCGCCCTGCAGGTGCCCGCCGCAGTCGCGGACCGCGTTGTAGTCCTCCTCGGCGGCCTCCTTCGACAGGTAGCCGCCGATCAGGACGTCGATCGTGTCATGCAGCTTCATCGGAACCTCCTCGCAACCGCATCCATCTCAGGCCGTCAGCGCATGCGCCGTGTGCCCGTGGTGGACGGTCTTGTGCAGCTCGTGCTTCTCCTCGCGCCGACGGGTGCGGCTTGACGTCGAACACGACCTTCTTGATCGTCGCCGGTGAAGGCGAACGGCTTGCGGTCCTCGTAGGAGAGGTCGACGACGCCGCCGTTGTCGCGGCCGATGTCCATCCCGGCATAGCCCGAGAAGCGGATCGGGACCGTGTGCTCCATCTTGCCCTCACCGACCGGCCGGTCGTCGATGAACAGCGTGACCTCGCCGCCGGTGGCCGGCTTCGCCGAGTCGGCGGCGAACTCCATCCGCACCGTCACCTCTCCCTCGGGCAGCGGCTCCTCGGCCTGCTGGCGGAAGACGAAGACGCCCATCATCGAGTAGGTGTGGGTCAGCTTGCCGCCGTCGACGAAGAGCGAGAAGCCGCCCATGTGATCGGCCTCGGCGACGATCACGCCCTCGGCGCCGCCCGGCGGGATCACGAGGTCGGCGCTGATCGAGTAGGAGTGGTTGTAGATCCGCGGGATCATGCCCGAGAGGACGTTCTGGACATCGCCGCGATACTCGTACTTGGCGATCTCGGGGAGCGGCGGCAGCATGCCGAAGAACCCCGCCAGCGGGGCCATCAGCGGCAGCACGTTGTACTTCTCGGCCTCCTGCCAGAAGAGCTCCTTCAGCTCCTGCACCTTCTCGGGGTGCTCCGCGGCGAGATCGTTCGCCTGGGTGAAGTCGTCGGGCAGGTAGTAGAGCTCGGTGGGGTCGGCGTCGGGGTCCCAGGCGCCCGGGGCGTAGGGCTTCAGGGCGTCGGGCGTCAGGACCCATGGGATGCGCGCGGTCCTCATCGAGAGCCACCAGCCGTCCTTGTACATCGAGCGGTTGCCGATCGTCTCGAAGTACTGCTGGGTGTGGCGCTCGGGAGCGTCGGCGTCGGTCAGCGAATCGGCGAACGTCACGCCGTGCATCGGCTGCTGCTCGATCCCGTCGATGTGCGTCGGCATCGGTATGCCCGCGATGTCGAGGATCGTCGGGCCGATGTCGATGACGTGGGTGAAGTGCGTCCTCAGCGCGCCGTCTTCGGAGATCCGCTCGGGCCAGTGGACGACGAGCGGGTTGCGCGTGCCGCCGAGGTGCGAGCCCACCTGCTTTCCCCACTTGAACGGGGTGTTGCCGGCCCACGCCCAGGCGGCCGAGTAGTGGGGCGCCATCATCTGGTTGCCCCAGGCCTCGATGCCGCCGTAGCGCTCGGCGAGCTGCAGCTGCATCTCGTCGGTCAGCGGGATTCCGTTCTGCATCGTCAGCTCGTTGAAGGAGCCGGTGATCGTGCCCTCCATGCTGGCGCCGTTGTCGCCCCAGATCCAGAGCACGAGCGTGTTGTCGAGCTCGCCCAGCTCGTCGATCGCGTCGATCACGCGGCCGACGTTGTAGTCGGCGTTCTCGGAGTAGCCCGCGTAGACCTCCATCTGGCGGGCGTAGTAGGCCTTGAGCTTGTCCGGGACGTCGTCCCAGGCGGGGAACGCATCGTCGCGCGGCGTCAGCTCGGCGTCGGCGGGGATCACGCCGAGCTCCTTCTGCCTGGCGAACGTCTCCTCGCGCAGCTTGTCCCAGCCCTGGTCGAACTTGCCCTTGTACTTCGCGGCCCACTCCTCGGAAACGTGGTGCGGAGCATGGCTGCAGCCGGTGGAGAAGTAGGCGAAGAACGGCTTCTTGGCGTCCTGCCCGCGGATCGCGTGCAGCCACTCGATCGTCTTGTCGGCCATGTCGTCGGGCAGGTAGTAGGGGTTCTCCTCGTCGTCGAAGGCGGCGGGGGTGCCGATGATCTTCTGGTTCTCGGTCAGGCACGGGTCCCACTGCCCCGAGCCGCCGCCGAGGAACCCGTAGAAGTAGTCGAACCCCCAGCCGACGGGCCAGCGGTCGAAGGGGCCGGCGGGGCCCTGCTGGCCGTCAGGCGTCAGGTGCCACTTGCCGAACGCGGCGGTGCTGTAGCCGTTGTCGCGCAGGATCCTCGGGAACGGCACGCAGTCGTCGGGAACGAACGCCGTGTAGCCGGGGAACCCGGTCGAGAACTCGCCGACCGAGCCAAATCCGACCGCGTGGCTGTTGCGGCCCGTCAGGAGCGCCGCCCGCGTCGGCGAGCAGAGCGCCGTGACGTGGAAGCGGTTGTAGCGGATGCCCTCCTTCGCCATCCGCGTGTAGTTCGGCGTGTCGATCGGCCCCCCGAAGGTCCCGGCGTTGCCGAAGCCGGCATCGTCGATCAGGACCAGCAGGACGTTGGGCGCGCCGTCGGGAGCATCGACGTGGCCGATCAAATCCCAGTCCGGCTGCGAGCCCTCGAGCGTCCTGTTGGCCACGCCGCTGAACGGCTGCCGGCGGATCGGAAGTTTGCTTCGATCAGGCTGGCTCATCATCTACCTCCGATTCCTGGGGCGGCCGAGAGACGCTGCAAGGTCCGAGCAGGGACTCTATCCCACCGATTTGGGTGGGTCAACGACGTTCCCACCCGCGCGCCTGAGTGCGCCGCGTGGGTTAGTCAATGATCCGCCGCTTAGGCAGCCAGTCGCTCCACTATCCGTGCGTCACCGTGAGAGACGAATCGGGCCCCCGCTACGAACCCGCGACGCCTCGCCAAGTCCGCGGCATCATTTTTCTGACCGGATGCATCGTCCGATCTGTCCAGATCGTCCCGTCTCGTGGACGATGGGGACGCGGGGGACGCGTAGGGACACATAGAGCACCAACGTCACTCGGCTGGGGGCCGAGCGGTCGCTGGTTCAAATCTAGTCGCCCCTACTACTCGGAAGCCCGCTTGGGAAGCGGGTTTCCGGCGTTTGGGTCCCTTCGGCGGGCAGTTCTTGAGCGCTTCGTGGTACCGGCCACGGCTGCTGCGCGAGGCACGATGCAACGCCCGCACATGACGCGCCGGGCTGAGCTGGCTCTCCGCGCGGCAGACGGGCCAGTCAAGATCACGCTCGGGCAAATTGGCGGTGGTACGGTTGGTTCAGCGACCGACGGGGGAGAGATGCTCAGAGGGCGATCGAGTAGGCGCGTGCGAGAAGCCGGCCGACGAGCGCCGGCACGGTGAGTACCCGCCTTGCGGTGGTGATTTCTTGCATCGCGTTCGGGGTCGCGAGCACGGCCGCGCCCCGCGCCCACGCGGCCTTTCCCGGTGAGAACGGCAAGATCGCCTTCACCAGCTTCCGCGACGGCAACTTCGAGATCTACGTCATGAACGCCGACGGCTCCGGGCCAGATCAACCTCACCAACAACGCGGCGATCGACGCCGACCCCGCCTGGTCGCCCGACGGCACCCGGATCGCCTTCACCAGCGACCGCGACGGCAACGCCGAGATCTACGTCATGAACGCCGACGGCTCCGGCCAGACCCGGCTCACCAACAACGCGGCGGCCGACGACGGACCCCGCCTGGTCGCCCGACGGCACCCGGATCGCCTTCGCAGCCGACCGCGACGGCAACGACGAGATCTACGTCATGAACGCCGACGGCTCCGGCCAGACCAACCTGACCAACAACGCGGCGCCGACGATCGACCCGCCTGGTCGCCCGACGGCACCGCAGATCGCCTTCGCGAGCGACCGCGACGGCAACGTCGAGATCTACGTCATGAACGCCAACGGCACCGGCCAGACCCGCCTCACCAACAACACGGCGGCCGACACTCGCGCCCGCCTGGTCGCCCGACGGCACCCAGATCGCCTTCGCGCAGCGACCGCGACGGCAACGCCGAGATCTACGTCATGAACGCCGACGGCTCCGGGCCAGGCTCAGGCTCACCAACAACGCGGCGGGCGACGGCCTCGCCCGCCTGGTCGCCCGACGGCACCCGGATCGCCTTCAAGAGCGACCGCGACGGCAACGACGAGATCTACGTCATGAACGCCGACGGCACGGGCCAGACCAACCTCACCAGCAACGCGGCGGTCGACTACTCGCCGGACTGGCAACCACTCCCCTCCGAACCGATCATCTTCGTCCACGGCTTCGTCGGCTCCAAGATCTTCTGCGGCGCCCAGGAGCTCTGGCCCAACCTCCGAAACCACGTCTCGCCGCGATGAACCTCAAACGCGACGGGCGCACCAACGCGGGCTGCGCCTCGGCCGGCCCGAGCGGCCCGGCCAGCTGTTCGAGACCGCGCTGGGTTCCGACGTCTACAAATCCACCATCGACTTCCTACGCTCCGCCTCCGCCGACGTCCACCTCTACGCCTGGGACTGGCGCAAAAACCCCGAGGAAGCGGTCGCCGGGCTCGATGCCCTGGTCGACCAGGTAAAGCCCCCCAACGGCAAGGTCGTGCTGATGGCCCACTCGGCGGGGGGACTTGGTGGTTCGCTCCTATGTCGAGGACCCTGGCAGGGCGGCCAAGATCTCGCGGGCCCTCACCGTCGCCACGCCCTATTGGGCTCGCCCAAGTCGCTGTTTCCCTTCCTCTACGGGGTCGAGTCGCCAGACGTCTCGACCCTCGACCTTCTTCTGAAAAACGACGAGTTCAAGGACTTCGCTCGCTTCCTGCAGGGCATGTTCTTCCTCTGGCCCTCGGCTCGCTACGGCGGTTGGCTCTCGATCGAGGGCGAGCCGAGCCCGCTCAAAACCAAAGCCCTGCTCGACTTCGTCGAAGACCAGGGAGGAAATCGCTCGCTTCTGAGCCACCGCGCTCGGCGCCCACGCTGCGCGCCTCGACGCGCTGCGCACCAACGGCATCGACTACCAGACCGTGGTCGGCTCCGGTCTACACACGATCGGTGCGGTCGAGATCAAGGACACCCCGCTGCTGAGCCGCGACCTGGGCCGAGGTGGACTGGGTAAACGGCGACGGCACCGTGCCGCTTAAGTCGGCGCGCGCGGCGACCACGGTGCGCCAGCATTTCGTCTGCGGCGTCTCGCACGTGCCGCTGCCCGGCAACTCCACGGTGGACCTGCGCGTGAGTGATTTCCTGCTCACCGGCGATCCTGTCAACGACGACGACTTCCCCGCCAGCGGCCGTCTCTGCGACCCCGAAGGTTTCGCGCTCTCGATCTTCTCGCTGCCCGGCACGCTGTTTCGCTCCTCGGCTGCGGGCGCCACGACCTCCACCGCGGGCGCCTTCAGCATCGAGGAAGCCGAGCAGCAGGGCCTGATCGAAGCTCTCGACACGGGCTCCCAAGTAGAGGCGGCCACCAGCACCACCGACCCGCTCACCCTCGCCCTGAAATCCGGAGGCGGAGGCACTGCCCTGCGGATCGCCCCGATGAAGAACGGCAAGAAGGGCAAGGCCAGCGTCTACGGTCCTCTGAAGTCGGGCGGGCTGACGATCGAGCTCGGCTCCTCGGCGGCGGTCAAGCTCGGGGGCAAGAAGGTCAATGGGCGCCCAGACGACACCCGGCGGCCGAAGACGCTCGTCAGCGTGCGCAGGAAAGGCAGGCGCGCCACGCTGCGTTTCAAGGTGCGCGACGCCTCGCCGACCACCACCTTCGTCAAGGTCGGCAAGCGCACCCGCAAGGTCAAGAGAACGCTGAGGCTGTCCGCCACGGAACTGCGCAAGGGCGTCATCGTCCAGAGCATCGACGCCTTCGGCAACGCCGAGCGGCGAGAAAGTCAGGGCGGGCGTTAGCGCGCCCACAGCGACCCACGCGGCGCCTAGCCGAGAACCCTCGTGGTACCACTTTGGTACCAGATGCATCGTCGATTTGTCCAGATCGTCCCGCCACGGGGACGATGGGGACGCGGGGGACGCCTACGACTCCCTCAACGCCTCGCGGCGTTCCTTGTATTCGTCGACGGTGATCGATCCCTCGGCGAACCGCCGGTCGAGTATCTGAAGCGGAGTCAAAGCCTCGGACCCACTCGCTCTGAAGTTGTCCAGCCCGCCGCGTGCCAGCCAAACGATCAAGACGATGACCAATACCCAGAACAAACCCATGCCGACCATCATCACGATCCCCCACCCTCCGTCCATGTGGTCCCAGCCCATGTCGGCCAGAACAGGTAGCGCGCGCAGTCTCATGCGACAAGCTTAGGAGCCTGCCTTCCCCAACTCCCGGACTCGGTCCCCGAAAACGCGCCAGCGGCGCTCGTTCTGGTGGACCAGCGTCGCGGACTCAGCGAGCAGATCAGAGGCCCGGTCAATGAGTTCAGAGGCCGAATAGAGGTAAGCGGGATTCTCGCCGCTCCCCGCCAAGATCGGCTCGCAACGCCTCGGGAGAGAAGTCGATCCTGCCGAGAATGTCGAGGGCGCGATTCAGCAGCCGTGCGACCAGGGCAAGCAGGCCCGCCGACTGCCAGTCGTTGGCGATGATCCGGTGCCTTTCTCCGAGCAGGTCAGCCAGAGCCGGATAGGAAGCCAAGACCCCGGCGACTTCCCATGACTTTTCCATCGCCTGCGAGAGCCACGCGCCTGCTTCCTCGCTGCCGCTGGCAACCCTGGCAAGGTCGAGCTTCATCCGCTTGACCTCGGCAGGTTCGCCTTCGCCCTCCATGAAAAGAATCCCGCTCTCCGAAACCAGGCCGGGAGGGTTCAGGTCCTCGGCCCCGGCGAACGGATTGGCGACCGGATGCTCGCTCGGGTTTGCCACGGTCCATTGACCAGCGAGCGACTTCAGCGCCCGTGAAATCCCCTGCATGTCACTTGCCTGGCGCAGGGGAGCCTGCGAGTAGAACTTCTCATGCTCTCGGTGAAACCGGGCGAGGTTTCCAATCGCGTCGAGCAACGGCTCCGGTGGATTCTCTGGCCCGCTGGTCTTTCCCACGCTGGGAGTCTCGCACGCCAATCACGACCGGATCGGCCCGTCTAGTGCGAGTGGTCGTGACCGCGAACTGTTCGCCACGACTCCCAGGTGATCTTCAGGATCACAGCGGTGATGCCGAGTCCGATAAGAGGGTCTGCCGCCGGCACGCCCAGAGCCACCGCAGCCGCACTTGCGACGACGGCGAGGCTGACGTAGGCATCGGCGCGGGCGTGATTGCCGTCCGCGATCAGGGCGGCGCTGTCGAGACGATGGCCAGCGCGGGTGCGAATCTGGGCGGCGATCCAGTTGCCGAGATAGCCGATCAGCCCCGCCCCGGCGAGGGCCATCAGATGGGTCGGGGTCTGCGGGTGGATCAAGCGGTCGAGCGCCTCGACCCCCGCGACGCAGGCGGAGACAAAGATCGCCGCGACGACGAACAGGCCCGCGACTCCTCTCGGCCCTCTGAGACCGCAGCAGGAAGGCGATGGCCGAGAGGTATCGCGGTTGAGGCGTCGCCGAAGTTGTGGATCAGGTCGGCCAGCAGGGCGATGCTGTTGCTGGCGATGAAGATCGCAAGCTGAGCCGATGCCGTCAGAGCAAGGACTGCGAGAGAGAGTCCGACGGCGCGAAGCCCCGCTCGGGATCGCTTGATGCTCTCGTCTACGAGTCCGTGGGAGTGGCCGTGCCCGTTGTGAGGGTGATCGTGGGGATGACGCTGCTGATGCGTGTGCGGCCCGGAGTGAGGGTGCGAGTGCGGCGGCCCTGAGCCGTGGCGGTGTAGCTCTCCGCCAAGCGACTCGTATGTCAGAGCGTCATTCGTCACGGCGGCCTTCCAGGGCGTGGTCGAGCGGGAACCAAGTGTGCCACCGAGCCCGACCCTCTCGCAGCTGCTGTACGAGGATTGAGTCTGGCTAACCGACAGCTGGCAGCTCCACCACTCGCCGTCGAGGTCGACGCCGCCTGCTGCCGCCGCGACTTCTCAAGGGATCAGCCCGCAGGCGGTCGCTGACCGAGCGCCTGCGTCCAACGACGGGTCCCGACAGCCCCCCTGCGGCCTGCTGCTGGCGCTCCTGGTGGCATCCCCTTCGCGGGCAGACAGCGCCCCGATCCGGCTGCGCTCCTATCGCGACGCGGTCGGGGAAGGGCGCGGGGCGGGTGCGGCGGGTGAGCGCACTACTCCGGCAGCCCGGCGGCTTCGAGGGTGCGATCCCAGCCTTCGATCACGACGATCGACGCAACCCGTCTATCTCGAAACGTGAGCAGATGGCCGAACTTCATGGGGACCGAGACGCCGCTTCCTCGCCCCGTCGCGTTGAACGTCAGCAGGACCAGAACGCGGTCACCGACATCTTCCATACGTTGAAGCTCGATCGGGTGCGTCCTCCACGCCTGAAGCCAAGTCTGTGCGAAACGCTCCCAGCCGTCCCTGCCGCGATAAACTTCTTCAAGGTCCAAGAACCCGAGGAATGGACGCAACTCGAAGTCGTCGGTGACGCGGTCGCCTATCCAGTCGAGGTCGCCCCCGGTTCCAGGCGTCGTAGAACTGGCCTGCAAGGTTCACGTTCTTCTCCTGCGACATCGCCTACTCCTCAAGCCCGGCGGCTTCGAGGGCACCTTCGGGGGCGGGGGAATGCCCGGCAAAGACAGCGCCCTGCCGTCGCGGATGGTCCAGAGATGGCCGCCCTGGCGAAATTTGGCTCGATTTCGGCGCTGCTGCCCTTCGGCCGACCCGATTCTTGACGATTGGGCGACGACCTGGTCACCGCTTTCGAAGAACTCCTCGGGCTCCATGATCCACGCTTCAAATGCCGCCCGCACGTCTTGAAGACCTTAGTCCTGCACGGCGGCGGCGACCTTGATGCGTCCCGGCATTTGGCCCTCGCTGGAACGTGGCTTCGAAGTCCGGATGCCCCTCGCTAAATACCGCCCTTCCAGTCGTCTCTCGATTGAGCGCGTCGTAGATCCGTTGGACGACCTCCACGTTCTCCTGCGACATCGCCTACTCCTGAAGCCCGGCGGCTTCGAGGGCCTCGGCACGGTTGGCGTATCCGTGGCAGCGGATAATCGGCCTTCCCGGCGTAGTGAGCGAGCCATCCCGCGTGGTGTCGATGGCCGCACCGCTGCCACGTCCGCGGCCCCGAATGGCTCCCAGGCAAGGACCCAACTGTCGCCATCCGGATCTCCTCGACCTCCCATCTGAGGTTCTCCCAACTCTCATCCACGGCGGCGCAGTACTGCTCCGCAGCCTCTGGGCCGCGGTAGACCGTCCCTTCCAGGGCCGCTCGTACCGGCACGATCTCGCGTCGCTGGCGAGGAGCGCCCCGAACCCCTCGCGGTCGCGCCGGTTGAACGCCTCCATTGCCGTGCGCATGATCTCGACGTTCTCCTCCGACATCGTCCGCGCAGTATCGCCCCTCGGGGCTACTTTGCCAACAGGGGCGTGCGGGAGGGATCCGACCTCGGTCAGCTGATCGACGGCGGAGCGGGGGGCAGCCCTTCGACCTGACTGGCCTCAGGCGTCCTGACGCCCTCCTGCGGCCTGCTGGCGCTCCTGGTGCCATCCCCCTTCGGGGGGGGGGGGTGGTCGTTGGAAGCGCGCCTCCGGGATAGCCCGGATGAGATGGCCTCGGTGCGCTCCTACAACCCCCTTCGGTTGCTTCGCATGTTGTGCTGAGTTAGGCTCGCCGTCAGTCGCGCTGGTTGGAGCCAGGTCGCGCACCCGGTCCACGAGAGGAGCGAGAGAACTGATGAGAATTCCTTTCCGCTTGGGTCATGCGGTTCTGATCTCAGCGGCGCTGGCCTTGGCCCTTTCGCTTCTCATCGTCTCGGCTGCAGAGCGGGCGCTTGCGAGCCCGATCAGCTGCGGCGACAAGATCACCAGGGATACGACGCTCCACCGCGATCTCGTCAATTGCCGAAGCAACGGCATCGTCATCGGTGCCGACGGAGTTAGGCTCGACCTCAACGGCCACACAATCGACGGGAACGGCAAGCTCGTGGCCAGCTGTCAGAAGAAGAAGATCATCTGTGACGACGGGGTGGTCAGCGTTGGCCACAGCGATGTGACGGTTGTGGGCGGCTTGATTCGCAATTTCGCCTTGGGCGCGTTCGTCGCGGCGGGGGGCTCGCAATCAGCTCTTGAATTTGACGGTGTCGGCCAACCAGTTCCCCGGAATAGTCCTCGGCAGCTCCGCGAGAAGCGTTGTCCGCGACAGCTCAGTCTTCCGCAACGGCCTCAAGACCGACGAGGCCGGAATCGTCCTCTTCCACAGCCGCCAAAGCCAAGTCCTCCACAACTCGATCCGCCACAACGGCGACACCGGCATGATCGTCGACGGGTCCGGGCACAGCAGCATCCAGAGGAACCTGTTCCTCGGCAACCCCGAAGCGGGAATGATCATCGAAGCGGGCCAAGATCAGGTGAGGCGCAACCGTCTGTCTCAAAACGGCGATGGCATCATCGTCTCCGGCAACCGCAACGCGATCATCCGAAACCGCATCTCCAACGGCAGCGGCTTCGGGATCTCCTCTGAGATCGGCCACGACAACCTGATCGCACACAACGTCGTCGTCGGTGAAAGCAAGGCGGGCATCCGGGTCGGGCTTAGCGAGAAAGACGCTAAGAGGGGCTCCACGACCAGTCGACACCGAGGTTCGTGGCAACCGCCTGCGACACGGGAACTACGACGGAGTTCTGGTGCAGTCGAACGCCATCGACACGGTGCTCCGGCGCAACAACGCACGAAGCTCAACGGACGACGGCTTCGATATCCGAGCCCGCAACACCTCTCTGCGGCGAAACCATGCGGTGGACAATGGTGATCTCGGCATTGAGGCCGTGAGCGGAGTCGCCGACGGGGGAGGCAACATTGGCCGACGCAATGGAGACCCCGCCCAATGCAGGAACATCCTCTGCGGGTGATCACAGCGCACGGCTGACGCCCCGAGAGCCTCCTCCGGCCTGCTGCTGGCGCTCCTGGTGGTATCCCCTTCGCGGGTCGGGGCGTGGCGCGTTGTTGCCAGCGAACCTCCGGGATAGCCCGGATGGGTGGCCTCGGCCTTAGGCTGATCGGTAGCAAGCGGAGTGGTAGCTGGGGGCGGAGTCGGTAGCAGGCGACATGGCAGAGCCGGGTGCGTGGGTGAGGGCCCTACACCCCCAGCCTGGCGGCTTCGAGGGCACCCTCGCGGCTTGTGAAGCCCTGGATGTGGAGCACCTTTCCATCGCGGAGGCTCAGGAGCGACGACCACACCCCATCGAACTCGATGTCCTGCATTCGCCCGTCCATGCCCATGACAACGACCACTTGATCGCCAGCGTCGAACAGTTCTCGGACTTCAAGCGAGAACTCGTCCCAAACCGAAAGCAAGTCAGCCCAGAATCTGCGCACCCCCTCATACCCGTGGTAGGCCTCGACCGCCAGCAACGACTGCGACGCGGGGACCCATTCGATCTCCGGGTCGTAGAAGTCTGCGAGCGCAGCGTCGCTGAGCAGACTGTCAATCTCGTCGACGCGGGAAAGACCGCCCCAGGGAAGCTCCGCGAACAGTCGGCGAACAATCTCCACGTTCTCCCCCGACATCGCCTACTCCTCAAGCCCGGCGGCTTCGAGGGCCGACCCCCAGCTCGGGAAGAGACGCTGCACACCAATCCGTCCGTCCGCAAACTCGGAGACGACTGCTCCTATCTGCATTGTCATTGGCAAACCCGAGCCCTTGATCCGACCGGTCAGCTCATGCAGGGATACGACGGCGTCCCCTGCGTCGCGCAGCTCCTGGGCGTCGAAGCCGAAGTCGTCAAAGTTGTCCCGCCATTGCCGGTCAAGCCTTCGAAGCCCATCGTGGCCGTGGTACTCGGGGTCATCGGGCCACTCCGGAATCGAGTACAGGACCGTGTCGTCAGTGAAGTAGGGAAGGGCGGCGTCCATGCCCCCCGCCGCATAGGCGGAGTTGGCCCGCCGCACGATCTCCACGTTCTCCTGCGACATCGCCTACTCCGACAGCCCGGCGGCTTCGAGGGCCTCGGCGTGATCGAAGAAGTACTCGACCTTGATGATCCGCCCATCCCGGACGGTGAAGACGGAGGTCAGGCTGGAGCGCAGGTCGATCCCGCTAGCCCGCCCCCTGCCTCCCCAGTCAGCCCGAGCCACGACCCGGTCGCCCACGGGGAAGACTTCTCTGATCACCGCACTAGCACCCCCCTTCCAGCCCCGGTCGATATCGGCGAGGAAGCGTTTGAACTCCTCGCGACCGCGAAACGGCTCTGCCTCGGGAAAACGGGAGACGTCAGGGCACACCTCGACGTCTTCTGCAAAGAAGTCGTCGACATAGGCGTCGCGCTCTCCGGCGATGTATGCCTCGGTCGCCGACCTGATCAGCTCCACGTTCTCCTGCGACATCGCCTGCGCAGTATCGCTCAGGCCGGAGGAAGCTGCGGGCGTTGGAATGCGGAGGTGACGCTGCTCCACGGACTGGCTCCTTGCGCCCAGACTCAGGCGGGCATAGGGTCGGCTGCACGAACCGATCTCCACTGAGGGGGGACCAATGGCGAACAGGCTACGGGGGAAGCTCACCTACGCGAACGTGATGGCGACGGTCG
>CAWAFQ010000005.1:0-412495 GCA_963781345.1 uncultured Actinomycetes bacterium
GCTGGCGCAGCTCTACCCCGACGGCCCCAAGGCCCTCCCGCCCGAGCTGCGGCCCTAGCGCCGCCCCCCCGACGCCGTCGCACCCCCGCGCGTCCCCCGCGCGCTTCCGCGCACCCCCGGCGCGCCCTCCCCGGACGTGGGACCTCACAACCAGGACTGTCCTGGACAAAAGGTCCCACGTGATCGGGGGTGCCCAGGTCCCACGTCGCGTGAATGCGCGGGGGCCGGCGGGCGGCCCCGAGCTGACTGGGCGTCGACGGGGGCCGGCGGGCGGCCCCGAGCTAACTAGGCGTCGGCGGCGCCGCCGGCGTAGCCGGGGCGCGGGTGCTGCATCGGTCGCGGGCCCTCGCGCTGGGCCTTCTCGGGCTCGGCGGCGGGCTCGGCCGGCTGCGAGGGCTCCTCCTCCTCGGCCGGGAAGACCTCGCTCTCGGGCTTGCCGTCGAGGAGGGCGAGGAACTGGTCGGCGTCGATCGTCTCGCGTTCAAGGAGGATCTTGGAGATGTTGTCGAGGTCGTCGCGCTTCTCGGTGAGGATGTCGCGCGCGGTCTGGTGGGCGTCCTCGACTATGCGGCGGATCTCGTCGTCGATCTCGCGGGCAATCTCGTCCGAGTAATCGGGCTCGGAGGAGAACTCGCGGCCGAGGAAGGGCTGGCCGCGGTCGTGGCCGAAGACGCGGGGGCCGAGGCGCTCGGACATGCCGAAGCGCATCACCATCTGCTTCGCCGTCTCGGTCACCTTCTCGAGATCGTTGGAAGCGCCGGTGGTGATCTCGCGGAAGATCATCTCCTCGGCGGCGCGACCGCCGAGCGTCATCGCCATCGTGTCGGTCAGCTCCGCGCGGGAAGTGAGGAACTTGTCCTCGGTGGGGGAGCGAGATCGTGTAGCCGAGGGCCTGGCCGCGGCTGATGATCGAGATCTTGTGGACCGGGTCGCAGTTCGGCAGCAGGTGGCCGACGATCGCGTGGCCGAGCTCGTGGTAGGCGGTGATCAGGCGCTCCTTCTCCGACATCACCCGGGTCTTCTTCTCGGGGCCGGCGATCACGCGCATGATCCCCTCCTCGAGCTCGTGCATCGTGATCTCGCGCTTGCCCTGCCGGGCGGTCAGAAGCGCCGCCTCGTTGATCAGGTTGGCGAGGTCGGCTCCGGTGAACCCAGGGGTCTGCCCGGCGAGCGCGTCGAGGTCGATCTCACGCGCCAGCGGCTTGCCGCGGGTGTGAACCCCGAGGATCTGCTTGCGGCCCTTGCGGTCGGGACGGTCGACGACGACCTGGCGGTCGAAGCGGCCGGGCCGGAGCAGCGCCGGGTCGAGGATGTCGGGCCGGTTGGTGGCGGCAATCAGGATGATGTTGTCCTTCATCTCGAAGCCGTCCATCTCGACCAGCAGCTGGTTGAGCGTCTGCTCGCGCTCGTCGTGACCGCCGCCCATGCCGGCGCCGCGGTGGCGGCCGACGGCGTCGATCTCGTCCATGAAGATGATGCAGGGAGAGTTCTGCTTCGCCTGCTCGAAGAGGTCGCGGACCCGGCTGGCGCCGACGCCGACGAACATCTCGACGAAGTCCGAACCCGAGATCGAGAAGAAGGGCACCCCGGCCTCGCCGGCGACGGCGCGGGCCAGCAGCGTCTTGCCGGTGCCGGGAGGGCCGTAGAGGAGGACGCCCTTGGGGATCCTCGCTCCGAGCGCCTGGAACTTCTTCGGGTTCTCGAGGAACTCCTTGATCTCGTGCAGCTCCTGGACCGCCTCATCGACCCCGGCGACGTCGCGGAAGGTGATCTTGGGCGCGTCCACGGACATCCGCTTTGCCTTCGACTTGCCGAAGTTCATCACCCGCGAGCCCCCGCCCTGCATCTGGTTCATGAGGAAGATCCAGAAGCCGAAGAAGAGAATGAAGGGGAGGATGTAGGTGAGCAGCGAGAGCAGGCTCGAGCCGCCGGTGCCCTTGACCGTCGTCTTGACCTGGTTCTGGCGCAGCTCGTTGACGAGGCTCTGCTCGGTGTAGTTGGGGTACCCGGTCGAGTACTCCTTCCCACCCTTCTCGGTGACGCCGAGCGTGTTGTCCTTGGTGTTGACCGTCACCTCGGAGATCTGGCCGTTGTCGACCTGGCTCAGGAACTGGCTGTAGACCGGGTTCTCGGTGCTCGGGCCGGGGCTGATCAGCCGCTGCGCGACGAACGCCAGGACGACGACCAGCAGGATCGGGAATGCCGCGCTCTTGAAAAAACGTCTCAAATTGGTTCTTTCTGGCGCAGAGACAGCTTCAAACCCGCTTCGCGCCGAGAATCCAGGGTACCAGGGCACCACCGCCGACTACGCACGGAAACGCCCTAGCGGAACCCGTCGGCCAGAGCCGCGACGTGGTCGAGGTTGCGGTACTTCTGGGCGTGGTCGAGCCCGTAGCCGATCGCGAAGCGGTTCGGTATCTCAAAACCGACGTAGCGGATGGGCAGCTCGACCCGGCGGCGCTCGGGCTTGGTCAGCAGGGCGCAGACCTCGAGCGAGCGCGGACTCCGCGCCTGCAGGTTGCGAAGCAGGTACTGGAGAGTGAGGCCGGAGTCGACGATGTCCTCGACGATCAGCACGTCGCGGCCTCCGATCGGAGCGTCGAGGTCCTTGAGGATGCGGACCACCCCGGATGAGTCGATCTCGGAGCCGTAGCTCGAGATCGCCATGAAGTCGATCTCACAGGGCACCGTAAGGTGCCGCATCAGGTCGGCGATGAACAGCACCGCGCCCTTGAGGACACCGATCATCAGCAGGTCGCGACCCTCGTAGTCGCGGCTGATCTCGGTCCCCATCTCGCCGATGCGGCGCGTCAGGTCCTCGTGGGAGACGAGCGTTTCGCCGATCGCCGGGTCTTGCACGCGGCGGAGTCTAGGAGAGAGGCGGGTACATCGGAATCAGCCGCCTAGCGGGGGTCGGCGAGTGCGGCGCTGAGCAGGACCGCGGCGCCCGAGTCCCCGGTCAGCTTGAACTCCTCCGAGACGGCGACCCCGGCGACCCAGGCGACCCGATCGCCGGCCGCGATAACCGGCAACGTGCGCCGCAGGGACCGGGGAACGCCGGCGTCGGTGAAGAGGTCCTGGAGCGACTTCGTCCCGCCGAGGCCGAGCGGCCGCATCCGGTCACCCTCCCGCCACGCCCGCACCTCCAGCTCGCCCCCGAGCGCGCCGGCGTCGAGAGTGGCCACCTCCGGCCCGGCCGGCTCCAGGCCCGCGTCGTGAATCTCGGCCCGCACGACCCAGCGCCCGAACCGAACCTCTCCCGGTACGGCAAGAGCCACCGCCTCTGGCTGCTGACTCCCGGTGTCTGAGGACTGCGCAAAGCGCACATACCCCGCTTCGCAAACCGCGCTGAGACCGCCGCCCAGCTCCACCTCCCCACCTTCGGGCGCCTGCGCCAGCCGCCCGATCGCCGCCGCGGCCTCCCGGCCGAGTGGCACCGCTCGCCCGGCCGCGCGCTCGGCCAGGGCCCGCAGAGCCAGCCGGCGCAGCGCCGCCGGCGCCTCCGCCAGCGCACTCGCCGGGACCGCGGCCACCGCGCCCCCGGCGTCGGCCCTTGCGAGCAGCTCGGCGGCGAGCGCCTCCAGCGCCTCGCCGTCCTCGGCCAGCTCGGCCCGGGTCTCCGCGATGTTCTCCTCGGCGGCCGGGTTGAGCTCGCGAAGCACCGGCATCACCTCCCCGCGCACCCGCGCCCGGGCAAAGCGGGGGTCGGCGTTTGAGGGATCGTCGGCGAACGGGAGGCCCGCGTCGACGGCGAGGTCGCGGGTCTCAGCACGTCCGAGGTCGAGCAGCGGCCGCACCACCCTCCCGCGCCGCGCCGGCAGCGCCAGCAGGGCGCGGGCGCCAGGCGATGCCGCCAACCTGTAGATCAGGGTCTCGGCGACGTCGCTTCGGGTGTGACCTGTCGCGATCCACTCGCCGCCGCGCTGCGCCCGCAGCCGCTCGGCGGCGGCGTAGCGGGCCTCGCGGGCGGCGCCCTGGATGTTTCCCCCGGGCAGTTCGGGCCGTTCGACCACCAGCTCGATCCCAAGCTCCTCGCAAAGCCGCCGGCAGGTCTGCTCATCGTCGTCTGAGCCCTCGCGAAGGCGGTAGTTGAGATGGAGACCGGTGATCCGCTCCGGTTCGAGCGCGCCGGCAAGTCCGGCCGCGAGACAGGCCGAGTCCGGGCCGCCGGAGAGCAGCGCCACCCCGGATGAGCCAGGAGGGACCAATCCGCTCCCGCGAACCACCCGCCCGAGCCTCTCGAAGGCGTCATCGGCCACCTCCACAGCCTATGACCGGGACGTCGCTTCAGGCACTGCTGCGAACGACGAACAACGGGGTCGGCTCCGGGAAGCCCTTGAGCTCGACCGCGCCGATCGCCTCCGACTCGAGGTAGGGGAAGCTCTCGATCGACTCGACCACCCGGTCGGTCGCGAGGACCTCGCCGCCGAGCGCTCTGGTGACGACGCGGTGGGCGAGGTTGACGTCGCCGCCGAAGTAGTCGCCGTCGCGGTAAACGGCCTCGCCGAAGTGGATCCCCACGCGCGGCTGGGGCCGCTCCCGGAAGAGCGAGAGGAATCCCACCGCCCACTCGGTCAGGGTCGCGGGGTCGGGAGAGACGACCATCACCTCGTCGCCGATCGTCTTCACGATCGTCGCCTTCTCCGGCAGCGTCGCCTCCACCGTCTCGACGAAGCGCTCGACCAGGTCGAGGGCCTCCTCGTCGCCCTCCTCCTGGGTGTAGCGGGTGAACCCGGTGAGGTCGATGAAACACAGCGCCACCGGCACCCTGCCCAGATCCACGGTTTCGCCGAGGCCGCTCTCCATGTGGCCGACCACGTCCTGCTCGATGAAGAAGTGCAGGTAGCGGTTGTGCATGTACTCGAACAGGGGGCCCGCCAGCGGCAGGATGTCGGCGGCGAGCCCCTCCATCTCCTCGGCCATCTCCAGCTCGGGGACCCCGTCGCGGATCAGCGGCTCGTGCACGTAGAGGTGGAAGAGGCGGACCTCGGAGTCCGCGATCTTTCGCAGCGACTGCGCATAGACCCGGACAAGCTGGAGGAAGGCGACGAGGGGAAAGCCGGCGCTGAGGACGCGGGCGCAGTGGCGCATCGCCTCGACGTCGGCGGGGCCGAGCAGGTGCTGGGTCCCGGCCGGCGTCCCGAGCAGGGAGAGCAGGCGCTCGATCAGCTCCGCCTCGAGCCCGACCTCCTTCGCCGCCTCCTCGACGCTAATCGTCTGCTCCGGCTTGGCGAAGAGGTCCTCGGAGAAGCCGAAGGCGAGCCTGCCCTCGCGGCCGGCCTCCCTCAGCGACTCCAGCGAGTGACCGCGCTCGCGCATCCGCGCGACGACCCGGGCCTGCGCCGCCGCGGTCGCGGTCCAGCGGCCCTTCCTCACCCGGATGACCCCGTCCTCGGCCCAGCGCTTCAGTGTGCTCGGCGAGACCCCGGAACGGCGCGAAGCCTCGGCGAGTGAGATCTGTTCATCGGAAGGCATCAGCCGGGTCCGACCCTAGATGATCGACTCCAAATCCCCGCGCACCCGGATCACGCACGTGGCACCCTGCTCTGCGCCCTGCGCACCCGGACGACGCACGGCGCCGGCACCCGTGCTCTGCGCTTCGCGCTGCGCTCCGAACATGAAGCGACGGGGTCGTGCGGCCCCGTCGCTTGCGGGCTAGCGGCCCGCTTCGTCGGCCTACGGCACCCACTCCGGCACCTTGCGGGCCCTCGCCACGCCCCAGTCGCCGGGGGGTTCGGAGAAGGCCCACTACGGCCTTTTTTGAGTTCGTTACAAACGGAGCATACGACTGCACATCCGCGTGTCAAGTGGGCGGAAGGCCCCTTAACAGTGAGGTCATTGCCGGCCGGTCCGGAGCGAGCGTCGCCGCGCCGCTCAGCCGACCAGCAGATGCGGGTAGTCCGCCTCGATGATCGCCCGGTAGCGGGAGGTCAGCTCGATGCTGACGGGGAGATACGCCATCGCTGCCGCGACCTCGATGCAGGAGACATGGATCGCCCCGCGGGCGACGGCAATGGCGAAGTTCTCACGCCCCTGCAGATAGCGGTTGGCGAGGGCCGAGTCCATCTCCAGGGTCAGCGCCGGGGTCCAGCCGACGTCGCCGTCGAAGCTCCACAGCAACTGGTGGGCGCCGGCGTCAGGGGCCGCGGCGAGGTCGAGGACGACTCCGAGGTCCGGGTAGATCGCGCGATAGGGGAGGTTGGCGCGACGAAGGCGCGAACCGAACACAGGGTCGGCGTCGATCTCGGTGAAGAGGGCGTCGAGCACCTCTCGCAGCTCATCGGCCGAGCGGAACCGCGGCTCCGTCGTGCCGGAGCGGACCGCCTCTTCGACCACCGCCACGCCCATGGCCGGACATTGTATGGGCCGCGACGAGGTCGCGGGCCGACGGCGCAGCCGCCGCCGGCCCTGGCTGAGGATGGGGCGCGCCGCCGCCACGCAGCCACGCGCTCGCCCCGGCGCTAGGCGCGCTCGCCCAGGCGTTAGGCGGGTATCTCCTCCTCCTCGTGCGCCTGGAGCACCTCCTGTCCATCCTCGCCGGTGCGGATGCGGATCGCCTCCTCCACCGGGATGATGAAGATCTTGCCGTCGCCGACGTTCCCCGTGCGTGCGTGCTTGAGGATCGTCTCGACGACCAGACCCATGTCCTTGTCCTCAACGACGACCTCGAGCTTCAGCTTCGGCCGTACGTTGACCGTCAGGGTCGAGCCGCGGTAGTGCTCGACTATGCCCTTCTGGCGGCCCGAGCCCTTCGCCTCGAGGATCGAGAGCGAGGGAAACCCCTTCTCGAGCAACTCGGTTCTGATCGGCTCGAATGACTCGTGGCGTATGAACGCCTCGATCTTCTTCATCGTGATCGCTCCTTACGCCTGCGTTGGCTGGTCAGCCGCCATCGTAGTGGCGGTCGCTGGGGTGCCGGAGACCGGCGCGGGAATCGTGTGCGGAGGCCCGCCCGGGTACTCGGGCTGCGGGATGAACTGCTCCGGGTACCCGTACATCCCGTGTTCGGAGATGTCGAGGCCCGCGTCCTCCTCGGCCTCGCTCACGCGCAGGCCGTAGGTCTTCTTGATCAGCCAGAAGGTGCCGAAGCTCATCGCGAAGACGAACGAGAAGGCGATCACCAGGCCGACCACCTGGGCGGCCAGCTGCGAGAAGCTGCCCGAGTACCAGAGGCCCCCGTCCGGGTTGCCGAAGCCGTTGTACTGGGCCAGCCTCGGCGCGGTGAATATCCCACACGAGATCGTCCCCCAGACGCCGGCCATGCCGTGGGCCGAGAGCGCGCCGACCGGATCGTCGATGTGCTTGTCGACCCAGTAGACGCCGAGCACCACGATCACGCCGGCGATCGCGCCGATGATCGGGGCCGCCCAGATCTCGACATAGCCCGACGGTGCGGTGATCGCCACCAGCGCCGCGATCGCGCCGTTGCCGGCCATGCCGATGTCGATCGCCTTCGTCTTCGCGTAGGCGGTCGAGACCGCGGCGAGCACGCCCGCGGCGGCGGCGAGGTTGGTGATGAAGAGGATCTCGGCGAAGCGCCCGTCGAGGGCCCCGAGCGTCGATCCCGGATTGAACCCGAACCAGCCGAGCCAGAGGATCAGCACGCCGAGCCCGAACAGCGGCATGTTGTGCCCCGGAATCGCCCGTGGCTTGCCGTCGGGCCCGTACTTGCCCTTTCTCGGGCCGAGCAGCAGCAGCGCCGCCAGGGCGCCGGTCGCGCCGATCAGGTGGACCGCCGTCGATCCGGCGAAGTCCTGCATCCCGACCAGGCCGGTGCCGAGCCAGTCACCGATCTGCAGGAAGCCGCCTCCGAAGACCCAGTGGGCTCCGAGCGGGTAGATGATCGTCGAGAAGACGATCGCGTAGATGATGTAGACGCCGAACTTGATCCGCTCCAGCGTCGTTCCCCAGACGATCGCCAGCGAGACGGCGCAGAAGACGAACTGGAAGAACCACTTCGACTCGATCGTCGCGTTGGAGAGATCCATGATCGGGAAGCTCGGGTGGAAGACCTGGGTCCCGTCCTGGACGGCCGTGTAGGCGCCGAGGTTGGAGAAGAAGAAGCCACCGTCGTGCCCGATCACGCCGCCGAGCGGACCGCCGAAGGCGAAGGCGAAGCCGACCGCCCACCAACCGATCGCTGCGATCGAGAAGTTGGTGAGGATCTTGGCGATGATCGTGCCGACGTTCTTGCCGCGCGAGAAGCCGATCTCCAAGAAGGCGAACCCGGCCTGCATGAACATCACCAGCGAGCCGGCGACGATCACCCACATCGTGTTGATCCCGACCGAGGGATCGAGCTTGCCGGCAATCGAGCGGGCAAGGTCGGTCGAGTCGGCGAAGGCGACGCTGGGCGCGAGCAAGAGAACAGCGAGTGCGCCCAGCGGGATCGCCGCGAGGTACTTCCTTTTCATTGCGTCCTCCTAGCCCGGCGAGACAGCGCCCCGACGGTCGCAGTGGCTGATGCGATCAAGGTAGGCGCGGCCCCGAGCGCTGTGTTTGGACCGCTGTCGGAAATCCCGCACCGGCGTTTCTCCCGATTGTCGAAGCCCCGCCTGGGGCCTGGGGGCCGGGCCGGGCCTGGGAGCTGCGGTCGAGTGGACGATCGGCCTCGCTATGCAATGGCAATCGTCCACTCGACTTCGCATTTGGGGTGGCGAGCACCGTGGCGGCGGGGCCGGCTACTCAGGCGGTGGGGCGAGCGATGAGGGCCGCGGCGCGGGCGTGGCGGCGCGCCGCCCGGGCCCCGATCCGCCCGGCCGGGAACTCGACGACGAAGGCGTTGGTGCTGGGGAAGTGGTGCTCCTGCCACTTGACCGCGGTCCCCGGCAGGTGCTCGCCGTGGCAGCGCTTCATCGGCAGGCCGCTGATCCGCGAGTAGCGGCGCTCGATGTGGGCGTCGCCGCCGGGGCACGGAGCCAGCACCTGCCCCCAGGGCTGGTGGTAGAAGATCGTCACAGCCGGGCGGATCCGCCGGATCAGGCGACGCAGCAGCCGTGACTCGGGCTCTGAGAACGGCCGCGGGCCAGGGTAGTAGAGGCTCGAGCGCGGGACCCCGCCGTGCCAGCGGAAGGAGAAGTTGCGGTTGATGTCGACCCCGTGGGCGTTGCGCCGCGTCCCCCGCGACATCCCGTCCGGGTTGACCGAGTAGATCGTCCAGAGATCGACGCCGTGGATCTCCGCCCAGCGCCGGCGCAACTCCCGGATCACCCCCAGCCCGGCGGTCTCGTCGCCGTGGATGACGCCTACGATCAGCGCCTTTCGCCGGCTCGAGGGATCCCCCAGCCGCAGCGCCTTGATCGCGCGTCCTTTGACCGAGTGACCGAGGAGGACGACCCGCTTGGCGCCGGCCCCCGGCTGCGCCGCCGCGCCGCCGCCGGCGACCGCCAGCCCCGCCACAGCAAGCGCCACCCCCGCGGCGATCGCCATCGCCACAGCGAGCGCCACCACCCGCCTATCCCGGCCGAGCTGCGCTCTGGGCTTGATCATCGGCCTCGATGCGGATCTGCGCCCACGCTCACCGACCACGGCTGGGCTTCAGGGGTCACAGGAAGGCGGAGCCGCGCTTGACCAGGTTCTCGTAGAGGCGCTCCTGGATCGTCTCGCGGATCGACTCTGAGATGTCGAAGAGCAGTGCCTTGTCCTCGGCCGCCTCGGGGCCGTAGCCCGAGAGGTCGATCGGCTCGCAGAACTCGATCCGCCAGCGCGAGGGCAGCGGCACCAGGCCGAGTGCGCCGAGCCAGGGGAAGGTCGGGGTGATCGGGGCGAACGGTGCCCCGGCGAGCTTCGCCAGGGCCTTCGACTCGGCGATCTTGGGGTAGATCTCCTCGGCGCCGACGACGGCGGCGGGGATGATCGGCGAGCCGGTTTGGAGCGCCACCTCGACGAAGCCGCCGCGGCCGAAGCGCTGCAGCCGGTAGCGCTCGGAGAAGGGCTTGCCGGTCCCCTTGACGCCCTCGGGGAAGACCATCACCAGCTTGTCCTGCTGCAGCAGGCGGGTGGCGTTGAAGGGGCTGGCGGGGACGCCGCCGAGCTTGCGCATGAAGAAGCTGAGGAAGGGAAGCTCGAAGGCCCAGTTGAGAACCAGCGGCCGGGTCCAGCGCGGCAGCGGGTGCTCCTTCATGATCGCGAGGCCGAGCATCGTCGCATCGAACGGGAAGAGCGATCCCGAGTGGTTGGAGACGATCAGCCCGCGCCCGTGCGCGGGGACGTTGCCGACACCGCTCGCCTGCACCCGCCACCAGGTGTCGTAGAGGAACTCGAAGATCGGGTAGGCGGCCTCGGCGAACTCCTCGTCGAAGCCCCACTCGTCCTCGTGGTAGTCGCCGGCGAGGCGCCGCGACATCCTCGCGACCGCGTCGCGGAGCTTCTTCGGCAGCGCCGTCGCCGCCTGCTCGGCGGCGCTGAGCGGGTCGAGGCCCTCGTCGAGGCCGCCACGCAACCGCTGCAGGAACTCGGCGGCTCCGGCCGCCGTCTGGCCCGCCCCGGTGGCGGCCCTCATCGCCGCCCCGCGGCCGTTCCCGCCACCGAGCCGTTCCCGCTCACTCGCTGCGCCACCGCCCCGGGGTGCGGTGAGGGAAAGAGGCGGCGGCTCGCCGAGCTCTTGGCGACGAAGTCGCGGACGGCGGCCTCGGCGTCGTAGCTGGGTACGTATCCGACCTCGCTCTTGAGCCGGGTGTTGTCGCAGCCGCGCCCGTAGCGCAGCAGCCTGATCCCGTCGTCGTAGAGGTCGGCGGCGCCGAGCTGGCGGCCGAGGCGGCTGAAGACCGAGCCGGCGAGGAGGTGGGGAACCGGGAGCGTCGGGCGGCCGGCGAGGCGCAGGATCCGGGTCAGCGAGATCGTCCCGTCCGGGGCGACGTTGACCGCGCCGCGGACCGGGTTGCGCGCCGCGGCCGCCAGCGCCCCGGTCGCGTCGTCGGCGTGGATCAGCTGCAGCCGTGGATCGAAGCCGAGCTGAGTCGGGACCAGCGGCAGCGAGAGGTAGCGGTTGAGCGGCTGCTCGAGGCCCGGGCCGATCTCGGGCTGGAAGCGCAGCATCGTGCAGGTGACGGCGGGGTGGCGGCGGGCGAAGTTGTCGAAGTAGCCCTCGAGCTCGCCGATGTCGCGCTGGAAGCGGGTCTTCAGCGGATAGCGCCGGGCCATCTCCTCGGTGAAGAAGGACGGGGCCGCCGCCTCGCAACCGTAGATCGCCGCCGAGCCGCGGGCGACGACGGCGCGCAGGCCCTCGACCTTCTCGCAGGCCGCGAGCAGCTGCAGCGAGCCGATCACGTTGATGTCGTGGAGCGCCCGCGCCGGCTTCTCGGGCTCCGGGTACCAGACGATCCCGCAGTGGACGACCACCTCGGGTTCGAGACCGGGCAGGATCCGCGAGATCACCGGGTTGCGGATGTCGGCCTCGATGAACTCGGTCCGGTCGAGATCGACCCCCGGCGGCCTCGTGTCGATGCCGGCGAGGTAGGTGATCGAGGGGTCACGCGCGAGCGCGCGCGCCAGCTCCGACCCCCAGTGGCTGGAGACGCCGGTGATCACGACTCGGCTGCCCCTGGCAGCCATGTCTAACTCTCTACCTTAGATTCAGACTCAAGGTCGGAAACCCTCTTGGAGAGCCGTTCGATCTCCGTCTCGAGCGCCCGCAGCTCGTCACGGGTCGCCAGCCGCATCCCCTCGATCGCCTCGACCAGCCTCGCCGCGGCGCCGGCCGAGGCCTCCTGGGCACCCTGGCCGCGCTGGGATATGGCTTCGCGCGCATCCTGGCCGCGCTGGGAGACCGTGTCGGCGGCGTCGCGGCCGCGCCTGGTCACCTCGTCGAGCAGCTCCTGGGCACGCTCCCCGGCCTCAGTTGTGGCGGAAAAGGTTCGCTCGACCGCCTCACGCAGGCTCTCGGAGACACCCTTGGAGGCGGGATCTGCGCCGCTTTTCTCTGAACCTTCCACGGCCGCACAGCTTAGTGCGAACGGTGTCCTCGGGAGGCGGTGGGAATAGTCTCCGGTCAAGCGTGCCCGCCCGCCTCCGCCCCAGCGCCCCGATCGCCGCCGACGCTGTCCTCACCGGGGACCCCGCCCGGGCGATGCTGCTTGCCCAGGAGCTGACGGTGCAGCCGAAGATGAGCAACCACGCCCGCGGCCTCTGGGGCTACTGGGGCCTGACCGAGGACGGGGGCGAGCTGACGGTCCAGGCAACCGGCACCGGGGGCCCCAGCGCCGCGCTCGTTCTCGGCGACATGGCCGAGCTCGGGCTGCGCCGTGCGGTCCGGGTCGGCACCTGCCGCGCGATCAACCCAGAGCTGGAGCCGGCCGCGGCGATCATCGTCACCGAGGCGTTCGCCGGCGACGGGGTCAGCCGGGCACTCAACCTGGGCGAGCGTCCCCTCGGGCCCGACCCCGGGCTCGGGGCGGCGCTGATCGGCGCCGGCGGGGGCGAGGGCCTGCGGCCGGGAACAGTCTGGAGCTGCGACCTCGTGCCGGACTCGACCGAGACGGCGTTCGCCGGCCAGGACGCGGTCGATCTGCAAACGGCGGCGCTCTTCTCGCTGGCGCCGACGCTCTCGGTCGCGGTCGCTGCGATCCTGATCGTCGCCGAGTCGGCCTTCGGCGAGAGGATCAGCGAGGACGCGCTGGCGCAGGCGGCGAAGCGGGCCGGAAGGGTCGCCGCGGCTGTACTCTCATCCTAGGGTAGAGGGTTACTCTTCGACCTTGAGGCGCGACTGGTCAGCGCCGACGTCGACATCCCCGTCGAGCCGGCGACGGATCGCGCCGACATCGCGGGCGACTCCGTCGATCTGCTCCTCCACCGACTCGAGCCGGTGCGAGAGCGAGCGCAGGCGGCGCTCGAGGCGCTCGACCTCATCCGCGGAGGGCAGGTTGAGGGCCCCCATCGCGGCCTGCTGGGCCTCGACCGCCTTCTCACGGGCGCCGAAGGCGGCCGAGAGGGCGCCGTTGAACATCGGGTTATCGAGCAGCGCCTGGGCGAGATCGCCGACGGCCTGCTCGCCGCGGGCGCGGATGCTCTCGGGGTCAGATTCCGGGTGGCCCTGTTCCTCGCTCATCGGGATCCAGCCTACACCGCCTCAGAGCAAGGTTGTGGGCGCGTTAACCCAAGGGGGGTAGCCGGGGGTCGTCGCCCGCGAAAGGTAGGTTTTCAGGCACGCGTGGACCCTTGCATCGGGAGAGTGGAACGAATAGCGTTGCCGTGCCTGTGCGCAGGGAGAGAGCGCACGGGTTCCGCGCCCGTCGCCATGCCTTCCCAAGGCAGCAGGAGAACAGTCGCCGTCAGATGAGACATAAGCTCGCACTGACCACCGCGCTAGCCATCTTCATGGCCGTGACCGCCGGGGCCAGCCTGGCGTCCGCTGAAACCCAGGACAAGAGCGGCGCGGCGCCGACGTCCAACTCCCAGAGTCAGGTCACCACGCCTCCCCCGACGGGCGCACCTGAGGTGGTGCCCGGGGCGACGATCGGTGGCGGCGTCGAGACGGCGCCGCCGATCAACGGCAGCCTCGACGGCGGCGGCCAGGCACCAGCGCCGAGCATCGGCGACAACTCCGAGCAGAGCGCACCGACACCTGTCGCCCCCGGGGGAACGGCCGGGGGAGCAACCGCCACCAGCCCCTCGTCGGCGTTTGCGCCGATCGGCCCCTCGCCCCTCGGCGTCCCCAACTTCGTCATCGACTCGTTCGAGATCCCGCCGTTCCTGCTGCCGATCTATCAGGCCTGCGGAACCCAGTACGACATTCCCTGGCAGGTCCTCGCATCGATCAACAAGATCGAGACGGCCTTCGGCACCAACCTCAACGTCTCCACCGCCGGAGCCCAGGGCTGGATGCAGTTCATCCCCTCGACCTGGGCCAGCTATGGGGTCGACGCCAACGGCGACGGGCTCAAGGACCCCTACAACCCGGTCGATGCGATCTGCGCCGCCGCCCGCTACCTGAAGGCGGCAGGCGGCACCGCCGACCTCTACAGCGCGATTCTCGCCTACAACCACGCCGACTGGTACGTGCAGGAGGTGCTGCTCTACGCCCGCGCCTACGGCCGCCTCCCGGACGATCTCGTCGGCTCGCTCACCGGACTCACCGAGGGCGCCCACTTCCCGGTCGCCGCAGACGCCCGCTATGCCGACAGCATCTCCACCGACGCGGCGAAGCGCGACTCGAGGCCGACCGCGCGGGCAAAGGTCGGAAACGCGGCCCAGGTCGTCGGCTCCACTCCCGGCCGCATCGGGATCGACATCTACGCCAAGGACGGCGCCCCGGTGGTCGCGGTCAACGACGGGGTCATCAAGCAGATGGGCTCATCCCCATCGAGGGGGCGCTTCATCGTCCTCCAGGATGCATACGGCAACCGCTACACCTACGGCCAGCTCGGCGAGATCGTCCGCGACCACCCGGTCCCGAAACCCCAGCCACTCAGCCCCGCCGACTTCAAGCTGATCACGCCGGCCGCCGACAAGAAGCCGACCGGCCCGGCGACCAACACGACCGCCGACAACAACGCACTGAACACCCCGGTCAAGCCTAAGGTTGAGAATGAAGGTACGGCCACCGGGGCGACACAGAGCGCCGCTGCCGGCGCCCCCGACAGATCGCCGCAGACGACCGGCGCCGACGGAGCGAGCGGGACGACGGGATCCACCGGAGCGAGCGGCGCGACAGGAACCACCGGCGTGAGCGGGACGACGGGCGCGACCGGGACGACGGGATCCACCGGAGCGAGCGGTGCGACGGGCGCCACCGGAGCGAGCGGGACGACGGGTGCGACCGGCTCCAGTGGCCTCCCCGGGTCCACCGGCACCGGCACCGGCGACCAGGGCCCCAAGGTGATCAAGCCCAGCGTCGTCGTGCCCCCCAGCTCGGCCCCCGCCCCCACCGACACCGGCGGCAAGGGTGACGAGTCGCGCCAGCGCGTCTACGCCCTGCCGACCCGCCCCCACGTCGAGGAGGTCACGAACCGCGGCACCGGTGTCTCGGGAACGGCCGGATACGCGACCTTCCAGAACTACTACAACGACGTCTACGCCTATGACGGCAAGACGGCGACGCTGGAGCCGCTGCGAGTCGGATCCAGAGTGATCGGCGGCACCGTCCTCGGCAAGATCGGCACGAGCGCCGGGACCGGCACCCCCCACGTCAACTTCGCGATCCGCCCAGCCGGCAAGAACACTCCGGCGATCGACCCGAAGCCGATCCTCGACGGATGGAAGCTGCTCGAGGCGACCGCGATCTACCGCGCCACCGGCAAGAACCTGCTGACCGCCAACCTCGGCGTCGGTGGAGTACTGCTGCTCTCCAAGGAGGCGCTGCAGCGCCGCGTCCTCGGCGACCCGCGCCTCTCGATCTACTCCTGCGGTCGCAGCGACATCGCCAGCGGCCAGATCGACCGCCGCATCCTCGCTTCGATGGAGTTCCTGGCCGAGAAGGGCTTCCGCCTGACGATCACATCGCTGAAGTGTGGCCACGGCTTCCTCACCTCCTCCGGCAATGTCTCCGAGCACACCACCGGCGACGCGATGGACATCGCCGTCATCAACGGCGTCCCGGTCACCGGCAACCAGGGCCCGGGCTCGCTCCCCGACGCGCTGATCAAGAGCCTGCTGCAGCTGCAGGGGACGATGGCACCGCACCAGATCATCTCGCTCGAGGACCTGCCCGGCACCCAGAGCTTCGCCCTTGCCGACCACTACGACCACGTCCACGTCGGCTACTACCCCGACTACGGCGGCATCGCCGGCCAGCCGTACTCGCGGACGCTGAAGCCCGAGCAGTGGAGGCGCCTGGTCAAGCGCCTCGGTGAAATCCAGAACCCGCAGGTGCCGGTGACGCCGTCGCAGTTCTCGCTACAGCAGGCGGCCTCCGGCGGGCCCGGCAAGGCCGGCCGCAAGCAGAGCGGCCGAAAGCCCGGCAACCGGAACACCACGAGCGGCGACTAGCCGCCAGAATCCCTTCTCTGGCCCAGTTCTTCGGATTCGCGCAGTTCGAGTACGCCGGCACGATCGGCCTGCCGGACGGCCGCTACCTGTCGCGGCTGGCGGTTGGCGACGAGGCCGCCGGCGCCGCTCCCGCGGACGGCCGGGAGACCAAGGGCGCCCGTGAGGAGCGGGTCCTGGTCATCAGTACCGACGGTGCCCCGGCGCCACCGCGGAGGCGGCGCATGCGGGCCCGCCCGGTCGAGCCGGGGACCGCTCCGCGGCCGCTGCCGCTGACCCGGGTGACCTCGATCCGGGCCTTCGAGCCCTTCGAGACGGAGGAGGAGGCTGAGCGCTGGCTCGAGGCGGCGACCGAGGTCGGCGAGACCGCCGACGCCCTCGTCGAGGAGGGGATCGCCCTGCTCAACCGGGCCCTGCACGCAAACGCCACCGCGAGCGCCGACCCCTACGCGTCCGAGATGACCCCGGCGCGCGCGGTCGCGGTCAGGATCGGCTGGGGCAGCGGCGATCAACTCGCCGAGGGCGAGTACTCCTCCGCGCGCGAGGTGGACATGCGCGGCGGCGTGCCGAGACGTCGCCGTGGAGAGGACCTGCGCCCGCAGGAGCGCCTCGCCGCGGTGCTCGGCGGGCGGGAGCGGATCGACGCCTCCGAGACACTGCTGCTGCGCGCCCGCGCCGACCTCGACGCCGGGCGCATGCGCGAGGCGGCGCTGCAGCTTCGTGTCGGGCTCGAGGCGCTGCTGGTCGAGCTGCGCGGCGCCGTCGCCGACCCCGGACACGACGAGGACATGGCGCTGCTGGCCGAGCGCAGGGGCGAGGCCACGGACGCGGCCAACACCGCCCTGCGCGGCGAGCTCGACGTCGAGGCCGCCCACGAGGTCACCGAGCTGATCGAGATCTCCGAGCGGGTGCTGCGCCGACGACGCGTCCTGCGAGGCTAACCGGGTCGCTGGTCTTCAGGGCAGGCTCCTGCGCGCGTCGAGCAGCGGCGCTCCAGGCTTAAGTGAGCAAGTGCCAATGCCGACAAATGTTGGGCAATGTCTGAGCTGTCCGCACTGATACGCGTGCCCGCGCCCGAGACCTCGCCTTCCGCGCAGGCGGAGCTGATCGGCGCCCGCGACCGCAGGCACCGGGGCCTGAACCACCGGGAACGGATTGCCGAGACGGTGATGGGCGGGTCCTTCCTGCTGGCCGCGGTCGCCATCGTGCTGATGATCCCGAGCGATCGCGCATTCGAGGCCGGCGCCGCGGTTGTGGCGGTGGCCGGCATCTTTCTCGCGGCGATGGTCGTCTTCAACGTCGGCTCCAGCTACACGATGCCCACCCAGATTGCCTTCGTGCCGGCGCTCTTCATCCTCCCTCCGACGGCGGTCCCGCTCTGCGTCGCCGCGGGGCTGATCCTGAACAAGCTCTACTCCAGCGCGCGGGGAGAGGACTCTCCCGGCAGGGCGCCGCTCGGCCTCGCTGACTCCTGGTTCGCCATCGGGCCGGCGCTGGTCCTCGGGCTCGCCGGCTCTCCCGAGCCGGGGATGACCAGCTTCTGGATCCTGGTGGCAGCGCTCGGGTCGCAGGTCGCCTTCGACTCGGGGGCCGCGGCTCTGAGGGAGAAGCTCCACCACGGCCTGCCGCTCTCCGAGCACTTCTCTGAGGGCGTCTGGGTCTACCTGATTGATCTGCTGCTATCGCCGGTCGGATACGCGATTGCGATCGGCGCCGCCGTGCACCTGTGGGTGGCGACCCTGGCCTGGCCTCTGTTCGCCCTCCTGCAGATCTTCAGTGCTGAACGCGAGCGCAGGCTCAACTCGATGCTCGAGCTGAGCGAGGCCTACCGCGGCACCGCCCGCGCACTCGGGGACGTGGTCGAGCACGATGACGCCTACACGGGCTTCCACACCCGTGGCGTCGTCAGCCTCTCCACCGCGGTGGCGACAAAGCTCGGCCTCGACACCGCTCAGCAGCGCAACACCGAACTTGGCGCCCTCCTCCACGACGTCGGCAAGGTCGCGATCCCCAAGGAGATCGTCAACAAGCCCGGCACGCTCAACCCCGAGGAGTGGGAGCTGATGAAGACCCACACGATCGAGGGCCAGCGGATCCTCGACGAGATCGGCGGCCTGATGGCGACAGTCGGGCGCGTGGTTCGCTCTGCGCACGAGCGCTTCGACGGCAGCGGGTATCCCGACGGCCTGGCCGGCGAGGAGATCCCGATCGAGTCGCGCATCATCTTCTGCTGCGATGCGTTCAACGCGATCACGACCGACCGCACCTACCGCAAGAGCCGCTCGACCGAGGAGGCGATCGAGGAGCTGGCGGCAAACGCCGGATCGCAGTTCGATCCCACGGTGGTCGAGGCCCTGCTCGCGACGGTCGAGGACTTGCCCTATCTGGAGGCCAGCCACCAGGGCGCCCTGCTCGCCGCCCACCGGGCCAGCGCCTCAGCGCACGCCCATCAGCTTGCCGAAGTGACCTGAGACCGATCCTAGCGGTCCCGATCCCAAGATCTGGCGACAGGTGCTCTGCCGCCGTCGCCGGCAAGCCTCCGGAGCCGGCGAGCGCGAGAGGGCCCTTGCTCTCTACACCCCGGATTACTCGGTACACCAACGCCGGAATCCTGCGTAGCTGAGTATCCAGTTGTGGGAACCGCTGCAATCGCCCACAATTCGGGAGCATTCCTTTGGCGGGAAGGCTCACCTGGCAGGCGGATCACGAGGAATCGGATCTCGCGACCTACGACCGGCACCGCAACCCATTTAGGGAGAGACCGTGCCGATCAAGAAGACCCGCAGCTCGATCAAGAAGACCCTTCACCTGGTCGCCCTGGGCGCCGCGACGGCCCTGCTCGCGATCCCCGCCGCCGCGCAGGCGGGGGAACCCGAACCGTCCGTGTGCCCGCAGGTCCCGACTGAGCAGGTCTTTGCTGGCTTCGGCGACCTCAACTTCTACGCCCCCGTGCCGGGCGGGGGGTTCGAGCCGGGGACGCCCGAGTGGACGTCGGATTCCGGAGCGGAGGTGGTCGAGGGCAACAACAGCTACCAAAGCGGTAGCTCCACCGACAGCAGATCGCTTCGCCTCTCGCCTGACGCCGATGCGACCTCGCCGCCGTTTTGCGTCTCGGTAGATCACCGGACGCTGCGGCTGTTCGCGCAGGAGACCAGCGGGGACAGCGAGGCCGGGCTCAGGGTCGACATCATCTACCCGGGTTGGAGGCGCCACAACAGGGTCCGCAACTCGGGCGACCTCGACAACACCGGCCTCCTTTATTCGGGGCAGTGGGCACCGAGCGACGAGCTGGCGCTTGCCCTGAAGCTGCCACACAGATTCCTCATGCGGGGCGGCGGCGACGTCCGTATCCGGATCACCTCCGAAGGCGGGACGTGGCTGGTCGACGATGTCTACTACGACCCACGCTCGAGCCGCTGAGGCGAGCATCAGCCGACCACGCGGAGAGATGAAGATGCCAATCAAGAAGAACCGGCGCGGGGGCCGCCGGAGGACGGTCTTCGGCGGCATTTCAGCAGCCGCCTGCCTGATCGGTGCCCTTGCGCTTGCCCCCGCGGTGGAGGCTAAGTGTCCCGGGCAGGCCCCTGAGAAGCCGTTCGCCGCGGTCCACGACAAGGCTGACTACGTTGCCTTCCCGAACGGCTCGCTCGAGGACGGCACAACGGGCTGGACCCTGGGCGAGGGCGCAAGGCTTCGCTCACACCAAAACCCCTTCCGCCTTGATCCCGGCAGCAACGCTCTCTTCCTGCCGGCCGGCAGCTGGGCGGTCTCGCCACCGGTCTGCGTCGGCGAGGGTTCCCCGACGGCACGGATGTTCGCCAAGACCGTGGTCAAGAGCCCGGCCAGCGGGGCGACGCTGAAGGCCGAGGTTCTCTACCTGCAGCCGAGCAGGTCCGGCAGGACGATCAAGAAGGTCGGAAACCTGCCCGACGAGGTGATCTGGTCTGCGACCCGGAAGTTCTCCCTCTCCCAGGGGCAGCTCGGCATCAAGCCGGGTTCGGGCGCGACCAGAATGATCAGGTACCGCTTCACCCCGCTCTATAGGACCTCCTGGGTGATCGACGACCTCTTCGTCGATCCGCGGGCGCGTTACTAGGGCCGAGCGGGACTCGCGGAATCAGGGGGCCGGGCGCAAGCGCAAAGCGGCCGCCTCGTGCCGCCGGGAGTTGAGCACGCTCCGAGCCCCCCTGCGGCGGCCACCTCATCTAGTCTCGTCGCCGATGGCCGACGCGATCGCAGCCGATCACGACGAGGGCGCCTTCACCGGCGCCGGCGGCCTCGAGATCTACTGGCAGCGCTGGCGCCCCGAGGTCCCGGCGAAGGCCGTGGTCGTGATCGCCCACGGCGTCAGCGAGCACGGTGGGCGCTACGGCCACGTCGTCGACCGGATCGTCCCCCTCGGCTACCCGGTCTGGGCCCTCGATCACCGCGGCCATGGCCGCTCCGAGGGGAAGCGGGCGGTGATCGACCGGATGCGAAACGCGACCGCCGATCTCGACGCCTTCATCGACATCGCGCGCGCCGGGGCGGGGGCGGGCCCGCCGTTGATCCTGCTCGGCCACAGCATGGGCGGCTGTATCTCACTCGACTACGCCCTCAGCGACCAATCGAAGCTCGACGGGCTGATCCTCTCGGCCCCGGCGGCGAAGCTCGAGGCCGCCTCGCCGGCGATCCGCCTCGCCAGCCGGGTCCTCTCGGCGCTGACGCCGGGCCTCGGTGTCTTTTCGGTCGACGCCGAGCTGATCTCGCGTGACCCCGCCGAGGTCGAGGCCTACCGCAATGACCCCCTCGTCCACCAGGGGAAGCTGCCGGCGAGAACGATCGCCGAGATGGCCGCGGCGATCGAGACCTTCGAGGAGCGGATGGGCAGCCTGACGCTGCCGCTGCTCGGCATGCACGGCTCCGACGACAGGCTCGCCCCCGTCGAGGCCAGCCGCATGGTCAACCGCCTCGCGGCCTCCGAGGACAAGACCCTGAAGGTCTACGAGGGCCTGCGCCACGAGATCTTCAACGAGCGGCCGGCCGACCGCGAGAGGGTCCTCGACGACCTGGTCGCGTGGCTCGGCGCCCACGGCGGCTGAGCGGGACCGCCCCGGCGGCGTCCGGCCGCAGATGGTGAAACGCCCCGCCGGGGGGGCGAGGCGCTCACAGGGAGGAGAGGTATTCGATTGTTGACGCTGACCGGTACAGATGCGGCCGGGCCGGAGCCATTTGTCGGGCTCTATGTGGGCCGGTCGCGTACTTTGGTCGGCGCAGGGGAAACGTTAGGGGCGGCTGGGCCCGGCGGGGCCGAAACCGGCGCCAAGGTGGGCGCCCAACGGTTATCGCTGCCCAAACCTGCGGTTAGTCCTCACCGCCGGCTACAGCGTCGCTGTGGCGCAGCAGAAAGGCGAGGAAGTCGCGGTCGGGACGCGGCAGCGAGGAGGGCGCGCGCGAGACGATCACGAACCTGCGCGGGAACGAGAGCCCCTCGACCGGGCGCCGGTAGAGCCGGTCGCCGGCCTCGTTCAGAGAAAGGGCCGAGAGCAGCACCGGCGCCGAGCGCTGGATCGCCTCGCGCTTTGCGACGGCGGTGCTTCCGACCTCGACCAGCGGCGGCGCCAGATGCAGGCCGCGCTCGGCGAGGGCGGTCTCAACGCAGCGGCGATCGTGTGCCTCGGGATCGCGGGTGACGAGCGGCGTGCTCAGAAGCGAACGCTGCGGGATCAGGTCGCGCCCGTACCAGGCGTGGCTCTGCGGCACCGCGACGATCACCTCGTCGTCGAGCAGCTCGAACTCCTCGAGGTCGTCGTGCTCGGAGACGTTGGGGTCGGCGGCGGTGATGCCGATGTTCGCCCGCCCCTCGGCGACCATCCGCCGCACCGCTACCGAGTTGGCGATCGTCAGCTCGACCGGCGGGCGCCGGGCGCCATCGGCCTGGTAGGCGACCAGCTCCGGCGGCAGGTGGAACTCGGCGATCGTGTGGCTGGCGGCGAGCCGGATCGGGTCGGGGTCGTGCTGGGCGCCCTCGAGCAGCCCCTCGACCACCTCGGCCTGGTCGAGCAGGCGCCGCGCCTCCGGGTAGAGACGGCGCCCGGCGGGGGTCAGGGTGACGCCGCTGGAGGAGCGCTCGAGCAGGTCGGTGCCGGCGAGCGCCTCGAGCCCGCGAAGCCGCTTCGAGAGCGCCGGCTGGCTGATCTGAAGCCGCACCGCGGCCCGCCCCAGGGTCCCCAGGTCGGCCGCGGCGCAGAAGGCGCGCAGCTCGCCGATGTCGGGGGTGCGCAGGAGGCGCTTCGCGGAGGCCATCAGCGACCCTCGCGCCTCAGTCGCCGAGACCGAGCCGGTGGATCACCGGGTCGTCCTCGAGCGAGGTGGCGTTGTGGTGGGCATTCGGCAGCTCCACCCCCGGCATCGACGGCACCCCGATCACCGCGAGGCCGGCGGCGCGGGCCGACTCGACCCCGGTCGGGGAGTCCTCGAGGGCGACGACGCGCAGGCTCGGCTCGACCCCGATCAGCCGGCATGCCTCGAGATAGGGCGCCGGGTCGGGCTTCGCCGCGGTGACCTCGTGAGCGCTGACCGTGGTCTCGAAGGCGTCCCTCATCCCCACCATCTCGAGCGCCAGGTCGATGAAGGCGCGCGGCGAGTTGGAGACGATCGCGAGCGGGAGATCGCGCCGCCGCAGCTCGGCGACGAGCTCGCGCGCGCCGACCATCGTCTCGACCCCGTTGGCGAGCTCGGCCATCACCAACTCGTCGAGCTCGGCCATGATCGCCTCGCCGGGCTCACCGAAGCGGCCCTCGAGGACGCCGGAGGCGATCTCGGCCGAGGTGCCGATCAGCTCGCGCTTGTCGGCGATCGTGAACTCGAGGCCGCGGCGCTCAAACAGCACGCGCTCGCCGCGGGTCCAGACCGACTCGGTGTCGAGCAGGAGGCCGTCGTTGTCGAAGATCACGGCCTGCGCGGGCAGCGCCGAGGCGGCCGCCTGCTCGAGGCTCCTGAAGGAGAGCATCTGCGAGAGCAGGCCGTCGCGGATCACGTAGTGCTGGCTGAACGTGGCCTCGACCTCGATTCCCTCGCGGCCGACACCGCTGAAGCGAGCCCGGGTCAGGACCTCGCCGGGAGCCGTCTCGACCATCTCGTCGTAGGAGAGGCTGATTCTCTCCCACGGCTCATGGAACCCCTCCCAGAACTCGCGAACGCCCTCGCGCCCGCGGTAGCTGGTCTTCAGCCCCGGGAATACCCCCGCCGTGCGCCAATCCACGTCGGGGTCGACGGTGGCGAGAAAGGCGTCGACATCGCCGCTGTTCCAGGCGGCGAAGGCTTTCGAGACCAGCTCGGGGGCGTCGGCTGACACGGCGCGAGTATTGCCTAGTCGCCGCCCCGCCGCCGCGCCGCGGGGCGGCATCGCCGCCGCTCAGCCGAGCGCGGCGAGGACCGCGTCGAGGTCGGCGACGACGTCACCGTCGAGCCTGACCTCGGCCTCGCGGTCATAGGGGGTCGGGCCCTGGGTGACGATCGCGATCCGCCCCCCGCCTCGCAGGGTCAGCTCCGGCAGCCCGGCGACCGGATAGACCTCGAGCGAGGAGCCGACGCAGAGCATCAGATCGGCGCGCTCGGCGAGGGCCTGCGCCTGCGACATCGCCAGCTCCGGCAGCATCTCGCCGAAGAGGACGACGTCGGGCTTGACCAGCCCGCAGCACATCGAGCACTCGGCGACGCCGTCCTCGGTGAAGAGGGCCTCGACGTCCTCGTGCCGGTAGGTGGCGTCACAGAAGGTGCATGAGGAGGTCTCGATCGAGCCGTGGACCTCGATCACCCGCTCCGAGCCGGCGGCGCGGTGGAGGCGGTCGATGTTCTGGGTGATCACCGCCTCGATCAGGCCGCGGCGCTCGAGGTCGGCCAGCGCCGCGTGCGCCGCGTTTGGCTCCTTTTCCCCCAGCGTCTCGAAGCGCGGCCGGTAGAACTCCCAGAAGCGGGCCGGGTCGCGGCGGAAGGCGTCGATGTGGGCGACCTCCATCGGGTCGACGTTCTCCCAGATGCCGGTGCCGGGGGTGCGGAAGTCGGGGATTCCCGAGGGCACCGAGATCCCGGCGCCGGTCAGCGCCACCGTGCACCTCGACTCGCGAATCAGCCTCGCCAGCCGCGCGGCGCCGGTGGCGAGGGTCTCTGCGGCCTTGGCCTCCACGGTCCCCAGTCTGCCATTCTCGGGCATGCGGGGCCTCGGCGGATCGCCCAGGGGGACCGCACCGGACTCGCGCCGGGTGTAGCTTCGGTGCGATCCCGTCCGGGTTCGCTAGAGATCGACGGAGGAGTCTTCAGATGGCAAGAGGAAGCAAAGATTCGAAATCGAGCAGTGGCGGGCGGCTTCGCTACGCAAAGCACGGCTTGCGCGCGCTCATGCTCGCGCGGAAGTACCGCGCCGGTGTGAAGGCACGGCAGCGCGAGAGGGAAGGTAGCCGGGGGCCGTCGCCGACCGTTCTCGTCATCGCCCTCGTCGCCCTCGTCAGCCTCGGGGCCGGCCTCTACCTCCTGCGCAGGCACATCCCCGGCCCCTGGCGCAGCGAGACCACCGGCGAGGGCCCCGGAGCCGAGACCGTGGCGGCACCGAGTGCCGCCAACGGCGAGATGCCGGCGGGCAGCGGGGCCGAGGCGTCCGGCGGAGCAGCGGGCAGCGGGGCCGAGGCGACCGGCGGAGAAGCGGGTGGCGGGGCCGAGGCGACCGGCGGAGAAGCGGGTGGCGGAGCAGCGGCCGGCGCAGCGGCGGCCGGCGGAGCCCAGGACGCCACCGAGGCTCCGGCGGGCAACGGGGCGAAGGCCGACTAGCGACCCCCTGGCTCACCCCTCCCCGAAGAGGCGATGGACGTAAATGCTCTGACGGACCCGCTCGGCAGCGCCGAGAGGGACGGCAAGCGCTTCGTGCTGAGCTACGAGCGCCACATCCCCCGCGGCGTCGACCGGGTCTGGGCGGCGCTCACCCTGCCGGCACTGCTGCACGAGTGGCTGGGAGAGGTCGAGGTGGACCCGGTCGAGGGCGGCATCTTCTCGATCACCTGGCTCAACGCCAACGCCGACGGCAGGGCTCCGACGATGGAGGCCAGGATCACCGCGATCGACCCGCCGCGCCTGCTCGAGGTCAGGGGCCCCCCGCACGGGGTCCTGCGGTTTGAGCTGGGCCCCGAGGGCGACGGCACGATCCTGACCCTGACCAACACCACGCGCCGCAGGCCCGACGACATGTTCAGGAACCTCGCCGGCTGGCACATCCACCTGATCCACCTCGAGGAGTCCCTCGACGGCGCCACCGTCGATTGGCCGAACTGGTGGCGCGAGGAAGGAGCCACCCGCTGGCAGACGCTGCATGACCGCTACAGGGAGCGGGCGCTGGCCGCTCGAGGTTGACGTCTTCGGATCAGGGGGTAGGTTGGGGCCAATCAAACAAGGAGGAGCGGTATGGCTGAGGCAGTGCTGTTTGTCGGTTGGGGTCAGGTGGTCCGCGGGCGCGAGGAGCGTGCGCTGAAGGTGTTCAACGAGAGCGTCGAGTACTGGGGCGGCCTCCAGGGCGACGGCAAGATCGAGGACTTCGAGGTCGTCCTGCTCACCCCCCACGGTGGCGACCTCCAGGGCTTTGCGCTGCTGCGCGGCAGCCGCGATCAGATCGCCGCGCTGGGCGCCGACGAAGAGTTCGAGCGGCGCATCACACGCGCCGACCTGATCGTCGATAACCAGGGCGTCGTCAACGGCGTCACCGGCGAGGGCATCGCCCGCGGGATGGGGCAGTACCAGGCGGAGATAGCCGACCTCGACTAGGGGCGGCGGCCGGCGCACCGGGCCCCGCGGGGCCCGGTCGCCTCAGGCCTCTACTGACCGCTCCACTTCGGCGTGCGCTTGCCGAGGAAGGCGGAGATGCCCTCCCTCGCGTCCTCGGAGGAGAACGCCGCCGCGAAGCCGGCCTTCTCGGCCTCGATCCCATCGTCGAGATCGCCCTTGCCCGAGACGAGCTTGATCTGCTCGACCGCCAGCGGCGCCTGGCCGGCCAGGCGCCGGCCCCACGACAGAGCAGTGTCGAAGAGCTCGTGGTCGGGGACGACCCGGTTGACGAGGCCCGACTCGAAGGCGTCATCAGATGAGATCGCGTCGCCGACGAGGTTCATCTCCAGGGCCTTGTTCTCGCCGACCAGGCGCGGCAGCCGCTGGGTGCCGCCGAAGCCGGGGATGAGCCCGAGCTTGACCTCGGGCTGGCCGAAGGTCGCGGCCTCGGCCGCCAGCCTCACGTCGCATGCCATCGAGAGCTCGCAGCCGCCGCCGAAGGCGAGCGCGTTGACGGCGGCGATCGTCGCCACCCGCGCCTGGCCGAGGTCACGCAGCAGCGCGTGACCCGAGTCGATCAGCTCGCGGCCCTGAGCCTCGTCGGTCATCTGCGTGAACGCCTTGATGTCGGCACCGGCGGAGAAGACGAGCGGGATCGAGGAGGCGATCACCATCGCCCCGATCTCCGGGTTCGACTGGACCTTCTCCCAGACAGTGCCGAGGTCGGCGATCACCTGCGGCGAGACAGCGTTCATCGGCGGGTTCAGGAGCCAGGCGATGGCGACGTTGCCGCGGGTCTCGAGCTTCACCTTCTCGGGCTGATCGCCCTCGTCGGGCTGCGGGTAGGGGTAGAAGCCCTGGCCGGACTTCAGCCCGAGCCGCCCCTGGGCGACCAGCCGCTTCAGGGTCACCGGCGCGGCGAAGCGCTCGCCGTGGCGCTCCTCGAGCGCCTCGATCCGCTCGAGCATCACGTCGAGCCCCTCGAGGTCGGCCTTCCAGAACGGCGGGAAGAGGCCGCGGCGCGGGTCGAGCCCGGCGCCGGCCATCATCCCGACGTCGATGTCGCGGACGCTGGCGACGCCCTCCTCGAGCAGCAGGCAGGACTCGATCAGCGCCTTGGCGGCGAACATCTCCGCCAGCTCGGCGCCGTCGGGCTCGGCATCGCCGGGGATGTTGGGCTCGCCGTCCTTGTAGAAGCCCTCGCCGCCGGTCTTGGCGCCGAGCTTGCCCTCGGAGACGAGCTTCTTCATCCCCTGGTGGACGTAGAAGGAGTCGCCGTAGGACTCCCGCAGGTACTCGGCTACGTGGAGGATCGTGTCGAGGCCGAGCGCGTCGCCTAGGACGAAGGGGCCCATCGGCGCTGCGTTGGCGGCGGCGACGCCCTCGTCTATCGCCTTGATCGAGAGCCCGCCCTCCTCCTGCGCGCGCCAGATCTCCCCGACGGCGGAGTTGAGGATGCGGTTGACGACGAACCCGGGGACCTCGCCGCAGGTGATCGGCTGCTTGCGGATCGCCTGGGCGAAGTTGGCAGCCGCCTGAGCGGTCTCCGGCGAGGTCTCATCGCCATAGATGACCTCGATCAGCGGCATCACCGAGGCCGGGTAGAAGAAGTGGAATCCGACGACCCTGTCGGGCCGCAGCGTCGCCTCGGAGATCTCGGTGATCGAGAGCGAGGAGGTGTTCGAGGAGAGGATCGCCTGGCCGGGCGTGACCGCGTCGAGCTCGGCGAAGACGGCCCGCTTGATCTCCATCTTCTCCGGCACCGCCTCGACGACGAAGTCGACGTCGCCGAAGCCGTCGTAGTCGGTGGCGCCGGTGATCAGCGACATCACGTGCTCGAGCTGGGCGTCGGCCTGCTCGGAGGTCAGCTTCTCCTTCTTGACCAGCGAGCCGAGCTGGCCCTGGGTGACCGCGCGCGCCTTCTCGATCGCGGCGTCGACGAACTTCTGGTCGATGTCCTTGACGATGACGGGGATGTCGGAAGCGGCAATCGCCTGCGCGATCTCGCCTCCCATGGTTCCTCCGCCGACGACGGCGGCCTTGAATACGAACATTTCTGGTCAGTCCTCCAGGGTCTAGGGATGGCGCCGCGGGGACGCATCGTGGGCATCCGCGAGCGGCGGCGAAGGCTATAGGCTGCGGCCAATCCGGCCCGCGCCGGGGTGGAGAGAGATCAGAGCGAGAGGGAAGACCGAGTTGAGCCTCGACATGCGTGCAGTCGGTCCCCAAGGGCATCTGCGTCTGAGTTGAACCGGTCGGAGACGCCGCCCGGGGCGCCTGCGACTCCCATAGGAGCCGATCCCGAGGAGCGCCTCGATCTGCTGCTGCGCCACCTCGGCACCAGCACCGAGGGGCTCTCGACCCCGGAGGCCGAGAGACGGCTCGAGCAGCACGGGCCCAACGAGATCCGCCGCCACCGCGGACCCAGCCGTTTGCGGGAGCTGGCCCGCCAGTTCACCCACCCGCTGGCGCTGCTGCTCTGGGCCGCAGCGGCGCTGGCGCTGGTGGCCGGGATCCCGGCCCTGGCGGTCGCGATCGTCGTCGTCATCGTCCTCAACGCGCTCTTCGCCTTCGCCCAGGAGGTGCAGGCGGAGCGGGCGACCGAGGCCCTGCGGGAGTTCCTTCCCCCCCGGGTCAGGGTGAGGCGCGACGGCAGCGAGGCCGAGGTTGATGCGACCAGCCTCGTGCCCGGCGACCTGCTGCTGCTGAACGAGGGCGACCGCCTCTCGGCCGACGCGCGCCTGATCGACGGCTCGCTCGAGGTCGACATGTCGCCGCTGACCGGCGAGTCGGCGCCGGTCGGCCGAAGCGCCCACCACTCCGGTCCCCCGGGCCCTCCCGCTGGAGTCCGATGACCTCGTCTTCAGCGGGACCCTCTGCACGGCGGGGGCCGCCAAGGCGATCGTCTACTCGACCGGGATGGCGACGCAGCTGGGCCGCATCGCGGCGCTCTCGCAGCGGGTGCAGGCCGAGATCAGCCCGCTCCAGGTTCAGGTCAACCAGGCGGCCCGCCTGATCGCGGTGATCGCGGTCTCCGCCGGAGTCCTCTTCCTCTTCCTCGGCACGCTCGTCGCCGGGCTCAACCTCTCCGACTCGCTCACCTTCGCGATCGGGCTGCTGGTCGCGAACGTGCCCGAGGGGCTGCTGCCGACGATCACGCTCGCGCTCGCCGTCGGCGTGCGCCGGATGGCCCGCCGCCGGGCCCTGGTCAAGCGACTGACCGCGGTCGAGACGCTCGGGTCGACCGACGTCATCTGCACCGATAAGACCGGCACCCTGACCACCGGGAAGATGGTCGTTCGCGCCTTCTGGGGCGACGGGCGCGAGCTCGAGCCCGGCGCCGGCGCGGGCGGCGCCGAGGCGCGGGAGCCCTTCTCCGGCCTGCTGCGAACAGCGGTGCGCTGCTGCAACGCGCATGCCGAGCGCGACGAGTCCGGATGGCAGCGCGCCGGCGACCCGACCGAGAGCGCCCTGCTGGTGGCCGCCGGGGAGCTGTGGGAGGACGTCGCGATCGCCCAGCGCGACCGCGAGAGGCGAAGGGTGGGCGGCTTCCCCTTCGACGCGCGGGTGAAGCGGATGACGACGATCGACGTCGAGGGCGAGGGCGAGGACGAGCACTGGCTCCATGCCAAGGGGGCGCCGCTGGAGCTGTTGGAGCGGTGCGGCTCGATCCGGGGTCCCGGCGGCGACCGCCCGCTCAGCCCCGGGGACCGCTCAAGGGTGCGAGAGGCATTCGAGGCCTACGCGGGCCGGGGACTGCGGGTGCTCGGGTTCGCCGAGCAGCGTCTGCAGAGCGTTCCCAGGGTCGAGGATCGCGAGCGGGTCGAGGACCGGCTCACCTTCCTCGGCCTGGCGGCGCTCGAGGATCCGCCCCGTCCCGAGGTCGCCGATGCGGTTGCGCAGTGCAGGCTCTCGGGCGTGCGCGTGATCGTCGTCACCGGTGATCACGGACTGACCGCCGAGGCCGTCGCCCGCGGGGTGGGAATCGTCGGCGAGGAGCCGACGGTGGTCTCGGGCCAGGAGATCGAGGCGCTGCCGGTCGCTGAGCTCAACCGCCTCCTCGATGAGAGCGCCGAGCTGATCATCGCCCGCAGCAACCCCGAGACCAAGCTCCACCTCGTCGATGCCCTGCGCGAGCAGGGCCACACCGTGGCGATGACCGGCGACGGGGTCAACGACGCACCCGCCCTGCGCCGGGCCGACATCGGCGTCTCGATGGGCCTCTCGGGCACCGACGTCGCGCGGGAGGCCTCGACCATGGTCCTCGCCGACGACAATTTCGCCTCGATCGTCAGCGCGATCAGGGAGGGCCGCGTCGTCTACGAGAACATCCGCAAGTTCATCACCTACATCTTCGCCCACGCCACGCCCGAGGTCGTCCCCTTCCTCCTCTTCGCCCTCTCCGGCGGGTCGATCCCCCTCGGCATCACCGCGCTCAGATCCTCGCCATCGACCTCGGGACGGAGACGCTCCCGGCGCTCGCCCTCGGCCAGGAGCCGCCGGAGCCGGGTGTGATGGACAAGCCGCCGCGCAAGCGCGACGAGAACATCATCACCGGTTCGATGCTGACCAGGGCCTGGCTGCGGCTCGGCCTGCTCGAGGCGCTCCTCGTCACCGGCGCCTTCCTCCTGGTGTTGGTCGAGGCCGGGTGGAGCCCAGGTGATCCGACCGGCGCCGGCTCGGCCCTTCACGAGGACTACCTGCTGGCGACGACGGTGGTTTTCGCCGGCATCACAACCTGCCAGGTGGGGACCGCGTTCGCGACCCGCACCAGCCACGAGTCGCTGTGGCGGATCGGCGTCTTCACCAACCGCATGCTGCTCTGGGGCATCGCCTTCGAGCTCGCCTTCGCGGCCGCGATCGTCTACGTGCCCTGGCTCCAGGACATCTTCGGCACGGCGGCGCTCGGCGTGCGCGAGATCGCGGTCCTCGCCACCTTTCCCCTGGTTGTCTGGGGCTCCGATGAGCTCTGGCGCCGGAGGATGCGAAGGCGCGCGGGCGAGGGCGGAGGCGCGCGGGCGGGGGCGGGCGGAGGGGCGGGCGCGGGCGCGGACGGAGGGGCGAGTGCGGGCGCGGGTGGAGGGGCGAGTGCGGGCGCGGGTGGAGGGGCGAGTGCGGGCGCGGACGGAGGCGCGGACGAAGGCGAAGGCGGAGGCGGGGGCGGATGAGAGGGCCGCCGGCCGGCGCCGCCGCGGCGCGCATCCTCGACTTCGAGATCGAGCTGGAGGGCGACGCCTGCGAGCGGGTGACCGAGCACGACTGGGGAGCCTCGTTCCTGTGCCCCTCGATCCCGCTGATCTGGTACGCCAACTGGATCCTGATCGAGCGCCCGGGGATGAGCGCGGCGGAGATCGCCGCGGTCGCCGACGAGGTGATCGGTGGCGCCGGGATGAGGCACCGCACCCTGCTGGTGCGCGATCTGGAGGCGGCGGAGGCACTCGCACCCGACTTCGAGGCGCTCGGCTGGGCGATCGAGCGCGGGGTGCTGCTGGCGTGGCGCGGGCTGCCCGGGCGCGAGGCGCAGACGGCGCGGAGCGGCCGGCCCGAGCGCGAGCCCGAGGCGGTGAGCGAGGCAGCGAGAGAGGCGGCGGGCGAGGAGGCGAAGGAGACGGCGAGCGAGGCGGCGATCGAGGTCAGCGAGCGTGGCCAGGATCAGATCGAGGACCTGCGCCGGACGATGATCCGCGACGGCCTCCCCGTCATGGGAGTCCACTCGGAGGCGACCGTCGACCAGCTGATCGAGTGGGACCGGATGCTCGGCCGCGTCGCCGGGGACCGCTGGTTCGTCGCCGAGGCCGACGGGCGCCCCGCCTCCTGCTGCCGCCTCCTCGCCCGCGACGGGATCGGCCAGATCGAGGATGTCGGCACCCTCCCCGGCGCCCGCGAGCGCGGCCTCGGCCGAGCGGTCACCCTCGCCGCCGCCCAAGCCTCGGTCGCCGACGGCAACGAGCTCACCTACCTGGGGGCGCTCGCCGATGACTGGCCGCGGCTGATGTATGAGCGGCTCGGCTTCGAGGAGATCGGAGAGACGCTGGACTTCCGGCGGCTGCCGGGCGCGGGGCCGGACCCCGGTGCGAGTGAAGGCGCCGGTGAAGGCGCGGGCGCAGGCGCAGGCGCGGACACCGGGGCGGGGCCGCCTGAGGAGGCCCCCGCCTAGCTAGAGGCTCCCCCTTGGAGCCAGCCAGACGCTCTCGAAGCGCAGGTCCGTGCGCTCACGGATGACGTCGTAGTCGCCGTCGTAATGGAGGATGCCGACACCGTGGCGGTCGGCGATTGCCGCGATCATCAGATCGACGATCGGCAGGCGGTGGTGACCGGCGCGTGCGAGCTGGGCCTGTGCGTCGAGTGCCCGGGCCTCGGCACGACCGTCGAACTCGCGAAGCGGGAGTCGGCGCAGGGCACCGATCACCTCTTCGTGGTCTCGGGCGTTGCGCGCCGAGTACCCCAGCTCGAGCAGGAAGGGAGCGCAGACCTCGAGTGATCGCTCCTCGATCATCGCGGCGACCCTCGCCTTCGCATCGCGCGGCACCGCGCTCTGGCTCAACCTCGTCCAGGCTGAGTTGTCGATCAGCATGCGCTACTCGAGAACCCGGCGCGCGGCGGTCGATGGGCATGCGCTACTCGAAGACCCGACCGCGGCGCGCCTCGGCGGCGGCCTCCGGATCGATCGGCGGAAGCTCTCCGTTGCGAATTGCGTCGCCGAGCCGGCGCAGGGCCCGATCGTCTGAGCGGCGCCGGCCCCGCACCCGCCCCAGCTTCTCGCGCGCGCCCAGGATGACCAACTCGGCCAAGTCGAGCCGCTCGGCGTTCAGCTCCTCGCGCAGCTCATCCAGCGCCTCCTCCACGGGAGGCGTCTCGGTGATCGCGTGTCGGCGTCGCTTGGTCGGCATCCGCTGCAGCCGAGTGTAACACCGGTGTTGCACCAAAATGCACGCATATTCGTGCCGAATTTGCCCCCCTACTGCGTCAACTCCCGCCCCCAGAAACGGCGGGAAAGGCGAGCAGGCGATTCGCTAGTTGACCGCGAGCAGATCGATGACGAAGACGAGGGTCGCGTTGGGCCCGATCGTCGGCGGTGAGCCCTGCGGGCCGTAGGCGAGGTTCGAGGGGATGATCAGCTCGCGGCGGCCGCCGACCTTCATCCCGACGACGCCCTGGTCCCAGCCGGGAATCACCTGACCGCCGCCGAGCTGGAAGGTGAAGGGCTGGTTGCGCGACCAGGAGGAGTCGAACTCCTTGCCGGTCTTGTAGTCGACGCCGACGTACTGGACCTTGACCGTGTCGCCGGCCTTCGCCTCGGCGCCGGTTCCGACGACCAGGTCCTTGCTCACGAGCGTCTTCGGCGGCGCACCGGTCGGCACCTCGACCGTGGGCTTGGTCTTGAGGTCCTGAGCGGATCCGCTGTCGCTCGACGAGCCGCCCGCCGCTGCGGGAGATGAGGATCCCGGCGGTCAGCGCGACGACGAGGCCGAGGGCGATCAGCAGGGTGACGATGCGCCGGTCCATGGGGGCGCGGAACCCTACCCACTCCGGGTGAAGGTTGCGTGATTTCGGGGGCCATAGACCCTGAAATCACGCAAAGTTCGCCGGCGGCGTTCCGCGGCACCACTGGCGGCCCGGCGGCGTTCCGCGGCACCCCTGGCGGCCCGGGCGTCCCGCGGCCCTCGGCCTCCGGCGGCTCGGCGGCGTCCCGCGGCGCGCTGGCGCTCCGCGGCCCGCCGCCCGCCGGCCCCTCAGCCGCCCGCCAGCGGGTTGAGATCGGCCAGCATCTCGATCAGAACCGGCGCCGGCTCATCGGTGTCGATCAGGACCGCGGTCCCGGGCCAGGCGAAGCGGCAGTAGCGGGCGTAGGCGGCGCGCGAGGAGAGGTCGGGCTCATAGACCCAGGAGCCGGTGTTCCAGTAGCGCACGCGCCCGTCGGCGCGGGCGCGGACGTCGGCGAGCGGCTGGTGGGTGTGGGCGAAGACGATCTGGTCGGTCTCCTCGGCCCAGCCGAGGTTTGCGACGACCTGGGCGAAGGCCTCGAGCGCGTGCTGGGATGGATCCGAGGGTGAGATCACCGAGGCCTCGGGGTAGATCGGGCGGGCCATCGCCGCGCCGGGGACCGGGGCCTCGCGGTGCTGGCGCTCGGTCTCCTCGCGCACGACCGCCTCGAACTCCGCCTCGCTCGGCATTCCCTCCCCCGCCCCGTCACCGTGCTCGCCGCCGTGGCGGGTCGCCTCGGGGCCACGCTCGCGAATCGCCGCCGCCAGCCGCTTCGTCCCGCGCACCGGCAGGTTCAGCGCCGAGCCGATCCGCCCCGCCCGATGCACCGCGCGGTAGATGTTCTGCTGCGCATGGGTGCCGTGGGGCATCTGCGCGGCGATGTAGAGCCACTCGGTCAGCAGGGTGATCACCGACTCGTAGTCGGCGATCGTCTTCGGGTCCTCGGGGCCGCCGGCGGCTATCCCCCAGAGCGTCTTGGTCAGCATCCGCGACCCGCGGGAGCCACCGAGGCGCGCGTGCGGGTCGAGATAGTGGCCGTGGGTGAGCAGGACCTCGCCGAAGCGATAGGTCGGGTAGGCGATCTCGATCTCGACCCCGGGCAGGCGGCGCTCGAGGAAGGCGTGGAAGTAGGACTCGCGGCGAAGCTCCGAGGCCGGGCGCCCGGTGGCGATCTCCAGCTCGAGACTGTCCTCGCCCTCGCGGTGGACGAGGTGGTGGTCGTGGTTGCCGGCGAGGAAGACCAGGCGCCGGGCGGCCATCTTCTCGGCGACGAGGCCGAAGAGCCCCTCGGCGGCAGCGTATGCGTCGGCGACCGAGCCGAAGAGGAAGTCAAAGAGGTCGCCGAGGATTATCAGCTCGTCGATCCCATCGAGCTGTGGCGCCAGCCGCTCGAGAGAGCGCTCCTCGGCGAGCAGATCGCGCCCGGTCCAGGCGCCGAAGTGCGTGTCAGATATGACCAGGGCTCGCATGCTTCAAGCCTCCCAGGGGGCGAGGACGGCGAATTGACACCTTGTAGGCAGGTCACGTCCCCGCTGAGCAGAGGACTCTCGATCAGAGACGCCCCAGCAAGTCAGATTTATCTGATATTTTGAGTGCATGCCCGCATCACCGCAACCGAGGCCGCGCGGGAGTTCTCGGCGGCGCTGAACCGGGTCAGCGCCGGTGAGGTGGTCGAAGTCACCCGCAGCGGAGCGCCGGTCGCGGTCATCAGCGCGCCGACGACCCGCCTGCTCTCGGCCGAGGGCTTCCGGGAGCTGGTCAAGAGCGCCCCCGCCCCGACGAGGAGTTCGCCGGCGACGTCGCCGCGATCCGCGCCGGCGTCGGGGCCCCGGGCGACCCTTGGCCGTCCTGATCGACACCGACCTGCTGGTCGACCTCGAGCGCGGGGTCGGCACCGCTGCGCTGGAGGAGCAGCTGGGAGAAGAGGAGCGCGCCGTCAGCGTGATCACCCTCAGTGAGCTGCTTCAGGGATCGCTGAGGGCGACCGGCGCCAAGCGTGCCCGTCGCCGCGCCTTCGTCGAGCACCTCTTCGCCGGGCTCCAGGCGATCCCGATCACCGAGCCGGTCGCGCGCGTCCACGCCGAGATCTGGGCGGACCTGGCATCAAGGGGAGATGTGATCGGCGCACACGACCTCTGGATCGCCGCCACCGCGCTCGCCCACGGGCTCGGGCTGGCAACCCGAAATGCCTCGGAGTTCTCGCGTGTCGAGGGACTCAGGATCCTCGCGAGCCCGACCTGATCTAGGCCTTCGCCATCTCCCTCAGCAGGTCGTGGGCCTCATCCTCGTCGAGGCCCTGCGCAACCAGCCGTGAGGGGGTCTCGGGGTCGCGGGCGAAGGTGTGCAGCGTTCCCTCCTGCTCGGCGAGGACGAGGTCGGTGCTCTCGTGCCCGCCGTCGTCCTGCCAGCGCGAGGCGGTTATCAGCGCCGTGCGCGGACTGCCCCCCAGCACCGAGTCGGGGTCGGCGTCCTCGGGGCCGCGGTCGCCGGAGGGGAGGCGATCCCAGAGGCGCTCGAGTGCGTCCTCGCTGGTGCGAAGCGCGTAGAGGTGGATGCCGAGGGCGTCGATCAGCGCCTCGAGGGTGACGCCCTCGGGCTGGGGCATCAGCAGGAAGCGCCACGGCTGGTCGGGCTCGGTCCCGGTCACCCGCACGTCGAGGACGGTCCGCGAGCGCTCCTGGAAGGCGAGGGCGATCCCGAGGTCGCCGCGGACGTCGACGCTCTCGGCGCCGGGCTCGGTGGTGATCAGGCTGCGCGCGGCGAGCGAGCGCACGGCCTCGGCGACCAGCTCGGGGGCGGGCTCGCGCTCGAGGAAGTCGATGATGCCGTTGACGGCGGCGATCTCGGCCAGCGTGTAGGCGCCGAGCGGCACCGGGCCGGTGCCGACCAGCTCGACCACGGCGCTGATCAGCCCCTCGGGGATGCCGTCGTCGGGGGCCGGGGCGTCGGTGGCGTCGGTCGGGCTCATCGCGCCGCTCGTTGGTCGGGCTCATCCCGCCACCCCCTCGGTCGGCGCGGCCGCCTGCGGCGGAGGGATCAGGCGGACCGCGCAGGGGATCGAGCGCTCCTCGCTTACCCGCAGCTCGCCGGCCCGGGTCGCGCCGGCCTGCGGCAGGGTCCACGGGGGCGCGACGTCGTCGTCTGCGGCGAAGACCTCGTGCGCGGCCGAGGATGCGGTCTCGGTGATCCACACGTCGGAGCCGCCGAACAGGCCCCGCCCGGGGGTCTCACCCGGGACGAAGGCGATCTCGAGCAGGTCGTTGGCGCGATCGGGCGGCGGGAAGCTCGCCGCCAGATCGGGCGAGGCCGAGGTGGTGTCGTCATCCTCCTCGATCTGGCTCAGCGCCCCGGTCAGCTCGTCGCTTGCGACCTCGGGCAGCGGCACCGTCGCGCCGAGATCCGGCGAGAGGTACATCGGGCGCTTCTCGGTCGACCCCGACAGGCCCCAGGGCCCGACGTTTCGCTTCGTCACCCGGTAGACGATGTAGTCGAGGAGGTGCTGGACGTCGTGCCAGGTGGGCAGCTTGCGCGCCCCCAGCGAGGCCGGCGTCTTCTCCAGCTGCACCCAGGTGCCCTCGGTGGTGCGGCCGTGGAGCTTCTCGCGCACCAGCGGGCCGCGCATGCCGATGTCGGGGTAGCGCTGCTTGTCGATGTTCTTGTGATGGCTGGAGAGCCGCTCGCGGCTGCCCTTGGGAAAGCGCCAGCGGTCATAGAGCGAGGGCTCGTCGACGAGCACGTGACCGCCGCAGAGGACGTCGCGAAGCTGCTCGACGTCGAGGCCGTGGTGCTCGAGGTCGGCGACGACCGCCGCCTCCTCGGGCGTCAGCCGCCCGGCGGCCTTCTCCAGGCCCTTGCGGTAGCTGCCCGACCGGGCCGAGATCTCGATCATCAGCCGCACCCGGGTCCGGATCCGCTCGGTCTCGCGGGCGCCGAGGTCGGGCTGTGTCGCGGTCTCGGAACTCACACCTACAACTTATGCGAAGGCAATCCCGCGTGCGTGCGGGGCCACTCTTGTGGCAGAGGAGTCCGATCACTTGAGCAACCCCAGCCTTGGGTCCATGAGGCCCGGATGGCTAAGCTCCTCAATCAGAGAACCGCGATCCGATTGCTCAGGGATCACGGCTGGGTTCAGACAGCTGGGGGTAAGCACGGCGTGAAGATGACGAAGCCCGGACAACGTCCGATCACACTCCCCAAGCATCGCGGTCGCGACTACAGTCACGGGCTGACCAGGGCGATATTGCGCCAGGCCGGTATTGACCCGAGGCAGCTATGACTCGCGAGCTGATCGTTCGAATTCACCAGGAGGAAGACACCGGCTACTGGGCCGAAGTGCTCGAGCTGCCCGGGTGCTTCGCGAGCGGCAGGGATCTGAACGAGCTGCAGGAAGCACTCGAGGAGGCGATCTCCCTCTGCCTCGATGACGAACCCGCAGACGTCGATGACAACCGGCGCAAGCGGGCGGGTGGGGCGCCCCGTCTGCATGTGGGTGAGATGCGGGTCACGATCCCCGCCTGACTCACTCGGGCGCCGGCGCGTTCGCCAGGTCGCCCGCCTCGGTCCGCAGCCCCTCGAGCGAGCGGATCAGCATCTGCGCCATCTGCGAGCGGATGAAGAAGATGTCGGTGACCCGGCTGAAGAGGCCGCCGGAGACGAGCGAGTAGTCGAGCTCGAGGCCGACGCGGGTGCCGTCGCCCTCGATCCGGAAGGTGGTCGTCAGCTCTCCCTCCGAGGAGGGGTCGGCGAAGCGGATCCGGTGCAGGCGGCGGGGCTCGTGCTCGAGCACCGTCTCGCTGACCTGGCCGCGGCCCGCCGGGCCCGAGTGCCAGACCAGGCGGGCGCCGGCCTCGGGGTAGTCCTCGGAGATCGAGTCGAGGGCGCGGAACTCGTCCACCCAGCGGCTCCAGGAGGCGGGGTCGAAGTAGAGCCGCCAGGTCTCCGCCAGCGTGGCGGGGATCTGCAGCTCCTCGGAGACCTTCGGCATCGGGGACGAGTCTAGGGCGACCTATGATCGGCGGCGATGCTCGACTACCTCGACGTCGCCGAGCGCTCCTGGCCGCTGCTGCGCCGGGTGATGTCCGGCCACGCGGCGATCTACCGGGCGACGAACGGGCGGATCGGCGCGAACATGCCCGGCCTGCCCTCGCTGCTGCTGCTCGACCACGTCGGCGCCCACAGCGGCCAGAGGCGAACCGCCCCGCTCGTCTACATGCGCGACGGCGAGAACCTGGTGATCGTCGCCTCCAAGGGCGGTCACCCGCAGCACCCGGCCTGGCTCCACAACCTGCGCGCCCACCCCGACACCGAGGTGCAGATCGGCTCGAAGCGGACCGCGGTGCACGCGCGCGAGGCCGACGCCGAGGAGCGGGCGCGGCTGTGGCCGAGGCTGATCGAGCACAACCCCCACTGGGAGCGCTACCGGCTGCGCACCGAGCGCCAGATCCCGGTCGTCATCCTCGAGCCGCGGGCGGGCTGAGGGCGCCCCGGGGCGCCGGTGAGCGGCCGTCGCGCGCGGGGCGCCGACGCTCCGCCGACGCGCCCGGAGCGCCGGTGCTCAGCCGTCGCGGCCGCCCTGCGGGCGGCTCGCCGCCAGCGCCAGCCGGAAGAAGGGCAGGGCGACCGGGTGGCGGCCGAGCGGGTGCAGGTAGCGGGCGGCGAGCTCGGCCGAGGAGGCATCCTCGATCAGCTCGAAGCCACGCCCGGCGAGGTAGGCCGCGAGCTCGGCCGGGTCGAGCCCGAAGCGAAACGGCTCGCCGGCACGGCGGACGACGTCGATCGTCGCGCCGGCGCCCTCCGCCCCAGCACCCTCGGCCCCGGCGCCCCCGGCCCCTTCGCCCCCCGCCAGGGTGCCGGCGTCGAGGTAGGTGAAGACGACCTGGCTGCCCGGCGCGCCGAGCGCCGCCAGCTGGCGCAGGGTCGCGTCGACCGCCTCCGCGCTGAGGTAGCCGGTCACCCCCTCCCAGATGAAGAAGGCCGGCTCCCCGGCGGCGAAGCCAGCGGCGCGCAGGCGCTCGCCGAGGTCGTCGTGCTCGAAGTCCATCGCCACCATCGAGACGTGACGGGGCAGCTCCCCGAGCAGGCTCTCGATCCGCTCGCGCTTCTTCGCCAGCGTCGCCGGCTCGTCGACCTCGAAGACGCGGGCGCCGCGGGCCGCCTCGACCCGGTAGGCGCGGGCGTCGAAGCCGGAGCCGAGGATCACCACCTGCCCGGCCCCCTGGGCCAGCGCCGCGCTCATCGCCTCGTCGATGAAGCGGGTCCGCACCAGCACCGCGACCCGCGCCCCCGGCCATCGGCGGTCGATGTAGCGGGGGACGAGCCGGCCCGTTAGCGGTGCCCGGGCCAGCGTCAGCGCCCCGCGCAGGCGGCGGCCGAGGAACGCCGCCGCGAAGGGATCCTCGAAGAGGCGGCGCTGCGGCGGCAGCCCCGTCTCGATCGCGCGAAACAGCGTCACGTAGGCGGCGGTGCGGCTGGGGCCACTGCGGCCCTCACCGGCCTCGCGCTCGCTCACCTGCACCGCCGTCTCATCGCGGGCCACCCTAGCCGCAGCACCCTGGCGCGACCCACCCTCCGCGGTTAGGGTGGGATCAACTGGCAAACCACGAAGTGGAGGCAAGAGATGGCGATTGGCCTGGTCAACCGGTTCTCGGAGAGCTTCGACAGCGAACAGTACGACGCCGTAAGCAGAGTCCTCGATCTGCAGGGCAACCCACCCGACGGCCTGATCTTTCAATCGTCCGGTCGCCTCGAGGGCGTCTTCCAAGTCTTCGCCGTCTGGGAGTCGCGCGAGCACTTCGACCGCTTCCGCGAAGACCGCCTGATCCCGGCGATGGTCGAGGCGGTCGGCGCCGAGGCGGTCGCCCAGATGCCCGACGCCGTCTACATCGAAGCCTCGATCCACGACTACGTCGTCCCTTAGGAGGGGACGCGGCGCGCGGCGCCGCGACAGGGCCCATCTCACCGTGCTCCACTACGACGCAGACTTCGACCGGATAGCGAGCGTCACCGGGCAGCCGTGCGAGTGGATCGCGCCCAGGGGTTCGCTCTAGCGTCAGAGGCGACGCGATGTCGTCTTCGGCGCGGATTAGCCTCGTCGGCCAATGAGCGAGATCGTCGAGGGACTCTCCGAGCGCGAGCGGATCGCGAAGCTGTTCGCGGAGGACCGCTTCTTCTGGGTCGACACCACGACCGCCGAGGCGACCGCGGAGGCGCTTCGCGACGTTCTGAAGATCCCCGACGACGCGATCGGGCCGCTGCTCGACTTCTCCGAGTCGACCCCGCCGTCGCGCAAGTTCCACACCGACGCCGATCACGTCGTCTTCTCCTTCGCCTGCTTCCTCGAGTCGCGGGCGACCGAGGCCGACGGGATGCACGGCCTGCGTGCGAGCGAGGTCCACGTCCTCGTCAGCGGCTCCTACCTGCTCACCGTCCACGGCGACCGCGCGCCGCTGCCGGAGCTTCTGTCCTCCTACGAATCCGACGGGCGCAGCGAGCAGTACGTCGTCTACGCGGTTCTCGACGCGATGGTCGCGACCGGCTTCGACGCGCTCAATGAGGCCGAGATCGGGCTCGAGGGCCTGCAGCTGATCTCGACCAACCTGCGCACCGCGCGGATCCGGATGACGACGCTTCGGGCGATCAACTCACGGCTCTCCGGAATGCGGCGGCGGATCGGCCCCCAGCGCGGCATCTTCGAGCGGATCAGCGAGGAGGTCGGCCAGGTCAGGGGCCTCGAGCCCGACTCCGAGCGCTACTTCGAGCGCATCTATGACCAGCTCAACCGGCTCACCAACGCGATCGACAGCGCCGCCGACTCGATGGCGAAGCTGATCGACCTGCGGCTGAACGAGACGATGTACTGGCTGACGGTGGTCGCGACGATCTTTTTGCCGCTGACCTTCATCGTCGGCTTCTTCGGGATGAACTTCGAGTGGATGACGACGCGCGTCCAGACGCCGCTCGCCTTCTTCGCGCTCGGGATCGGCGCGCCGCTGCTCTTCGGAGGGCTGACCTGGCTCCTCGTCCACCGCCGCGGCACCCCGGTCGAGCAGGACGCCGACACCGTCGCGCGAATGCTGGCGGCGATGCGCCACTCGCACCCCCGGGCCTGATCAGCCGGCGCGGAAGCCGAGGACGACCCCCGCTGTCTGCGACGTGCAGACCGCGCTTCGCGGTGACTCAGCCGACCTCGAGGTACTTTCGCAGTGCCTTGCGGATCACCGCCGATGTCGTTTCGCGGTCATGCTCGGCCCGCTGTGCCAGCGCCTCTCGAAGCTCCGGCTCGAGGCGGACCGACTCCACGCTGGCGGGCCCCGATCCGAGTGGCGGCCGTCCCGGTCGTCGGCGCAGGGTCTCATCGACGTCATAGCCCGCCTCGGCGCCTTCGGCGAGGTCGGCGATCAGCTCGTCGGTGATCGGCTTGCCGCTCCGGGTCGTTCCGTGGGTCTTCTTGCCAGCCATTCTCAACCCCCCGGAATCAGGCGCCTGTATTTCGGCCGCATCCTCATCGCGTGGATCGCAAGCTCCGGGCCAACCGCGCGAACGATCGTCACAACCTCCAATAGATCCGCGCTCTGGGAGGGGCCCAGATACAGGCGGGTGTCGTCGTCCTGGTCGAAGATCGCCATTGCCCTGCTCACCACGTGTTGGATGTCCTCGTCGGCGACGCCGTGCTCGTGCCGACGGATGGATTTCTACCATAGAATTGTAGTACGAAACTCGGCGCTTGCAAGTTCCGCTCGATCCACGGGCGGCGCTCAGCCCCCAGCCAGCGGGTTCTCCCAGCGCAGGCCGGCGAAGCGGGCGAAGTCGCCGTCGGTGCTGCAGACGGTGAGACCGTGCTCGATCGCGAGCGCGGCGAGGTGGGCGTCGGGGACAAGCTCGGAGCGGTTGACCTCCGGCATCAGCGCCTCGAGGACCTCGGCGTGGCGCTCGGTCGGGACCGGGACCCAGGCCGAGGGAGCGGAGAGCCAGAGGCGCACCTGCCCCCAGGCGTCGGCGACCGCGACAGGGCGCTCGAAAAGCCGCGGATTTGAGACGAGGCGGATGAAGGCGATGGTCGATGGCCAGGGGAACCCGACCCGCGGGACGCCGGCGAGGCGCTCGTCGAGCCAGGGACGAGCGCGCTCGTGCTGGGGCATCTCGCGCACCGAGGCATAGACGAGCAGGTTGGCATCGAGGAGGATCAGCGAAACGCCTCGCCCTCGGAGCGCGCCAGCGCGCCGGCGACGTCGTCGACGTCGGCAACCAGGGGCCGCCCGACGGAGAAGGCCTTGGTGCGGACAGGGAGGTCCGGGAGCCGCATCCTCATCGTCGTGGCGCAGCCCGAGCCGCAGCAGCCGGTTGACCTCCTCCTTCAGGCCGCGCTCGCCACGGCGCCGGCGCCGCTCGATCTCGGCGGCGACATCAGGGTCTAGGGTCAGGGTGGTGCGCATGTCATCGATACATCGGGTAGTTGATGACTTGATGTTATCAGCGACTTCGCTCACGGCATTGATCCTGGACCATCGCCTGCGACCCGTGGCGCGCAAATCGTGCCGATTCGCTGCATTTCCGGTGTCGTAAGCTGACCTGCACTTCGTCGGAATGCCGCCTGCCGTGAGCCACAGACTCCAGATATCCCTCAGCGACCGCCAGTACCGGCATCTTGCTCGACGAGCAGGCGCGCCGGGGCGTCTCGCTGGCCGAGCTGGTTCGCCAGGCGGTCGAGCTTCGCTACGGCCGTGCGGCGACGACGGAGGGGCGCTTGGCGGCGCTTCGGTCCGGGTTCGGCGCCTGGGCCGATCGCGAGGACGCCTCCGACCCCGAACAGGAGTGGCGGGCCCTGCGCCCACCGATGGGTCCGCCGCCAAACCAGGAATCGTCCTCTTCGGCTTCCTGATCGCGGTGTCGGCGCTGAGGGCCGAGCCGTCCAACCGCCTCAAGCCCATCGCCACCGCACCCGCTTCCCCGCCTGCGAGCAGTACGCGGCGATCATCAACCGCCTCAGCGACGAGTACGGCAACGACGCCTCGAAGAAGGTCACGGTCAGCCTCGACCAGCCACTCGCCGATGGCGCGGTCGGGGCGCTTCGGCTGACCATCCTCCCCGACCGCGGCCACGCCCACCCGGTGCGCTCGGGCAATGCGGGATGCGGTGCCCTCAACGACTAGTCTCCAGACAATGGTTCTCTACACCTGCGGAGCAGAAAAGAGCGGGGGCGCCCTGCCCGGCCCACTCGCCCATCCCTGCGGGCGAGCGGCGAAGGCCCTCGACGACGCCGGCCACGACTACGAGCTGAAGACCGTTGGCGGCTACCGGATGATGCCCTGGACCTGGCGCACCCGCTCGCGCGACCGCGCCGAGATAAAGCGCCTGAGCGGCCAGCAGCAGGTGCCGATCCTCGTCCTCGACGACGGCAAGGTGATCTCCGGCTCGGGAGAGATCGCCGAGTGGGCCACGGCGAACGAGCCGGCCGCCAAGACCTGAGCCTCAGCGCCCGCCGTAGATCTCGCGCTTGATCAGGGTGACGGAGCGGATCACCGAGTCGAGGAACGGAGCGACCTCCTCGGTCAGGCGCTTGTATTCCTTCTCGCCGTCCTTGGTGATCGCATAGAAGCGCCGGGTGCGCTTGTCGGGATGCTCCCAATCCCCCTTGATCATCCCCTTCGACTCCATCTCCCGAAGCAGCGGATACATCGTGTTCGGGTTGACCGAGATCACCCCCTGAGTGATCGACTCGATCTCCTCGATCAGCTGATTCCCATAAGACGCCTCCCGCCGGATCAGATGCAGCACCAGCAGCGGAAACACATCCCGCCGCCGAATCTCCCCCCCAAACACATCCGACGGCCGCCCCCCACGCTTCTTGCGCCGAGCCGACTGCTCGCGCTCAGCGGCGCGAGCAGTCTCCGCGACGGCATCGCGAAGCGGCTTTGAGGCCTCCCGTGCGATTGGGGAGTCTAGGGGGTTGTTAGAGATAAGGAGTCGGGAACGCCGCAGCCCAGTCATCGGGCTCATAACCCGAAGGTCGCGTGTGCGACCCCAGGATCTTTTCCGGGTCCATGCCGCCGTGCATGCCCCGGTCGGTCGCTGGCACTCGAGCGGGATGCGAGACTCTTTATGCGCGAGACAGATCCCGTCGCTAGCTTGAGCGGACCCGACGCTTCGAAAGGAGCTGCTCCATGAACATGAGGAAGATCGGACTCACCGCGGCACTGATCGCGATCGCAGTAGCCGCTCTGCCTGCACTCGCGGGCGCCAGCGGGGGAACTGCGGGCAAGGTCAGCATTCAGGCCCAACAGGGCGGCTTCTTCGGCTATGTCCACAGCAGCAAGCAGTCGTGCGAGAGCGGGCGCAGAGTCGTGCTCTTCAAGCAGAAGGGCGACACGCAAAGGCGCCGCATTGACACCAAGATCGGTACCGACATCGCTCAGCCGAACGGTCCGGACTCGATGTGGTCGATCAACACCAAGCGCCGCGGCGACTTCTACGCCTATGTCTCGAAGACCTCGAACTGCAAGGCCGCCTACAGCAAGACGATCAGCAACTGAGGCGGACGCCGAAGAGCATCCGCCGTCCGCGAAGGCCGACGCTAGTCCCGCGGCACAACCGAGGGGGTCTGCGCCTGCCGCTCGCAGGCCGCGACCTGTGAATCGGCATCGCCGATGCCGCTCGAAGCGGGTTGCCCGCCACGCGGTTGCGTGATCGGGGCGTTCCCCGGGTCACGTCGAGTCGGCACCCAGGGACAGAGGTAGCGGACCTGGAGGCCGGGAGAGCGGGGGCTCGCGCCGTTCTTCCCGCAGCCGCCGTGGCAGGTCTCGCCCCAGCGCCCGGGCCAGCCGTTCCAAGAGATCGGAACCGGGAAGGAGATGTCGGCGTCTAGGGAGGACTCGGGCAGCGGGCGGATGCAGCGGTCCGCCAGGCAGGCGGAGTCGCGGTTCTCGCTCCACGCGACGCCGCCGTCGTGGTTCTCCTCGGGGAGCGGGTTGCCGAACAGCGACGCGTACTGGCGGCAGTCGCTCTCGCAGCGGAAGCGGTAGGTCGCGTGGGTTCCATTGGCGGGAAAGGCGATGACGTGGCTTTGGTGCATCAGCAGCGCCTCCTTTGCCACCTCGATTCGATCGGTGTGGGCGGCGTAGATGGCCCCGACGACCTGCGGCCGACGGCTGGCGGTGGTGATCACGGTGAGGCCCTCCCAATCGCCCTCGTGGTCATCGCAGTAGAACTCGCAGCGGTTCTGCCTGCCGTTGTAGTCGTTGTAGCGGTAGAAGGCCCAGTAGTCCCAGTACCAGCGGCCATCGTGGCTGGTGCGCCGGTAATAGACGGCCGAGCTCGGGCCGCCGTCGCAGTCGAGCGGCGCCCTGACCACGCAGGGCCCGGCCGGCGGCGCGTAGGCATCGGCGCCGTCGTCGATGTGGCCATGCAGGTCGAGGTAGGGGACTTCGTCCTTGAGGTCGATCGGTCGCGAGACCGCAGAGCAGGGGGCCTCGCCGCCCGGGCAGCCGAGGTGGGCGCCGCCTCCCGGGTAGCGCTCGGCGAGGAAGCGGTGAATCTCGAGGGGCCGCCAGCGCTCGGCGCTGTCGAACTTCAGGTAGGGGCGGAACTGCAGCGCCAAACGGAGCTCGGCAGCGCCGCCGTGTTCGCCCAACGCCAACCCAGGGGCGACCGGGACCGTCGGCAGCGTCTGGGTCGACTCGGATCCACCGCCTCCGCCGCAGCCGCCAAGGCCGATCAGGGCCGTGAGGATCAGGGCAGTGACGCCCACGATGGCGGCCGTGACCCGGCGCTGACGGGGGGAGTGTCTGGTCTCTGCGCGAACGGTGATCAGCCTACCCGCAGGCCGGGCTCCGCAGGTGTCTATACGGGGCCACCGCGCCCCTCGAACATCGTCTGCAATACGCGGATCGCGTTTTGCCCGAGGATTGCCTCGGCATCGTCGGGAAACCGGCCTCGCAGGCGCTCGGGTATCTGTGCCAGGTCGTCGGCATTCTGGAGGCCGGCGAGGGTCGGCTTTATGAATCCGTCGAGGTCGGTGCCGAGGCCGATGTGCTGATAGCCCGCCCCGGCCTCGGTCATCGCTTCGATGTGGTCGCAGAGCAGGGCGACCGACTCCTCGACCGTCTCCGGCACAGGTAGGCCCCCGTCACACATCTGGTGCTCGGCGAGGATCAGGCCGATGATCCCGCCGCGCCCGGCGATTCGGCGGATCGTCGCCGGGGAGAGGTTGTAGGACTGCTCGCCGAAGCGATAGCCCTCGTGGGTGGCGATGATCGGGTAGCGCTGCGGCGGGTTGCCGTGCTCTTGGTCGAGCTCCTCGACCAGGGCGAAGACCTCCTCGATCGCGTCCTCGCGCATGTGGCTGACGTCGATCAGGATCCGCTCCTCATACATCGCCTCGACCGCGGCCCGGCCCAGCTTCGTCAGCCCGCGGCGCCCGGGCTGGAAGAAGAGCAGCTTGTACTGCCACTCCTTCAGGAAAGGCAGCGCGGGCGTGTTCTTTGCGACCTCGCGGAAGAAGAGGTGGGCGAGGGTGACGTAGGCGACCCCGCTCCGGGCGAGCGCCCGCACGTTGCCGCGAACCTCGTCCTCGGTCGATCCGAGGTGAAAGCCTCCCTCGACGCAGTGGACGAATGCGGTCTGTCCCCGCGCCAGCGCTTCCTCGAGATCGGCTCCCGAGCGGATGATGCGGTGCTCGTCCTGGTCGGCGGTCAAGCCCGGTGAGCTCTTCCTCGACGGCCTCGAGCTGGGCCATCAGGTCGTCGAAGTAGCCCGCCTCCGGTCGCCCCAGCGGCCACTTGCCGATGTCCATCTCGGCGAAGGGCTGGTAGAGGACGGAGAAGACGACGCCGACGCCCCCGGCGCGGAGCTTGGCGAGGTCGACACGCCAGCTGGCGTCGGTGGTCTCGAAGTTGATCTCCTCCGCGGCCCGGGCGAGCAGAAAGCGCCGCAGCTTGTTGACCCATCTCGAGCGCCCCCGGGTCATCGCCTTGAAGGCCCCGACGCCGAGCTCGCTGTCGGGGTCCTCGTCGCGTGCCGCCGCCTCCGGCAGATGCATCGGATAGTGGCAGTGCAGGTCGGCGATCAAGGCACGACTCTCACCCGGGTCCTGTTCGGAGGGCATCCTGGGCATAACCCTAGACCCGAGCCGCGGGCGCATGATCGGGCGCTTCTTCGATCGAGGACGCATGATCGAGCGATTCTTTGATCGAGGCCCCTGGGAATAGGGTGGCGCCATGGAGTGGCGCGACTCTGGAGTCCCATGGTGACCTGGTGGCTCCTCGGCTTGCTCGCGCTTCTCGGCCTCTACGCCATCTTCTCGACGGGGTTGATCCCCGGCGTCGCCCTGCTCGCCCTCGCCCTCGTCGCCGCGGCTCTTCTTATCACCCGCGACCCCGAGACGCTGCCGGTCGACCCGAACCCGACCTCGTCCTTTCGCATCGTCGCCCTCGGCGACTCCTACATCTCCGGCGAGGGCGCGCCGCGCTACTTCCCGGGAACCGACGAGCCGGGCAGAAACCTCTGCCACCGAGCCGCGACCGCATATCCTCGCCTGGTCGCCGCGGAGCTCGGCGTGGGGCTCAGTTTCGTCGCCTGCTCGGGTGCAACGACGCCCGACGTGACCGGCGTCGACGCGGCCGGAGCGAGGGTCCCGGGGCAGTATCCGAGAAGCGGCGCCGGCGTCCTCGGCGCCCGGCCGCAGGTGGCGGTTCTGCGCGATATCGCCCGCCCCGACGTGGTCCTGATCAGCATCGGAGGCAACGACGCCGGGTTTGCCGAGATCGGGACCGGATGCGCGACCCCCGGCCTGCCCGACTGCCTGCGCTCGGCCTCGTTCTGGCTCCGCCGCCTCGACACCGTCGTCTACCCGGCGCTGGTCCGCACCTACACCGCCGTGCGCCGCGCTGCCGAGGGCGCCCCGGTCTTCGCGCTCACCTACCCGGACCCGATCGGCCCGGACTTCTGCAGCGACCTGGCGGGCCTGCGTCCGGCCGAGATGGCGTTCCTGCGCGACGTCTTCGTCGGGCGTCTGAACGAGATCGTCGAGTCCGCGGCCGCCGTCGCCCGGGTCCGGGTGATCGACCTCACCCACGCCCTCGACGGCTACCGGTTCTGTGAGAAGCCCCTGGGAAAGACGGCGGTCAACTTCATCGAGCTCGAGCGCAGCAGGGGTGCGGCGATCGATCTCAGCAACCTGGGGAGCATCGCCCACGGGACCCTGCACCCGAACCGGCTGGGCCACGAGCTGATCGAGAGCGTGGTGGCGCCGGTGATGCGAGCGCTGCGAGCGGGGCGGCTGGAGCCGCTGGCGCCGGTCCCGCCCGCCTCCGAGAGGCCGCCGAAGTTCGTCCCGGAGGAGATCCGCGTGCCGTCGGGACCCCGCCCATTTCCACGGGGGACGGACTGCGCCGGCACCGAGATCGCCGTGCTCAGCCCGGTCTCAGCCGCGCCGGATCTCGAGTCTGTCTCGCTGACCGGAGTGCAGCCGCGCTCGACCGTCTGTTTCCGCACCTACCGGGCCGAGTGGGAATCGACCCGCGCCGATTCCACGGGCAACGTCCGCGTCCCCGTCGACGTCAGCCGCGCCGGTGTGGGAAGCATCAACGAGATCCTCGCCGAGCAGCCGGGGGGCATCTGGAAGGAGATCGTCGTATCCCGCCTCGGCGCCGCCGACGAAGGGCAAGCGCCGGGTTCCTGAGCGGTGTTTCCTGACAGCGGCGCGCGGGAGTCGTCACGTTCGGGGGCGCCACCTGTGTGGCGGCCCCGCCTACCTTGGCTGCATGGACCCGTTTCACTCACGACTGGCCACGGCAGCATTGGATGCGCCAGGAGCTACCCGTACGAGTAGCCGTACGAGTCTGGTAGGCTTCCAGCGATGGCACGAACGGAGCGATCATCCCGCCCCCCGGCGGCGATTCCGCCGGGTCGACAGCTGGCCACTGATCAAGCCCGGAAACAGCTCTAGGCCCTGGTCAAGGAGATGAGCAGCGTCGAGCGAGGGATCGGCCGCCCTTCTTGCCCGTGCGATCGAGGTGGGTCCGCGTGGCAGGGGCGGGGCCGTCCTGATCCCCGCTGCCGACGCCGAGGCGACGCTGCGCAGGATCGAGGAACTGGAGGATCGGATCGGGGCGCTCGAGAGCGAGATCGAGGACATGAACCTGGCCTCGCTGATCGAGGAGCGCCGCGAGACACCGGCCGAGGATCTGCTCAGCGTTGAGGAGCTCGCCGAGAGCGTTGGCCGTGCCGGTCTGCTCGGCGAGCGGTGAGCTACGAGGTAAGGGTCGACCCGGGAGTTAGCCGGGATCTGCGGGAGCTGGCCGCCGAGCAGCAGCACGTCAGAAAGGCGCGGCGGCTCTCTACCGAAGAGGCCGAAGAGGCGATCAGCCAGGCCATCCGCCTGATCCAATCGCTGAGGGAGAACCCGCTTCAGGGTGGGAGGCTCACCGGAGGGTTCAACCAGCGGATCCTCGCCGGCTGCCGCCGCCTCAAGTTCGACCCCGCGGACCCACCGCCGCGCGACTCCAGGGGCCGCGTGCAGCCGCGAATGCGACTGGTCTGGGTCAACGAGCCCGAAGAGAGCTCGATCGCGCTGGTACGAGTGCTCGCAGTGACCCATCGCGACGATTCCCGACCATACCGGCGAGCCGCGACGCGACTCGGCGAGGCGCGCCGTGGCAAGGGCTGAGGCCGATCGCCTCCTGATCGCGCACCTCGCCTTCGGTCCGGGCCCCCTACCGCGGCTGCCAGGTGACCTCGCCGGCCAAGTCGGCGCCGGCAATGAGCGGCGTCGCCGCCCCTCCCCCCGCGGGGGCGGTGAAGAGCCCGTTCGGGGACCCGAACTGACCGGCGCTCGAGAAGGCGATCCGCTTCCCGTTGGGTGAGAACGCCGGGTCGCTCTGCTCGCTGTAGGTGCCGCTGATCGGCACCCGCTGGCGGCGGCGGCCATTGCTGCGCATGCGCCAGATCCTGCGGTGCGCACCGCGCTCGCTGGCGTAGACAATCGATCCCCCTGTGGGCGAGAAGTCGGGCGCGACGTCGAAGTAGCTCTTCGAGCGGGTGAGGTTGCGCTTGCGCGAACCGTCGGGGCGCATCGTCCAGACGTCGGCGGCCGCCGACTTCGGGTTGCCGCGGTTGCTCGCAAAGGCGATCAGCCTGCCGTTGGGCGACCAGGTCGGCTGGTAGTCGTAGAGCTTGTTGCCGTTGACCTTGGTCAAGCGGCGGGCGCCCGATCCGTCGGTCCTCACCTTGGCGATGCCTCCGTCGCGGCCGAAGACGATCCAGCGCCCGTTCGGTGAGTAGGCGGGGTGCGCATCGACGTGGCCATTGGTGATCTGTCGCGGGTCGCCTCCGTCGGCGCGAATCGTCCAGATCTCAGCCGTGATTCCGGGCCCGCTCTGCGCGAAGGCGATGCGATCGCCGCTGGGCGAGTAGCTCGGCTCGCCCTGGCCGGCGGTGTCGTTGGTCAGCTGCACCGGTGCGCCTACGGGGGGCAGCAGGGAGAAGATTTCGCTGTCGCCCGGTCCCGGGAACCCGGTGTAGGCGATGGTGCCGTTGCTGCCGGGAAACGCCGCCTGGGCGATTGCCGGCAGCGCCGCGACCAACGCCGCCGTGATCGCTGCGAGCCTCGCGAACCTAACCATCAGCCGAGGCTATCGAATGCCACGCGCCTCCCCGGAACCCGCCCAGGCCGACTCGGCGCGAGCAACTCACGGCGACGGCGCCTCGGATCGGCGCAGGACGAGCCGCCCCGGCTCGGCCTCGACGATCGTCATCACCCGCTCAACGGGGTCTGCGCCGCCCTCGCGAATCAGGAGCCGTTCGCCGTCCACCACCCAGGCCCCTTCTGTCTGGCGGGGCTCGTCCGTGGGGCCAGGCCTGGCGCCGACGAATGTGCCGTCGGCGCGCAGCTCAAAGGTCTCGCGCCCGCGCGACGGCGGAAAGCTGGTAGTCGGCCGGTCTGAAGGCCTGACCCATCTCCGTGTCCTCCTCGTGGGAGTGAGTCCAGCGCCCGATCAGGCGAGCCTGCGTCGATCCCGCCCCTGATCCCATCCGGTGATCAGCTCACGAACGAGCTTCCGCGGCCCCGCCAGGGCCGCGTTCATTCGGGTCACCTGGCCCGGCGAGAACATGAACATGGCCGCGTCGTCGGTGTAGTCCATGTAGTTCATGAACATGTCCCCGTTTGGGCCATTCGAGCAGGAGAGGTGGGGGAAGCTCGGCGCGCCGTAGTTGGGGCCCAAGGCGTTGGGGGTGTCGTTGACCATGTCCGAGCCCGAGCAATCGATCGTGTCGGCCCAGATGTGTCGCAGGTTCAGCCAGTGGCCAATCTCGTGAGTGGCCGTTCGGCCCTTGTCGAACGGCGGCTGGGCGGCGCCGCTGGTGCCGAAGGCGCTGTGGAGGATCACGACCCCATCCGTCCTCGCCGGTCCGCCGGGGAACTGGGCGTATCCGAGGAGCCCGTCGGCGAGACTGCAGACCCACAGGTTCAGATAGCGATCCCTCGGCCAGCCCGGAGCTCCGCCCTCGGAGCGCTTCTTCACCGGGTCCTTGTAGGCGGGGAAGGAGTCACGGCTGGTGGCCGTGCGGGTGATCCCGTTCGTCGCCTTTCCGTCCGGGTCCTTGGTCGCAAGCTTGAACTCGATCTTTGCGTCGGCGACGAGGCCCTGCCAGACCCCGGGCACGTTGACCCGGTCCGGGTTCTGGGCGCGAAAGTCCTTGTTGAGCGCGGTGATCTGGCTCTGGATCTGGCTCTTTGAGATGTTCTCCTGCGTTCGCTTGTGGACGACGTGCACGACCACGGGGATCGTGATCCGCCTGCGGGCGATCCTCTGCGCCTCGCCGGTCTCAATGCTGCGCAACGTGAAGTCGTTGATCTGGCTCTGATTGGCTCGAAAGGAGGGGCTCTCCTCGGCGAGCTGCTCGAAGCTCTGCATGGTTCCGCACTGCCGACGTTTCAACAGCTGGGCTCATCGGGACTCCTCCTCGGTGGTTGGGCCTGCCCCTGTTCGAGTAAACCACCGCAGATCCCCAGGTCAAGTGCGCGCGTGCCCGGGGGGTACATTCGGCCAGGCCTCGGCGTGGCGTTGGCTGGGGTTCGGGTCCTGCCTGGCACCGTAAGGGGGGCACTGCGGCTCCTGGTAGCGTTGGCTCCATGGCGGTCTCCGGGGGGTGACTGATCGCGTCGAACAGATGGGCTCACGGAGCCCGGGGCGCGGGGCGGCCTCACGGCGGCTGCTGGCTGCAACGGCGCTGCTGGCACTGACAGGCATCCTTGCCCCGGCCGCGGGCGGGGCGCAGGTGAGGCTCGGGGGAGCGACGTGTCGTTCTCAGCAGCCCGGACGGATCGGCGCTGATCAGGCGGGCGCCGTTTCGCCTCTCCTTCCTGCGTCCGGGGGGAAGGGTCGTGTTGAGCGAGGTCGGCAAACCCAAGCCGCGGACGCCCGCCGCCGCTCCCCGAGACGCAGGACCCGGAGCCTTTCACGCTCGAGCGCCACCCCGACAACGCGGTCTACGCGCCGCTCGCCTACGAGGTCGGCCGCGAGCACTTCGAGACCTGGAAGTCGGGCCTGTTCACGGCGAACACGCTCGTCTCCAGCCGCTCCGGCACGGTGCAATCGGCCACCAGGGTGCTGGCGGCGCGCCGGGATCACGACGGCGTCCGCCTGCGTGTCGCGACCAGCGAAGGCCGTCGCAAGCTGACCGTGCGGGTCCTGCCGGACCGCGGCGGCTTCCGTGTCAGGGTGACGCCGACCTCGGGGAAGCGGGTGATCACGATGGGTGACTCCTTCGCGGCGGGCGCCGGCGAGGGGTTCTACGGTTTCGGCGGCCGGCACGGCAGCGTCGACAAGCGGGGCGAGAAGCTCTACGGCAGCACCGAGCAGGAGAACCTGGGCGGCGAGCCGACGCTGACGCCGGGCCTCTCCCTGCTCCCGTTCCTGGTCGGGAGCTGGACCGACCGCAGCGTCGCCGAGCTCGGCGGGGCCCCCCTTCCGGGCGAGCTGCCCGGCGGGTACGAGCGCTACATGTTCCCGAACGGGATGAACGCCGCCTACTACCCGCAGGCCCAGTTCATCTCCTCGCGCTCCTACGGCTTCCTGCTCAACGGAACCCGGCGCTCGCGCTGGCGGATGGCGAACGACCGCGAGCGGGCCTGGCAGGTGCAGTCCAGCGGTCCCAGCCTCGACTACACCGTGGTCCTGGCCGCTGACCGGGCCGGCGCGGTCAGGCGACTGAGCGCGATCACCGGCCGCCACCGGCTGCCACCCGCCTGGGCACAGGGGCCGACGCTGTGGCGCCTGGTGCGGGTTCCGGCCCTACCGGGCCTTCCCCCGGTCGAGAACGCCGAGACCTACCGGGCCCAGATCGAGCAGGACCTCAAGGACATCAAGCTCTACCAGGTGAGGATCTCGGCCTACGCCTTCGAGGGCTGGGCGCTGCTCGATGACCCAGCCTACGTACGCTCGGTCATCCGCCGCCTGCGGAAGATGGGCGTCCACACGATCCTCTACCACCGCGCCTACGTCTCCAACGACTCCCTGGCGACGCAGCCAAAGGGCGACTTCGAGGAGACGAAGCGCCTCGGCCTGGTCGCCAAGACCGCCGACGGCAAGCCGTTCATCTTCGGTTCGAACGGCGACTCGCCGGCGACGCTGCTCGATTTCACCAATCCGAGGACGGTGAGCTGGTGGCGCAAGCGGGTGCGGCTGACGATCGACCTCGGTGCCGACGGGTTCATGCTGGACTTCGGCGAGCAGGTCTATGACGGCATGCATTTCGCCGACGGCAGCACCGGCGCCACAATGCACAACCGCTACCCGGTGATATACGCGCGGGTGACCCGCCGCATTCTCGATCAGCTGACCCACCGGAAGGGCCGAAACGAGCCCTACTGGTTCTTTACCCGGGCCGGGTTCAGCGGCCGGCCCGGAAGCGCAGCCTCCGAGATGGGCAACTTCCCCGGCGACGAGACCACCGACTGGGGCGCCGCCTCAGGCCTGCGCTCGCTCGCCCCGGACATGCTCAACCGCGCCATCGGCGGCGCCTTCGGCTACACGACCGACATCGGCGGCTACGCCGACTTCCTCGCCGGCCCCCCGGACGAGGAGCTGTTCGACCGCTGGGCGGAATGGTCCGCACTGACCCCCTACTTCCGCCTCCACAACTCGGCCTCGAGCGGGACCCGGATGCCGTGGTTCTACGGTGCGCAGACCCTTGCTCGCTGGAAGCGGCTCGCCGCCCTGCACCAGCGGGCGCTGCCGATGATCCGCCGGCTCTGGCGCCGTGGCCGCCGGACCGGGATGCCGGTGACCCGCCCGATGTGGCTGGCCGCGCCCGGAGCGCCGGGCGCCCGCCGCGAGGCCCAGCAGTGGCTGCTGGGGCCGAACGTGCTCGTCGCCCCGGTCGTCGAGGAGGGTGCCGGCGCCCGCACGGTCAGCATTCCGGGAGGTTGCTGGCAGCAGCAGGGAGTGCCTGACGCTCCCCGCATCAGGGGCCCTCGCCGAGCCGTGGTGGCTGCGCCGATCGGCGTCCTGCCCTACTTCTTCCGCTGCGGCAGCCGGCCTTTCTGACTACGGCCGCGGGCGGGCGGGCGACGGCCAGGCGCGACTCGACTGCCCCCTGCGGGCGAGAACGCGAAGGCCCTCCGCACGGAGGGCTCAGCGGTGGTCGTGAGAGGCGTACACGCCTTTGACCTTGGTTGAACGGATTTGGTCGCTATGGCGACCGATTCCGTTCAGCGAACGCTGAACCCGTCGGGACGCTATGGCCGGCGGCTGACGCGGGTCACCATCCTCGACGCCGTCCGCGAGGGCTCAAGGGGCGACCTGGCCATGGGCGACCCGGCCTGTCGGGCGACCCGGCTCCGACCGGGTCGAGTACAGCGTCCCAGTGGTCTCAGTCGCGGCCTCGCGAGCGCTGGGACCGAACTACGCGGCCGGCGACCACACCCCCGCTCACACCTAAGAGTGGCGCTCAGGCGCCGGCCGGTACCGCCGATTCCGACTTCTCGCGCTCGGCCTTGGCCGCCTCGGCCAGCTGCTGGAACTGGATCACCTGACCGGCAGCGCCCCAGCTGCCCTCGGCGACCTCGTGCATCAGCACCCAGACGCGCAGGCCGTCGTCGGGGCCGAGGCCGGCCGCTTCGGAGACCGCCTCGGTGGCGGAGGCGACGAGCTCCTTGCGGCGGCGGTCGGACAGCGCTCCCTCGGGAGTGGTGACGTCGATCTTGAAGGTGGGCTCGGGGACGGCCTTGCCGGCGGCGCGGACGCAGCCCTCGGGCAGCTCGTGGATGTAGGACCAGGTGATGTTGCGGAAGAACTCGGTGTCGGGGGCGCGCTCGGCGCGGAGCAGGGCGGTGGTCAGATCATCGAGCAGCTTCTCGCGGGCCTCGGGCTCCAGCGCTCCCTGGGGGTAGGTGATCTCGAAAACGGGCATCGGGGCGGTCCTTTCCTCGCGGCGCGGGGCCTGTGGAAGATTATGATGACCATCATAGTAACATCCGGGACGCGATGACGAGCCCCGACCCCTCCCCCGCCCCCACCAAGCCCGAGGCTGAGGCCCGCCGGCGGATGATCCGAAGCGCCACCGCCCTCTTCCGCGAGAGGGGGATCGAAGGCACCTCGTTCTCCGACGTGATCGAGCACTCCGGCGCCCCCCGCGGCTCGATCTATCACCACTTCCCCGGCGGCAAGGCTCAGCTCGCCGAGGAGGCGACCCGCTACGCCGGCGACTATCTGGCGGAGGGCCTCGCCGCGGCGGTCTCCGACGACGACCCGGTCGCCGCGATCGGCCACTTCGTCGCCGGCTGGAGCGAGCAGGCCCGCCGCACCGGGTTCGCCGCCGGCTGTCCCGTCGTCGCCGCCGCGCTGGAGGGCGACCGATCACCCGGCGCCCGGGCGAGCGCCGCCGCCGCCTTCGGCGCCTGGTCGCAGACTCTCACCGATGCGCTCGAGCGCCGCGGGGTCGACCCCTCCCGCGCCCGCGCCCTCGGCACCCTTGCGATCGCCTCGGTCGAGGGCGCGATCGTCCTCGCCCGCGCCGAGCGCAGCGCCGAGCCGCTGGAGCGGGTCGGAGCCGAGCTGGAGCGCCTCTACTCCGAGGCCCTCGAGGCCGGCGGGCCGGGCGCCGCCTGAGCGCCTCCCAGGAGCGATGCCGGAGCGCGGCCCCCCTCCCGGTCGGCTCCCCCCTCCCCTACCCGGCGATCACCGAGCGCGCGCCGGCCGCCCGCACGGCCGCCGAGAGCGTGGCGAAGTCATATGCGCCGTCGTGCTTGCGGCCGTTGATGAAGAAGGTCGGCGTGCCGGTGACGCCGCTGATGTCGGCGGAGTCGACGTCCTCGGCGACCAGCGGCACCCAGCGGTGGCTCTCGAGATCGTCGCGGAAGCGCTCAAGTCCTCTGGGGACGAGGGTTGGCTGCGCCGGGCTCCCGCCTCCTGCAGTGGGAGGCAGCCTCGCCGTGGCGGGCTTTCCTTCGAATAGCGGAGGCCCGATTCGTCTCTCGCGGTGACGCACGGATGGTCGAGCGGATGACTGCCTGAGCGCCGCCGAGTGCATGAGGCTCGGACCTAAGCGGTCGCGACCACGACCGGAACCCGCTGCACCTCGTTATTCGCGTAGCCACCGAGGTTCCAGGCGGCCTCGAGCGGCTGCACATTGCCGGTGCTATCCGTGGCTCGGCAGCAGAGCTCATAGACACCGGGCTCTCGGGGTTCCCACTCCCACTCCCATGAGCGCCACGCCCACCTCGAGGGCTGCCGGCCGAGCTGCGCGCTGCTCCAGCTCGACCCACCGTCGTAGCTCACGTCGACGCGTTCAACTGCCCCCAAGCCCGACCAGGCGCGGCCGCGCAGGGTGCAGGGACCAGGCGCCAGATTTCGCACGCGGGTGGCGAAGTCGGGGATCCCCGGCGGGGCCATCAGTGAACGCGGGAGCATCCGCGAGACCGGCAGGCCCTGCTCCTCCGGCGTCTGGCGAAGACGGTAGCTGTGGGCCTGCTGGTAGCCGCCGAACGGCGTCTCGAGCAGGGTGATCCGCTCGAGCCACTTCACGCTCGCCATCCCGTAGGTTCCGGGCACCACCAGCCGCAATGGAAAGCCGTGCTGGGGCGGCAATGGCTGGCCGTTCATGGCGTAGGCCAGGAGCACCTCTTCGGAGAGTGCGTGGTCGAGCGGCAGGCTGCGCTCGTAGCTCTGCTGCTCCCCGCCCTCGACCCCGCGGTCGAGACCCCGGAAGAGCACCTCGACCACGCCGCTTTTCACCCCGGCCTCCTCGAGCAGGCCGCGCAGCGGCGTGCCCGTCCACTCGGCCGTCCCCACCGCCTCCAGCAGCCACGGCTGGCTTATCGGCCGCGGTGACAGGCCTGCGCGACCATTTCCCGCGCACTCCATCGTCACCGCGAAGCTCACCGCGGGCCGGGCGCAGATCTCGTCAAGCGACAACGACAGCTCTTGGCCCACACAGCCCCCAACGCTGAGTCGCCAGTCGGCGGGATCGACCACCGGGATGTCGTAGTGGACCAGCAGGTAGTGCAGTCCGACCGGCGTCACGTCGTAAGTGAGAGCCTCGAGAGGAAGCCCGTGGTTGCGGGTCGCCAAGCGCAATTCAGCCGGAGTGATCTGCTCCGACGGCTCCACGCCGGGCAACCTTGACCGAGCCTCTGTCGATTCGCTTGCCGTTTGCCGATCATAGGCGCTGGTCGGCGCCGATCTCGGCCGGCCCCGAGACTGAGGACGTCCATTGGTGGTCGCGACGACCCGTGCCCGGCGGGATTCGGACCCGCGACCTCCGGGTTATGAGATCGCCCCCCGACGGGGCATCCGGCCGCTGGCGGAGGCGGGGTAGGGGAACGCCTCCCACAAGGCTCGCCTTCCAAGGGTCACCTTCCTGACCTCCGGCTGGCCGATCAAGTCGCCGTGGCGGGCTTTTCGGCCAATAGCGGGGCCCGATTCGTATCTCGCGACCACCCACGGATCGTCGAGCGAGCGGTCACCGGACTTCCCGGCCCAGCGTTTCGACCCGGATAGCCTCCCAACGCGGGGTGGCTCGGGCGCGAGATCCCGTAGGCTCCAATCTGTGTCCGGGGGGGCGAGATCAGGGTCGCAACGCCTGAGGGGAGGGGGAGCGCTCGCGCCGGCGCTGGTGGTTGTGCTGCTGGCGCTGGTCGCGCCGACCGGCGCCACGGCCTCGTCGGTGGGGCTCGAGGGCGAGGGCGAGGGCCAGCACTTCGTCTACAAGGCCGCCCCGGGGAGCGAAATGAGCTGTCCATCAAGCAGGCTGCGGTCACCACCCTGTTCGATCCGGGCGCGAAGATCGATCCGGGGCAGGCTTGCCGGCGGGTGGCCGTGCACCGAGTCCGCTGCACCTCTCCCGGGCCCACCTACTTCGCTGTGGAGGTGAGACTGGGCGATCGCCACGACACCTCCACCTCGACCGGAAACGTGTACTACCTGCTGCTTGACGGCGGCGACGGCGGGGACGTGCTCAGCGGGGGACCGAACAACGACCTGATCGGCGGCGGGAAGGGCGCCGACCGGATCGACGCGCTCGGCGGCGACTACGACACCCTCACCTACGGTGGCCGAGCCGAAAGGGTCAGCGTGACCCTGGGCGACGGGCTCAGGAATGACGGCGGCAGGCTCGACGGCGATCGACGTGACCTGATCATGAACTTCGAGAACGTCACCGGTGGCAAGGGCAACGACAAGCTGTGGGGCGATGCGCGGCCGAACGTGATCGACGGCCGTCAGGGCGATGACAGCATCTTGGGCGGCGACGAGGCCGACCCCGACGCCGGCGATGACCTCGTCGGCGGACCGGGCGATGACAGCATGCTCGGCGGCGCCGGCTCCGAGGACTTCGATGGTGGTACGGGCGACGACGTGATGCGCGGTGGTAGCTCCTACGACTTCTTCAGGGACGAGGGGACCACGCGGAACGGTGCCGACGTGATCGACGCCGGCGGTGACAGCGGGGACATCGCCACGTTCGAGTACCGCACGAAACCAGTACAGATGTCACTGGATGGGCTCGCCAACGACGGCGAGTGCACGGACGCCACCTGCACGGCGAGCGCCGAGGGAGACAACATCACCGGGGTCGACCGGATGGTCGGCGGGGCGGCGGGCGACCTGCTGATCGGCACCGACGGCTCCGAGCTCATCATCCCGGGCGCGGGGCCGGACCGCGTCACGGCGCTCGGGGGCAACGACTTCATCTACCTCGACGACGACGGCTTCCTTGACACGGTCGACTGCGGACTCGGCAACGACACGGTCTCGGGAGCCGACACGTTCATCACAGTATTCGACAACCTCAGCAACTGCGCGCCCTGAACGACGAGTCGAAGGGGCTTAGGCGCCAGAAACCGGCTTTCTAAGCGGGTTTCCGAGTAGTCGGGGCGTCCGACTTCAAGGCGTCGCAGTATCGCTCAACGCCGCTTGCGATAGCGGGTCTTCGGCGAAGCGCGGTGTGGCCTGCCCCGTGCTTCGCGGCGCGACTGCCACTCAGCGGCTCCGCCTGCGGTTCTACTTCAGCTTCGGCTTGACCGTCTTCCTGGCCGTCCGGGTGTGTCCGGCCGGGTCCTTGACCTCGGCGGTCAGGCGGAGCGACAGCTTGTGCTTGCGTCTCAGGAGCCGCTGCAGCGTCTTCGGCAGCTTCAGCTTGACCGTCTTCTTGGCGCGAGCGCCGACCCTGAAGCGCTCGGCCTTGAGCTTGACCCGCTCGCGCTTTGAGAGCGGGACCTTTCCGGACGTCTGGCCCGAGAGCTTGCCCGTGATCGCGAAGCCGTTGTTGTTGGCAACCAGGATCTTGAGCGGGCCGCTGGCTGGGATCCGGCCGGCGGTGAGCCTGAGCGTCACCAGGGTCTTTGCACCGAAACCGAGTGGCCCGCCACCACCACCCGGAGGCTGAGGGGCCGCCACGCCCGTAACGCGAGCGACCTTCTTGGCGGTCTCGAGGCCCACCCACAGTGTGTCACCAGGACCCTTGGTGATCTGGCGCGGGCCGGCGCTGGCGCTGAACCCGGTTAGCGTCGTCTGCTGGCCATCGGGCGTGAACCGCACCAAGTCGTTTCCCCCGAAGCGAGCGATCCAGTAGGCGGCGTCGTTCCCAAAGACGATGCCGGTGGGGTCGCCGCTGCCGCCGGAGACCACGCTCCTTTGCGCCGTGCCGGCGGGGGTGATCCGCCCGATCTCCTCCGGCTGCACGATCGGATCAGTGAAGCCGATCTGGGTGCCAGGCCCGGCGGCGACCTGCATCGGTCCGCCGCTGGGGTCGGTGTCGTAGTAGGTCGGTGCCCCGGCGGTCGTGAAGCTGGCGATCCGCTGCCCGCCGAAGTCCGCGACCCAGAGCTGGCCGTCGTTACCGGGGGCGATGCCGCGGGCGCCGCCGAGTACGGCGTCGAAGTGCGTGTATCCGCTCGGATTGCCCGGCGGGATCTTGATCACGAACGTGTCACTCGCCGTCCACAGGTTGTTATCCGGCCCCGTCGTGATCGCCTGGGGGGTGCCGATCTGCGTGATCGTGGTTGCCACACCCACGGTGGGATCACTTGGAGAGACCTTCACTACCTGGTTGGTCCCCGTGACCCACAGGTTGCCGTCCGGCCCGGTCGTGATGCCAATCGGATTGACGAGATTTGACGTCGCGTACTCGGTAACGGCTCCGTCGGGGGTGACCTTGGCGAGCTTGGCGCTGTCCAGCACCACCCAGATGTTCCCGTCGGGACCCTCGGTGAGGTGCTTCGGCCCTCCGCTGAGCGTGCCGACAGTGGGGAACTCCCCGCTGATCGCCGGGTCCGCGAACGCCGTGGCGGGGGCGAGGGCGAGCAGGGCGAGCAGGGCGGGGAGAGCGGGGAGGAGACGGCGCATGAATTCCTGCCTTTCGTGCGATCGGGCGGCCGGGTGGCTGCCATAACCGATAACCGTTCTGGTCTCCAGAGCTTACGTCTCCAGGCCGCTTTCCGGGAGAGTCCACGGACCCCGTCGTAAACGGGCCGAGCCGATCCGACGAGTGCTTCACGCGACATATCGAGGGCTGCTTCGATCCCCGATACTGCCGCGCCTTGAGCCTGAAGGTGTGCCTGCCCACCTTCAGGTGCGTGTCCCTCGCCCTGCCCGGGTTTTCGCGCGCGCGACCGCGTTGCTCGGGATCGTGCCACCGGGGCGGTCGTGCTAGGGGCGGATCCCCCAGCCGGTGGGATAACTGCTGGACTCGTTCGGCGTCAGGCGATGCTGGCGGGAGCCGTCGACGTTCATCACGAACACCTCGAAGTTGCCGCCGACGCTCCGCTTGCTCGAGAAGACGATCTTCTTGCCGCTCGGGGAGAACTTGGCGTTGGCGCTTTGTACAGCTGGGCTGGTGAGCGGCTTTGCGTGGGTGCCATCGACCCGCGATATGAAGATCATCTGGTTGCCCATGCTGATCGTGCGGTCGAACACCATCCTGCGGCCGTTCGGGGAGATGTCGGGGTACTCGTCATAGGCGGTGGAGTTGGTCAGCCGGCGGATGTGAGTGCCGTCGCGGCGCATCATGTAGATGTGGCCGTCGTTGTAACCGGAGAAGAAGATTCTCCTTCCGCTCGGGGTGAACGCGGGGCCATCCTGCTCAAGACCGTTCAGCTTCACCGGATGCTCGTTGCTGCCGTCGGCGTCCATCACCCAGATCTGGCGGCTCCCGCTGCGATCGCTGACGAAGGCGATCTTCTTCCCGTTCGGGGACCAGGCCGGTTCGTAGTCACGGCCCGCAGCACTGGTGATGGGGTGCTGGCCGGAACCGTCTGCGCGCATCAGCAACACGTCGGTCTCGCCCGGTGCCAGCGTCTGGTGGTAGACGATCTCCCTTGCGTCGGGGGAGAGCGTTGCCCAATCGTCGTAGAGGTCGTTATCGGTCAGCTGTTTGACGCCGGTGCCATCCGGCTTCATCGAGTAGATCTCATAGGAGCGCCCGTCGCGATCGCTCTGGAAGAGGATGCGCCCGTCCTTGCCCGGAAAGGCGGCCGGTGCGGGGGGCGGGGAAGCGAGAACTGCGATCGCGAGGCAGAGCAGAATGAGCAGCGCGCCGATGCCTGCGATCGCCACTGCTTTGGTCGAGCTTGCTCTCACCCCTTGCAATCCCAAGGACTGGACTATAGAGCCGGCCCGGCATGTCGACCATCGGGCTCGCCTGAGAGTTCGCTTGATGCCGCTCATGGCCGCGGGCGCCTCCACACTCGGAGTAGGTCGGCTCGCGACTGCTACCGTTGAGCTGTCGGGTTGGCCAATTCGCCACCCGGAAAGGCTCCGTTTCATTCCTTCGTGTGCCGTTCGGCGCCCAGGGGCCCGCTGGATCTCCCCTTAGACGCTGAAAAGGAGCGCACAACATCACTTCACTTGCCGATCTCGGTATCTCCAAGTCGATGGCGGGCGCGCCTGCGCGCCGCGACGTAAGCAAGTCCTTCCCCGTACGGCAGCTGGTCGTGCGCGGCGCGCTCGCCGGCCACGGACCGAGGTAGGGATCTGTCGATGGAGTCAGTCCAGACCGGTATCGCGCTGGCGCTCGTCGCCGCCCTCATGGCCAACCTGGCGAGTCTGCTCAAGCACCGAGGCTGCCAGCGCGTCGCGCCCGTCCACATCCGGCGGCCGTTGCACAGCGCCCGTGGACTCGCCCGATCGCGTTGGTTCGCGGCCGGCTGGGGACTTGCCGCCGCGGCTTGGCTGGTCCACGTCGCCGCTCTCTCGATGGCGCCGATCTCCCTCGTGCAAGCGGTGCTCGCCGGCGGCGCCGTCACCCTGGCGGTGATGTCGCAGCGGCTCTTCGGCGACCCGGTCGAGCGGCGCCAGTGGCTGGCTCTGTTGCTGGGCGGCCTCGGCCTCGCGCTGCTAGCGGTGACGATGCCGCAGTTCAGCGGCAGCCACTCTGGGTTCGCCTTGGCCCCGATCCTCGGCTTTGAGGGAGGGCTGGGACTGGTGGCGATTGCACTGGCGCTCGGGCATCACTCTGAACGCCTCTCTGAACGGCGCGGCATCCTCCTAGCGTCCCTCGCAGGCACCCTGTTCGCCCTTGCCGGAGTGGCGATCAAGGGGCTGACCGGAGCCGACGGAGTCGGCGCCCCGATCGTTGTCTCCTGGGTGATGATCATCGTGGTCTGCGGCGTCCTCGCCCAATACACAGCGGTCGCGGCACTTCAGCGCGGCGGCGCCATCGAGACGATTGGATTGATGGGGCTCGTCGCCAACGCGATCCAGATCGCCGGGGGCTTCCTCGTCTTCGGCGACCCTCTATCCGCCGATCCAGCCGGCATCGTCCTTCAAGGGAGCGCCTTCGCGATGGTCTGCCTATCGGCGCTCCTGCTTCCAACGCAGGCGAGGCCAGCGACGGGCCCCGCGCCCCGGCTGCTCGCGCCGTAGTCTCCGCGGCTGACTGAGCCGGCCGGGTGGGATCGACCTGACAGCCGCTGAATTGATGGATGCCGCCAATGCGCTCTCGAGTATCGAGAGAACACGCTCGCAGATAGACAGTCGGCCGTAACTTCGCCCAGTGATCTCTTGAAGAAGGCCCAGCCGCTCGAGCCTGCTCACGGCGCTGTTCGCCGCTTGGCAGGTGACCCCATAGTGCTGAGCGGCCCAAGTCGGCGTTAACGCCGGAAACCCGATCAGATCAGATGCAATCGACGCCGCGACGCCTCTAACACGCTCAGTTCGGATGCGATCGATTACGTCACGCTGAAACGCCCGAAGGGTCTCGACGACCCAAGCTCCGCCGGCTCAAGGCGCGGAGCGCACGAATCCGTCCACGAAGCAGTCGTCATTGGTCCCAAAGCCGTCAAGCGACTCATAGACCTGGAAGTCGAACCGGACTTCGGCACCAGACACCGCCCTCATCGTCGCGCTGCCGCCGATCGTTATGGGGAGACCGTTGGTTGCCACCCCCCCGGCTGAGTTCGAGAAGTTCACCGAAAGAGGCACGTACGGACCTCCTCCACCACTTGCGACTCCCTCGATGACTCCTCGGTCATTCGGGGCCGAGCCGGCGACGACAATTCCGCTGGTGCCGTCGGCCTGGCAGCGGAGAATTGACTGCATTCCCGCGGTGGTGTCGGCCACCGCGTCGACAAACCCGACCGCTGGAGACGGCAGCGAGGCGCGAACGACATGCTCGGTGACGCCGCCGACCGAGTCGGCCGTCGTTGCGGCGTCGGCGGAGGTAGCGACCTCCGCACTATGTGCCAAGGGCACCTGCCCGAGCCTCGCCTCCTTCACCTGGGTCCCTGTGACGCTGTCCGGCTTTAACCGGTTCCCCGGCGTGGAGGACTTCTTGATCGTCTTGCCGTTGATCCTGCTCGCCGCGTAAACAGCCCCACCACCCAGCGCGAGGATCAGCGCGATGGTTGCGACCACGTTTGCGTAGCTCAGGCGAGTACGCCGCACGCCGACGACACTACACCCGATCGGGCGGTCCTCAAAGCACTGGCGTCGGCCACGACGCAACCTTCCTTGATATCGGCGAGGGTGAAATAGCTGAGGAGAGGTCGAGAGCGCGGGAAGACCTCTCGTCCCCGCCCCATCTATGGATGTGCGCCTGTGCACGCATACCCGCACAGGGACCGCCACCGAGAAGTGCTCGATCTGCAGGCATCTTTAGGGTGGTCGCGACGACCGATACGGGGCGGGATTCGAACCCGCGACCTTCGGGTTATGAGATGGCGGGTGGCCCGTTAGTGCCTATGGAGGGTGATCGTCTTCGAGTTCTCACCGCGACAGGCCGACCAGGCCCTAACCCGCGCGTAGTAGGTGCCGGGATTGGCGCTGTGTCCGATCTTGTAGGTGCCGTTTGGGGCGCTGATCGCGCTGCCGACCTGGCGGTCGGGGCCGCTGCGTCGCCGTAGCACCCCCACCCTCTGACTCCCAATGCAGGTGGGGTCGGGGGAGGTCAGTCTGCCGGTGAACCTGTGCTTGGCAGCGCGATAGGAGAGCGTCAGGGTGCGGTGGCTGGGGCCCGCGTTCAGCAGTATCGAGACATTGTTGGAGCCTGAGTTTGTGACGGCAAGGTCGGGGTGCGAACCGGCGTTGAAATTGCCGATGGCGACCGAGCTCGGGTTGGTGCCGGCCGGGTAGGTCCGCAGTGCACGGAAGGATCCGTCGCCCTTTCCGAGCAGGACCGAGACGTCGTCGGAGTAAGGTGGCGGGGGCGAGGAGAATTTGGCGACGGCGAGGTCGGGCTTGCCGTCGCCGTTTAGGTCGCCGATCGCGACCGAAATCGGCCTGGTGCCGACGGCGAAGTTGCTCGCCGCTGCGAAGGTGCCGTCGCCGTTCCCGAGCAGGACCGAGACGTTGTCGGATCCCTCGTTTGCAGTCGCGAGGTCGGGTTTGTTGTCTCCGTTGAGGTCGCCGATCGCGACCGAGTAGGGTTGGCCGCCGACGGCGACGTTCCTCGCCGCTTCGAAGGTGCCGTCGCCGTTGCCGAGCGGTATCGAGACGTTGCCGGAGAGGGAGTTGGCGACAGCGAGGTCGGGCTTGCCGTCGCCGTTGATGTCGCCGATCGCGACCGAACTCGGCTGGTGCCGACGGCGAAGTTCTTGGCCGCGCCGAAGGAGCCGTCGCCGTTGCCGAGCAGGATCGATACATATCCGGAACGGCCAAAGTTCGAGTTGGCGACGGCAAGGTCGGGCTTGCCGTCGCCGTTGAGGTCGGCGATCGCCACCGACGACGGATAGCTGCCGACGGCGAAGTTGGTCGCCGCTCCGAAGCTGCCGTCGCCGTTCCCGAGCAGGACCGAGACGTTGTCGGAGCATTCGTTGGCGACGGCGAGATCGGGCTTGCCGTCGCCGTTTAGGTCGCCGATCGCGACCGATTTGGGCCTGGTGCCGACGGCGAAGTTCTTCGCCTCGCCGAAGGAGCCGGCGCCGTTCCCGAGCAGCACCGAGACGTTGTCGGAGCTGTAGTTGGCGACCGCGAGGTCGGGATTGCCGTCGCCATTGAGATCGCCGATCGCCACCGACGACGGAGCGGCGCCGACGGCGAAGTTCTTCGCTTTGCCGAAGGAGCCGAGCGCCTGGACGGCGAAGGCGCCAAGGCCGACGCTGACGCAGATCGCTACGAGCAGCAGCTTGGCTCGGCCGTGGATGGAATTGGCGATCCGCTTCTTCATTTCCTGCCTTCCGTATCGACCCTGCTAATGAACCGTGACCGTCTTCGACCTCTCACCGCGACAGGCCGACCAGGCCCTGACCCGTGCGTAGTAGGTGTCGGGATTGGCGTTCTGGCCGATCTTGTAGGTGCCGTTTGCCGCGCTGATCGCGCTGCCGACCTGGCGGTCGGGGCCGCTGCGTCGCCGCAGCACCCTCACCCTCTGGCGCTTGATGCAGGCGGGGTCGAAGGAGCTCAGCCTGCCGGTGAACCTGTGGTTCTTCCGTCGGTAGGAGAGGGTCAGGGTGCGCGGGCTGGGGCCGCCGTTCAGCAGTACCGAGACGTTGTTGGAGCCCGCGTTGGCGACCGCGAGGTCGGGGTGCGAACCGGCGTTGAAATTGCCGATCGCCACCCAACGGGGGCCCTGACCGGCGGTGAAGTTGCTCGCCGCTGCGAAGGTGCCGTCGCCGTTCCCGAGCAGGACCGAGACGTTGCCGGATCCCTGGTCTGCAGTCGCGAGGTCGGGCTTGCCGTCGCCGTTGAGGTCGCCGATCGCGACCGAAGTCGGCCTGGTGCCGACGGCGAAGTTGCTCGCCGCTGCGAAGGTGCCGTCGCCGTTCCCGAGCAGGACTGAGACGTCTTTGAAGTAATAGTTGGCGACGGCGAGGTCGGGCTTGCCGTCGCCGTTTAGGTCGCCGATCACGACCGACATCGAACTGGTGCCGACGCCGAAGTTGCTCGCCGCTGCGAAGGTGCCGTCGCCGTTCCCGAGCAGGACTGAGACGTTGTCGGATCCCTTGTTGGCAGTCGCGAGGTCGGGCTTGCCGTCGCCGTTGAAGTCGCCGATCGCGACCGATAAGGGTTGGCCGCCGACGCCGAAGTTGCTCGCCGCTGCGAAGGTGCCGTCGCCGTTCCCGAGCAGGACCGAGACGTTGCTGGAGTAACGGTTGGCGACGGCGAGGTCGGGCTTGCCGTCGCCGTTTAGGTCGCCGATCGCCACCGAGCGGGGGTACTGACCGGCGGTGAAGTTGCTCGCCGCTGCGAAGGTGCCGTCGCCGTTGCCGAGCAGCACCGTGACGTTGTCGGAGTAAGGTGGCGGGGGCGAGGAGAATTGGCGACGGCGAGGTCGGGCTTGCCGTCGCCGTTGAGGTCGCCGATCGCGACCGAAATCGGCCTGGTGCCGACGGCGAAGTTGCTCGCCGCTGCGAAGGTGCCGTCGCCGTTCCCGAGCAGGACCGAGACGTCGTCGGAGTCTCGTTGGCGGTGGCGAGGTCGGGCTTGCCGTCGCCGTTGAGGTCGCCAATCGCGACCGAGAAGGGGCTGGTGCCGACGGCGTAGTTCCTCGCCTTGCCGAAGGAGCCGAGCGCCTGGACGGCGAAGGCACCAACGCCGACGCTGACGCATATCGCGACGAGGAGCAGCTTGCCTCGGCCGTGGATGGAGCTGGCGATCGGCTTCTTCATTTCCTGCCGCTGGCGGGGTAGGAGAGCGTCGGGCTACGCCGGCTGGGGCCGCTGTTCAGCAGGACCGCGACCCTGTTCCCGCCTCCGACGGGTTCTGTGCTGATAGCGACAGCGAGATCGGGACGCGAGCCGGCGTTGAGATTGCCGATCGCGACCGCGCTGGGAGCGGCGCCCCCAGCGCCGCTCAAGACGGCGCCGGTGGGGTAGCTCCTCGCCGCGCCGAAGGATCCGCCGCCTCTTCCGAGAATTACGGAGACGCCCTCGGAATCGTTGCTTGTCACGGCGAGATCGTCACGCGAGTCCTGGTTGATATCGCCGACCGCAATTGCATCGGGCGCTTCGAAGGGGAAGACGGAGAAGCCCTTGGCCTTGCCGAAGGCACCGGCGCCCTTTCCGAGAAGGATCGAGACGCTGTTCGAGTACTGCATAGAGTCGGCGAGCGCGAGGTCGGGCTTGGCGTCGCCGTTGAAGTTGCCGACGACAATCGCGACCGGGGCGGTTCGATCACCGACGGGGAAGTCCGTCGCCGCGCCGAAGGAGCCGTCGCCGTGCCCGAGCAGAACCGAGACGGTGCCGAAACCCCCGGTGCAGCTGCGCCTGCGCATCTGAGCGTCGCGACCGAGGCGACCCTCGCAGTCGACGTAGCCGGCGTTGGCGACCGCGAGGTCGAGATTGGCGTCGGCGTTGAATTTGCCGACCACGACCGAGGCGGGACTGATGCCGGCCGGGAAACTCGTCGGCGGGCCGAAGGTGCCGTCGCCGTTTCCGAGCAGCACCGAGACGCCGGTGTTGTTGTAGGCGTTGACGACGGCGAGGTCGCGGCTGGTGTCGTTGTTGAAGTCGCCGACCGCAATCGAGCCGGGATAATCGCCGGCGGCGAAGTTCTTGGCCGCGCCGAAGGTGCCGTCGCCGTGTCCGAGCAGTATCGAGACGTTGCCGGAGAGGGAGTTGGCGACCGCGAGGTCGCGCTTGGCGTCGCCGTTGAAGTTGCCGGTCGCAATCGAGCGGGGATAATCGCCGGCGGCGAAGTTCTTTTTCTTGCCAAAGGCGCCGGCGCCGTTTCCTAGCAGCACCGAGACATTGTCGGAGCGGGAGTTGGCGACCGCGATGTCGCGCTTCGCATCGCTGTTGAACTTGCCGATCACAATCGAGCTGGGCCCGCGGCCGACGGCGAACCCCCTTGGCTTGCCGAAGGAGCCGAGCGCCTGGACGGCGAAGGCACCAACGCCGATGCTGACGCATATCGCGACGAGCAGCAGCTTGCCGCGACTGTGGGTGGAACTGGCGATCCGCTTCTTCATTTCCTGCCTTCCGTAATTGATCTACGGGCGAGAGCGCTCCCTCAGCGCCCAACTACAAGGTAGCGCCGGGATTCCGCCAGACATCAGGGTTTCTCCACATACCAGAGCCCGAGAACCTGAATTGATGCCTGATTGATGCCCGCCGGGAGGTACCGTTTTGCGGCTCCAAACAGCGGAAAGCCCGCCGTAGCGGGCTTTCCGGCCAATAGCGGGGGCGGGATTCGAACCCGCGACCTTCGGGTTATGAGATCGGCGGGCGGTCAGCTCCTCAGAGCCAGCCGGCGATCGCCAGCCCGACGCCGAGGACGATGTCCACGGCCGCCAGGGCGCCGACCACGGTCAGCTGGCGGCGGCGGTCATCGCCCATGTCGAAGACCCAGGCGGCGATCGCGAAGAAGGTCATGTAGCCGAAGATGAGAATCGGGATCGGCTGGCCGGTGTTCCAGAACCAGTAGGTCCAGTGGAAGTAGCCGGTCCAGTGCAGGAAGTACTCGACGACGACGCATGCGGTCGAGAAGGCGGTGACCATGAAGAGGCGGTTGGGGATGCCGAGGATGCGCGAGTGGCGCTCGGGCGGCAGCGTCTTGACGAAGACCACCCCGGCGATCAGGAAGAGCAGGGAGATCTCGATCGTCAGGCCGATCAGGATGAGGAAGCTGGTGTCGCCGGTCACCGTCCAGAGCGCCGAGTGGTCGGTGGCGTGAAGGATGGCCGAGTTGGCGAGCTCGTTGAACCAGTCCATCAGCCAGAAGGCGAGGCCGGCGAGGATGATGTCCCAGCGGCGGCGCTCGACCTCGACCGCATAGACATAGAGGCAGAGACCGAGCAGGGTCACGGTGGACCACTGGAAGGTGGAGCCGTCGCGCAGGATGTGCTCGGCCTGGCGGGTCGCTTCGGTGATCTCGGCAAGGCCCATCGGCGCCGGGAACGCTAGCTGGCGGGCGGCGGCCATGCGAAGGCGAGGGAGTCGTTGCGATGGCGTGAGACGTTCTTGAGCCAATGCGTGCCATGGGGGTGGAACTCCGCGGCACGATCGCCCAGTGCCGCAAGACGGGACGCTTGATCCGGATGGACGTCCGATCGCCCTGAGCCGCGAGCGGTGGGCGCACATCGTCAATCCTCACACGGGCCGCCCTGAGATGGCCCCACTTCGGAACGATGTCTTAAGGGCGGTATCAAGGCCCGATCGACGCCTGCCCGGACGGGCGATCAACGAGGAGTGGTTCTACCTGGGCGACGTGGGTCCGACGAACTGGGTCAAGGTCGTCGTAACCTACGAGGCAGGTCGCGGACGAATCCTCACGGCGTTTCCACGGAGGTCCTTTCCATGAGCGTGAACATCGGTGGCATCACCTTCGATCGCGTCAGCTATGACGAGGATGCTGACGTTCTCTATCTCCATCGCGCCGATCCAGACGAGGCGGTCGGTTTCGACGAGTCGCCGGAGGGTCACCACCTGCGCTTTGATCGCCAAGGCCGTCTGATCGGTATCACGATCGTCCGGCCGGGCTGGCTTCTGGAGAACGAGGGAGAGGTGCTGATCACGCTCCCAGAGCAAGTCTCGGTGGATCGCGAAACGCTCGGTCGAGCCCTCACGACCGCCTAACCCTGGCGGAGCGGAAGAGCCGCTGATGGAGTTCGACCTCACAATCGGGATTTCGGGGCACGGCCGGCGGGCCGATGCCGAAGCGAACTCTGTGTGCCTGCTCGAGGCGTTCGAGGCGGTCTGCCCGGGCACGGATCCAGTCGTTGACGCGGATCCGATGGCGGAGATCTTGAGCGTCACCCTCTCCGTCGAAGCCGAGAACGCCGAATTGGCGATCGAGGCGGGTCGGCCCGTCTTTGCCCGTGGAGCCGAGGCATCGGGGCTGAAGCCGATCGAGGTGGTCCGGATAGAGGTCAAGCCGGCCAGCTCGGAGGCCGTGGCCCAATTCACGCCTGAGCCCGCGGTCACGAAGCTCGTCCTTGACCCGCCGCCGCAACCTCGAGGCGATCAGACCCTCCGCCGCGACGGTGACGAGCCGGCGGCGATACGAGGCGGGTAGCCCGTCGTAGCCCGAGGAGCCGAGTCATCGGGGCTGAAGCCGATGCGAGGTGGTCCGGATAGAGGTCAAGCCGGCGAGCTCGGAGGCCGTGGCCCCAATTCACGCCGGAGCCCGCGGTCACGAAGCTCGTCCTTGGCCATCGAGGTTGAGGTTGGAGCCGTGGGCGAAGTAGAGCCAGCGCGGTGCGTGGGCGTTCATCCGCTCAGGAGGTCCACTCCGGCAGCGCGCAACCGAAGTAATTGCAGGTGTCGGGGAAGTAGCCCTGGCGCAGGACCTCGGCCCAGAAGGCCGGGTCGTCCTGGGCCCAGCGGGCGCCGCAGGTCGGGCACTGGGTCCGCGCCTCACCGAGGCGGTTGGGGTCAATCTCGAGGTCGACCAGGCGGTCGGGCAGCCAGAGCATCGAGTAGCCGGTGCGAGAGGCCCAGTCGATCAGCGGGCCCTCGTCGTCGGCCTCGTCGCTTCGGTAGAGGAAGCGGGCGATCAGGTCGCGCCGGCCCGACTCGGTCTCGACCTCTGCAACGGTGAGGTCGGCGACCGCAGTGTCCGCCGCCACCGGGCGGGTGGCCAGGCTGCAGGCCTGGGGCGCCTGGAACATCACCGGGCTCCACGCCCGAAGCCAGATCCGACCGCCCCTGATCGTCGCGCGGAAGGCAGGGTGCTCCCGCTCCCCCCGCGCCGCGATCAGCTCCTCGATCGCGTCGGGATCGAATCCCATCTCCTCCCACTCTTCCCAATCCATGGGGATTGGGTCGCGGCGGACCGGGCGAACCTGACAGCGCCCGGGGCGCCTCAGCCCGGTCCAGCGCCCCTGGCGCGCGAGACGAAGCACGTGTAGTCGTCCCAATCCGCCTGGTTGGGGCGGGCCGCCGTAACCCGGTCGAGCACCCGCAGGATCTCGCCGAACTCCGAGTGGTCGATGCCTACAAGAATCGCGCAGCCGGCGTGGGGGCGGCCGGCCTCGGCCCACCCGCGGGCGATCCGGGGAAAGTCGCGGACGTTGAAGGTGACCATGATCCGCTGCTCGCGGGTCGCCAGCCCGAGCAGCTGCTCGTCGGTGGCCCCGTCGAGGGCGCGCTCCTCGTCGGCGGCGCGGACGTCGTGCCCCCTCTCGCGCAACGCCGTCGCGATCCGCCGCCCGGAGACGTGGGCGTCGAGGAAGAGCCTCACCCGGCTCTAAGGGCCTCGACCGTCGGGAACTCCCCTGCCAGGTCCTCGGCGAGGCGGGTGTTCTCCTCGATCGCGGCGTCGATCTCCTCCGGGTACTCGTCGCGGTAGGCGAGGGCGAGGCGGACCTGGGGCTCGTCGAGGTCGGTCTCGGCCGCCATTGCCGCGGGGGAGTCGAAATCGCGAGCCGCCGCGGCGATCTCCCAGACATCGAGGGCCGTTCCGATCACCCAGGGACGGCGGTCCCAGTCGGTGCCGCGGAAGGCGATCCCGGGGAAGCGCCGGGCACGGAGCGCCTCGTCGGCGAGGGCCTCGACCACCGCCCCCCTGCTGCGCCGGGTGCGCCGGGCCTCGGCGGAGACGAGCTCGTCGGTTCGCGCCGAGAGGCGGATGCTAAGTGGCTTTGACTTCGGCGCCATGGGACAATGATAGTCCATTAGTTACAATGTAACTGCTGTACTCAGCCCGGTCTCAATCTCCGGCGGGAACGTGGGCACCGGCCCGCTCGGTGATCTGATCGGGACGAGTTCCTAGGATCAGGGTCCGTGGAATCTGTCGTGAAGCCGATTGCGGTTGTCACCGGTGCCAGCAGCGGCATCGGCGCCGCGACCGTGCGGGCGCTGGCCGCGGCGGGCTTTCAGACGGTCGCGGCGGCACGTCGCCTCGACCGTTGCCAGGCGTTGGCGGCGGAGGTCGGCGGAGTGGCGATCGAGCTCGACGTGCGAAGCGAAGAGTCGATCGGCGCGCTCGCCACCTCGGTGCCAGAGGTCAACGTGATCGTGCACTGCGCCGGGGGAGCGCTGGGACTGGACCCGATCGCCCAGGCGAACGACGAGCAGTGGGTGGAGATGTATGAGAGCAACGTCCTCGGCGTGATGCGGGTGACGAAGGCGCTGCTGCCGGCGCTCGAGAGCAGCGGCAACGCCCACATCGTCATCCTCGGCTCGATCGCGGGGGTCGAGGTGTACCCCGGCGGCGGGGGCTACACCGCCGCCAAGCACGCGGTCCACGCCGTCGCGCAGACGCTTCGCCTGGAGTTACTCGGAAAGCCAATCCGGATCACCGAGATCGCCCCGGGGATGGTCGAGACCGAGTTCTCGACGGTCCGGTTCGGGGGCGATCAGGAGCGAGCCCGCAGCGTCTATGAGGGGATGAAGCCGCTCTCCGCCGATGACGTCGCCGACATCATCGCCTTCGTCGTCACCCGTCCCCCTCACGTCAATATCGACTACGTCTCGGCGAAACCCGTCGCACAGGCCACGGCGACCGTCGTTCACCGCGAGCCCGAATAGCTTTCGCACCGTGGGGGCACGAGGCGGAGACTCGGGCAGCGCCGGCAGGTGCGGACCCGGCTGGCGCTCTGAGCCCGAAGTCAGCGGCGCCGAGCGGCGCGGGCTTCCCGCCCGCGCGCTACCAGGGCGCCCACGCCGCTTGGCGGCGCAGGGCCTCCCTGGCCGCGGGATACCTGGGTCTGACCGAACCTATGCGCCGGTCGCCTACTAGCTCTTGTCGTACTTGAACGAGATTCCGAGACGGACGCGGAACTCGGAGACCTTGCCGTCCTCGATCGTCACGTCCTGGCGGACGACCTCGGCGATCCGCAGCTCGCGCACGGACTCGCCGGCTGCCTCGACGGCGTTTCTCGCCGCCTGCTCCCACGAATCTGAGCTGACGCCGATCACTTCGGTGACGCGGTACACGCTGTCTGCCATGTCTTCTCCTTTGGGTTTGGGCTTCTTCCCTACTCTCGCACGGCGACCGCCGCTTGACAAGACGCCTCACCGGGCCGCTCCTCGCCTGCCTGACGCGACATGTCTAGGCTCGCTGCCCCCACCGAGGAGAACCATGACCAGGAAAGTTCGCGGATGATTCGGTTCCGGCGCCGGCCGCGCCGCCGGCGAGTTGCCTTTGCACTTGTCGCGACCGCCCTGGCGGCGTTCGCGATCACCGCCGCTCCGGCCGCCGCGAGGGCGCCAAGTCACTGCAGCGGCTCGCACTGGGTCGGCGCCTGGTCGGCGAGCCCCACCGATGCGGCGCCCGGGTTCTCACAATCCCTTGCGGCCCGCACGGTGCGAACGATCATCAGCCCGCTCGGCGGCGGGGAGACCCTCCGCATCCATCTCTCAAACCAGTTTGGGGCTGAGCCGCTGAAGATCGACGCCGCATCGATCGCCAAACAGAGCGTGGGAGCGTCGGTTCGGGCGATGACGATCCGGGCGCTGAAGTTCCATGGCAAACGCTCGGTGAGGATTCCGCCCCGGAACCAGGTGGTGAGCGACCCGGTCAAGCTCCGGTTCGGGACCCTCCAGCACCTGGCCGTCAGCACATACGTCAACCCGGGCTCGACCCAGTTGGCGACCGAGCACTTCATCGGTCGCCAGACCTCCTACCTGTCGAGCCCCGGCGCGGGCAATCATGCGCTGGATCCGCCCGGCTCGGCGTTCGCAGCCACGACGACCGCCCGCTTCCTGCTCACCGGGCTCGACGTCCGAGCGACCCGCAGGGTCGGCGCCGTTGCGACCTTCGGCGACTCGATAACCGACGGGTTTGAGGGCACGCCTACGCCCTTGGTCGAGAATCCCGAGGGGATCGACCGCGATGGCCGCTACCCCGACTTCCTCGCCCGCCGCCTTCTCAAGCATTCAGGACCGCAGCAGCTCACGGTCCTCAACGCGGGCATCTCGGGGAACAGGATCCTGGAGGGCGGTTTGCTGCCAGTGTTCGGTCCCAGCGGCCTCTCGCGGCTCAACCGCGACGTGGTCCATCTGCCGGGGGTCGAGACCGCGATCATCCTCGAGGGGATAAATGACATCGGCCTGACGCCGGCCACTGCGCCTGAGGTGATCGGCGGCCTCAAGCAGGAGGTCAGGGCTCTGAAGCAGGCCGGGCTGCGAGTCCTCCTCGGCACGCTGACCCCCGCCGGAGGGCCAGGCAATCCCGGCTACGGTGGCGCTGGGGCGAACGCGGTGCGGGTCGCGGTCAACGGGTGGATTCGCGGCCAGCACCTCGCCGCGGGCGTCGCCGACTTCGACCGCGCGGTTCGCGATCCGAGCGATCCGAGCCGACTCGACCCGGCCTACGACAGCAGCGACCATCTGCACCCGAGCATGGCCGGGTACAGGGCGATGGCCGGCGCCGTGCCGCTCGGCAAGCTCGCCAGTCGCTGTCCGTGAGCGCCGCTGGGTCAGGAAGCGACAAGAGGGCTTGAACCGGCACCGGGGATCGCCCGCAGGTGCCCCCGGCGGCCCCGCCGGCTGGCCCATGCGCAAACCGGCGACCACCGGCGCGACCCATGCGGTCGCAGATGGCCCGATCGAGGCTGCACCGTCATCCACAGGCGCTCGGCCAAGCATGCTTCCCGATCTGCCACAGTGCCGCCTCATGGACCACGGGGGGATGACGATCACGTTCTGTGGCGCGGCCGAGACGGTGACCGGCTCGCGCTTCGTCTGCGAGAGCGCAGACCACCGTGTCCTCGTCGACTGTGGGCTGTTCCAGGGAATCAAGCGGCTGCGCGAGCTGAACTGGTCCCCGCTTCCCGGTCGAGCCCGCCTCGATCGACGCCGTGGTGCTCACCCACGCCCACATCGACCACTCCGGCTACCTGCCGGCGCTGGTCCGCGACGGCTTCGGCGGCGACATCTGGTGCACGCCGGGCACCGCCGCGCTCGCCCGCGTGCTGCTGCTCGACTCGGCCCACCTGCACGAGGAGGACGCCCGCATCGCCAACAAGCGCAGGTCGAGCCGTCACAAGCCGGCGCTGCCGCTGTACACCACGAGCCGACGCCGAGCGATGCCTGGAGCACCTGCACCCCGTGGCGCCAGGCGCCACGTTCACCCCGGTGCCGGGCATCGATGCGCTGTTCACTCCCAACGGCCACATCCTCGGCTCGGCCTCGGTCCACCTCGACGACGGTCGCGCCTCGGTCAGCTTCAGCGGCGACGTGGGACGTCCCGACGACCCGATCATGCGGCCGCCCGAGCCGCTGCCAGCGGCCGACCACGTCGTCACGGAGTCGACCTACGCGAACCGGTCCCATGGCGACGGCGATGCCTCCGACGAGCTCGAGGCCGTCGTCAACCGCACCATGCAGCGGGGCGGCATCCTGCTCCTGCCGGTGTTCGCCGTCGGGCGGGCCCAGGCGGTCCTGCACCTGCTGACCGAACTGAGGCTGGCGGGTCGCATCCCGGAGGTGCCGACCTGCCTCAACAGCCCGATGGCGATCGAGGCCACCGATCTGTTCCTCGAAGCTGCGCGACGAGCACAAGCTCTCCGACGAGCAGTGCCGCCGGATGCGCGACGGCGTCGAGTTCGTCCGCACCGTCGAGGAATCGAAGGAGCTCAACACGCTGCACGGGCCGATGATCGTGCTGGCCGCCAGCGGCATGGCCACCGGCGGACGAGTGCTCCACCACCTCGAGCAACTCCTGCCCGACCACCGCAACACCGTGCTCTTCACCGGCTACCAGGCTGCGGGCACCCGAGGCGACGCGATGGTCAACGGGGCCAGCCGATCAAGATCTGGGGCCGCTACATCCCGGTGAGGGCCGAGGTGGAGCAGATCGACAGCCTGTCGGCCCACGCCGACGCCGACGAGCTCATCGCCTGGCTCTCACAGACCCCGGTGCCCCGGTGGGGAGCCAGCGTGGTGCACGGCGAAGCTGCCGCCGCCGACACCTTCCGGCTGCGGCTTCGCGATGAGCTCGGCTGGGAGGCTCGCGTGCCCGGTTACCGCGATGTGGTCCACCTCCCCGATGGCCTGGCGCGCCGCGGCGAGCCGGGGCGTCCGGCCCTGGGCTCAGCCGGCGGGCGCGGCTCCCGGTAGCGCCTCGCCCTCCGACGGCACGACCGCCTGCTGGCGGCGCACCGGGGCCGCGAGCGCGTAGCCGATCACCGCGATCGCGAAGATCACCGCGAGCGTGCCCAGGGTCAGCGCCTCGTAGGTGCCCTGGCTCACCCCCCAGGTGCCGAAGAAGTCGTAGTCAACCCCGAGCAGCCCCTCGAGCGTTCCCGGGAAGACCGCGACCCAGCTCCCCAGCGCCACCCAGAACGAAGAAGTGCGCTCATGATGGTTCGTCAAGCGAGCGTCTGCGTGATCGCCCATCCGCCCCAGGCGGCGCCGAGAACGAGCGCCAGCCCGATCCAGACCTCGATCGCGTAGCGCCTGTTGCCGGTCGTGTAGGCGAGCACCGCCTTGGTCACCGTGTTCGTCGTCAGCGCCGCCAGCACCGGGACCACCGCCTGCGAGGCCGAGATCTTCCCAGCGGCAGCGAGCGAAGATGCCGAGACCGCCGCCGACTGCGAATCGGCAAAGCCTGCGATCGCAGCGCCCAGGGTGACGCCGCGCTGCCCGAGCGCTTGATTGAGAGCCCCCGCGACCACGAGCACGATCGAGACCGTGGCGGCGAGGATCAGTGCGGTCTTGAAATCGAATGCGCGGCCACGGTCGAAATGGTCAGGCGGGGCCTCCCGGATAACCCTTGCCGAAACGACGGCGGAGTATCCCGCGGCCGCGGCGGCGGCCAGGCCGAGCGGCAGCGCGACCTCCCGCAGGGTCGCGCTGCTCGTGGCCCCGAGGACGATCGCCAGAAGGACGATGGTTGCAAGCGTCGAGGCAACCGCGCCCCCAACCGCGGCTCGCAGCAACTTCGGCTCGCTGACGGCGCGAGACCCCATCGATGCCACGGTCGCGGCGCTCGACACGAACCCGGAGATGAAGCCGCTGACCAGAAGCCCGTAGCGGGGGCCGATGATCCGCAGAGCGACGTACCCGGCGCCCTGTACGGCCATCACGATGACGACGAGTTGCCAGACGACGAACGGGTTGAGCGCCTGGTTCGGGCCCAGGCCCTCGTTGGGGACCAGCGGCAAGATGATCAGGGCGGCGGCCGCCATCAGCAGGCCGTCGTGGACCTCCTGCTCCGAGAGGGTCTCGCGCGCCAGGTGGTGAACGCGCTCCCGGTAGGCGAGGATCAGCGCCACCGCCACTCCCAGCGCCGCCGCCGTGGCCGTGTCCTGCTGGGCGAGTGCACCGAGCAGGAAGGCGATCATCAGCGCAACCTCGGTCGTCAGTCCCGGGTCGTCATTGTCGCTCAGCAGGTAGCCGGCGACCACGGCCAGCCCAACGAAACCTCCCGCGACCGCGACCACCGCGACCTCGCCCACCCGCTCCGCCAGACCGCCCAGCAGCGCGACCAGCGCGAAGGTGCGAATCCCCGCCGGAGCCCGCGAGGGTCCTTCGCCCTTGCGCCGCTCGCGCTCGACACCTGAGCATCAGCCCGATTCCAAGCGCGACGGCAAGTGGGAGCAGGTCCCCGTTCGAAGCAACCTCCGACGTCGGCACGGTCACGACCAGAGTGTCCCCCTTCAGTGAATCGCCGGTATCGTCGGGCTCCGCCGGGCGGGACGGTGCCCGACCAGAGACGAGGACGACCCATGCCAGCGACGGATCCCATCGCGCATCTGATCGGGAGAGCGAACAGGCTCGCCCTCGAGGTGCCCTACACGCCGGCGCGCCTGCTGCGACGCGTCCGCGGCGGGTCGCTCGAGGACGCGGTCCGGGGCAAGGTGGTGATGATCACCGGCGCCTCATCGGGGATCGGCAGGGCGAGCGCGCTCAGGGTCGGAGAGGCCGGTGGAACCGTGCTGCTGGTCGCCCGCACCGTGGAGAGGCTCGAGGCGACGCGTGAGGAGATCGAGGGGGCGGGAGGCGATGCCCACGTTCATCCGTGCGACCTGTCCGATCTCGACGCGGTCGGCCGCATGGCTGCCGACGCCCTCGACCAGCATGGCCGCGTCGACATCCTCGTCAACAACGCTGCCCACTCGATCCGGCGCTCGCTCGCCCTCTCCTACGACCGCATGCATGACTTCCAGCGCACGATGCAGGTCAACTACTTCGGTGCGGTGAGGCTGATCCTCGCGCTGCTGCCGGGAATGCGAGAGCGCGGCTGCGGCCACATCATCAACGTCTCCTCGGCCGGCGTGCAGGTCAACACGCCGCGCTTCTCCGCCTATCTGGCCTCAAAGGCCGCGCTCAACGCGTTCTCGGCCTCGATCGCATCGGAGGTCCGCAATGACGGCGTCCACATCACCACCATCTACATGCCGCTGGTGCGAACTCCGATGATCGCCCCGACCAAGCTCTATGACTCGTTCCCGGCGATCACACCCGAGGAGGCCGCCGAGATGGTCGCGGAGGCGATCGTCACCCGTCCCATTCGCATCTCCACCCGCCTCGGCAATGCGTTTGAGTTCGCGAATGCGCTCAGCCCGGGCTCTGTGGAGACGGTGCTGAACGCCGCCTACCAGGCCATGCCGGACTCAGGGGAGGGCTCGGGCGGGGCGGCGCCCGCCGGCGAGGAGGAGCTCCCCGGGCTGAGCCGGATTCTCACCCGCATCTTGCGCGGGCCCCGCGCCTAGCGGCCGACGCTCCCCGGAACCGGAACGCAGGGGCGCTCCCGTCGCTCACTCTGAACCGATCATGCCCCCCAAACATCGACGAGGTCCTCGATCAGGGCGAAGTCAGCGGCGTTTCCGGTCAGCAGCGGGACTCGCTCCACGTTCGCCGTCGCCGCGATCGCCAGGTCCATCGCGCGCCGGCGCGGCTGCCCACCGCGGGCGCTGACGCCTGCCGCGAGGCGGCCCCACTCTCTTGCGACGCCCGCCGTGATCGGGAGTGGGTCAAAGCCGGCCTCGACCGCCCCCAATCGCTGCGCCCGCAGCGCCCGTTCATCTCCCTCGGAGGCGACGAGGACGCCGTAGTGAAGCTCGGTCAGCGAAGCGACGCTGATCGCCGCCTCAACGCCAGCGGGAGCCTGGTCGCTGATCAGCACCGAAGTGTCGAGCAGAACCCGCATCCGCGCTGCTCAGGAGAAGGGGTCGCTTGGCGCCGCGGGGAACCGCTCCAAGTCCGCAGCCAGGGTCCTCGGAGACGGCGTCTTCCAGACCTCCTCCAGGGACGGGCCGCTGACCCATTGGCGGCGCCCGGCCGGCCCGAGCTGGGCGACGGGCCGCCCGGCAACGGTGATCGTCAGCAGCTCGCCCGCCTCGGCGCGCCGCAGGACCTCACCGACCTGATTGCGCAGCTCCTTCTGCGGGATCGTCGCCATCCCATTCACGGTAGCAGAACTGCTACCACGCTCTCGCGGCAGTAGCCGCTGCGAAGGCTTCATCCCGGGGGATCCTCCCTGGCAAGACCGCACAGGTGGCGCGCTGATCGTGCCGAAACCCGAGCTCAGAGCCAGCAGCCGGCTATTTCGAGACGTCGCGGCCTCAGAAGACCCGCGAGCCGAGCGGGAAGACGTCGGCGATCACGTAGGCCCTGACGCGAGCGGGCAACAAGGTACCCGCCGGGATTCTCAGGCGAACCTTGCGGATATCGCGGTGAATGTCGTGTTCGTTTGAGGTCAGGGTCCGGTAGTCGAGACCGACGGGGTCGCCGGTCCCTGCGTCGACCAGCAGGATCCCGGCGAAATGCCGCCCTGCCGGGTAGCTCGCGCCGGCGCCCAGCCGCAGGGTCGCAAGCACCCCGCCGTCCACCGAACCCGTCGGCCGCTTCAGGCTCACCCTTCCCACCGAGACGCCCTGCGGGCGCCGGTTCGCCGGGCCGCCCCGGTAGCGGTCGCTGATGAACGCCCCACTGGAGGCGAGCGTGTCGGAGGCGTTGCAGACCCCCGCCACATATAGGTAGACGGAGTAGTTGGGGACATCGGCGCAGGTGACCTGGCCGTAGAGGCTGGCACCGGGCGCGAAGCGCCCGCCGGCGCCGAGCCGACCGCGGAAGTCGAGGCTTCGCAGGGGCACCGGGCCGAAGCTGAACTGGAGGTTGACCTGGCTGGCGTTGAGACTGACGTCGTTGCCGCGGTAGGTGCCCTCGAGCGGGAAGGCGAAGTTGCCGTGTGGGTCGGCAAGAAGGCTGCCGCCGGCGTCGCGGGCGCCGACCACCCAGAGCAGGATCCGCCCCACTCCGCTCGGCCCCGGCTTCGTCTTGCTCAGTGTCCCGGCGATCATGTCGTAGCTGTCGAAGCCGATCTGGTTGACGCTCGGAAGCAGCGCCGGCTCGGGGAGCGCCAGGCGGCTGATCTTCAGCGCGCTGACGCTGCGTTTGCCGGCGGAAAGCGGCAGCGTCCCGCGCGCCGGCGCCGTGCGGAAGCGGATGGTCGTGTCGAAGTTGCCCGGGTCGGGCGTGGCGGCATAGGCGCCGGCCACCCGCACCCGGTAGTTCGTCCCCGGCTTGAGGAGGCCCCTGGGGCGGATGAAGAGGTAGTGGCCGTCGCCGGAGAGCTGCGTCTCGTAGGGAAACGACGGGCTCGCCTCGACCAGCGCGTCGGAGTCGGGCGACGGGACCATCTTCGCGTCCTCGGTCGTCCCCGCCTGGCGCACGATCAGCCGCGTCCCCAGCACCGTCGCCGGTGAGAGCGCCCCGGTGGGCTTCGGCTCTGTCGTCCCGCCCGGGGTGACGAAGAACACCCTCTTGACCGAGTTGCCGAACTCCTGGCCCGGGCTCCGCTCGCAGCGCCGATCGCTGCGGTGCAGGCAGTAGTCGTAGGGGACGTAGGTCAGGTATCCGTGCTCGCCACCGATGTAGATGCCGTGGCGGCCGAGCGCCGGTGAGCCGTTGAGGTCGTTGCGGTCGCGCAGGGCGCCCGAGGCCGGCGTCGTGTCGAATGACCAGCGCCGCTTGCCCGTCGCCGCGTCGAGCGCGTAGAGCCTGCCGTTGGAGGAGCCGAAGTAGACGATCTCGCTCTTGCCGCCCGGCCCCCTCCCCAGCGCCGGCGAGGAGCGAATCGGGTCGCCGGTGTCGTAGCGCCAGATCAGGCTGCCATCGGGGCGAAGCGCATAGAGCGAGCCGTCGGCGGAGCCGATGTAGATCGCCTTCGTCTCCCCCTGCGCGTCGGGGGCCAGCGCCGGCGAGCCGTAGATGTGATCGCCGGTCGTAAAGCTCCAGCGGTCGAGCCCGGTGTCGGGGTCGAGCGCGTGCAGCCGGCGGTCGAAGGTGCCGACGTAGACGGTCCCGTCGCTGCCGATCGCCGGCGATGAGGTGACGTAGCCGGCGAAGACACGGCTCCACTTCGCCTGTCCGTTCGCATCGAGTGCGAAGGCATTGAGGTCGACCGAGCCCCAGTAGGTGGTCCCGGCGGGGCCGAACGCCGGCGTCGTCCAGACCGAGTTGGCGGCCTCATAGACCCAGCGCTGCTTGCCGCTGGGGTGGATCGCGTAGGCGCCACCGCCGGTGTTGCCGGCATAGATCGTCGCGTCGGGGCCGATCGCGACGTTGCCCTCCCACCAGCTGACCAGCTGCCCGGTCGCCGGCGGCTTCGAGGGGCGGAAGCGCCAGATCACCCGTCGCGCCCGCGGCAGCTGTCCGCCGTCCCCGCGCAGGTGGTAGAGGCGCTCGTCGCCGGAGCCGATCGTGATCGGCAGGGTGCGGCGTTTGCGGTCATAGGCGCCGATCGCAGCCGCGGCGTCGATGATGCCGCCGGTGCGAAGCTTCCAGCGCAGCCGCCCATCGGGCCCCAGCGCGTAGAAGTCGTGGTCGGCCGAGCCGACGTAGACGGTTCCGTCGCCGCCGATCACCGGGGTCGAGAAGATCCCCCGCGCGGTGCGAAACCGCCACGGCGCGCCGCCGTCGTAGCGGGCGCGGATCGGGCTGGCGCCCGTGTTTCGGCTGTCGCGGCGCATCTCCGGCCAGGGCGAGGACTGCTGGACCGGGACGTTGTATTGGTAGTTCGGCGCCTTGGCGGCGGCGGGCTCGGCGGGCCCTGCGAGGCAGAGCAGTAACAACGCCGCCGCTGCCAGTGCGGCGGGGCGGATATGTCGGATCGCCGACGCCATTCCCACCCACATTGAACACGGGTCGAGGGAAAACGGCTCGCCCGGGCACTTGCCCGTGGGCCGCGCGAGCCGCCCACGGGTGAGCCTCACCTCGTGCGCCCCGATCCTCTAGGTTGTCGCGCCCATGCCCCACTTCACCCTCGTCCGCAGGTCCGCCGCCCCGCCCGAGGCGGTGTTCGAGGCCTTCACCAACCACAGCGCCTACCCCGACTACACCCCGTTCCGCAAGGCCGAGTTGGAGAAGGAGGGCGAGCCCGCCCCCAACGGCGTCGGTGCGATCCGGGTCCTGCACGCGGTCGGCCCGGCGCTGCGCGAGGAGGTCGTCGAGTACGACGCCCCCACCCGCTTCGTCTACAGGCTCATCTCCGGCGCCCCGCTCAAAGACCACGTCGGCACTGTCGTGATCGAGCCGACCGAGGTCGATGGCCGACCGGGCAGCCGCGTCGTCTACGCGGTCGACACCACACCGACGGTGCCGATCGGCAAGGGGGCCGTCGTCGCCATCTCCAAGCTTGCGGTCAAGGGGTTGCTCGACGGCTGCGTCAAGGAAGCCGAGCGCCGCGCCGGCGTCGCCGCCTAGGTCGCCGCGCCCGCTACTTCTTGGCCTCCTTGGCGATGTCGGCCCTATCGACGGTGTCGCCGCCGATCGAGAACGATGCCGAGCAGCCGGCCGATGAGATCGCGATCAGCGCGACGGCAAGCAGCGAGGCGGCGAGGCGGGGTCTCGTCATCGGCGGCAGGCTACCCATCCTCAGCCGTAGGCTTTGACCCCGAGAACGACGGCCACCGCCAGCCCGGCGAGTGCGATCACGACCCGCAGAACGTCGCCGTCGATCTTCTGCGCCAGCCAGGCGCCGTAGGGCCCACCGACCAGCGAGGAGACCATCAGGATCACCGCCGGGCCCCAGTGCACCGGGGCGAGGAAGGCGTAGAAGATCGCCGCCAGCAGGTTCATCAGGCCGGCGAGGACGACCTTGACCGCGTTCAGGCGCTGCATGTTGTCGAGGACGAAGAGGCCGAGGATTCCCAGCAGGAGGATGCCGACGGCGGATCCGAAGTAGGCGGCGTAGGCGCCGGAGAGCGCCAGCCCGGCGAAGAGGTAGGGCGAGCGCTCGTTGCCCGCGTGGCTGATCCGCGGCGTCAGCTTCGGCTGCAGGAGCAACAGCAGGCAGGCGACGGCGACCAGCGCCGGCACGATCAGCTCGAAGGTCGCGCCGGGGGTGAGCAGGAGCGCCGCGGTGCCGGCGGCGGCGCCGATCAGCGAGGGAACCGTCATCCGGATGATGCGCTGGCGCTGGTCGGTGACCTCCTCGGAGTAACCGATCGCGGCGCCGAGCGCGCCCGGCACCAGCCCCACCGTGCTGGTCACATTGGCGGCGAGCTGGGGCACCCCGACCGCGATCAGCGTCGGGAAGGTGATCAGCGAGCCGGCGCCGGCGATCGCGTTGGAGGCGCCCGCGAGGGCGCCTGCCGCCGCCACCGCGAGGATCTCGAGCAGGGTCATCGGGCGAGCCAGGCTACCGGCGGGCGCCGGGTGCTCGAACCGTCCTGCATTGAGGTCGCCATGCGACCCGAGAACAGGACGGTGGGGCGAATCTGGCCCCGGGCGGCCGGTGCCCCGTAGGATCGCGGGGATGCCCGCGCCGCTGATCGAGTTCCCCGCCGATGACGCCGAGCGCGCCCTGCGCTTCTGGACGGGGGTGCTCGGGGTCGAGCTGGCGCCGCGGAGCGCCGGCGCCGGCTCGGGCTGGGAGGCCGGGGCCGACGGCCTGCGCCTCGGGGTCCACGAGCGCGGCCAGGGCCCCGGCGACACCGCCTCCCTGCCCTACTTCAGCGTCCCCGACATGGAGGCGGCGCTGGGGCGGGTTCGCGAGCACGGCGGCTCGGTCATCCATCCGGGCGAGCGCTGGTCGATCTGTCGCGACTCGGAGGGAAGCCCGTTCGCGCTGGCGGTGCCTACGGAGACAGGTAGAACGGGTTAGGCAGCTTGAAGGCGCGGTCTCGTCGATGTCGAGGCCTCATGCCGACCTCGGCACGGCCTGGTGCAGCCGCCTCCCCATCGCCGCGCCGGAGCTGTCGAAGCGATCGCACATCTCGCCGAAGTCACCACCGCAGTCGGTGTAGTGGCGGCGGATCAGCTCGGCCGGCATCAGCAGGGCTGCGGCGAACATGTTCGCCTCCTCCTCGGTGACCGGAAGCGGCGGGCGGGTGTCGGCGGGCCTGGACTCGTCGGGGTCGACGGTGACCTTGCGGCAGAAGAGCGACTGCTGCCCGCGGCGATGCAACACCCAGTGGCCGAGCTCATGGCCGATCGTGAAACGGCGACGCGGCGGCCACTGGCGGGCCTCTTCGGCGTTGACCCAGATCTCGCCGGTGCTGGCCAGCAGCAGGCCCGAGAGCGAGTTGCCCGGCTCCAGCGGCGGGCACCCCGGGGCGGCGGTCATGTCCTCGACGTCGCGGACGAAGAGGCCGTAGACGGAGTCGGCGATGTCCTCGACCGGAACCGGCAGCGACTCACCGTCCCATATGTAGGAGGGGACCTCGGCCAGGACCTGCCCGGCGCGCTCTTCTATCGCCTCGGTGTCGATCTCTGCTCCCTCCATCCCGGTATCTGCTCCCTCCATCCCGGCGGGGATCTTAGTCCTGGGTCTGATCGTTCTCTGCGCCCTCACCATCGCCGATTCCGAGGGCGCGCGATAGCTCTGCCCAGCCGCTCAGCTCAGACAGCGAGGCGGGGCTGGCGCGGGCGCGGGCGGCCCGCGCCGCCACCGCCTGCAGAAGGCTCCGCGTCGCCGGGCGCCCGGCGAGCGAGGAGGCGATCAGATCGGCGAGGACCCAGTCGCTCTCGCGAAGCGCGAACGCGAAGAGGGCGACGGGATCAAGCCTGCAACTGCGATTCATGGCCGTGGGGTCGCTCCGGGGGCCCCGGTACTGACTGCCTGCGGATCAGTCGCCGCCGGTGAAGAGGCGGTCAACCTCGTCCGGGCCCGCGCCGGGCTCGGGGGCGCGCTCGGCCGCCATCGCCGCGGCCCCGGGCAACTCCTCGTCGTGCTTCACATACATCTGCGGGGGCGGCCCGGTCGTGCGTGCAAAGACCGTTCCCTCCGAGGGGGGCTGGCCCTCGCCGAACTGCTCGCCCGCGTTTCGGAGCGCGTCGGCGCTCGAGCCGACGATCCCGGCGAGGGCGTCGAGGACCCTGGTCGAGACTCCGGTGGAGTCGAGCTGGCCCTGCTCCATCCGGTGGTAGTAGGAGGCGACCTTCTCGGTCTCGCCGGTGACGCCGAGCGCGGAGGCGAGCAGCTCGACCAGGCGCGCGCGTGTGATCTCGGCGCGCTCGCGAAGCCGCGGTAAGAGGATCGGCCAGAGGCCGGCCTCACCGCCCATCGATCGCTCCATCCCCGCCGCCCAGCGCTGGGCGGAGGAGCCCTCGTAGCCCTCGGCGCTCCAGACCTGGCCGGGGGAGCGCACGAGATAGCCATCGATCAACTCCGCCAGCTCCCTGCGATCGGTGCCCTCCACCTGCTCGAGGTAGATCCGCGGGTTGGCCTCGCCACCGGCGCGGTGCTCGGTGACGTAATCGCTGAACAGCTTGTCGACGTCGGCCATGGCTAACCGGGGCCGCGAGCGTCCTCGAGCAGCTCCTTGAGCCGCACGCGGAATCTCTTGGCGATCTGGTGCACGTTGGTGTCTGTCATCGGCTGGGTCAGCTCGTCCTGCATCGATATGTTGACCTGATCGGCGGTCTCCTTCGCGCTGAGCCCTGCGACGTAGTGCTCGACGACCACCGCGTGAGCCTCGCCGAGCTCACCCAGGGCCTGATCGATCACGCTGCGGGTGTCGACCTCGTCGCTGAAGTCGTCGTCGATGAGGTCCTCGCCCCAGCTCTCGTCGTCGCCGTCGCGCTCCTCGGCGAGGGGAACCGTCGGGTCCCGCTTGGCGCGGTGGTAATCGGCGATCCGGCGCGAGGTAATCCTCTGGAGCCACTTGACGAACTCGCCCACGGAGGTGCCGTCGAAGGCCGACTTGACCGCGCTCGAGAGCGCCTCCATGGCGACGTCCTCGACATCGGCCCCGGGGACCTTCGCCTGCACGCGGCGGACCACATCCGGGTAGCGGCGGTAGGCGAGGATGCCGAGCCCGAGATTGGCGCTGTCGCCGTCACCGGAGTCGCGGGCAGCGGCGATGTAGGCGACCAGCTGGTCGTCGTTGAGCCGCGCAAGCTCGTACTCGGGGAGTGGGCGAAGGTTCAAATAGGCCTCGAGATCAGGTCGGGAGCGGTGAGCCCGACCTGATGACGAGCGTGCCTCCCCGACGTAACTACACAGGCTAGCCCTCGTATCGGACGGAACTTTCTCCGCCCCTGTTGACACGATCTGGTGGGCCGTCTGCGACACCGGATTGAGGGGTCGCGTCAGGAAGGCCGAATCCGACACGACCCTCTGCCCATGTGGCTGATGAGCACAGCGGGCTTCTACAGCGTCGTCGAGCACCGTCGCGACCCCGGCCGCCTCATCGTCCGCGCCCGGACCGAGTCAGACATCGAGGCGCTTCGCGAGTGGATCCCCGGCGTCGAGCCCTACTCCGACGGCGGCGCCGACTACCGCTGGCGCGCCGTCGTCACCCGCGCCGAGTGGGTCGCCGCCGTCGCCCAGATGGTCGTCCAGATCGACTACCCGAACTTCAAGACCGCGGTAGCGCAGCGCCAGGGCTCCGAGCGCGCCGGCCTCTACGGCGAGGTCTGGCGGATTCTCCACGGGCTGCAGGAGGACGCCGAGGGGTGAGGTCGACGGGGCCCCTTCCGGGGGGTGGCCGACGAAACGCACGCCTGGCATGCCTCAGGTCGGCCACGCACCCCGGCGGGACCCTGCACCGGGACGTGGCCGACGAAACGCATGCCTGGCGTGCGCGAGGTCGGCCACGCACCCCGGCGGGACCCTGCACCGGGACGTGGCCGACGAAACGCATGCCTGGCGTGCGCGAGGTCGGCCACGTACCCCTGGCGCCCGCCCGGGCATCGGGTTGGCCCCTTGGGCCGAGGCGGCTAGTCGACCAGGCGTCGCTCGACAGCCCAGCGGCTGAGCTCGTGGCGGCTGGAGAGCTGGAGCTTGCGGAGGACGGCGCTGACGTGGGCCTCGACGGTCTTCGGTGAGATCCCGAGGCGAAGGGCGATCTCCTTGTAGAGGTAGCCGCGGGCGATCAGGCGCAGGACCTCGCGCTCGCGCGGGGTCAGCTGGTCGAGCTCGGGGTCGACCTCGGCCTCGGGGATCTCACCGTGGAAGGCGTCGAGGACGAAACCGGCGAGGCGGGGTGAGAAGACGGCGTCTCCGTCGCGGACGCGGCCGATCGCGACCGCCAGCTCCTCGCCCGAGATCGACTTGGTGACGTAGCCGCGGGCGCCGGCGCGGATCACTGCGATCACGTCCTCGGCGGCGTCGGAAACCGAGAGGGCGAGGAACCGTTGCGAAGGCAGCTTCGGCGCAACCTGGCGGATCACCTCGACCCCGCCGCCCCCGGGCATGTGGACGTCGAGGAGGACGACGTCGGGCTCCTCGCGGAGAATCGCCGCCACCGCCTCCTCAACCGAGCCGGCCTCGGCGCGGACCTCGACCAGCCCTTCGAGCTCCGCCCGCACGCCGGAGCGAAAGAGCGCGTGGTCGTCGACGATGACGACGCTCGGCGGCTTCTCGCTCACCGCTCCGGCCCCTCGCTCATCGGCGGCCCCTCGCTCACCGCTCCGGCTCCTCGCTCATCGGCGGCCCCTCCTCATCCCCTCCCTCTCCTCCTCATCCCCTCTCCCACCCTCCGCGCCGTCACGCTCGATCGAGAGCGCCACCTCGGTTCCGCCGTCGGGCGCCGCTCCGACCTCGGCCCGGCCCCCGGCCCGCTCCATCCGGCCGAGGATCGACTCGCGCACGCCGCGGCGGTCCTCGGGAACCGCGGCGAGTTCGAAGCCCGGCCCGCGGTCGCGGACGAAGACCTCGATTCGCCCCTCGCCGACCTCGGCGAAGACGCGGATCGGCCCCGGCTCGGGCGCGTGCTCGGCGGCGTTCAGCATCGCCTCGCGGGCTGCGCCGAGAATGGCCTCGGCGCGCTCGTCGAGCCCGCAATCGCCGACGACGACGACCTCGATCGAGGCGCGGCGCTCATCCTCGATCTCCTCCGCCGCCGCACGCAGCGCCGCGGCGAGGCTCTCATCGCTCGAGCGCTCATCCTCCCCGGCGAGCCACTGGCGAAGCTCGCGCTCCTGGCGGCGCGCCAGCGATGCGACCTCGCGCGGGTCATCGGCGCGCTTCTGCACAAGGACCAGAGTTTGCAGGACCGAGTCGTGGAGGTGGGCGCCGACCTCGGCCCGCTCCTGGGAGCGGATCCGCTCGGCCCGCTCCTCGGCGAGGTTGCGGCCGAGCCGCCACAGGAACGGCGCCAGGATCAGAGCAATCGCGACCACGACCACGACCCCGGTCAGTGCCGCGTCGCGGATCCCCCCGAGGATGTTGTTCGACGATAGGAAGAGCAGCGCGGCGCCGACGACCAGCAGGATCCCGAAGACGCCGCGGTAGAGGTCGGTGAGCTCGGAGGCCGTTCCTGGGGCGGATGCGGGCTCGGCCCCCCCGGAAACGTCCGAGGCGCTCGCGGGGTCGGCCGTCGCCCACCCCCGCAGGCGCGACGAGCCCCCGCGGGAGCGCTGCCACAGAAGCGCCGCCCCGAAGGCCGCGAGGACCAGCGGCCAGACGAGGGCGTCGCTCCACCAGATGCCGAGCTCGCGGAAGGCGAGCAGGGCCGAGAGCACCAGCAGTCCGACGCCCGTGGCCACCCTCCAACCGCCGCCGGCCGACGAGATCCTGACCCGCCTCAGGAGCGGCGCCGGCCCGTCCGCGTCCGCCGGGATCGCCGCCCAGGCGACGACGTATGCCAGCAGCGCCAGTCCGCCGCTGATCACGGCTGCAATTACGAAGAGGATCCGCAGAATCGCCAGGTCCATCCCGCTCCAGGCCGAGAGCCCGGCGAGGACGCCGCCGATCAGCCCGCGCTCGTTGTCGCGGCGAAGCGAAGGATTTGCGGGGACGGCGCTCACCGCGCTCAATCCTGACGCTCGCTTGCGCCGCTATCGCCGTGCCTGCCGCGCTCGCCGTCACCGTTCGAGGAGGCCGCTGAGAAGCAGGATCGTGCCGACCGCGGCGCTCAGCACGACCGCCGCCCAGCCGAGCGAGACATGAAGAGCGCCGGTTGACTCCAGGAGCACGAACGCGCCGAGGGCGGCGACAACCGCCCCCGACACGATCGAGACGAGGTCGGGCCTCATCCAGCCGCCCCCGCCGCGCAGGCTCTCGCCTGGGCGGCGCGCAGTGGCGCCATCTCCTGATCGAACGGGCCGGGGCCGTACCCCGAGGGGCCGTACGCCCGAGTCGTTGACGTCGGCGCTGTCGCTGTTGATGATCCGCAGCTGGCCGGCGTCGACGCCGGCGTCGATCACGAGCCGCGGGACCGCGGTCGATCCGGCGCCGGTCGAGCCGTCGACGTCGGCGCCGTCGTTTCGCTCCCCGGCGACCTCGCTCTCGCCGAAGCCGACATGGGTGGTGCTGACCACGCAGACCCGCGAGGGGACGAAGACGCTCGACTGGCCGGCACCGAGATCCGCCTTGACCCGGACCACGCCTTCGCGGTTCCACGGCAGTGTCCCGGAGGTCGACGACGAGGCGGCCCACTCCGAGCCGGTAGCCGTCGGCGGGTATCGCCGCCACGGTGAGGGGGTGGTACTCGCGCTCGCCGATCCCGCCGCGGAAATCGAGGTCGGCGGCGGCGGCGGTGCTGGCGCCGACGGCCAGGGCCACCGCGGGGGCGATCAGCCACTTGGCGCCGCCGCGAAAGGCGGCGATCACAAGCACCGCTCCGATCACGACGATCGCGATTCCAACCGGGGTCCCCCAGCCGAGGGCGACGGCGAAGGCGGCGCCGCCGGCGAGGGCGAAGAGCCCCGCCAGGGCTAGCACCGCCAGCGCCGCCACGCCGAGCCCGCGCCAGAAGCCGAGCGAGCGCAGCCACTCACCGGCCCTCTGGGCGCGGTCGGGCTCGCCGTCGGTCGGGACGAAGAGCGCGAACAGCAGGTACGCGGCCGCCCCGACCCCGCCGAAGAAGACGGAGACGACGAAGGCGATCCGAAAGATCACCGGGTCGATGCCGAAGTGGCGCCCGAGACCTCCGGAGACGCCCGCGATGACGCGGTCGGTCGATGAGCGCCGCAGCCGCTTTGACTGCGGAGCCGACCCCTCGGCCGCCTCGCCGCCCTTCCTCTCGTCGCCTTCTCCGGGTCCGTTGATGTTGGCAGTGTCGTTCATCTGGATACCTCCGATGGGTTGCTTGTTGGTTGCATCCGCAGGGTCCCAGCGCTTCGGTCCGCCGTCTATTGGGGATGACCCTTAGGCGCACCCGGTATCTCCCTCGGTGCACCCGGTATCTCCCTCGGTCCTCGCCGCATCCGTGCCTGCGCGCGCGGGCATAGAATCGGCGCCGATGCAGACCTCCCCGCTCGAGGTGGGAACGGCAGACGGGCGCCGGCTTCAGGCCCAGCTCGCCGGGCCCGAGGACGGGGCGCTGCTGGTCTTCCACAACGGCACCCCCGACTCGGGGATGGTGTTCGAGCCGCTGGTCGCGCTCGGCGCCGAGCGTGGGATCCGCCACCTCACCTACTCGCGCCCCGGCTACTGCGACTCCGACCGCCTCGAGGGTCGAACCGTCGCCGAGTGCGCCGCCGACGTCGCAGCGCTCGCCGACGCCGTCGGGGCCGAGCGCTTCTACACCGCGGGCGCCTCCGGCGGCGGCCCCCACGCGCTCGCCACCGCGGCGCTGCTGGGAGACCGCGTGATCGCGGCGGCGACGCTCGCCGGGGTCGCGCCCGCCGATGCGCAGGGACTCGACTGGCTCGACGGCATGGGCGAGGAGAACCACCGCGAGTTCGGCGCTGCGGTGGCCGGCCCGGGCGAGCTTCAGGCCTATCTCGAGGCAGAGGCCGGGGCGATCGCCGCGGCGAGCGCCCCCGAGATCGCCGCGGCTCTCGGCGACCTGATCGGGGAGGCCGACCGCCGCGCCCTCAGCGGCGAGTTCGCCGAGCACTTCACCGAGGGCATGCACGAGGCTCTCCGGACAGGGATCTGGGGATGGTTCGACGACGACATCGCCTTCATCAGCGATTGGGGCTTCGACCTGGCCACGATCGAGGCCCCGGTGGCGGTCTGGCAGGGGGCTGAGGACCGCTTCGTCCCCTTCGCCCACGGCGAGTGGCTCGCCGCTCACGTCGCTGGCGCGCGCTCGCACCTCCCTCCCGACGAGGGCCACCTCTCGCTCGTGATCGGGTGCTACGACGAGATCCTCGACAACCTCATCGCCGCCGGCTGAGTCCGGATAGCCTGCCGCAGGCAGCGACGATGGCCCGGACCCCGATACCAGCCTCCTACGAGCAGGCATGCGCCGCGCACGAGTGGCGCGTCCCGGACCGCTACAACATCGCCGCCGACGTCTGCGACAAGCACCCGCGCGAGAAGCCGGCGATGGTCTGGGAGCGCTTCGACGGCGCGGCGCGCGAGCTCAACTGGGGAGAGATGCAGGACCTCGCCAACCGCGCCGCGCACCTGCTGCGCGAGCGCGGGGTCTGCAGGGGCGACCGCGTCGCCGTGGTTCTGCCCCCCACCCCGGAGACCGCCGCGATCTTCTTCGCCACCTGGAAGCTGGGTGCGATCCTGCTCTCGATGTCGGTCCTCTACGGGGACGAGGGAATCAGCCATCGGCTCGGGGACTCCGAGCCGAAGCTCCTGGTCACCGACTCCGCCAACGCCGGGCGCTTCGAATCCGCACCCGTCGATCAGATCGTCGTCCTCGATCGCGAGCGCCTCGAGGAGCTGCCCGCCGATCCGATCTGCGAGGACACCTCGGCCGACGACCCCGCCCAGCTCTACTACACCTCGGGCACGACCGGGCAGGCCAAGGGGATCATCCACGCCCACCGCTACATCCTCGCCCACGAGGAGTTCGTCTACTGCCATGAGGTCCGCGACGAGGAGCGCTTCCACGGGATGGGGGAGTGGGCCTGGGCGGCCGGCATCGCCCCGCTGCTCGGCCCCTGGCGCCTCGGCGCGACCCAGTACGTCTACCAGCGCGAGGGCGGCTTCGACCCCGCCGAGCAACTCGACTTCCTCTCCCGCCACGGCGTCGAGAACGTCTTCACCACACCGACGGCGATGCGAGCGATGATGGCGATCGAGGACGCCGGGAAGCGCTACCCGCAGAAGTTCCGCATCGTCTGCTCCGCCGGTGAACCGCTGAACCCCGAAGCTATCCGCTGGTTCCGCGAGCAGTACGGGCTCACCGTGCTCGACTTCTACGGGCTGACCGAGTCCTACCCCCTCTGTGCCAACTTCCCCTTCATGGAGGTCCGCGAGGGCTCGATGGGGCGGACGATGCCCGGCTGGGACGTGCAGATCCTCGATCAGGACGAGAACCCGGTCGCGGTCGGCGAGCGCGGTGAGATCTGCCTGCGGGCGAGATCGAACCCCCACTACCCCCTCGGCTACTGGAGGCTCCCCGAGGCGAGCGAGGAGGCCTTCGGCGGCGAGTGGTTCCACACCAAGGATGCGGCGGCGATGGACGAGGACGGCTACGTCTGGTACGCGGGACGCGCCGACGACGTGATCATCGCCGCCGGCTACCGGATCGGTCCGTTCGAGGTCGAGTCCGCCTGCATCGAGCACCCGGCGGTGCGCGAGGCCGCCGCCGTCGCCTCGCCCGACGAGCTGCGCGGCAACGTGGTCAAGGCCTTCATCGTCCTCGCCGAGGGCCACGAGCCCTCGGAGGAGCTCGCGACCGAGATCAAGGCCTTCGTCCGCGAGCGGCTGAGCGCCTACGCCTACCCGCGCCGGATCGAGTTCACCGAGGAATTGCCCAAGACCCTGACCGGGAAGATCCGCCGGATCGAGCTGCGCGAGGCCGAGCGGCAGGCGGCCGGGCAGGCCTGATCCCAGCGGCCGGGCCGGCGGACCGGCCTCGCTACCTTCTCCTCACCAACTTCGAACGAGGAGAGTGCAGATGCTGTTCGGCCAAGAGCATGTCGATCGCTACCGCGAGACCGATGGCGAGGAGGGGCACGAGTGGAATGGGGCGTCGGTGCTGATCCTGACCACGACCGGTCGCAAGTCGGGCCAGAGGCGCTACACGCCGCTGATCTACGGGCGCAGTGGCGAGAACTTCCTGGTCGTCGCGTCGAAGGGCGGCGCCGACGAGCCGCCGGCCTGGTTCGTGAACCTCGAGGCCGACCCTGAGACCGAGGTCCAGGTCAAGGCCGACCGATTGAGGACGCGCGCCCGCGTGGCCACGCCCGAGGAAAAGCCGCAGATGTGGAAGACGATGACCTCCGCGTGGCCCGCCTACGACGAGTACCAGACGAAGACCGAGCGCGAGATACCGGTCGTCGTCCTCGAGCCGGTCTGAGCGCGCCGGGACAGCGCATCAGGCGCGGGGACCCACCCGCCGCGCCTGGGACAGCGCATCAGGCGCGCGGACCCGCCCGCCGTGCCTTCTTCAGACCCCGCTTCGCCATGAAGCCGTTGCCGAGCAGCAGCAGGGTCTTGTTCGCCGGGGCCCGGAAGCCGGACTCCGTATGGGGTGAGTAGATCGCCCCGGCGGCCGGGTCGACCTCGAGCCAGCCGGTGAGCTGGCGCGCCTCGAGCCCGATCAGCCTGGCGTTGAAGCGGTGGCCGAGGAGGCCGGCCCGGCGATCGCCGGCGGGGAGCAGGCCCTCGGCCGCGGTTAGGGCGATGCCGCCCTCGCTCTGCCCCCCGGCCTTGACCGGGTAGATGAGCGGGAAGCCGTCGGCGCCGGGGAACCCGATCAGCTGGTGGGGCTGCGCGCGCAGGCGCTTCGCGGCACGGGCGACGTCGACCCGGGGCCCGGTTCCCTTCCTCGGCGGGTCCTGAGGTGCGGGAGCCTCGGCCAGCCGGGGCGTTCCACGAATCTCGGGCACCCCGGCGCAGCGGAGGTCCGGCCAGCCGATCACGCGCTCGACCGCGACCGTGACCAGAACCCGGTCGGCGTAGTACTCGCGCAGCCAGCGGTCCCAGAAGAAGCCGCGCTTCGGCGGCCCCAGGAAGCGCTCGGCCGCGGGCCCGACCACGTTCTCGAGGACGTCGAGGTCAGGGGAGGCGTCGAAGTCCGCGGACCCCTGGACGAGCACGTAGCGCGACCCGCTTGCAAAGCCGTGCTCGCGGGCGTGGTAGGCGAGGGCGACCCGCCGGTTGGCGCGGATCCGGTCGAGCTTGCGACCGAAGCCCAGCGAGGTGGTGAAGGTGATCTCGCCGCGCCCGCGGTCGCGCAGGCCGATCGGGGCGACGGCGGCGACGACGGCACCGCCTGCCGGCGTGCAGTAGGCCATCGCGACGGCGAGGTCGCCGCCGATGACCTCGTCGTCCGCGTCGCCCCACCCAACCGGTGGCATCGGCCTAGGCCGCCACCACCGCGTGGTTCGCCTGGAAGATTCCTCCGGGGTCGACCTCGGCCCGGATCCGGCAAAGCCGCGAGTACTCGTCCGCGCCGTAGAGGTCGGCGGCGTCGCCGGGGTTCTCGGCGAAGTTGTAGTACCTGCGCTCTCCGGCCCAGGGCTCCATTGCCGCACAGACCCTGGCCGCGTGCTCCGCTCCCGCCTTCGCCCCGTCGGGGTCCATCGCCATCCCGAGCGCGAAGAGGCCGAAGGGGTCCTCGAGCGCTCCGACGGCGCCGGCGCCGGCGGGGGTGCGGGCGATCGCGCCGCCGAACTGGCGGAGCTCGGTGAACAGCAGCGGCGAGCCCGAGCCCGGCCCGGCGACGCCGATCAGGGCGTCGACAGCCTCCGGCGGCAGCTCGCGCAGCATCCGGTGGTCGCTGACCACCGGGGTGGGCTGCTCGGGGTCGCCGTGGACCTGGACCAGGCCGGGCGTCGGCATAGTGGCCCACATGTCCAGTTCCGGCCCGAGCTCGCGGAACGGGCGCAGGGCCTCCTCTGCATCGGCGGCACCGCCGCAGTGGGCGCCGTCGATCATCACCAGCTGGCGGCCGCGGAGGAACTCGGGGATATCGGGGATCGGCGGGAACTGCAGGATCCGGGCGGAGGTCGTGATCTCCTCAGGCGCGTCGGGCGCCCAATCGGCCCAGCACTTCAGCACCTCCTCGCTTCGCTCCCAGGGCCAGGCGAGCATCCCGGCGTGGACCTCGGCGAGCGGGATCAGGTCGAACTCGATCGCGGTGACCACGCCGAAGTTGCCGCCGCCCCCGCGCAGCGCCCAGAAGAGGTCGGGCTCGCTCTCGGCGTCGGCGCGAACCAACTCGCCGTCGGCGGTGACCAGCTCGATCGCGGTCACCGCATTGGCCTGGATCCCGTGCTTTCGCCCGAGCCAGCCGATGCCGCCGCCGAGGGAGTAACCGACGACACCGACGTCGGGCGAGGAGCCGCAGAGCGCCGTGCACTGGTGCTCGGCGGCGGCGTTCATGACGTCGCGCGAGAGGGTCCCGGGAAGAATGCGAGCGCGCCCCTTCTCGGGGTCGATCTCGACCCCGCTCATCTCGGTGGTCTTGACCAGGATCGTCCCGCCCATATCCTCGAGCGGGCCGGCGCCGTGACCGGTCCCCTGTGCGGCGATCCGCAGGCCGGCATCGCGGGCGAAGTTGACGATCGCGCCGACGTCATCGGCGTCGGCTGGGAAGGCGACGGCGGCCGGGCGCAGGTCGGCGATCAGCGCCCAGGGCAGGCGATCGGCCTCCCAGGCCTCCTCGCCGGCGGCGCTGACGCGGCCCTTGATCTGCGCGCTCAAGACTCCAAAATCGGTATCGCTCATCTGGTTCCTCGCTTCTCTTGTTTTCGCCTGAATCGGGTGGCGCCGGGTGGCGCCGGGACCCACGGCCGACACCCTATATCGGGGCCCTATGGCGACGGTTGGATCGCCTGGCGCCTCGGTAGTCTCGGACCGTGGCTCGCCTGCCCTATGTCGATCCCGAGGTCGCCTCCCCCGCGACCCGCGAGGCGCTCGAGGCGGTGCCGCCCCTGAACATCTTCCGCATGCTCGCCCACGCCGACACCGCCTTCCGGCCGTGGCTTCGCTGGGGGGCGGCGCTGCTGGGGAAGCTCGAGCTCGACCCGGTCCTGCGCGAGCTGGCGATCCTGCGGGTGGCGCGGCTCACCCCCCACGCCGATTACGAGTGGGTCCAGCACGTCCCGATCTTCGAGGCGGTCGGGGGACGCTCCGAGCAGGTGGCTGCGCTCGAGCGCGACGAGGCCGGGGCCGAGTGCTTCTCCGCCGAGGAGCGGGCGACCATCGCCTTCACCACCGAGGTCGTCCGCGACGCCCGCGCCGGCGACCCGACCTTCGAGGCGGTGGCGGCCTTCCTCTCCCCGCGCGAGATAGTCGAGCTGCTGATGGTGATCGGCAACTACATGCTGGTCGCGCGGGTGATGGCGACGACCGAGATCGAGATGGACCCCCCGGCCGGCGCCGAGGGCCTGCGGGTCGTCTCCGGGCAGGGCTGAGCGCCGCGAGGCGCGCCTGGGTTGGTTTGCGCAGGCGGCCCGCCGGGGCCGGCTGCTCAGGCGGCCGCCTGGGCCGGCTGCTCAGGCCTCGCCTCTCGCGGCCGCGATCGGCAAGGGCGCTCAGGCCTCGCTGACCGTGACCGAGAAGGCGGCGCCGAAGTCCTCGCCGGGCTCGATCACCGGCAGGTCGATCCCGCCGCTGACCAGGGCATTTGCCGGGGTGGTCATCGGCTCGAAGGCGATCACGTCGTCGTCGGCCGGGGCGTAGACCTGGGAGTAGGGGTAGCCGGACTCAAGCGAGAGCTCGATCCGCCGCCCACCCCCCGAGAGCGCGAACGCCTCGCCGGCGGCGGGCGCATCGAAGGCGTCGTCGAAGGTCCGGGTGCCGAGCGGCCCGGGCTCGATCCGGACCGGCTCGCGCTCGCCGCTGGGGAGCATTCGCTGGTCGAGGAGCAGGCGCTCCGCCACCGGGATCTCAACCTCCCACTCGGCGCGCTCGACCCCCGGAAGCTTCAGGTAGGGATGAAAGCCAAAGGCGATCGGCATCGCGGCACCGCCGGTCGGCCTAACCGTCAGCCCGATTGTCAGCCTGCGGCCCTCCAGGGTCGCCTCGTAGTCGATCTCATGCAGGAACGGGAAGCCGGCGACGAGACCTGGCTCAGCGGCGAAATCGAAGGCGGCCTCGAGAACGCCGCCGCCGGGCGTCGGCTCGTGGCGCACAACCCGCCATCCCTGCCGCCGCCACTCATGCAGCCCGTGAATCGGCAGTCCGTTGGGGTCGGTGCTCGGGGGCGGCTGCGCGGCGTCGAGGTCGACCTCGTGCCCGGCGACCTCGAAGCGCCTCTCGCCGAGCCGGTTGGCCCAGGGGTGCAGCAGGGGTATCCCCATCGTCGAGCGCTCGGCGACGTAGGCGGCGAGGCCACCGCGCTGCCCGAGCAGCTCCTCGCCGCGGTGGCGCAGCGAGCAGCAGACCATCCCGGCGGTGGGGACGAACGCGACCTCGAGGCCGTTCTCGCCGCTCGCCAGCGTCAGCGCCTCGAACCCCTCGATCGTCGTGGTTCCACTCATCCCCGTAAGCCTCGCGCAAATCCGCCTCCCGTGCCTCGGCGGGGCACGGGGCCCGAGGCCTCGCCGGGCGTGCTGGATGGAAATATGGACTTCGCGCGTGTCCTGTCGGGGACTCGTACACCTTGTTACACATCTATGTGTAGGGGACCGCTAGAATGATCGCGATGTCGAGGACCAACATCGAGATAGACGACGAGTTGATCGAGCGTGTGATGCGGATCTACGGCTACCGCACCAAGCGCGAGGCGGTCGAGCGAGCGCTGCGCCGGCTCGATTTCGAGCCGATGAGCCGAGAGGAGGCGCTGGCGATGCGTGGCTCGGGCTGGCACGGTGACCTCGAGCAACTGCGCCAGCCCGATCCGGTGCTGGACGCATGGATCAACCGCGAGGATTGATCCTCGCCGACACCTCGGCTTGGATCGAGTACCTGCGTCGGAGCGAGAGCGACATCGACCTGCGGGTGGACGGCCTCATTCGCGGCGGCGGTATCGCCACCACGGAGCCGGTTGCGATGGAGCTGCTGGCCGGGGCCCGCGACGAAGCCGACCACCAACGGCTTGGGAGGCTGCTCGGGCGCGCCAGCCTGCTCGCCCTCGGTGGCTTTGAGGACCACGAGGCTGCAGCCAGGATTCAGCGAATCTGCCGGGGGCGCGAGGCTCCGGCCCGCAGCATCGTCGACTGCCTGATCGCGGCCGTGGCGATCCGAAACGACGTGCCCGTGCTCCACCGCGACCGCGACTTCGACCTGATCGCCCGCCACACCTCGCTCCGGATCGCCGAGTAGCCGGTGCCCGCCCCCTGCGGGAACGGCGATCGCGGCGCAATCGCCAATCGCCGCGGCGCGGCGTAATCTCGAAGCCGTGAGCCCGACGCAGATCCAGGCGCAGGCGCAGACGCAGACGACATTGGCGACCGGTGCCTTCAGCGGAGTCGTGCAGGTGCGCCACGAGATCTTTCGCGCCGAGGACGACGGCTACGCCGTGCTCGAGGTGATCGGCGAGGACTCCGGCGAGGAGTTCACATTGATCGGGCCGGTCGGCCACCTGGTCGCCGGCGACCGGGCCGAGGTCAGCGGCGAGTGGCAGGAGCACTCGCGCTACGGCCCCCAGGTGAGAGCCCGGGGGGCGAAGCCGATCGACCCCGCCGACCGCGAGGGCCAGATCGCCTATCTGACCTCGCTTCGCCACATCGGCCCGGCCCGCGCCGAGCGCCTGCGCGACGACTACGGCCCCGCGGTCCTCGACGCGATCGCCGCCGACCCGGTCGGGACCTTGCGCGCCCTCAGCGGGGTCAGTGAGAAGCAGGCCGAGGCGGCGGCGGAGTCCTGGTACGCGAGCCGGGCGGTCCGCGACCTGCACGTGCGGCTGGCGCCACACGGCCTCGCCCACCTCGCCGCCGCGATCCACGCCCGCTACGGAGCCGAGGCGATGAGGGTCCTGCACGAGGACCCCTACAGCCTGACCGAGATCGACGGAGTCGGCTTTGCCCGCGCCGACGCGATCGCGCTCGGCGCCGACGTCCCGCCCGAGTCCGACCGCCGCGCCCAGGCGGCCGCCGTCTACGTCCTCTCCGAGGCCGAGCGCCAGGGCCACACCTTCCTGCCGACGGCGGAGCTGCGCCGCCGCTGCGCCGAGCTGCTCGGGATCGACCCCGACCCCGACGTGCTCGTCTCCGCGGCCGGGCTGATGGTCGAGGAGGGCCGCGTCTACCGCGAGCTCACCCACGCCAGCGAGCTCGCCTGCGCAGAGACCCTGCGCGCCCGCGCCGAGGCGCCGCCACAGCTGACCCACTCGCCCGGCGCCGAGCCCCGCGATGACCTCACCGAGGAGCAGTGGGCGGCGGTGCGCGGAGCCTTCGCCTCACGACTCTCGGTCATCACCGGCGGCCCCGGCGTCGGCAAGACCGTCTGCACCCGCGCGATCGTCGCCGAGGCGGCGAGCGCCGAGATCACGGTCGCGCTCTGCGCCCCCACCGGCCGCGCCGCGCGGCGGCTGGAGGAGGCGACCGGGCACTCGGCGATGACGATTCACCGGATGATCGAGTGGATGCCGGGGCGCGAGCCGCGCTTTCGCCCCGGCCACCCCCTCCCCGCCGGCCTCGTCGTCGTCGACGAGTCCTCGATGCTCAACCTTCGCCTCGCCGAGGTGCTGCTCGGAGCGCTCGCCGAGTCGACCCACATCGTCTTCGTCGGCGACGCTGACCAACTCCCCCCGATCGGCGCCGGCAAGCCCTTCGACGACCTGATCACCTCGGGGATCGTGCCCGTGACCCGCCTGCGCCACATCTTCCGCCAGGCGGCACGTTCGATGATCACCACTGCCGCCCACGCGATCAACGAGGGCCGGATGCCGGGGCTGGAGCCGGCCGAGGGCCAGGAGCGCGACTTCTTCTTCCTCGAGCGCCCCTCCCCCGAGCGGGCGCTCGACGCCGTCGTCGAGGTCGTTTCCGAGCGCGTCGCCGAGGGCCTCGGCTTCGACCCGATCCGCGAGGTCCAGGTGCTGGCGCCGATGTATCGCACCGCGGTCGGGATAGACGCGCTCAACGAGCGGCTGAAGGAGAGGCTCAACCCCGACGGCCAGCCGGCCCTGAACGAGCGCTTCCGGATCGGCGACCGCCTGATCCAGACCCGCAACGCGCATGAGCTCGGGCTGATGAACGGCTCGATCTGCTTTCTCGTCGCCGATGATCCCGAGGAGGAGTCGATTGTCGTCGAGACCGACGACGGCGGCTCGCTCGTCATCCCCTACGAGGAGACCGCGACGCTGCGCCTCGCCTACGCGATCTCCGTCCACAAATCACAGGGCTGCGAGGTCCCGGTCGTCGTCTGCGTCTGCCACCGCTCGCACTCGCGGATGCTGACCCGCCCCCTCGTCTACACCGCGATCACGCGCGCGCGCAGCGCCTGCGTGCTGGTCGGCGATCGCAGCGCGCTCGAGCTGGCGGTGCGGCGCGACGACGGCGGCCGGCGACACTCCGGGCTGGCGGAGCGCCTGGCGGCCTGAGCTGCCCACCCTGCGGAGCGGCTGGCAGTCTGAGCTGCCCGCCCAGGGCGAACCGCACCCCGGCTCCCGGCCCCGCGGCTCCAGAGGGTCGAGTGGACGAAAGCACTCGGCATGCGAGGGAAATCGTCCACTCGACCCGGGATGGCGCCCCGAGGGCGGAATGGGCGGCCCCGGCGGCCCGCCCCCGGCCGGCAGTGGCATGCCGGGAGCCGGTGGCCCGGTCGGTGCGCGTGCGCCGAGCGGCGCGCCCGGCGAGTCGCAGTAGCGATCAGCGGTGCGGAAGTCGGCTCAGCGGTGGCGATTAGCTACCGCTGAGCGGCGTCGCGGGATAGGCTGAGGCCATGGGAAAGCTCGAAGCCGACCGCAGCGTCGAGATCGAGGCAGCGCTGGAGCGCTGCTATGAGATCGTCGCCGACCTCGATTCGACCCCTGAGTGGCAGGCGTCGATGATCTCGCTCGAGGTGCTCGAGAGGGACGGCCACGGTCGCGCTGTGCTGGTCGAGACCGTCTCCGACGCCAAGGTCAAGCAGGTCACCTCGCAGATCAGCTTCAGCTACCACCCGCCCGACGAGATGCGATGGGAACAGGAGAGGGGCGAGTTGAACTCGCTGCGGGGGTCCTGGAAGCTCGAGCAGCTGGCGGAGGAGCGGACCCGCGCCACCTACTCGCTGATCGCCGACACCGGGCGGATCCTGGGGATCCTGCTGCGTGGGCCGGTCGAGGGCAAGGTCAAGGAATTCCTGACCAAGGACGCCGCAGAGGGCCTCAAGCGCAGGGCCGAGGGCGACTGAGATCCGCGCCGCGATCCCCCTCCTCTCGGATCGCCACCCCGGAGTCCAGGCGTTCCTCGTTATCGGGGGGCCGGTCCTGTTCGGGGCGCTGTGCGGGGTCCTCCTCGGGATCTCGGAGTCGGCCTACCTGATCGCCACCGTGCTCTCGATCCTCGGCGGCTTCTTCGCCGGCTTCGAGCACGCGGGCGCCAGGGGAGGTGCGCTGCGCGGGGTCCTCGGCGGCACCCTCTTCGGCAGCTTCATCCTGATCGGCCACGCGATCCACGGCCAAGACGCCAAGGCCGACCTCCCGGATCCGCACGTCCTGCTGATCGTCGCGACCGCCGTCTTCGGGACGATCCTCGGCAGCCTCGGCGGACTCACGCGGGGCCGGGTCGAGGCCTCAGCCGCCTAGCCCGGCTGCGTCCGCCCCGGCCCGCCGTACATCGGGAATTCGATCCCGGGGCCGGTCCGCAAGATCTGGTCCCACATCCTCAGTTCGAACTTCAGCCCCGCCATGGCAATGGTCAGGCCCCCGGCCGTCGAATGCCCGCTCTTGACCGAATGCCCGCTCTTGACCCTTTCTTTGCCGACGCCTTGTCGGCGCTTGGGGTGGCCCTCCCTACCTTCGGCGCGAACGCTCAACCAACTGAAAAGGAGAACCAATGAGGCGACTGATACCCCTCGCCGCCGCGGCGGCCCTGCTCGCGCCCGCCGGCGCCCTCGCCGCCGGCACCACCCCAAGCTCGGTCTCGATCGCATGGAACGGAGGGGCCACCTACTTCTCGGGCAAGGTCAGCTCATCGCAGAGCGTCTGCGCCAGGAACCGCAAGGTTGCCGTCTACCGCAACAGGCCCGGGGCCGACCCGTCGGTCGGCTCCACCCGCAGCAGCGCCAGCGGCAACTGGCTGCTCAACCTGAGCGGGCATCCCACCCGCGGCTACTACTACGCAAAGGCGAAGAGCACAACCGCCGGCCCGGTCGGCAGCCGCACCGTGTGCGCGGCCGCCAAGTCGGTCGTCACCCGCGCTTCCTGATCACAGAGCCCCTACCGTGGGGCGGTGCGAACGATCGCGATCCTCGGGGCAGCAGCTGCCGCGGCGCTGGCCGCGGGCTGCGGCGGGGGTACGACCGGGACGGATGAGGCCTCCTCCGCCCCGGCGCCCCCGCCCAAGCCCGCCCCCGCCGCGGCCGGCCAGGAGCCCGCCGCCGGCCAGGAGCCACTGCGCCATGCTCACTGTCCGGCGGCGGGCTCCAACTGCCGCACCGCCGAGGGCACGATCCTCTACGTCGAGCGCGTCGATCCCGACGGCGACGGCGATGCCCACTTCGTCCTTCTCAGCCCCGACAGCGTTTCCGGCCCCGGCCTCAGCGTGATCGACGTCGAGCGCGGCCTGCGTCCGCACCCGCTGCCGGCCTACGGCGACCGCGTCAGCGCCGCCGGCCCCGTCTACAGCGGCCACTACGGCCAGCGACAGATCCAGGCCACCGAGGTCTTCACCGCCCCAGGTTGACATCGAACGGGGAGCGGCTGCTGATCGCCTCCGCATAGGAGCGCCGGACCAGATCGACCTTGGGGTTATTGGACAACGGTGCAGTATCGCCGGGACCGCTGTCGCACACGGCCCGGAGTGCCCGCACCGCCGCGCAACCCTGCTACCGTCCCGCCTGTTAGGTCGGACAAAGAAGTCCGGCAAAGTCGTGTCTAGCGCTCGCAGTCGTTGCTTCATCAGCATCCTCCGCGTTCGCAGCACAAGATGAGCATGGAGGAATTTGCATGCCCACTGGAACTGTCAAGTGGTTTAGCGACGACAAGGGCTACGGGTTCATCACACCCGATGACGGCTCGAAGGACGTCTTCGTGCACCACAGCGCGATCATCGGCGAGGGCTTCAAGTCCCTGGCCGAAGGCGCCAAGGTGACCTATGAGTCCGAAGACGGACCGAAGGGCCCCGCCGCAGCGAGCGTCCAGCAGACCTCGTAGCGACGATCCGCCTTTAGTTGCGCCGACGCCCGCCAATTGGCGGGCGTCGCGCTTTCCGGGGGGCGATCCGCCCGGAGCAGCTGGTTCCGGGACCGGGGTCCCGGAGTCTTCGCCGGCGGGTTCCGGGACCGAGGCCCCGGAACGTTCGGCGGCTAGTTGTTGACCGGCTCGGCGATGCCGAGGCGCTTGCGCGCCTTGAGCACAGCCGGGACCGAGGAGCGGCAGGCACGGGCGATCGTCCCGTTAGGACGGTCCGGGTCGCGCAGGACCTCGAACTCGATCAGCGCGGCCGCTCGGAGCTGGGCGCGGGCGGCGAGGGTGGTGCCCTCCGGCGCCGACTCCAGGCCCGCCTCCGCGGCCATCGCGCGACGGCAGGAGAGGCAGAAGGTCTGGCCGTTCTCGCGAACCCAGTTATCGGGCATCTCGGCATGCTCGCTGCCTGGCATCCAGCGCACGGTCATCTCGCAACGGCCGCAGGTACAGACGGCAGTCGCTTCACGGCTAATCGATTCAACACTGACTTGACTCAACTGAGATGCACATCCTTTCGGGGCCCCTAGTTCTTATTCGCACGAAGGAAGGGGGCCAACGGGCGAGATAGCTCCTCTACAGGGTACCGGGCGCACCCGGCCTAACGGCTGCGCTCGAACTCCCGGCTCAAACCGAGGGCCTTGGCGATCCGGCGCATGTCGCGCGCCTGGTCGGCCAGCACGAAGCTGACGCCGGCTCCGGTGCGCCCGGCACGACCGGTGCGCCCGACGCGGTGCACGTAGGCGTCGCGGTCCTCGGGCGCGTCGAAATTGATCACGTGGGTGACGTCTGCGACGTCGATCCCGCGAGCGGCGACGTCTGTCGCGACCAGGGTGTCGACGTCACCGCGCTCGAAGCGCGCCAGCGCCCGCTCGCGCTGGGACTGGGATTTGTTGCCATGCATGGCAACCGCGCGCACGTCCTGGGACCCGAGCCGCTTGACGAGGCGGTCGGCGCCGCGCTTGGTGCGGACGAAGACGAGGGTGCGGCCGCACTCTGTGTGGCGCAGCTCCTGCACCAGCGCCGGCAGCTTCGCGCCCTGCGAGTCGATGTGGACGAAGCGGTGGCTGACGTCGGCGCTGCGCTCCGCCTTCGGCGCGTGCACGTGGCGGCGGGCGTCGTGGGTGTAGGCGGCGGCGAGCTTGCCGATCGCCCCCTCGAGGGTTGCCGAGAAGAACAGCGTCTGGCGGTTCCCCGAGGTCCGCGCGACGATCCGGTCAACGGCCGGCTTGAAGCCCATGTCGAGCATCCGGTCGGCCTCGTCGAGGACCAGCATGCGGACTCTCTCGAGGCTGATCACGCCGCGCTCGAGCAGGTCCTCGAGCCGCCCGGGGGTGGCGACGAGTATGTCGGCGGCCTTGGCCCGTTTGATCTGGGGACCAAAGCCGACGCCGCCGTAGACGGCGGCGAGGCGCAGGTTGCGAGCCCGGGCGACCGCCTCGAGCTCGTCGACTATCTGGCCGGCGAGCTCCCGAGTCGGGGCGAGGACGAGCGAGGAGGGGCGGTTGGACCCGGCCTCGATCCGATCGACGATCGGAACTCCGAAGGCGAGGGTCTTGCCGGACCCGGTCGGGGACTGGACAAGAACGTCATGGCCGGCGAGGACATCCTCGATGACCAGCCGTTGAACCGTGAACGGCTCATGGATATTGCGTGCGGCGAGTGCGCGCACGACGGGTTTTGACACGCCGAGATCGGCGAAGGACTGCGACATATTTGCGTTGCTCCTTATTGAACGTCGGGGAGGTGATCCATTGACCCCGAAGACGCTCAGAAGCGCAGCGAGAAACGGAACCTCTCGGCTGCCAGATGGGGCAACCGACCCCTTCACCGTAGCATCCCCCGCCCCAATGGCCCGCCGAGAAGACCTTCGCAACATCGCAATCATCGCCCACGTCGACCACGGCAAGACGACCCTGGTCGACGCGATGCTGTGGCAATCCGGGGCCTTCCGCAAGGGGCAGGACGTCGCCGAGCGGGTGATGGATTCGATGGACCTCGAGCGCGAGAAGGGGATCACGATCCTCGCCAAGAACACCGCCGTCGACTACCGGGGAGTCAAGTTCAACATCGTCGACACCCCCGGCCACGCCGACTTCGGCGGCGAGGTGGAGCGCGGGCTGACGATGGTCGACGGGGTGCTGCTGCTGGTCGACGCCTCGGAGGGCCCGCTGCCGCAGACGCGCTTTGTCCTGCGCAAGGCGCTCGAGTCGCGGCTGCCGGTGATCCTCGTCGTCAACAAGGTCGACCGCCCCGACGCCCGCATCGCCGAGGTCGTCGACGAGGTCTATGAGCTTTTCATCGACCTCGACGCCGACTCCGAGCAGATCGACTTCCCGATCGTCTACACCAACGCCAGGGCTGGCTGGGCGGCGCTGGCCGAGGGGGAGGAGGGCACCGACCTCTCCCCCCTTCTCGACCTGATGCTGGAGCGGATTCCGGCGCCCACCTACGAGGAGGGCCACCCGCTGCAGGCGCACGTGACCAACCTCGACGCCGACCCCTACGTCGGCCGCCTGGCGCTGTGCCGGGTTCGCAACGGGACGATCCGCACCGGCGAGCCGATTGCCTGGTGCCGCGCTGATGGCACGATCGAGCGTGCCACCGTCTCCGAGCTATACGTCACCGAGGCGCTCGACAGGGTCCCGGCGACCGAGGCGGGGCCGGGTGAGATCATCGCCATCGCGGGGCTGGCGGACGTCACCATCGGCGAGACCCTCGCCGACGCCGCCGACCCGCGGCCGCTGCCCGTGATCACCGTCGACGAGCCCTCGATTTCGATCATCGTCGGCATCAACACGGCGCCGACGGCGGGGATCGAGGGCTCGAAGCTGACCGCCCGCCAGATCCGCGACCGCCTCGACGCGGAGCTGGTCGGCAACGTCTCGATCCGGGTGCTGGACACCGAGCGCCCCGATGCCTGGGAGGTCCAGGGGCGCGGCGAGCTGCAGCTGGTGATCCTGCTCGAGATGATGCGGAGGGAGGGGTTCGAGCTGACCGCCGGCCAGCCCCAGGTGGTCACCCGCGAGATCGACGGCGCCCTCCACGAGCCGGTCGAGCGGGTGGCGATCGACATCCCCGAGGACTACGTCGGGGTCGTCACCCAGCTGCTGGCGCTGCGCAAGGGGCGGCTGGAGCAGATGGTCAACCACTCGACCGGCTGGGTGCGGATGGAGTACCTGGTGCCGGCCCGGGGCCTGATCGGCTTCCGCACCGAGTTCCTAACCGAGACCCGCGGCACCGGCATCCTCCACCATGTCTTCGAGGGCTGGGAGCCGTGGGTCGGCGACCTTCGCACGCGGCCGACCGGCGCCCTGGTCGCCGACCGCCGCGGCACCACCGCGAGCTTTGCCCTCTTCGGCCTGCAGGAGCGCGGGACCCTCTTCGTCGGCCCGGGCGAGGAGGTCTACGAGGGGATGATCGTCGGTGAGAACGCCCGCGCCGACGATCTCGACGTCAACGCGATCAAGGAGAAGCACCAGACCAACGTCCGCGCCGCCTCCGCCGACATCCTCGTTCGGCTCGTCCCGGCCCGCCTGATGTCACTCGAGCAGGCGCTCGAGTTCCTGCGCGAGGACGAGTGTGTCGAGATCACCCCGAAGACGGTGCGTCTGCGAAAGCTCGAGCTGGAGAAGACCGCGCGCCTGAAGGCCGCGCGCCGGGCCAAGACGCCCTAGCCGGGGCGCCCCTCAAATCCGGGGCGGCCCCCAAAACCCGGAGCCCCCGGCGCCGGCGCGAGAGTGCGAGAGTGATATCCACCATCACCTTGATGGTGGGATGAAGTCTCGGCGGGGCGACGGCGCTTTCGTAGGCGAGCGCCTGGCGAGAGTGATATTCCACCATCACCTTGATGGTGGGATGAAGTCTCGGCGGCGGCGGGGCTATTCGTAGGCGAGCGCCTCGAGGACATCGAGGCGGGAGGCGCGGCGGGCGGGGCCGATCGCCACGAGGACTCCGGCGATCGCCGCCAGGACCATGATCACGATCAGGGAGCCGATCGGATAGCTGAGGGTGAAGCCCTGGTCGGCCAGCGGCCGCGAGATCAGCGCCGCGAAGATCACCCCGAGGATGAGGCCGAGGACGGCGCCGATCATCGCCGTGATCACCGCCTCGTAGCGGATCATCCGCCGCACCTGGCGCCTCGACATGCCGATCGCGCGCAGCATCCCCAGCTCGCGGGTGCGTTCGTGGATCGAGAGCGCCAGGGTGTTGGCGATCCCGAAGAGGGACACGATCACGGCCAGCGACAGCAGCGCGTAGATGAGGCCGAGGAGCTGGTTGATCTGCTGCTCCTGGCTCGACTTGAGCTCCTCCTGGTTGAGGACGTCGGCGGTCGGGAACGTCTTCGAGAGCACCGCCTTGACGCGGTCCTGCACCGCCGCGGCGGAGACGCCGTCGACCAGCTTGACGAAGGCGTACTGGTCCTCGGTGGTGCCGAAATCGCGCGCCATCGAGGCCTGGGTGACGACGACGCTGCCGATCAGGTCCGCGTTGTCCTTGACCGTTCCCACGACACGGAAGCTGGGACGGGCCCCGGTCTTGGTCAGCATCTTCAAACTGTCGCCGACCCCGAGCCCGTTGGAGCTTGCGAACGCGTCGTCGAGGATCGCCTGGCCGCTTCGGAGCCCGCGCAGCGTCGCCGGCGAGCCCTGCTTCCAGTCGAGGGTGAGCACCTGATTGGCGGTCCTCGGATCGAGGGCCGAGATCCGCTCGGTGCCGATCCCGTCGACCTTCGCCTGGGTGATGCGCAGGCTCGAGACCGTGCGTACGCCCGGAACGCTGCGCGCCGTCGCCGCCGCGAGTGAGGGAATCGGAGAGAAGCCGTCGCTGTTCTGGATCACCAGCTCGCCCTGGAAGTTGCGATCGACCGCCGAGGCGATCGAGCCCTTGAGTCCCGCGGCGAAGATGGTGACGAAGGTGACCAGTGCGAGGCCGATCATCAGCGCCGCCGCGGTCGCAGCGGTGCGGCCCGGCCGGCGCTGAGTGTTCTCGCGCGCGAGCCGCCCGGTCAGGCCCCGCAGCTTCTCCATCGGCATCCCGGTGACCGAGGCCAGCGGCCGGACGAGGCGGGGGCTGAACAGCGAGACGCCGAGGAGCACCAGCACCGCTCCACCGCCCATCAGGCCGGCGGCGTTGCCGGAGTCCTCAATGTTGCCGAAGAGGCCGAAGAGGACCGCGGCAACCCCCAGAAGCGAGACGACGATGGCGAACAGCGCGTAGAGGGGGCCGTGGCCGTGAGGCTCGGCCAGCTCGCCCTCGCGCAGCGCCGCCAGCGGGGGCACCCTGGTCGAGCGCCAGGCCGGGGCGAGCGAGGAGATCAGCGTCACCGAGAGGCCGACCACGAGCGAAACGATGATGGTCCGCGTCTCGATCACCGGAGCATTGGTCGGCAGGTCCACCCCGATAGCCCTGAACAGCGCCTGGATCCCCTTGGCGAAGGCGATCCCCCCGGCGAGGCCGGCGAGCGAGCCGACCAGCCCGATCAGCGCCGCCTCGGCGATCACCGAGCCAAGGATCTGGCCGCGCGAGGCGCCGAGCGTCCGCAGCATCCCGAACTCCCGGACCCGCTGGGCGACAGTGATCGAGAAGGTGTTGAAGATGAGGAAGGCGCCGACGAAGAGCGCGACCCCGGCGAAGACGAGCAGCGCGATCCGCAGGAAGCTGAGGTTGTCGCGGATCTCGCTCGAGAGGCGGTTGGCGTTCTGCTGGCCGGTCTCGACCCGGACGCTGGGCGGAGTGACGCTCTCGATCCGGTTGGCGAGCAGCCCGGCGGGGACGCCGCTCGCGGCCGCAACCGAGATCTGTTCGAAGCGGCCGCGGGTGTCGGTGATCCGCTGCGCCTCGGGCAGCGTCAGCTGGGCGATGCTGGCACCGCCGAAGGAGGCGTTGCCAAGCCTGGTGAAGCCGACCAGCCGGTAGGTCTTGGCGCGGCGCTGGCCGGCGATCCGCAATGGGTCGCCGAGCTCGAGCCCGGAGGTGTCGGCCGCCGCCTGGTCGATCGACGCCTCGCTCGCGGTCTGGGGCTGGCGACCCTCGGTGTAGGTGAGCGACTCGAGTCGCTTCGGCAGCGCCGAGGAGATGAACTTGGGCGAGAACTGCGAGCCGATGCGGTCGCCGTTTTGCTTGAAGAAGCCGCCGGGCGTGAAGATCGCACCGGCGGCGAGCGAGACGCCGCGGACCGCCTGCACCTTCGGCAGCAGAGCGGCCGGGAAGCTCCGCGTCTCGCCACTCTCCTGCTTGACCGGCTCGCGCGCGGTGATCACGACATCGGTCCCCTTCAGCGACTCGCTGAAGATCTGGTCGAAGGCCGAGTTGATCGTGTCGGTGAGGATGTAGGTGCCGGCGACCAGGGCGACGCCGATGAAGACGGCCAGCGTCGTCGTCAGCGCCCTGCCCTTGCGCGCCCAGAGGTTCTTGGCGGCGAGCCTAGGCAAGCTGCTTCATGAACTCGATGACCTGCTCGGCCGAGCCGGGGGCGGCGTCGTGGACGACGAGGCCGTCGCGGAGGGCGAGCATGCGGTCGGCGTGGGCGGCGGCCTCGGGGTCGTGGGTGACCATGATCACCGTCTGGCTGAACTCGTCGACGGCTCCGCGCAGGAGCTCGAGGACGTCGTCCGAGGACTTCGAGTCGAGGTTCCCGGTCGGCTCGTCGGCGAAGACCACGGCCGGCCTGGAGATCATCGCGCGGGCGACCGCGACGCGCTGCTGCTGGCCGCCGGAGAGCTCGGAGGGCCGGTGCGTGCGGCGGTCTGAGAGGCCGACGGTCTCGATCAGCCGCTCCAGCCACTCGGGGTCCGGCTGGCGGCCGGCGATCGAGAGTGGGAGGACGATGTTCTCCTCCGCGGTCAGGACCGGGAGCAGGTTGAAGAACTGGAAGATGAAGCCGAGCTTGTCGCGGCGAAGCTTCGTCAGCTCGCCGTCGTCGAGCCCGGTGATCTCGACCCCGTCCACCTCGACCGAGCCCGAGGTGGGGCGGTCGAGACCGGCGAGGATGTGCATCAGGGTCGATTTGCCCGACCCCGAGGGGCCCATGATCGAGCTGAAGCGGCCGCGCTCGAAGCTGACGCTGACGCCGGAGAGGGCGTCGACGGCGGCCTCGCCCTCGCCGAAGCGGCGGCGCAGGTCGGTGCAGACGACGATGGGTGCCTCGGTCATCTGCGGCAGTCTGACGAACCCCGCTGTCCGGCGCGGGCGCGGAGCTCAGGACCCGGGGTGCGCGGCGCGGGGGCGGCGCTCAGAGCCCAGGGTGCGCGGCGCGGGAGCGGCGCTCAGGACTGCAGATCCAGCGGACCTTCCAAATGCACTGCAGGGAGGCGCCGTTCCCTGGTAGCGGGCCGAGAGCTCGTGCTCGAGACTGGAGACAGTCGCGCGCATCGCCTTCGGCGTGATCGAGCCGGCGTGGTCACCGTAGGCGTTGTCGAGGAAGGCGATCGTCAGCAGGCTGGAGCTGACCACCGTCGTGATCGCCACCACGAGCAGGACCTGGGCGCCGCGGCTCTCGCGACGGTCGGCAAAGTGGAGGGCGTAGGTGATCACGGCAAGCCCGGCGATGATCAGCAGGAACCAGATCGGGGCGGGGACGAAGGGATCTGCCTCCGCCAGCCTCGCTCGACGCGCCGAGCGGCGCGAATCGGTCTCGTCGAACCAGTTCTGCTGGGCGTTGCCGGCGCTTGCTCCGACCGGCCTCAGGCTCTCGAAGGTCGAGTCGATCCGCGATTCCCAGTAGTTGACGAGGGCACTTGGCTCGCCGCGGGCCATGCTCGGCCACTCGTCGGAGACGACCGCGCGTCCGTAACAGATGAGCTCGCCCTGGAGGGCACCCCGGACGCGGTCGGGGAACGGGTCGGCGGTGTCGAAGAGCGCGGCGGTCGCGCCGGCCTCGGTCTGGGAGTTGCTCCGGGCCGATGCATAGCTCTGGAAGGAGATCAGGAATACGAACCCGACCATCACCGCGAAGATCGTCCCGGTGACCGTGAAGACGCCGGCGGCGGCCTGGGAATCGTGGAAGAAGCCGCTATCTGGGGAGCGCCGCCGAACCAGCAGCATCGCCCCGACCGCAGCCGCGTCGGCGACGACCAGAATCAGCGCGATCTGCCAGATCTCCACGGCGCTGATCTAACGACACCGCCCGGACGGCGGGATACTGCTGCGGTGAAGGCCGATTCCAGCCACAGGCCGCCGCTGCCGGGGGTCCTGGTCACCCTCGCCGGAATCGCACTCGCGGCGGTCCTCGTCCTCGCCGTTCACCCACTCAACAACGCGGTCAGCGCCGCAATCGCGGGCGACAGCGGCGAGGTGCGGCGCCAGATCGATGCGCTCGGCGCCTGGGGGCCGGTGGTCATCCTCGCCCTGCAGATGATCCACGTCGTCGTCTGGTACCCGGCGGAGATCGTCGACGCGGCGGCCGGCTTCGCCTACGGCTTCCTCGGCGGGTTCGTCCTCGTCCAGGTCGGCTGGGTGGCGTCGGGACTGATCGCCTACGCGGTCGGCCTGCACGCCGGGCGGCCGCTGATCCACCGCTTCGTCGGCGTCGAGCGCTTCGACCGGGTCGAGGCGATGGCCGAGCGCGGCGGGGTGACGCTGCTTCTGACGATGCGCCTGATTCCGATTATTCCGTTCAGCCTCTTCTCGGCCGCAGCCGGGGCCGCCCGCGTCCCCGTCTGGCGCTTCACCTGGACGACCGCGGTCGGCTACATCCCGATCACGGCGATCTCGGTCTATCTCGGCACCAAGCTCGAGGGCTTCTCGATCACCGACCCGCTCGTCCTCGGCCCGATCCTCGGGCTGCTGGCGCTGGTGCTGGCGGCGCACTGGCTCGTCCCGCGCTCCGGCGAGCCCGGCGACTGACCGCCGCCCGCCGCCGCGGCCGCGGCCGCCGGCGGTCCGGTCGCGCACACGTCCCGGTCGCGGCCGGCGCCGCCCGGTCGCCGGCGCCGCCCGGTCGCCGGCGCAGTCAGCGGGTCGAGTGGACGATCGTCCTCGTTATGCGGGGGTTTTCGTCCACTCGACCTTTGGGGACGGCTGGGTGGGGTGCAAGGATGCTGCGGTGGCGGAACGGGAGACGGTCGATGTCGCAGGGCGGCGCATCGCCTACCGACGACTCGGCAGCGGGCCGCCACTGCTCATCGTCAACGGGTTCGCGGCCAGCGCCGACGACTGGGACCCCCGCTTCCTCGAAGCGCTTGCCGCCGGCCACGAGCTGATCCTCCCCGACAACCGCGGCACCGGAGCCACGCCTGGGAAGCCGGGCGAGATCACCGTCGGGGCGATGGCAGCGGATGTGGCCGGGCTGTCCTCGGCCCTCGGCCTCGAGCGACCGACCCTGCTCGGCTGGTCGATGGGCGGCTACATCTGCCTCTCGGCGGCGCTCGCCGAGCCCGGCCTCGCGGGCCGGCTGGTACTGCTCGCCACCGACGGCGGCGGCCCCGACCGGGTCCCCCCCAACGCCGAGGCCTGGGAGCGCCTGATCGACCTCAGCGGGACCCCGCGGGAGCAGGCGACGCGCCTGATCAACCTCCTCTTCGCGCCCGCGGCGGCCGCGGCAGTCGACCGTGACTTCGGCGAGATCGTCGCCGCCGCCCGCGCCGCGCTCGATCCCGGGGTGATCCGCAGCCAGGTCGCCGTGCTGGATGCATGGACCCGTGAGGGGGTCGCCCAGCGGCTTGGTGAGATCACGGTCCCGACCCTGGTCGCCGCCGGAACCGACGACGTCGTCATCCCCGCCGCCAACTCGCTCGCCCTCGCCGAGGGGATCGACGCCTCCTGGCTCGCCCGCTTCCGCGGCGTCGGCCACGGGTTCATGGCCGAGGTGCCAGCGCCGCTGGCGGCTCTTGTCGGCGACTTCATGGCCGCCGGCTGAGCGCCGCTGGCGGCTCTTGTCGGCGACTTCATGGCCACCGGTTGAGCCCGCCGGCGACAAACGAAAGCCGCCGGCCCTCTGCGGGGCCGGCGGCTCGGTGAAGCGGGCTGCCTTGTGGGTGCCTAGGCGGCGGCCGGCGCCGTCTCGGCGACCTTCTGGTCGGCCTCGCGCCCCTTGGCCTCGGCCTCGGGGATGGTTTCCTCGATGGTGCGGGGCAACAGCACCTCGCGGGCGATCACCAGGCGCTGGATCTGGCTGGTTCCCTCGTAGAGCTGCATGATCTTGGCGTCGCGCATCAGCTTCTCGACCGGGTAGTCCTTGATGAAGCCGTAGCCGCCGTAGACCTGGACGGCGTCGGTCGTGACCTCCATCGCTGAGTCGGCGGCGAAGCGCTTGGCCTCCGAACAGGCGAGCGTGTTGCGCTTGCCCTGGTCGAGCTGGACGGCCGAGAGCCAGGTCAGCAGCCGGCCGGCGTCGACCTTGGTCGCCATATCCGCGATCAGGAACTGGATCGCCTGGTGCATTGCGATCGGCACCCCGAACTGGACCCGCTCCTTCGAGTACTCGGAGGCGAACTCGAACGCCGCGCGGGCGATTCCGACGGCCATCGCGGCGACGCCGGGGCGGGTGCGGTCGAGGGTCATCATCGCCAGCTTGAATCCATGGTTCTCCTCGCCGAGCAGGTTCTCGGCAGGGACCTCGACCTCGTCGAAGGTGATGGTCGCGGTGTTCGAGGCCCGCTGGCCCATCTTGTCCTCCTTCTTGTCGACGGTGACGTTGTCCTGCTTGCCGTCGACGACGAAGGCGCTGATCCCTCGGTGGCCCTGGTCGGGGTCGGTCTTGGCGTAGACCGTGAACCAGTCGGCGTAGCCGCCGTTGGTGATGAAGCACTTGGAGCCGTTGAGGATGTACTTGTCGCCCTTCTTGACGGCACGCGTCTTCATCCCACTGACGTCGGAGCCGGCATCGGGCTCGGTCAGGCAGAAGCTGGCGAGCTTCGGCTCCTCGATCAGCATCCCCAGGTACTTCTTCTTGGCCTCCTCGGTACCGCCGATCGCGACCGGGGCGGAGGCGAGGCCGTTGGCTGCGAGGCTGGTGCCGATGCCCGAGCACCCCCAGCCGAACTCCTCCTCGATCAGGCAGCCGGAGAGGTAGTCGAGGCCGGGGCCCCCGTAGGCCTCCGGGGTGTGGGTGTTCATCAACCCGACCTCCCAGGCCTTGTCGATGATCTCCTGGGGCCAGGTGCCTTCCTTGTCGTACTCCCAGGCGACGGGGCGAATCTCCTTCTCGGCGAAGTTGTGCGCCAACTCGCGCAGGTCCTTCTGCTCGTCGGTCAGAGTGAAGTCAACCATTGGTGCGAGGCTCCTTTGTCTCCGTGGATAAGCCGAAATCTGGGGCGGCGCAAGTCGTGAGCCGCCGACCGATTGACTAGTCAGTCAATCACCCCAAAGAGTAGCGGATCCGGTTTTCGGGACAGGTCAGGCGACCCACTATTGGGGATGGCCGACTCCAGGCCTATCAAGGAAAATCCGCCGCAGTCGCCGCAGATACGACCAAGCGAAAACGACAGCGGCCGGGGGGTCCCAGCGATGAAGTCGATGCGCCCGATTTGCGTAGTCCTTGTGTTGATATCTCTGGTCGCCGCCGCGACGAGCGCCGCCGCGGCCGTGCCCAGGGCCGGGGACTACCAGGGAACGGTCAACGGCACGCCGGTGACCAACGGCCACAACGAGGGCGAGGGATATTTCACCGTCAAGGTGATCAACGGCGCCAGAAAGATCGTCCCCTACGGTCCCCTCGCCAAGATCCTGGCCCCCAGCTACTTCAAGTGCCATCAGCTCAACGCCAGCATCGAGGCGCCGAAGATCCCAGTCGTCGCAGGCGCCTTCAGCTACTCGGGGGCGGCGCCGATCGCGATCAGCGGCCAAACCCGCGTCAATCGCCACATCATCTTCAAGGGCCACTGGACGAGTCCGAGCCAGCTGAGCGGCACGACTCGGGTGATCGGGCCGGGTTGCGACAAGACCGTCAAGTGGAAGATGAAGACCCCGCCGCCCTCCTAGCTGGCTGATTCCGAATCCCCGCATCGAGAACTCCGGGCGGGCACCGATTACTCTTGACCCGTGTCTCCCCCGCTTGCCACGGCGGCCCTCGACAACGGCAAGATCCTGATTCTCATTGCCCTCGTCGTGCTGCCGATCGCCGCGATCGCCTTCGCCGGCGCCGGCAAGGCGCTGAAGGACCTCGGCAAGGGCCCTTTCGCGATCGAGCAGGAGCTGCCGGCACCGCTTGATCTGGGAGGCGGCTCGGGCCCGCCGGTCAGCCCCGCCGTGCGCGAGGCCGAGGTGCGCCAGATGCTCGAGGCCAAGTCCTACCGCCGGGTGCAGCGGGGAGAGGCGCCGCTCGACATCGAGGCCGAGGTCGAGCGGATGCTGGCCGCGCCCGAACCCGGCGCCGGGATCGGGATGGATGCCCAGCTGCGCGAGGAAGTGCGCCAGCTCGTCGTCGCCCGCAACGAGCGGCGGATGCGCAGAGGCCAGGAGCCGCTCGACGTCGAGGCCGAGATCGGCCGCCAGCTGGCCGACCTCCAGAACCTCGGCCAGTAACCCGGCAGCGACCGGTCGGCGGTCGAGTCGACGAAAGCGTCCGAACCGCGGACGAATCGCCGACCCGAACCAGGGGTGCCGGGGCGGCCGGGGCGCCGCCTTTGTAGGATCGGCGCAGATGGCCGGAACACCCGAGGACGACATCTACGAGGTCGAGCAGCTGCTGGTGGTGCCCGGCACCTACTTCAACCCCCAGACCGAGGTCGTCGTCGTCGTCGACGACTCGGCCTCGCTCGACCAGGAGGTCTTCAACATGGAGGCCTATGAGGGGGCGGACTGGGTGCGAATCTCGGACGAGGTCCCGATCGACGAGGACGGCCGCGATCGCCTGCTGGAGAAGTTCCAGACCCACTATCACCCTGGCAACACCGGCTCCGTCTCCGAGACGGCACTCGAGCAGGGCGACGAGGAGATCGACGAGGACGAGCAGGGCCAGGAGCCCGGGCGCGAGGACTGACCCCGATGCTCTCGGCGGGCGACTCCGCACCCGACTTCAGCCTCCCCGACCAAGACGGCGCCGAGGTCAGCCTCTCCTCGTTGCGCGGTGAGACGGTCGTCCTCTACTTCTACCCCCGCGCCAACACCCCCGGATGCACGACCCAGGCCTGTGGGATCCGCGACCATCGCTCCGAGTACGAGGCGGCCGGTGCGCGCGTGCTAGGCGTCTCGCCCGACGAGGTCGCGGCGCTGAAGAAGTTCGCCGGCAAGCGCGACCTCGATTTCACCCTTCTCGCCGACGCCGACCACGCCGTTGCCGAGGAGTACGGCACCTGGGTCGAGAAGTCGAGGTACGGCAAGAAGTACATGGGCGTGCAGCGCGCGACCTTCATCATCGGCGCCGACGGCAAGATCGCGCGGGTCTTCCCGAAGGTATCGCCGAAGACCCACGACGAGGTCGTGCTGGCGGCGCTGGCGGAGATGCGGACGGCGAGATGAGCGGCTCGGCCGCAGTGGTGGAGGCGATCTTCATCGCCGCCGAGGCCGAGCAGCTGCCGCACCCGGTGGCGGAGGTCGAGGCGCTCAGCGGCCGCGGGCTGCGCGGCGATCGCAACTTCCTCGGCGAGGGGACCTTTTCCGACGACGCCAAGGAGGGCCGCGACCTGACCCTGATCGAAGCCGAGGCGATAGAGGCCCTGGAGGCGGAGGAGGGAATAGCGCTCGAGCCCGCCGCCTCGCGCCGAAACGTCCTCACCCGCGGCATCGCCCTCAACGATCTCGTCGGCGAGCGCTTCCGGGTCGGCGAGGTCGAGTGCGTCGGGGTGGAGCTGTGCGAGCCCTGCAGCCACCTGGAGTCGCTGACCGAGCCGGGCGTGCTTCGCGGCCTGGTGCACCGCGGAGGCCTGCGCGCCGACATCCTCACGGGCGGCACGATCACGATCGGCGACCCCGTCGAGCCCCTCCCGACGCCCGCCGGCTGAACGACGAGCCGTGGGCGAGCCGCGGACACGGCGCCTCGACGCCGAACGCCCCCGCGGCGAGGAGCACCTCGAGTTCGTGACCTCGCTCTTCGCCGATCCTGAGATCGCGCGCTGGCACTGGCCCGCCGCACCCGGCGGCGGGGTAGAAACAGCCGCCCAGTCACGCGAGTTCCACCTCGGCAGCATCTCCCACTGGGAGGAGCACGGCTACGGCTGGTGGCTGTGGCGCGACCGCGAACGCGACGAGCTCGTCGCCAGGGTCGGCATCGCCTGGACCACGGTCGACGGCGACCCGGCGGTCGAGCTCGGCTGGAGCGTCCCGGTCGCCGACCAGGGCCGCGGCTATGCGACCGAGGCCGCGATCGCCTCCCTCGCCCACGCGTTCGCCCACACCGGACTCGACGAGATCGTCACCTTCACCTGGACCGAGAACACGGCCTCGCGGCGGGTGATGGAGAAGTCCGGCTTCACCTTCGAGCGCGAGATCGACCACGCCGACCTCCCCCACGTCCTCTACTCCGCCCGCCCCGCGACCTGGACGCCCCCCTAACCCCGGCGCCGCTGCCGAGACTTCAATCGACCATCACTATGCGGGTCGATTGAACACTCGCAGCGGCGTGCGCGCGGGGTCAGGCGTAGAAGAAGGCGAAGCCGAGCACCAGGTAGACGGCCAGCAGCTGCAGCCCCTCGAACCAGTTCGAGCGGCCGTCCTGGGTGACGAAGTTGGCGATCAGGACGGTCAGCAGCAGGGCACCGAGCTCGAAGCCGTTGAAGACGAGGGCGAGAGGGTGAGGGCCGATGAAGAAGGATGCGATGACCAGCACCGGGGCGACGAAGAGGGCCACCTGCGCGCTTGAGCCGATCGCGATGTTGACCGAGAGGTCCATCTTGTCCTTGCGGGCCACGATCACAGCGACCCAGTGCTCGGCGGCGTTGCCGACGATCGCGACGACGATCACACCGATGAAGAACTCGGAGAGGCCGACCGCCTCCGAGGCCTCGCTGATCGAGCCGACGAGGATCTCCGACATCACCCCTACCAGGACCCCGGCGATCGCCAGCATCGCGACCGAGCGGCGGGCCGACCAGCCCCAGGTCTCCTCCTCGTCGTACTCGGGGTTGAAGAGGCTGCGGTGCGTCTTCAGCGAGAAGAAGAGGCCGGCCGCATAGGTGGCCATGAGGATCAGCGCGACCGCCAGCGAGAGCTTCTCGACCGTGCCGCCGTAGTTGATCAGCTCGGTGTTTGGCCCGGGGAGCCCCTGGCCCTCGACCAGCTCGAAGATCGCCGGCATCACCATCGCGGTCGCCGCGAGCATCAGCATCGAAGTCTGGATGCTCGCCCCGCGGGCGCTGTATCTCTGCTCCTCTCTGTCGATCCCGCCGAGGAACATCGCCGCACCGAGTACGAGCAGGACGTTGCCGATGATCGAGCCGATGATCGATGCCTTGACGACCTCATGCAGGCCCTGGCCGAGGGCGAAGAGGGCGATGATCAACTCCGGAGCGTTGCCGAAGGTGACGTTGAGCAGGCCCCCGATACCGGGCCCCGAGCGGGCCGCGAGCTCCTCGGTCGCCCGCCCCATCAGCGCTGCCGTCGGGATGATCCCCAGCGCCGAGACTGCGAACACCGCGCCCGCGGCAGCATGCGTGAGCTCGAGGATGACGGCGACCGGGATCAGCGGCACCAGCAGGTAGGGCAGCCCCTGCCCGCTGAGGAAGAACGAGCGGTCGAGCCGCGGCGTGTGGTCGGTCGGTGGGGTCCCCTCCATCGCTGCGAACCCTACGCGGGGTCGTCGGCGTCCGGGGGTCCGGCGGCCCCGGCCTCCCGGCGCATGAACCAGCAGGGGACCGCCAGCACCTCCTGCTCGGCGATCACCTCGTAGCCGAAGCGCTCGTAGAGACGGACGTTGATCTGCTTGTCGGTCTCGAGGTAGCCAACCTCACCGGCCTCGTCGAGGTGACGGGTGTACTGATCGAGGATCCGCGATCCGATCCCGCGGCCCTGCAGGTGGGCGTCGACCGCGAACGGGCCGAGGTGCGAATGCGGCTCGGAGAGGTCGTGCCGCGCCCAGGCTCCCGTCCAGCCCATGACGCGCCCCGCGGTATACGGCCCGAGGGCGAGAACGTGCGGGAGGAAGCGCAGCTTCTGGCCGGTCCCCGGCTGGCAGGTTCCCGCCGGGGCGACGCCGGTGACACCGAGGATCTTCCCGTCCTGGCGGGCGATCAGCGGAGCCTGCGCGCTCATCACCTTGAATAGGCCGGTGAAGATTCCGCGCAGGCCCTTGATCCGCTTCTGCGGGTCCGGGCCGAGCGCGGCGACGTGAATCGGGTTGTCGCGCATCCCCCGAGCCAGGACCTCGATCGCGTCGGGGAACTCGCCGGCGCGAAGCGGCGAGACCTCGAGCGAGCGCGGGCCAACCGCCGTCACGACAGGGCCTCTACCGCCGCATACCGCGCCTGCGCCGGAGCTATTGCCCGGCGCAGGCCTGTATCTCGGCCTGGGTCGTCGCGCTCTGGAGACACTCGAGCAGGGCCGAGTTGGCCCCGGAGGGAGCCACCGGCGCTGAACCGGTCGACGGGGCAACGCCCGTCGACGGGGCGACGCCGGTGGAGGCGCCGAGGCCGCCGAGGAAGGGCGCGAGCTGCTGCAGGAGCGCGTCGAGCGGCTGCGAGCTGGTCGGCGCCGTGATCGTCTGCGGCTCGTTGACACCACTCAGGGTGAGATCGAAGTCGATGCTCACCGAGTCGCCTCCCGGAGGCGCGATCTCGGCGCTGAAGTCGATCCTGCGCAGGATCTGGTCGTCGACCCCCGAGTAGACGTCGAAGGTCGCGTTCTTGACGCTCTGCTGGAGCTGGTCGAGCTGCGGGATCGCCGCCTGCAGCTGCTGCAGCTGAGCCTGGGTGGCCCCGCTCGCGGTGCCCTGTGCGACGGCCGACTTGATCGCGTCGCCGAACTTCGCCGGGTCGACGGTGCCGGAGACATGGATCGTGTTGGTGCCCTCGACGTCGGCCTCACCCTCGTTGGTGACGTCGGTGAGCGAGTTCTTCAGCCCCGGCAGGGTGCCCTGGCTCTTGGTCTGGGGGGAGGTCTGGCCGAACGCCCTCTGGAGGCCGGCGAACTGCTGGGGGCTGAGCGCGTAGTCGGTGCCCTGGTAGCCGATGTAGGCGGCGTCGCCGGTCGAGGTCACGCTGCCCTCAAAATCGAGGTTCTGGCCGCCGGCATCGCCGCTCAGCTTGGCGGTCATGTCGAACTTGGGAACACCCGGGCCGCTGCTGTCAAAGGGCCCGGAAACGCTGATGTCGAAGGTCCCGCTCTGCGCGCCGCTCGCCTCGATCCGGATCGAGGCGTCAACCTTGGCGCTGTCGATCGAGCTCTTGCCGGAGAACGTCTGGTCGAGGACCTTCTGCGGGTTGACGTCGCTGCTGCTGCTGCGCCACCGCAGGCAGCGAACGCGACCACCAGCGCCATCGAGGTCGCGAGCGCGAAGAAGATGCGAAGTCGGGTCAAGGAGCCCTCCAGGGGTTTCGGGATAGCGGTGCCGACCAGCTCACAGATTAGCCGCGGGCATCACAGTAGCGCTAGGCTCGGTTCGGTGCCACCGCCCCGGACGATCCTCTATACGGGCAAGGGAGGCGTGGGGAAGACCAGCGTCGCCGCCGCCACCGCGAGAAGCTGCGCGCGGGCGGGCCTGCGGACCGTCGTCCTCTCGACCGACCCCGCCCACAGCCTCTCCGACTCGCTCGAGGCCGAGCTCGGTCCCGAGCCGACGCCGGCGGGCGATTCCCTCTGGGGACAGGAGGTACGGGCCCAGGTCGAGATGGAGGCCAACTGGGCCGCCGTCCAGGAGTGGATGTCGAAGCTGCTCGCCAGCCGCGGGATCGAGCAGATTCGTGCCGAGGAGCTGACCGTTCCCCCGGGTATGGACGAGCTCTTCTCGCTGCTGCAGATCAAGCGCCACACCGAGAGCGGGCGCTTCGACGTGCTGATCGTCGACTGCGCCCCGACCGGTGAGACGCTGCGACTGCTCGGCTTCCCCGACATCGCCCAGTGGTGGATCGAGAAGGTCTTCCCCTGGGAGCGGCGGCTGGTCAACGCCGCGCGCCCACTCGCCCGGACTTTGGATGTTCCGCTGCCGGGCCCGGAGGTCTTCGAGGAGGTTCAGCGGCTGACCCGCAACCTGATCGCGATGAACGAGATCCTCCGCGACCGCGAGAACTGCTCGATCCGGCTGGTCATGAGCCCCGACCGAATGGTGATCAAAGAGGCACAGCGGACCTTCACCTACCTCAACCTCTACGGCTATCTGACCGACGCTGTGATCGTCAACCGGATCTTCCCTGACGATGTCGAGGGCGGCTACTTCGGTCCCTGGCGCGAGCGCCAGCGCGAGCATCTGCTCTCCGTTCGCGAGGGCTTCGCCCCGGTCCCTGTGCTCGAGGCGCGCTACTTCGAGGAGGAGGTGGTCGGGGCGCGGATGCTCGACCGCCTCGCCGACGAGCTCTTCGGCGGGACCCGACCCGAGGATGTCCTCCACACCGAGCTGACAAGGGAGATGTCGACCGAAGACGGCGTCGCCGTGCTGCGCCTCTCGGTTCCCTTCGCCGAGAAGGCTGACATCAACCTGAAGAAGGTCGGCGACGAGCTGATCGTCACCGTAGGCGGCGAGAAGCGGACTATCATCCTCCCCTCCGCTCTGTCCGAACGGCGGCCCTCCGGCGCCGCCTTCGAGGACGGAACCCTGAAGGTGAGCTTCGAGGATGCCCGAACCGCAGCACGAGCCCAACCCGAGCGGGTCTGACCCCGCAGGCGGGCCCGCGCCCGGCCCCTCGGCCGGCGCCGGCCGCTTCTGGGAGCAATACGGCGAGGCGAGGCGCGCCGATGCCCGCAACGGCGGGGGCAACGGCGGCGCCGGCGACGGCCGGGAACGGCGCCACGACGGCGAGCGGGATCGCGGCGGCGAGCACCAGTGCCTCGAGTGGTGCCCGATCTGCCGCGGAGCCGATGTCGTCCGGGCGACGACGCCGCCCGAGCTTCGCGACCAGCTGGAGACGATCCAGCGCGACGCGTTGGCGATGGTCAGGGCGCTGATCGACGCCTACCTGGCGAAACAGGCGGAGGCCGCCGGTGCTCGCCCCAGCAGCGGGGACCGAGGCGTCGAAGACATCCCGATCGACTGAACCCCTCGCCGCCGCTAGGCGCAGTAAGCGTAGTTGCCGATCTTCGCCGTATCCCCGGGGAAGTGGAAGAACGAGGCCTTCCAGCTCCGGGACGACTTGCGCTCGAGGCCCTTGACGAAAGTCCCGCCGGCGGTGTCATCAATCGCGAAGCCACCCATGACCAGCTCCTTCGAGCCGGGACAGTCGGCGGAGAGCTGCCGGTTCCCACTTGCCGTATCCGAGAACGAGAACACCTTGCCGGCGGTGGTCAGCTTCGGTCCTACCCCGCAGTATGCGATCGCCTTGATCTTCTGCGCCAACCCCGAAGCGTTGACAACCGTGGCCCTCCACTTGCGCGACGAGATTCGCAGCAGACCGTAGAGCCTCACCGTGTCAGCGGCGGCCGACGAGCCGCCGGAGAAGCCGCCGCCGCGAACGGTCGTTGCGCTCGGACAGGTGGCGATGGCGGAGCCGAGCGAGTGGGCGGGAACCGAAGCGGTCTCGGCCACCCTGCTCGTCGCGGGACCCTCTCCGCAGTAGGCGATCGATGTAAGCGAGCCGGCATCACCGAAATCGCGGGCGGTCGCGGTCGCCGCGCTCGAGGAGCGGTCAAGCCCGGCGATCAGCGTTCCCTGGGGGATCCCGACAGTGCTGCGGAAGCCGCTGAGAACGACCCTCTTGTGCTTCGGGCACTTCGCTGTGGCGCTCACCTTGGCGCCGCCGGAGGGTGCGGAGACGGTCTTTGTTTGGGTGATCAGACCGCCACCGGCCAGGGCAACGCCCGCAAGCGCCAGAACGGGGATGGCGGCGAGCGCGGCCACCGCCGGCAAACGCCTCCTCCCCTGCCTGATCAAGATCACCCGAGCGATCATATCCGCTCGCGTACAGTCTTCCCGATGGCTGCGGTGGTCTGCACGAGCTGCGCGACAGACAACCCCGAGCGGGCGCGGTTCTGCATGTCCTGCGGCGGCGCGCTCGAGCGCCGCTGCCCAAGCTGCGAGGCCGAGGTGCCCCCGGGAGCGAAGTTCTGCATCGAGTGCGGGGCCGGGCTCGGCGCCGCCACCGCGCCGCCCCCGTCGGCGGGCGCCGCGCCCGAGCCCCCGCCGGAGGAACGCCGCCAGGTCTCCGTCCTCTTCGCCGACCTATCCGGCTACACCGCGATCGCCGAGCACATGGACCCAGAGGCGGTCAAGTCGATGCTCGACCGCTCACTGCGCCGCCTCGGCGATCAGGTGACCCGCTTCGGCGGCTCGATCGACAAGTTCATAGGCGACAACGTGATGGCTGTCTTCGGCGCCCCCGTCGCCCACGAGGACGACCCCGAGCGCGCGGTCCGCGCGGGCCTGGCGATGCAGGCCGAGATGGAGCGGATCAACGAGCAGATCACGGGTGACGTCAGCTTCCTCCTGCGGGTCGGGATCAACACCGGCGAGGTGCTGGCCGGGCGGGTGGGCGAGGGCTACACCGTGATCGGGGACACCGTCAACGTCGCCGCCCGCCTGCAGGCCGCGGCGCGACCGGGAACCGTGACGGTCGGCGAGCCGACCTTCCGGGCCACCCGCGGCTCGATCTCCTACACCGAGCTCGAGCCGCTGAGCCTGAAGGGCAAATCGGAGCCGGTGTCGGCCTGGGAGGCGGGCGCCGTGCTTGCCGAGCGCGAGCTCGGCCGGGCCGCCCCGCGCACCGCCGCCCCCCTGATCGGCCGTGCGGAGGAGTCCGAGCTGCTGGTCTCCCTCGCGGAGCGGGTCGAGCGCGAGGGCCGGGCGCACCTGGTCACGCTGATAGGCCAGGCGGGGGTGGGAAAGTCGCGACTGCTGCGCGAGCTCACCGACCGAGTCGCCGAGCTCGAGCCCGCCCCGCTGGTCGAGATTGGGCAGTGCCCGCCGTTCGGCTCGGGAAGGTCCTACTGGGCCCTGGGCGAGGTCCTGCGGGCGCAGTTCGGGATCTCCGCGGACGAGCCGGCCGACTCTGCCTGGGAGAAGATCCGGTCGGGAGTCCGCGCGCAGATCGGCGGGGAGATCGACGAGGAGGAGGCCGAGCGGGTGATCAACCCGATCGGGTTGGTCCTCGGCCTCGAACCCGAGAACGCCGGCGCAGGTGAGGCCGACGATCCCCAGCGCCTGCGTGAGGCGCTGTTCTCCTCGATCCGGACGCTGACCGAGCGCCTCTGCGGGCAGCGGCCGCTGTTGCTGGCGATCGAGGACATCCACTGGGCCGACGAGGGAATGCTCGACCTGATCGAGCACCTGGCACGCTGGGTGCGGGGGCCGCTGCTGATCGTCTGCCTCTGCCGTGATGAGCTGCTCGACCGCCGTCCCGACTGGGGCGGGGGCCGGCGAAACGCCACCTCGATCGCACTCGAGCCGCTCTCGGTGGCGGAAACCGAGCAGCTGGTCGGCTCGCTCTATGGGGGCACCGAGAGCGACCCGGCGCTGATCTCGCGGGTCGCCGAGCGCGCCGGCGGCAACCCGCTGTTCGCCGAGGAGATGGTCAACCGGCTGCAGGAGGCGGGCGCCGACCCCGAGGCCCTTCCCGACAGCGTCCACTCGGTGCTCGCCGCCCGCCTCGACTCGCTGCCGCCGTTCGAGCGCCAACTGCTGCAATACGCCTCGGTGATCGGCCAGAGCTTCTGGGAAGGGGTGCTTCTGCGCGCCTCGGGGGCCGAGGGCCGCGAGGTCGAATCCGCTCTCGCCTCGCTGCAGGAGAGGGAGCTGGTGATCGGCAGCCAGACGAGCCGGCTCGCCGGCGAGCACGAGTACGCCTTCAAGCACGCGCTGATCCGCGACGTCGCCTACGGGATGCTGCCCAAGGCGAGCCGCTGCCGCCAGCACTTCGCCGTCGGCGGCCTGATCGAGGAGCGCGCCGAGGAGACGGGCGAGGGCGCCGTCGCCCTGGTCGCCGAGCATTACGGCCGCGCCGCCGCCCTCGGCGCCGAGGCCGGCGTCGAGGCCGACGAGCTGTCCCGGATCAGCCTCCCAGCACTTCAGTTCGCCGAGGCGGCGGGTGACGCGGCGGCGGCGCTGTACTCGAACCGCGAGGCGCTCGGCCACTTCCGGGCGGCGCGCGGCCTCGAGGTCGTGCTCGACGAAGAGACGGCGGCGCGGATAGGGGAGAAGAGCGGCGAGGTCGCCCTGCGGCTCGGCCGCGTCGACGAGGCGATCGCCGTCTGGGAGGAGTGCCTCGAGTACCACCGCCGCCAGGAGAACCTTGCCCGTGTCGGGGATCTGCACCGCAAGATCGGCGCGGCCCACTGGGACAAGGGGGAGCGTGAGGCCTCGATCGAGAACTTCCAGCGCGGCATCGACCTGCTCAAGGACGGCCCGCCCTGCATCGAGTTGGTGCGCCTCTACGAGGAGGCCGCGTCGCTCTACATGCACACCGGCGACAACATGCTGGCGATCTACGCCTCGGAGAAGGCGCTGCGTCTGGCGGAGCGGCTCGGGGAGGCCGCGGCGGCGAGCCGCGCCCACGGGATCTTCGGCCGCGTCTTCGGCCGCATCGGCGACTTCGAGAAGGCGCGCGAGAACCTCGAGCGCTCGGTCGAGCTGGCGCGCGACTCGGATAAGCGCGAGGCGGTGCTGGCGCTGCTCACCCTCGGCTACCACCTCGAGGTCTCCGAGGCCGACTACTCGGGCGCCGCCGCCGCCTACTCCGAGGCCCTCGACCTCGCTGTCGAGGTCGGCGACATCCCCTCACAGGTCGAGGTCCACGCCGCGCTCGCACAGCTCGCCCTCTACGCCGCAGAGTGGGACGCGGTCGAGCGCGAGACCGAGGCCAGCGCCGGCCTCGCCGAGCGCGAGGGCCTGATCGGGAAGCTCTGCTTCCCCTACGTGATGCGCGGCGCCCTGCGCTGGCGCGAGGGTGAGTGGGAGGGCGCCGAGCGCTCCTGCCGCCGGGCGCACGAAATCGCAGAGAAGGTCGGGCGCTCCGAGGTCGCCTTCTCGGCGCTGCGCTGGCTCGCCGCGGTCGAGCGCGACCAGGGCAGACACGGCGACGCCGAGCTGACCCTCTCGCGGGCGCTCGACATCTGCGAGCGCGCCGGGCTCGTCGCCCAATCGCTCGAGGCGATGGCCGAGCGGGCGATCTGCCTCGCCCTTGCGGGCCGCGCCGAGCAGGCCCGCGAGGCCGCCGACGGCGCCCGCCACCTGGCCGAGCGGCTCCACTACCCGGTCGGCACCGCGGCCGCCGGCGAGGCTGCCGGGGCGACCATGCCCGACCCGGCCGCGGGCGCGGCGGCCCTCGCCTCCTCTCGCGAGGCCTGGGAGCGACTGAAGCTGCCGCTCGCGGCGGCGCGCTCGGAGATGCTGCGGGCGCAGCGACTCGCCGAGACCGATCCCGCCGCGGCGGTAGAGGCGGCCACCGAGGCAGAGCACCGCTACGCCGGACTCGGCGTCGCCCATCTGGCCGTAGAATCGGCCAGATGGGCGACGGCCACAAGACCTGGATCCTGACCGGCTCGCTGGAGAACTTCCGCATCAACGTCGAGCGCGGCTTCGATGTGATCGGGTTCAAGGAGCGCCGCCGAAAGCAGGCGTCGCAGATGACGCCGGGCGACGAGATCGTCTTCTACGTCACCGGGGTGCAGGAGTTCGGCGGCATCGCCCGGGTCACCTCGGAGGTCTTTGAGGACCGAGCGCCGATCTGGCCGCAGGGAAAGAAGAAGCATCCCGAGCCCTACCCCTGGCGGGTTGACGCCGAGCCGGTCCTGATCCTCGACGAGGAGAACTTCGTCGCCGCGGTCGAGGTGGTGGGTGAGCTCGAGCATGCCTCCAAGTGGCCCCCGGAGCACTGGCACCTCGCCTTCCAGGGCCAGCTGCGAACGATCGGCGAGGCCGACTCGGAACTCCTGCGCGACCGGCTCGAGGCGGCCGCCACGGTCAGCTCGTGAGCGAGGGGCAGGGGCCGCTCGCTCACGGGCGGCACTTCACCCGCGAGGAGGCAAACGCGGCCCTGGCGACCCTGAGGCCGCTGCTGCAGAAGCTTCGCGACGCCAAGGACCTGCTCACCGACGAAGAGGCCCACGAGGCGCTCTCGGACGCCGCGCCGGGAAACGGTGGCGGCGACGCCGGAGTCCAGGTCGGCGAGTCTTTCCTCGAGGTGCGGCGGATCCTGGCGACCTTGCAGGAATCGGGAATCGTGATCCGCGACATCGACCGCGGCCTGCTCGATTTCCCGGCCCTGATCGACGGCCGCGAGGTCTACCTCTGCTGGGAGCTCGACGACGAAGCGGTTGACCACTGGCACGACCTCGATTCCGGCTACGGTGGCCGCGAGCCGCTCGACTGAGCATCCCGGCCCGCTGCGAGTGCTCCTCTCTCTGGGGCGCTTCGAGCAGCTTGCCGCGCTCGGCGCCGTGATCTGCGTCGCCAGCCTGGCGCTGCCCTGGTACAGGCTCGGCCTCGCCGGGGGCCTCGGCCGCAGCGGCGCCAGCAGCTTCGGCTTCGCGGTCGCGGCGCTGATCATCACCGCCGCCTCGGCCCTGGCCCTGCTGATCCGCGTCGGCAGCGGCCGCCGCCCGCCGCTGCCGCTGCATGAGGGCACCCTGCTGGCGGTCGCGGGCGCCTGGTCGGCGGTGATCATCGGCTACCTGATGATCGACCGCCCGACCGCGACGATCGCCGACTTCCCGACCGCCTTCAGCCTCGGCTACGGGATCTTCGTCGCGATGGGGGGCGCGATCGTGCTTGTGCTCGCCGGCCTGCGCGTGCGTGGCGACGAGGTTGCAATCAAAGCCGCTACCCGGCAGGTGACGGAGGAGGAGGCTCGAAGCCCCACCTCCTCATCCCCGCCTCGATCTCGGAGATCACGGCCCTGATCACCTCGACCCGCGCGTAGCGCTTGGAGTCACCCGGGACCACGTTCCAGGGCGCGTGGGGCTGGTCGGTGCGGGCCAGCATGTCCTCCACCGCCTCCTCGTACTGAGGCCTCTTCTCACGGTTTCGCCAGTCCTCTTCGGTCAGCTTCCAGACCTTCAGCGGGTCGTGCTTGCGGCGCTCGAAGCGGTGCAGCTGCTCGTCCTCGGAGATGTGCATCCAGAACTTGATCAGGATCGTCCCCTCGTCGGTGAGGGTGCGCTCGAACGAGTTGATCTCGTCGTAGGCGCGCAGCCACTGCTCGCGGGTGGCGAGGCTCTCCACCCGCTCGACCAGGATCCGCCCGTACCAGGAGCGGTCAAACACCGCCATCCCGCCCCAGCCCGGAAGCATCGGCCAGAAGCGCCCGAGGAAGTGATGGCGCTTCTCGTCCGCGCTCGGCGTCGCGAACTGGACGACGCGGACGTGGCGCGGGTCCAGCGGCGTGACCAGGCGTTTGATGCATCCGCCCTTTCCCGACGCATCCCAGCCCTCGAAGACGACGCAGACGGGCGGCCCGATCCCGGCCTCCCCGATCAGCCCGCCGAGAGTCAGCCTCAGCTGGGTCAGCCGTGCCCAGGACGCCTCGAGCGCCTCCGCCTCCTCCTTGCGGGAGAGCGCGAGCGAGAGATCAACCTGATCGAGTTTGCCCATGACGCGAATCCTCGCATCATCCTCAGCGTGGTGGGTAGTCGAGAACCTGGGGCGGCTTGTCTGTCGTCAGGTTGAGCGCCAGCGGGAAGAGGAAGGCACCGAGGAAGATGCAGATGATGCCGACGGCGACGAGCCAGCGCGAGCGCCAGAGGTGCCCGAGGATCCCGACGAAGAAGCCGAGAAGCATCAGGGTTGCGTAGGGGCCGAAGGTCTGTGGGAGCAGCCCGGCCGCCGGCAAAACGAGATAGTGCACCGGGCCAATTATCATCGCTTGCCGATGAGCCAACCGAATACCCCCGAATCGGTCGCCGAGGTCAAGGAGAACCTGGCCGGCGCCGGCTACCTCGCCGATGAGCCCGCAGCCCTCGTCTCCTTCCTCGCCCAGCGGCTGGAGAAGCCGATCCTTGTCGAGGGCCCGGCGGGGGTCGGCAAGACCGAGCTTGCGAAGGCGCTCTCGCGCGCAACCGGGCGTGAGCTGATCCGCCTGCAGTGCTATGAGGGCCTCGATGAGGCCAAGGCGCTGTATGAGTGGAACTACCGCAAGCAGCTTCTCCGGATCCAGGCGAGCGTGGCCGAACAACTGCCCGGCACGTCCTCGGCTTCGCCTCCGGGCGTGCCGGGGTCGGAGGAGGACACGGTGGGCAGTGATCCCCGGGTCTTCGACAACATCTTTCGTGAGGAGTTCCTGCTCGAGCGGCCGCTGATGCAGGCGATCGCCAGCCCCGAGCCCGTCGTCCTGCTGATCGACGAGATCGACAAGACCGACCAGGAGTTCGAGGCGATGCTGCTGGAGCTGCTCTCCGACTTCCAGATCACGATCCCCGAGCTCGGCCAGGTCTCGGCGACGACGATGCCGATCGTCGTCCTCACCTCGAACAACTCGCGCGAGCTGACCGAGGCCCTGAAGCGCCGCTGCCTCTACCTCTGGCTCGACTATCCCGAGATCGAGCGCGAGATGGAGATCGTCCGCCTCCACACCCCCGACCTGCCTGAGGCGATGGCGAAGCGACTGGTCGAGATCGTCCACTCGATCCGCGCCCTCGACCTGAAGAAGCCGCCCTCGATCGCCGAGTCGATCGACTGGGCGCGGACGCTTCTGCTGATGGGCGCCGAGGACATCGATCGCGAGACCTTCGAACAGTCGATGTCGATTTTGGTCAAGCACCGAACCGACATCGATCTGGTGGCGGAGCGCGTGGGAATGCGTCTGGAGGCGCCGACAGAGCATCCAGCCACCAGTCCCTAGTCCCTGGTCACCAGCGACCAGCGAGAGAGCCTATGACCTCCTCCCCCTACGGCCCCAAGCTCGAATCCGGCCCCCCCGGCCTCGCCGCGAAACTGCTGTCGTTTTGCGAGGAGCTTCGCAGCGAGGGGGTCGCGGTCGGCACCTCGGAGATCCTCGACGCCTTCGAGGCCCTCGACCAGGTGCCCTGGGGCAACCAGGAGGACTTCCGCGAGGCGCTCGCTGCGACAATCGCCAAGTCGCAGGAGGACCGCCGGATCTTCGAGCTTCTGTTCGAGCGCTACTTCTTCCGCAGCACCGAGGCGGAGGCGGTCGAGCGCGGCCTCAAGGAGCAGGGGACCCGCCACGAGGGGGGCGAGAGGCTCGACATCGACGAGTTGAGCGAGGCGGTGCGCCAGGCCATAGCCGAGGGCAACGACGGCGAGATGCGCGACCTCGCCCGGCTGGCGATCGCCGCCTTCGGCCGCCAGGGCGAGGGATCGGGAGTGGTCGGAGTGGACGTCCAGCGAATCCGTCGCTCACTCGGGCTCTCCACCGGAACCCAGCCTCCGGCAGAGCACGGCGGCGAGCAGCCGCTGATCGAGCGTGAGCAGCTCAACCGCTTCGAGCGCCACCTGCGCCGCGAGCTCGAACGTGGCCTGATCGAGCGAACCGAGACGCTCCCCCCCTCGCGCCCGCTGGCCGAGCTCGACCGCACTCTGCCGACCAGCGCCGCCCAGGACCTCGCCTCGGTCCACCGCGCGGTGGCGCAGATGAAGCGGCGGCTGGCGACCCTCGGGCACGAGCAGCGCGGGCGGCGCAAGGGCCGCGTCGTCGACGTGCGGCGAACCATGCGGACCTCGTTGGAGACCGGCGGCGTCCCGCTTCACCTCCGCTACCGGCCGAAGCGGCCGCGGCGGCCCGAGATCTACGTTCTCTGCGACGTCTCGACCTCGGTCACCTCGGCCAGCGTCTTCTTCCTCAGCGTCCTTCACGCACTCCACGACTCCTTCCGCAAGCTGCGCAGCTTCGTCTTCATCGAGCGCATCTCCGAGGTGACCGAGATCTTCGAGCACGAGCGCGACTTCCGCCAGATCTCCTCGCGGATCACCAGCGAAGGCGGCGTCGCCGATGTCTCCGGATACACGGACTACGGCCGTGTCTGGCTCGAGTTCCTGGAAGAGATCGCCGAGGAGCTCGACCCGCGCTCGACGGTGATCGTCCTCGGCGACGCCCGCACCAACGGCCGCGAGCCCCACGCCAAGGTCTTCGCCCAGATCTCCGAGCGCGCCGGTCGCCTCTTCTGGCTCAATCCCGAGCCGCGGCTGTACTGGAACTACGGCGACTCGGTGATGGCCGCCTATGAGCCCTTCTGCGACGGCGCCTTCGAGTGCTGGACCACCCGGCACCTGGAGAACTTCGTCAACGTTGTTGCCGGCGGCGTTCCGGCGGCCGACTGAGCGCCCGGGCGACGGCGTGACCCGGGCGCTCTTCCTCCGCCACGGCGAGTCGGTCTCCAACGCGCACCCCGAGGCCGTTTCCCTGCCCCTCGCCGAGGGCGACAGGCTGACCGATCGTGGCTGGGAGCAGGCCCGGACCGCCGGCCGGGCCCTGGACGGGCTGGGGGCCACGCATCTGCTGACCAGCCCGATGCGCCGAGCCCGGGAGACGGCGGAAGCGGTCAACGAGTGCCTCGGGCTGCCGCTCGAGGAGGTCCCCTTCGTCCACGAGCTTCGCGAGCCCGCCGGGTTCGGCGAGATGCGCCCGGAGGAGCAGATGCTGGCCCGCTTCTCGATCAGGATGGCGGCGAACGCCGGCGACGCCGATCACGCGCCCGAGGGGGCTGAGTCCTTCAGCGGGGTGCTCTCCAGGGTTCGCGGGCTGAAGGCCGAGTTGGAGTCGCGCCCGGACGGGGAGCGGCCGCTGATCGTCACCCACGGCCTCTTCCTTCGCTTCTTCTTCTTCGACTCGGTCCTCGGCGGGGATTTCGGCCCCGCGACCGCGGCGCGGATGTGGCACCTGCGCTCGCTCAACTGCGGCCTCAGCGTCTTCGAGCAGGGGGAGCGCTGGCACCCCGCCGACGCCGACACACCCGGCTGGACCTGCGTCAGCTGGATGCAGCCGCTGAGGTAGAGCTCGCCGACCGCCCGCACCCCGGGCGCCAGGGTGTTAGCGCGCGGCCCAGGCGTCGGGGGAGGCCGAGGCGTGCTCGACGACCGGTGGCAGATCGCCGCTGACGAGGTCGGCGAGCGTCACCTGCTCGAGGACCGCGCGGAGGTTGGCGCGGACGGCGATCCAGACCTCCTGCAGGTGCTCCGCGTTACCGCGGTAGTGGATCGACTCGGGCGGCGCCGACTGGACATTTGCGATCGGGCCCTCGACGGCGCGGACGACGTCGGCGATGGTGACGTCGTCGGCGGGCTTGGCCAGCCAGTAGCCGCCCTTGGCGCCGCGGCGGGCGCGGACGATGCCGGCGTGCTTCAGCTCGAGCAGGATGTGCTCGAGAAACTGCAGCGGGATGTCCTGCGACTCGGCCAGCCTCTCGCCCTTGACCGGGCCCTCGTCGGCCGCCGCCAGCTCGGCGGCGGCGCGCACGGCGTAGTCGACCTTTGCGGTTACGCGCATAGGGACAAGTAAACCAACGAGGAAGGCCCGGGCCCGCTCACCGGCCCGCAGCCGCGAGCGATCGCCCAGCCGGGCGCCTCAACCGACGACTTCCGGGGTCAGCTCCTCGGAGCGATCGTGGGGCGGGCCGAGCCCGCCCTCGGGCGGCTTTCCGCCCCCGTTTCGCTCACGGCGGCGGTTGAGGTAGTGCGGTGCGGCGATGATCAACCCGAGCCCGATCCCGGCGACGGCGGCGGCGAACGGCCAGACGTTGGGGTCGCCCTTCTGGATCGTGACAAATCCTGACCCGACCAGGACGAGGCCGAGCGCGGTGCGCAGGAATCCGATCGGAGCCTTGCCGGAGAGCGCGGATCCGATCACCACCCCGGGCACCGAGCCGATGATGATGTTGGCGGCGAGGCCGAAATCGACGTTGCCGCCGATGATGTGGGCGAAGCTTGCCGCCCAGAGCAGGACAGCGGCGTGGAAGATGTCGGTTCCGACGACCCGGCGCGGAGAGAGCCGGAAGACGGTGATCAGCAGGATCGCGATCACGGTTCCGGAGCCGGCCGAGGTTATGCCGATGACGAAACCCGTGGTGGCACCGATCACCACCGCGGCGACCTTGTGGCGATGCTTCATCTCGAAGTCGTCGCGCTCGTCGATCAGGTTGGCGAGCAGCAGCGCCCGTGCGAGGGTGATGATTCCGACCATCAGCAGGGTGCCGCCGAGCATCGCGTAGAGGAGAGAGTCGAGCTTTTCCTCGCCGATCTGGGTCTGGAGATATGAGATGAAGAAGACGCCGGCGACCGCCGAGGGAACGCTTCCGACCGAGAGCCAGAAGACCATTCCCATGTTCACCGTCTTCATCTTCAGATGGCGCCAGCCACCGACCGTCTTCGTGATCGCCGAGTAGAAGATGTCGGTGCCGATCGCGGTCGTCGGCTGGACCCCGATGACGAGGATCAGCAGCGGCGTCATCAGCGAGCCACCGCCCATTCCGGTCATGCCGACGAGCACGCCGATTCCGAGTCCGAAGAGAATGATTGCCGGGTCCATAGGAGTCTCTCGCCGGGTCTCCCGCGCCGTCTGCGAGATCCCCATGGCCTTTCAAGACTTTCCTGACTTTCTTAGTCAGGAGTGCAAGAAGGTCGGAATCGTAGCACGGAGATGCGGTGATGTTGCACCGAGATGCGGTGATCTAGACTGGCCCGACAACCCAGGGGAGCTCGCGGGAAGGCGGGCTGAGATGGCGCCCGCGCGAGGCAACGCCCGGCGCCGACCCTCAGAACCTGTGCGGTAATGCGCGCGGAGGGAGCATGTTGACCAAGACCGGGGCTCCCACTCACGAGCCCCCCTCAGACCAAGACCCCCGGGCACCGGGCTCGGCACTCGCGATAGAGGGCCTCTCCCACTCGTTCGGAGATCTCGCCGCGATCGGGCGGATCGACCTCGAGATCCCTGCGCACGAGGTGCTCGGAGTCGTCGGCCCCTCGGGCTGCGGCAAGTCGACCCTTCTGGAGCTGATCGCGGGGCTGCGCGAGCCCTCCGCCGGGACGATCCGGGCAGGAGGGGGCGAGGCCGCCGCAAGCCGCCTCGACGCCTGCGCCTACATGCCCCAGCGCGACCTCCTGCTGCCCTGGTTCTCGGCTATCGACAACGCCTCACTGGCGCTGCGAAACCGCGGCGCGAGGCGCGCGGCGGCGCGGCGCGAGGCGGGGCGGCTGTTCGAGAGATTTGGTCTCGAGGGCTTCGAGTCCGCCCGTCCGGCGGAGCTCTCGGGCGGGATGCGCCAGCGCGTTGCCTTCCTGCGGACCCTCGTCGCCGGCAAGCCGGTGCTGCTCCTCGACGAGCCATTCGCCTCGCTTGATGCGATCACCCGCGCCGAGATGCAGGAATGGGTCGCCGGCGCGCTCCCCGCCGACCCGCGCACGGTGGTCCTCGTCAGCCACGACGTAGAGGAAGCGCTCTACCTCTCCGACCGGGTCGTCGTCCTCTCGCCGCGACCGGGAAGGATCGTCGCCGAGCTGAGGGCGCCGGCGCCACGGGCGAGGGACCGCGATGCGGCGATCACCTCGCCGGAATTCGTCGAGGCGAGGGCGCAGGCGCTTCAGGCGCTGAGGGCGGGATGAGGAGGGCGGGGGGCACAGAGCGCAGGTCAGAGGCGAGCGACCGGGTCCTCGGTTGGGCTCTGCCGCTGGCTCTGTTCGTCGCTCTGATCGGGCTCTGGCAGGCGCTGGCCGACACCGGGGTGCTGTCGGGGGCGCTCGGCATCGACCGGCTCCTGGTCCCGGCGCCGAGCGAGATCGGGCGCTCGCTCTGGGAGAACCGCTCGCTGCTAGCCGACAATGCCTGGGTCACCCTGCGTGAGGTGCTGCTGGGCTTCCTCGTCGCCCTCGTCGCGGGCCTCGGGTTCGCCGTCGCCCTCCACTTCTCCCCGGCGCTCCGCCGCGCGCTCTACCCCCTGCTGGTGGCCACCCAGACGGTTCCGATCGTGATCGTCGCGCCGATCCTCGTGATCTGGTTCGGCTACGGCGTCGGGCCCAAGCTCGGGATCATCGCCCTGATCTGCTTCTTCCCGATCACCGTCAACACCCTCGACGGACTGCGATCGGTGGACCCCGAGGCGGTGAAGATGATGCGGACGCTCGACGGGTCGCGGGGCCAGATCTTGCGGCGGGTCGAGGCGCCGGCGGCCCTTCCCTACGCCTTCAGCGGCGCCAAGATCGCCGTCGCGGTCGCGGTGATCGGCGCCGTCTTCGGCGAGTGGGCGGGGTCGACCTCGGGACTGGGGCATCTGATCCTCCAGGACAACGCGCAGCTGCTTTCGGCCCGCGTCTTCGCCTCGGTGGTGCTGCTCTCGGCGATGGCGATACTTCTGTTCACGGCGCTGGCGCTGATCGAGCGGCGGGTGGTGTGGTGGCGATGAGCGGCGGAGACGTGGAGGGCTGTAGGGTCGCGCGGCTATGAGAGGTCAGAGCTCAGAGATCAGGGGGCGGAGGCCGCAGCGCCGGATGGGGCTGCTTGGCATCGGCCTGGCAATCGTGCTGGCATCGCTTCACCTCGCCGCCTGCGGGGAGAAGCCAGAGGACGTCAACGGCAAGACGCAATCGTTCAGCCTCGCGCTCGACTTCTACCCCAACCCCGACCACGTGGGGATTTACATGGCGAAGAAGCTCGGCTACTTCCGCGACGCCGGCCTCGACGTCACGATCAACGCCCCGTCCGACCCCTCGGCGCCGATCAAGCAGGTCGCCGCCGGACAGGCCGACCTCGCGATCTCGTATCAGCCCGAGGTTCTCCTCGCCCGTGAGCAGGGCCTCGATGTCGTCGCCGTCGGCGCACTTGTCGACAGGCCGCTGACATCGATGATCTGGCTCGCGGACTCTGGCATCAAGAGCATCACCGACCTGCGGGGCAAGACGATCGCAACAGCCGGCCTCCCCTACCAGGATGCCTACCTGAAGACGATCCTTGCCCGCGCCAACATGTCGCCCTCCGACGTGAAGACGGTCAACGTCGGCCTCGGCCTGCTGCCGGCGTTGCTCGGCGGCCGCGCCGATGCGATCCTCGGCGGCTTCAGCAACATCGAGGGCGTCGACCTCCGCGTTCGCGGCCGCAAGCCGGTCGTCACCCCGGTCGACCGGCTCGGGGTCCCGAGATACGACGAGCTGGTGCTGGTCGCGCAGGGCAAGCGGCTGCAGGAGGACTCGGAGTCGATCCGCCTCTTCATCGCAGCGCTGGCGCGGGGCACCGCGGCGGCCGAGCGCAATCCGGGCGCCGCGAGAAAGGCGGTGCTCGAGTTCGACCAAGGCATCGACCCGAAGACCGCAACGGCCGAGACCACCGCGACGCTGCCGCTGCTGGAGCCGAGCCAGAGGGGAGCGCCCTACGGGTACATGAGCCCGGCGAGCTGGCGAGAGTTCATCGGCTGGATGCGCGACAACGGGCTGATAAGCACCCTCGAGGCGACCGGCCAGGTGCTGACGAACGCCTATCTACCCGGCAGGATCCCCGAGTAGGGGACCGAGTCGGTGAGCAGGCTGGAGACCTGCTGGGCGGCCATCGGCCTGGCGAAGTAGTAGCCCTGGGCGAGGTCGCAGTTGAGCCGGTGCAGCTCGGAGAGCTGAGCGCCGTTCTCGACCCCCTCGGCGATCAGGTCCAGGGTCAGAGCCCGCGCCATGCCGATGATCGCCTCGACGATCGCCGAGCCCTCCTGCTCGACGCCGAGGACCTCGGTGAACGAGCGATCGATCTTGAGCACGTCGAGCGGGAAGCGGTTGAGATAGGCCAGGGAGGAGTAGCCGGTGCCGAAGTCGTCGAGGACGAGGCTGACGCCGAGCTCCTTCAGCGCCTCCAGGGTCGCGGCCGCAGCCCCGTGCTCCTCGACCAGCGCGCTCTCGGTTATCTCGAGGTGGAGGCGAGCCGGATCGAGGCCGGTGCGGGCCAGGGCCTCGGAGATGATCGCCGGCAGGCCACGATGTGTCACCTGCCGGGCCGAGAGGTTGACCGAGACGTCGATCGGGCGGGCGTCGGGGCGCTCCTCATGCCAGGCGATGGTCTGCAGGCAGGCGCTCTCGACCACCCAGCGGCCTATCGGCTCGATCAGACCGCTGTCCTCGGCGACCGCGATGAACTCGCCGGGATCGAGAAGCCCGCGCTCGGGATGCTGCCAGCGGACAAGCGCCTCGACCCCGGTCACCTCGCCACTGCGGAGGGCGATGATGGGTTGGTAGCGAAGCACCAGCTCGTCGCGCTCGAGGGCGTGGCGCAGGTCGCGTTCGACCTCGAGCCGCCGTACCGCGTGGGCGCGCATCGCCGCGTCGAAGAGCTCGCAGCGGGCGCGGCCCTTCTCCTTCGCCCGGTACATGGCGGCGTCGGCATCACGGATCAGCGAGTCGGCGTCGGCGCCCTCCTCGCCCGGGCCGGCGACCGCGATGCCGATGCTGGCGCTGACGAAGTGCTCGACGCCGCCGAGCATGAAGGGGCGGGCGAAGGCTGTGGCGACGCGGTCGGCGATGGCCATCGCCTCCCTCTCGTCGGCCAGCTGCGCGATCAGGATCCCGAACTCGTCGCCGCCGAAGCGGGCGACGCTGTCTCCGGGACGCAGATGGGCGCGCACGCGCGGCGCCACGGCCCGCAGCAGCTCGTCCCCCTTGTGGTGGCCGAGGCTGTCGTTGATCAGCTTGAAGCGGTCGAGGTCGAGGAAGAGGACGCCGACCGGCGCGGCGGCGGTCGCTGCGGCGGAGAGCGCCTCTTCGATGGTCTCGATGAAGTGGAGCCGGTTGGGCAGCCCGGTGAGAGCGTCGTGCAAGACGCGGTGGCGGAGCGCGTCGTCGGCGAGCCGCCGCTCGATCGCGTCAGCGAGGACGTTGGCCGCCGACTGCAGAAAGTGGACGTCCTTTGGGGTGAAGCGGTTGGCCTCCGTCGAGTGGACGTCAAAGACGCCGAAGGGCTGCTTCTGGCCCCCTATCACCACCGCGAGGCTGCTGCGGATGCCGAGTACCCTCAGGGCGGGGGGCATGGTGAAGCGGCTCTCGGTCCTCCAGTCGTCAACGATCACGTGCAGGCCGGACTCGACCGCGGCGCCGGCGTGGGAGTCGCGGGTCGCCGAGACCCGACCGCCCTCCGGCCTGTCGGCCCGGCCGAGGCCGGCCCGCAGGGCCAGCGCCCGGCCCTCCTGGGGAAGCTCCCAGATGCAGGCGTGCTCGACCCCCTCGGTCTCAGTGACAAGCTCGGTTGCGGCATCCATCAGCGTCGCCGGATCGTCGCCGGCGAGCGCCCGCTCGCCGAGGCGGGCGACGGCGGCCTGCTGGGCGGCGCTGCGCTCGAAGCCCTGCTCGGCGGCCTTGCGCCCGGTGATGTCGTAGAGGACGGCGTGCCAGACCGGCACGCCGTCGGCGTCGAAGTCGAGCATGCCCTTGTCGAGAACCCAGACGACGTCGCCGTCGCGGGTGATCATCCGGTAGTCGATCGGCGGGTTTCGCTTCCCGACCCGCTCCACCGACTCCAGCGAGAACGCCTTGTGCCGGTCCTCGGGGTGCACCAGGCGCGCCCACAGCCCCGGGTCGGCTAGCCACTCCTCCGGGGAGTATCCGAGGATTTCTTCGACCTGGGGGCTGACATAGCGCCAACGGCCCTGCTCACCCATCTCGGCGGTGTAGACGATCGCAGGCAGGCTCTCGACCAGGTTGCGGTAGTCGGCCTGGGCCTGCTTGCGCTCTCTCATCTCCCTCTCGGCGCGCTGGCGCAGCTCGCGTTCGGTGCCGCCGCTGCCGAGGAAATGAGTGGCGACCTCGAGGATGCGTGCCATCTCGCGCAGCAGCCCGAGCTCCTCGGTGCCGAAGGCCCGCGGCTCTGAGCGCGCGACGATCAGGAACAGGCGAGCGTCGCGATCGATCGGCGCGGCGGCCACGTGACAGGCACCGACGCCTGCGATGTCGACCCGGTCGGCCCGCCCGGTGGCAACCGCTCCGGACAGCGCCTCGCCGGCTCCGCCCGCGGAGAACCCGGTGCTGAACTCGACCTCCGGGCCGACGATCGCCGCCGCCTCGGCCCCGAACTCCCGGGCGGCGCGCTCGGCGGCGACGCCCAGCGCCGCGGCCTCGTCTTCCTCCGAGGAGATCAGGTCGAGGAACTCGGCCAGTTGCTCGGTCGTACGGCTCTTCTCCCAGGGGGGCTCGTCATCCACCACCCGGTCCCATCGGCATTGCGTCCAGATGCATGTATCGGGGATTCGTCCAGCGCGGCGGAAAATCGCTTCAAGGCCGGATGCAGCGCTCTGCTGGGCGAGGTGCGGAGGGCTCGAATGCCGGAGATCATGCCGCGAGAGACTGGGGGCCGCCCTGGGCGACGAGGTGATGGAGTCCGGCAAGCGTGTGCACCCCCGCGAGACCGCGATAGGGCGCGTATGGGGCGTAGAACTCCTCGACCTCGGCGATCGTGGCCCGGCGTCCGAGGTGGGCCAGGCGGCCGACCAGCTTGATGTAGGCGAGGTCTCCCGCGGGCAGCGAATCGGGGTCGCCGCGCCCATGCAGGCCGAGGCACTGGACCGTCCACGGGCCGATGTTGCGGCGGGCCAGAAGGCGAGCGTCGAAACGGGGGTCGGAGGGATCGCAGCGGCCGCGGTCGACGTCGCGCGCGATCTCACGCAGGGCGATCGCGCGCCGCGCCGCCAGATCGACCGACTCGAGCTCGGCCGGGGCGCGGCCGGCGAGCACCGCGGCAGTGGGAACGTCGCGCAGCGCGTCGCGGCCGTCGCCGATGCGCGGGCCCCAGCGGCGAACGATCCGGCGCTGGATCAGGGCGGCTCGGGATGCCTCGATCAGCTGGTTGGTGACCGCCCAGGCGAGGGCTTCCCAGGGCCAGGGCCGGCGGCGGGGCCGCAGGTGAGGGCGCCGCCGCAGCAGCGGTCCCAGCAGCCTGTCGCGGCGAAAGGAGCGGTGGAAGTCGCCGAGGTCGTCGTCAACACCGAGCGCGAATCGCATCCGCTCCATCGCCACCCGCAGCTGGCGAGGGCCGGCCGGCTCATCGGCCGCCGGTGAGCCGACCAGCCGTGGTGCCGTGACCTCGGATCGAGGCACCGGCTCGGCCCGGAATCGGACCAGGTCCGCTCCCGGCTGCCAGGCGTGGACCAGGACCGGCGCCTCGTCGACGTGGAGGAGGCGAGTGGCGACGCCACCCGAGACCCGCATCACCCGGTCGCCGCCGCCTGCGGCCGGCAAGCGGAAGGGCCAGGGGGGCCGGACCTCGGCCTCGAGCGCCCGGCTCACCGTCCGAGCAGGTGAACGTCCACGAGGAAGGAGCGGCTGGCGACGATGTTCGCCGGAGCCGAGTGGCGGCGCGATATCCGCTTCGAAGAGCGCCTGCGGGTGCCGGCGGCGCCGACGGCGCGGACCGCGGCGACAGTGGCCGCTCCCGCAAGGACTCCACCGGCGGCGGCCAGCGCAGCGCTGCGAACCTCGCTGCTCAGAACCGGCGGCTTCGCCTGCTGATAGGGCAGCGGCAGCGCCCGGACGTCGTCGCCCGCTCCCGCCTCAACATCCTCCTCGGCAACAACATCGCCGTCAATCTCGCTTTCGGCCCGCCAAACGCTCATATCCCGCGACTCTAGCGATGGGACTGGCGGCTGGAGCCCGGTCTTATGGAAACCGCGCTAATTGCGGGCAACTAGAGCGACTTCTCGAAGATCCTGTACCGCTTGACCACAGTCCCCCCCATCCCCTCCATCGCCCGATTCATAGGTCCGTTCGTCTCCAGGATCCACCCCATCTCGCCGCCGGTGATCCCGCCCGGCTTGCCGGCCTCCTCGATGTGCTTGAGGTAGAGGCTGGCGGCGACGCCGGTGTGCTGGTAGTCGTGCTTGACCCCGAGGGCGAAGACCCGGCACTGGTCGATCCTGCGGCGGCCGAGCAGAAAGCGGGCCCAGCCGAAGGGCAGCAGGCGGCCGTCGAGCTTGGCCATCACCTGGTTGATGTCGGGCAGGGTGAGGGCGGCGCCGACGACCTCACCGTCCTTCTCGGCCATCCAGGTCCACTTCTCGTCGATCACCTGCTTCAGGTTCTTGGCCTGGAACTCGACCTCGGCCTCGGTCACGGGAACGAACCCCCAGTTGTCTCCCCAGGCCTCGTTGTAGACCTCCATGAAACGGCGGACCTCGTTGGCGAGGTCGCTCTTGCGCATGTTTCGGATCGTGATGCCCTCCTCGTGCAGGGCCCTCTCGGCCGCCTCGTGAATCGCCGGGTCGAAACGCTCGCCCTCCTTCAGGCTTCCGAACTGCAGCTCCCACATCAGCAGGTCGATCGCCTTGCCGAAGCCCTGGCCCTCGATCAGGTGCTGGTAGTGGGGCGGGTGCCAGGGTTGGAGGATCATCGGCGGGCGCTCGAAGCCCTCGATCAGGATCCCCAACTCGTCGTTGGTGGTGAAGTCCATCGGCCCGATGATCCGCTTGCGCTCGCGCGAGGAGACCCACCCGCAGGCCGCGTCGAGGAGGGCGGCCGCGACCTCGGGGTCGGTCTCGGACTCGAAGAAGCCGAACATCCCGTCGCTGCCCCCCTGGTAGGAGTCCCAGCGGCTGTCGATCTGGGCGGTGATGCGACCGACCGGGGCGCCGTCGCGCTCGGCTAGGAAGTACTCGGCCTCGGCGTGCTCGAAGTAGGGATTTCGGGAGCGGTCGAGGAACCCCATCCGCTCGAAGTTCAGCGGCGCCACCCACTGCGGGTCGTCGGCGCGGAGGCGATGGGGCAGGGCGACGAAGCGCTTCAGGTCGCGCTTGCCTTCGACCGTGCGGATCTTGACCTCAGCCATGCGGGGCAACGTACAGCAGCGAGGGTAGATGCCAAACTTCCCCATATGACCGAAACCGCCCGCGCCCCCAAGGACGTCTTCTCCAAAGTCCATACCCACGACCGGGTCGAGCAGCTCGCCGCCGCCCGGGAGGCCGATGTCCTGCCCTACTTCCGCCTGCTGACCTCGCAGGCCGGCCCTGTGGTCGAGATGGAGGGGCGCGAGACGGTCATGCTCGGCTCCAACAACTATCTCGGCCTGACCACCGACGAGCGGGTCAAGCAGGCGGCCCGCGACGCGCTCGAGACCTACGGCACCGGCGTCACCGGCTCACGACTGCTCAACGGCACCACCCCCCTTCACCTCGAGCTCGAGCGCGAGCTTGCGGAATGGATGCAGACCGAGGACGCGATCGTCTTCACCACCGGCTACCAGTCGAACGTCGGCTGCATCGGCACGATCCTGGAACCCGGCGACACGGTCATCTGCGACTCCGGTGACCACGCCTCGATCCTCGACGGCTGCCGCCTCTCCGGCGCCAAGCTGCGCCCCTACCGCCACAACCGCATGGACAAGCTGGAGAAGATGCTCGAGCGCGCGGTCGGCGACGGCGGCGGCGTGATGGTGATCGTCGACGGCGTCTTCTCGATGGAGGGCGACCTCTGCAATCTGCCGCCGATCGTCGAGCTCTGCAACCGTTACGGCGCCCGGCTGATGGTCGACGAGGCCCACGGCGTCGGAGTCCTCGGAGAGCGCGGCGCGGGCGCCTGCGAGCTCTTCGGTCTCGAGGACGAGGTCGACCTGCGGATGGGGACCTTCTCCAAGAGCCTCGCCTCCTGCGGCGGCTTCATCGCCGCTCCCGCCGACGTGATCGAGTACCTGCGGATCTCCTCGCGCTCGTTCATCTTCAGCGCCTCGGCGGTGCCGGCGGCGGTCGGCGCCGCGCTCGGGGCGCTGCGGATCATCCGCTCCGAGGGCCCACAGCTGTTCGAGCGCCTGCTCGCCAACGCCGCCTACCTGCGCCAGGGCCTGCGCGACCTCGGCCTCGTCGTGATCGAGCCGGGAACCCTCCCGGATGGAACCGAGGCAACGACCCCCATCGTCCCCGTGATGGTCGGTGAGGACTGGCAGGCGGTGCTGCTCTGGAAGGCGCTCTTCGACGCCGGCGTCTACACCAACGTCGCGATCCACCCGGCGGTGCCGCCGGGCGGGGCGCTGCTTCGGACCAGCCTGATGGCAACGCACGAGCCTGAGCATCTCGACCGGGCGCTGGCGACGCTGGAGCGCGTGATCACCGACTTCCCCGACCTGCCGCGGTCCTAGACCAGCCTCGGTCATCGCTTTCGGGTAGCCACACGGCGCAGAACGCGCGCCCCGTAACGGGACCGTGAAATCTGTGTGACGGAACTGCTACATCCCCCAATCGGGGGAGTTTCTGCCTTGTCCAAATCTGGACAAGGGATATCCGGCGTGAAAATGTTGCTCTTAGCGAACGCCATCCGGCCAATTCGGTGGTGCGAGTTGACGCGCGCGCCGCCAAACGCATACCTTCCCGCGCAGCGCACGCCCCCGGGGCAGGTTGGCGACGAGAGAGGAACATGCCCCCCACGTCTCGGATGACTTCCCGGGGTGCGGAACGAGAGATACCCATTCAGTCATCGATTCCTTGAAGGGAGGAGTCCAAGTGGACGCAGCTCCGATTACCCCTGCACCTCAGGCTTCCATCAAGTCCCCTGCCAGGCGCACGTCGAGGCAGGCCCCACAGCACATGCAGGCCCTCGCACATGCCAACCGCGTTCGCCTCGCACGGGCCGCGCTGAAGCGCTCGATCGCCCACGGCGAGCGCTCTGCGGCCGACGTCGTCCGCGAAGGGCCCTGGGAGACCGAGAGCATGACCCTGGCCGAGCTGCTGACCGCCCAGCGCCGATGGGGCCGCACCCGCGCCCGCAAGTTCCTCCTCTCCCTGGCCCTGAACGAGAACAAGCGGGTGGGGACACTGACCCATCGGCAGCGGTTGATGCTGGCGACGGAGCTCGAGACTAAGACGAGGGGCTGTGAGGGGATGGTCGGGGAACCGGCGCTGGCGGGATAGGGGTTGGTGGGATAGGGCTGGTGGGCGGGCGGCGCCGGTGGGGGCCCTCGCTCAACCATCGGGCCCGGCCCTCAACGGCCGGGCCCTCCGGACGTGAAGTTTGCGTGGTTTCGGGGGCCATGGGCCCGGAAACCACGCAAGCGATGCCGCGGGGCCCAAGATCGGACCGGTGAGATGAATCACCTGTCGCCGGACCGTTGGGATCAGGACTCGCCGGCAGCGCCCTTCGCCGCGGGCAATCCCCGCCCGTCTGGCGGCGGGCAGGCGCTCGGGTTCAGCCGCGGAGGCCGCCTGGTCGGAAGCTGAGGCCTCCGGAGGCTTTCTGGAAGGCTCGGCGCAGGAGGAAGAAACAGGCGGCGAAGACGGCAGCTCCTATCGCGAGGCAGACGATCAGGACCAGGTGGGCGGCGTAGAAGAGGGCTCCCACGGTGAGGACGAAGGCGGCGCCGGCGATCAGGGTGGTGTGGGAGCGGTAGCCGGCGAAGTGCTCGCGCACCGAGAGCTCGAGCCCCGCGAGGCAGCCGAGGACGACCCCGGTGGCAAGCGCGATCGGGTTGGTCGCGAAGAAGCCGATGGCGAGCATGACCAGGGCGACCGCAACGGCCAGCTCCTGCAGCGGGAAGGATCCCCACGGCGCCGGCGGGCGCTGATCCCCCGAGGGACGGCCGGCTGGGGCGCTCGCGACGGGCGCCGCCGACTGCTTACGAGGCAGCTTCGGCTGCTGCTGGGCGCCCGGCGCCCGCCGCCGCTTCTTGCGTGACCTGGCCACTAACGAAGATCTTGGTGCGGGACGCCGGTGCCCGGCGCCCCCCCGATAAGGGGCAACCGGAGGAGAGCTTGACCCTCCACCAGCCGATCAGCATCCCGAGCAGGCCGAAGCGCGGCCGGGAGTGCCAGTGGCGGCAGCCCCTCTCGCCGATGTCCTGGTTGGAGATCCGAACCCACTTCAGCTTCTCGGGCTCGGCGATCATCTGCTCCAGCAGCTCGCGGTTCCCGGCCTCGACCTCAGCGTGGCCATCGAGGGCGGCGCGGGCCTGCGCGACCCTGGTCGCGAGCGCGTCGCGGACCTGCTCGAGCTCACCCACCCCGAGGACCCTGGGACCGCCGCCGGGCGCGACGCCCCAATCGATCCCCCTGCGGGGGAAGGCGGAGGCGAAGAGGCCGGCAAGCTCGTGCTCGAGGCGGCCGATCTGGCGCCGCAGCTCAACCCGGGCAAGGCGCTCATCGGCGCCGAGCAGGGCCTCGAGGTTGGCGGCTGAGGCAGGCTGGCCCTCCCCTGCGGTGGTGCTTCGCTTCAGAAGCTCCGGCATCGTTCCCTTCGGCTGACGGACGGTCAGGCGCCATTCTAGACCCCCCAACGGCTTGCGATCAATCCCCGCGCCCGACCGCCATCACGCTCGCCGCCATCCAGAGCGCCTCTTCGATCGCGATCCCGGGCACACCGTGGACCTTGATCGCGGCCAGGGTGATCCGGTCGGTCTCAGGATGGACGCCGCGCCCCTCGGCGGTGGCGCCGAAGAGCATTCCCAGTGGGCGGCGCTGATCGCAGACCACCAGCGTGCCCGGCGCCAGGCTGCCGGCACCCTCGAGCGCCTCTCCAGGACCTGACTCGCGAATCCCGAGCCCGCCCTCGAGCTTGGCGGCGTCGAAGGCGCGCAGGGCGACGCCGGTCTCGACGGTCGCAATCGTCAGCGCGTCATCCAGCTGGCTGCGGCTCTTGAACGCACCGCTCTTCATCCGCTCCAGCGCCAGGGCCTCGACCGGCGTCGGGGTGCTGTCGGGGTCGAGCCCGATCTGGCGGAAGAAGACCCGGTAGGCCCAGGGGATGGGGCGCTCGCGCATGTGGACGGCATGGGAACCCAGGAAGCGGTCGGAGAGTGTTCGCAATCGCTGTCGCACCGCCTCCGGGCTTCGCCCCGAAGGACCCTCGACCTCGGTCGAGGCGATCCCCAGTCCCGGGAACTCGGATGCGACCGTGGGTGCGACCCAGCCCTGCGCCGGCACCGGCTCTGACCCGGGTGCCTCAGCCATCGGCCGCGGCCTTGCGTCGCGAGGCTCGCAGCAGGCTCCCCACCCTCTCGCTCAGCTCACCGACCCCGAGCTCTCCGATCGCGGCGCTCTCGAGGATTCCGCCCGGATAGGCGAAGAGGAAGGTCGGGCAGCCCCCGACTCGGTAGATGTTGGAGACAGCCCCATCGCGGTCGTGGCCGACCGGCATCTTCCAGCCGCGGTCGCGGATCAGCGCTCGAACCGAGTCACGATCGTCGCGGACGTCGATCGAGAGGAAGTTCACGCGGCCACGGTAGCGCTCGTAAGCGGCGCTGACGACGTCCTGCTGGCTCTCGCAATCCCCTCCCCGGGTGAACCAGAACGAGATCACCAGCGGCCGGTCGAAGTAGTCGCAGACGCGGATCACGTCGGCCCCGGCAACACGGCAGGCCGGTGTGCGGCGGGCGTCGGCCGGGCAGGGATTCTCCGAGGTGGCGCAGTCGTCCTGAGCGATGTTGGCGTCGCCCTCGAGCGCGCCGGCCGCGGCCGGGACCGCGAACTCCGGCAGCGGCAGGGCGGTCTTCTCCTGGCCGAGGCCGATCGTGCCCGCATTGCGGGTCGTGATCAGGTTGACGAAAGCAAGGATGATCAGGGCGAGAAATGCGAGGCCGACGAAGAGCGAGTAGCGGGCGCCGGGGCGCGACGAGGGCCCGAGTGTGCGGCGAGGAGCCGCGCCTCGGGAGCGCTTGCCCGAACCGTCGCCTTGGGAATCGCCGGTCATCGGCTCAGCGCCGTGCCGTGCCCGGCCGCAGGGCGGCGAGCCTTCGCGGCAGCGGCACTCCCCGGATCACGAATCCGGACTCGGCCCAGACCAGCGCCGCCGGGAGCACCAGCATCACCCCGAGCAGGGCGACGGCGAGATCGATCACGGTGACGAAACCGAAGTCGCGAAGCATGCGGATGTCGCTCGCTATCAGGGCGGCGAAACCGGCGATCGCGGTCGCTCCGGACGCGAGGACCGCGGCTCCGGTTCGATCGTAGGCGCGCCGCAGCGCCTCCCCGACCGAGTTGCCGCCGCTGCGCTCCTCGTGGAAGCGGGCGGTGAGGATGACGCTGAACTCGGTTCCGATCGCGATCACCAGCGCGCCGAGCGCCGCCGACATCGGGTTCAGCGGGACCCCCATCGCCGCCAGCACCAGCGAGGACCAACCGGTGGCGAGAACGATCGGGATCAGCGGCACCAGCGCCCGCGCAAACGAGCGGTAGACGGCCAGCAGCGCCAGGGCGACCGCGAGGACGCCTGCGAGGGTGAGCCAGTAGCGGCTGCTGGAGAGGTCGGTCGCCGACTCGGCGACGAGCACCGGCAACCCCGCGAGGCGAACCGTCGTGCCCTCGGGCGGCCCGTTGCCGGGCCCGGGGGGGTCGACCTCGGAGCGGACGCGGTCGATCAGGGCCTGCTGGTCATCGAGTGACTGTGTCCTGATCCCGAAGGCGATGTTGGCGGTGTCGCCAATCTTGCCGCCCGTCCTCTCGTTGCGGGAGAGGACCGCCCGAAGGTCGTATGCGGGAAGAGCGTCGATCAGGCCGCGGATCTCGGCGCGCGAGACCCGCGTTCCCGGCGGGCCGACAAAATCCGAGAGCGCCGGGCCGGGACAGATCTCGGCCGTGCGGCAACTGGGGAAGCGGCCGGTGAAGCCGTTGGCCTCGAGCACGCGCTGCTTGAACTCGCCCATCCAGCGAACCAGGGCCGGGTCGGTCATGTCGGGCGTCTGGATGCTGACGTCGAGCTCGCCCGAGACCCCCGTGGTGTTCTGCAGCTCGTTGAGGTTGCGGACCTCGGCCAGATCCTGGGGGACAAGCTGGCGAACGTCGGAGATCGTCTCGGTCCGCGTCCCGGCGACCCACCCGCAGAGCGCCAGCGCCAGCCCGAGGACCAGAACCCGCCCCGGAGAGGCGATCGCGACGGCCAGCACCGAGCGCCCGAATCTCGCGACGGCGCCCCCACCCCGCTCCAGCGGACCGGCCACGGACGCCGGGACCCTCCCCCTCGCTCCTTGCCGCGCGCCTTCCGCTCGCTCCTCTCTGCGATAGCTCAGCGCCGCAAACCCCGCGGTGAGAGCAAGCCCGAACGCCACCCCGATCCCGACCACCAGCATCAGCCCGAATCCGCGCACCAGCGGGGTCGGCGAGAGCTGCAGGACGGCGAAGCCGGCCGCGGTTGCGAGGCAGGCGGTGCCGATAACGGGGCCACCTCGCGCCGCGGCCGTCCTCGCGGCCTCCGCTCCCCTCGCTCCCGAGGCGACCGCCTCGTCGTAGCGCGCCTGGAGCTGGATCGCGTAATCGACGGCGAGGCCGATCAGCACCGGCAGCACCGCGATCGAGCCCATCGTCAGCGAGCCGCCGACCGCCCCCAGCAGCCCGAAGGTGACCCCGGTGGCGGCGAGAGCGATCGCCAGCGGCATCAGTCGCAGGCGCGAGCGGAAGACGACGAGCAGGGTCAGCGCCATGATCACCAGAGCGGCGGCAAAGAGGAGAAGGAAGGCGTCCCTGAGGATCCCGGCGAGGCCGTAGATCACCACCGGCGAGCCGGAGACCACGTAGCTGCCGCCGTCGAGGGCAAAGCACGGTGCCGGTGTCTTCCCCGACGCGCACGCCTGCCTCGGGGTGGTGTCGTGGACAGCCTCGTCGATCAGCGCGATCGCACGGTCGCGCTCGCTGTCGCTGAGGTCAGGACGCAGCCGGATGATGATCTGCGCCCCCCGGCGGTTGGGGAACAGGTAGGCGAGCTTGGCCTTCGGCGTCCCGCCTGTCTGGCGCAGGTCGAAGACGACCTTTGAGATGAAGCTGCGGTCGGTCAGGCGCGGCAGGCTGGTGATCCCGTACTGCGCCGCCGCCTCGAACAACCGCCGCTGGAATGCCTCCATCACCTGGCTCGCCGCCTTGCCGCCGAAGGTCTGCGCCTGCGCCGTCGAGTAGCCCTGCGCCTTCGCCCGGCGGGCAACCAGGAGCGCCACCCGCCGCGCCTGCGCCTTCGCCACCGCGACGCGCTTCCCGAGCTGCTGGTCGATCCCGATCACAGCCTGGTTGAGGAAGGTCGCCGGGCCGGAGAGGAACTCGACCGGGTGCATCCTCGCGATCTCCGTGCAGGGGCCCGGAATCGCTTTCGCGTCCTTCGGAGGGTTGCCGGCCAGACAGCCCTCGAGGCGCAGCAGCTGCCCCAGGTTCCTGGTCAGGAGCAGGTTGCGCAGGTCTTCCTTGGCGAGGACGACGACCGGGTCCTCGCCGAAGCGCTGCCGGATCAGCTCCGATGCCTGGAACGAGGTCGAGTCGCGATCGACGAGCGTGTCGCTACCGGCGTCGGTCGGCAACCGCGTCGCCGTCAGCCCGGCAGCGAGCGCGGCCAGCGCGCTGACCACGAGCACGACCCGCGCATGCCGTACGGCCCAGGCAGCGACCGCCCCGAACCTCTCTCCTGCTCTCACCGCCGAAAGACTACGGAGGCTGGGTTAATTCGGCGCGAACCGCCGGCGGGCGGGCTCCACGCGCGAGGGACCATGGCCCCGCCCGGCGGGACCCCTCACCCGCCGGGAGGCAGGCAGCGCCGGATCGCTGCGGCGCTCACTCAGTGCTTGGCAGTGGACTTGTTGAGCAGGACCTGCAGCTTGCCTGCAGCGATAGCCACCGCGTCGGGCCTGCCATTTGAGTCAAAGTCGGCAACGCGGATCGGCGCCCTGCTGAACGCACTCGTGGTCGCCAGCGGAACGATCTGCGGTGCGCGCAGCTTGCCGGCGCCGTCGCCGCGCTGGACGAAGGCCGCCGCGGTCGTGGTGGTGCCGTTGTACTTCCAGCTGGTGCCGATCAGGTCGCGCTTGCCGTCGCGGTCGAAGTCGCCCACGGCGACGCTGAGGACGCCGGGGGCGGAGGCGAATGTCTTCGCCGGGCGGTCGGCGACACCGCCGGAGGTGCCCTTGAGGACGCTGACCCGACCGGCCGGAGACCGGCCCGGGGCGGCGCCCGAGGTCCCGGCTGCGGTGACGATGTCGGGATGGCCGTCGGAGCCGAGGTCCCCGGTGGCGATAGCGGTGAAATCGGTCCCTGCCGGAATCGGCCCGAAGTCGCGCGTGGAAACCGCCCACCTCCCCGACTCGACCCCGAAGGCAAGAAGGCCCTTTGCGCCGCCGGAGGTGATGACCTCCTCGAGGCCCCCGCCGCTGACGTCGCGAGAGACGATCGGACCGGCGACGCTCGGCCAGCCCGCTGGAACCGAGAGGCAGTCGTGAGTGACCCAGTCATAGCTCGCGCAGAGCTCGTTGTAGTACTGGCGGATGTAGAACGGGGCAGGGCCGAGGATCGAGCCCGCCCGCGGGGAGATCAGCACCGGTGGACCGGACTTGCGCAGGCGGGCCAGGGTGAAGGTCTGGGGTTGCTGGTTGCTCCAGAGCGCGCCTGGACTGAGGCCCGGACTGGGGACCAGCGGTCCGAAGCCGCCGCGGCCGTTGCCCGCGAGACGACCCAGGGTCTTGAGGTCACCGGAGAAAGCGACGCAGAGCACCGCGGCGTCCAGCTTGCCGTCCTGTTTGAGGTTGGTCCCGTTGCTCGTCACGTCACCGAGCTCGACCTGGAAGACGGGGCATCCGGTCGGGTACAGCTTTGCCGCCCGGAAGGTCCCGTTGCCCTTGTTGAGGCGCACCGAGAGCGCATTTTCATAGAGCCCTGTGACGAGGTCGGGGCCCTTCTTGCCGTCGAGATTGCCGACGGCGACGGTCAGCGGCGTGCCGCCTGCAGGGAGCGGGTTCTTCGCGAAGCTGACCGCGGCGCCGGCGCCGCTAGCCGGCACGAGCCAGAGGGCCAAGACCAGAACCGAACCCCCGATGCCGATGCGGCGCATCAGCCAACCATAAGGGGTCTGTTGGCCCGAAGGGGAGAAATGTGGACGCTCGGCGCAGGGGATGGTGGGTCCGATCCGGTGACAGAGCCCGCCCGGCGAGGACCGTCAGTCCATCGCCAGCGGCCCCTGAACATCCGCGTTCAGGAACTGCCGCACGAAGTCGTTCTCGGAGTTGAAAAGCTCCTCCTTCGGGCCCGACTCGACGATCTTGCCCTTCCACAGAACGGCGATGAAGTCGGCGATCCGCCGCGCGGTTCCGAGGTCGTGGCTGATCACCAGGTAGCAGCCGCCACCCTCCTCGTGGACCTCGCGGATCAGCTCGCACAGGAGCGCCGTGCGGACCGGGTCGAGCCCGGAGTCGGGCTCGTCGAACATGACGATCGCCGGGTCGAGGACGAGGGCGCGGGCGAAGCCGGCCCGCTTGCGCATGCCGCCCGAGAGCTCATTCGGCATCTTGAAGTGGGCCTCACCGAGACCGACCTCGCGCAGGCGGCGGGTGCAGATCTCGGTTATCTCCTCCTCGCCCTTGTCGGTGTGCTGGCGCAGCGGGAAGGCGACGTTGTCGAAGATGTTCATCGAGCCGAAGAGGGCGCCATCCTGGAACAGGAGGCCGAACTTCTTGCGGGTCTCGAAGAGCTCGTCGTCGGTCATGTTCGGGATCGACTCGCCGTGGACGAGCACGTCGCCGGAGTCGGGATAGAGCAGCCCGACGATGTGCTTGATCAGCACGCTCTTGCCGGTTCCCGAGGGGCCCAGGACCATCGAGATCTGGTCGTCGGGAAGGCCGAGATTGAGGCCGTTGAGGATGCGGGTACGGCCGAACTGCTTGACCAGGTCGATGATCTCGATCGCGTCGGTGCCGCCGTGGTCGCGCTTGCGTCCGGTGTGCCAGCGGTAGGGGTCGAGGTCGTTGGGGTCGACGCCGGGGATGACGAAGTCGCGCCCCAACTCGGCCCCGTCCTCGGAGACGAACCCGCCCTGAGGCCCGGCCGCCGCCTGATCTCCCGTGGAGGCAGCGTTGGGCGGCGTCGCGGCCGCATCGGCGCGCTTCTCGGCCTCCTCGAAGGCGTAGTTCTCGCCGCCGCTCTGAACCTCTGCCGCAGCCTCTTCGGCGCCGCTCTCGGGTGGGTTCTCGGGTGTCTGATGCAAAGTCAGCCTCCTATCGGCGCCCTCGGGTTGGCCCCCCAGAAGACAAGGGTCCCAATCATCCCGATGATGTGGACTAAGACGATGTTGAGGACCATCGATTTGGCGGTCGCGGTGCCGACTCCGACCGGTCCTCCGGCGGCGGTGTAGCCGTAGTAGCAGCCGACGAGCACGATGAAGGTCGCCATCACCATCGCCTTGATCACAGAGAAGAGGAGGTCGGGCGGGTTCTGGAACATCCAGAAGATCAGGAGGTAGCCGCCGGATGAGACATCGCCTATCTGCTTGACCACCGCCAGGTAGCTGGCGAAGAAGCCGACTCCGACAGCGGCGACATACATGAACGGCAACACCATCCAGGCGGCGAGCAGCCGGGTCGCGGCGAGGAAGGTCACGGGCGCCACCCCCATCACCTCGAGCGCGTCGATCTCGTCGGAGATTCGCATCGCACCGAGCTCAGCGACGATGCCGGTACCGACCTTGGCGGCCATCATGTAGCCGAAGGCGTAGGGGATCACCTCGCGCAGATCGCACCAGGCGGCGAAGACGCCGGCGTAGGCGGGCGAGCCGACCGAGCGGTTGAAATAGGCGCCCTCGATCCCGCATTGGAGGCCGAGGATGAAGACGAGGCCCCAGATCACCATCGTTGAGCCGAGAATCAGAATTCCGGCCTGGCGCAGCGCCTCTCCGAAGAACTTGAAGACGCGCCCCGAGAGGACCTGACCGGCGACCATCACGCAGAAGCGCGAGATCTCCCCGATCGAGTCGAGCCAGCCGCGCGGCACGGTCATCCAACCCTGCATCAGATATCTCCGCTCACTTGATCGCCTGCAGGTCGGGGTTGGTCGCCAGCAGCGTCTGGGTGAAGACGTAGTTGAAGGCGAAGATGCCGATGAAGGCGATCACGACCGCCTCATTGACGGCGCGCCCGACCCCTGCCGCCCCTCCGGACGCAGTCATCCCCTTGTAGGAGCAGACCACGGCGATGATCGCCCCGAACCCGGTGCACTTGACGACTGAGCCCCACAGGTCCGTTACCGAGGCGTTGTTGAAGAGAGTGGCGAAGAAGCCGCCGAGCGGCTGGTTATAGAGGAGCTCGGCGCCGATCCCGCCGGTGATACCGAAGAGGACTGCGTAGACGTCGAGCAGCCCGGTGATCAGCACCAGCGCCAGGAACCGGGGCACGACGAGGTTCTTGATCGGGTCCACCCCGAGCACCTGGAGCGCGTCTAGCTCCTCGCGGATCTTGCGGGCGCCGAGGTCGGCGGTGATCGCGGTGCCGGCGACCCCGGCGACGACGACCGCGGTCACAGAGGGTGCGAACTCGCGAATCGAGGCGAGAATGAAGAAGCCGCCGAGGCGGTCGAGCGCGCCGAAGAGCGAGAGGAAGTTGGCGGCCTGCAGGCCGGGGGCGCCGAAGCCGAAGGCGATGCAGGAGATCATCATCGGGAACCAGCAGAGCTGAAGGGCGAACAGGAACTGGCCGATGAACTCGCCCCCGTAGGGGTATGGGGGCCGGACGGCAGACGAAATCGTCTTGGCGGTCAGGATCATCATGTCGCCAACCTGCTCGAAGAGCGACTTGGCGGGTAGGAATGCCCTGTCGACCGCGGATCTGACCATCTGCTCCTCCCGACGGGCGCGCCACCGGCGCGGCGCTCCACCCGTCTGGCGCCGAAGTCTATGCGATGCGCTGGCGGTCCGCCACCCCTGCGCGCGCGCCGTGGCAGCCTTGAGGCCTCCCGGATCCGGCTTTGATCCGACCGAGGGCGTGGTATGTTGCCCGCGCCTTGCGGAGGAGCGGTCCAAACGCCGGAGGAGCCAGCCTTCGCATCGCCGGGGCGGCCCTTGTCAGCGGCGCGATGGCGGTGCTTCTGGTCGCCTGCGGGGGCAGCAGCGAGGAGCAGTTCGCCAACGAGCCCGCCGGCTCCTACCCGGTGAACGTCATCGCGGCGAGGTTCCCGGCCAGGCAGCTCCTCGACGAGAACGCCTTCCTCAGACTCGGTGTGCGAAATGTCGGCCGCAAGGCGATCCCCGCGCTTGCGGTGACGATCACGATCGCGGGCCGGGAGGGGATCGCCTCGGTCCAGCCCTTCTCGATCCGCGATCCGCAACCCGGCCTTTCGATCCCAGACCGCCCCGTGTGGCTGCTCGACAGGGGCTACCCGAAGACCGCCGGCACGGTCGGGCCGGGGGGTGCCACCACCGCCAACCAGAAGACCTTCGACTTCGGCAGGCTGAACCCCGGCGATGCCCGACTCGCGGTTTGGAAGCTGGCGGCGGTGAAGGCCGGCAGCTACAAGCTGCGCTACCGGATCAACGCCGGCCTCAGTGGCGAGGCGAGCGCGGTCACCGTCGGTGGCGGGCCCCCGGCCGGCACCTTCGCCGTGCGGATCATCTCGAAGCCGCAGCTGCAGAGGATCAACTCGAAGGGCCAGATCGTCCCGGTGGCACCCGCCGCGGTGGCGCAGGCGGGGGCGACCGGAACCCCCTCCAACCCCAACGCGACCTCCGGCTACGCCGACAGCGGTTCCGGCTCCTACCCTCCCTCGGGGTCACTGCCACCCTCGGGCTCGGGCAACTAGGGATCGCCCGCAGAGCGGCCGGCCGAGGCGGGCCGCCTGTCAGGGTTCACTGGGTATGGGAGCACGCGCGACAACTCTGCTGGCGGCCCTCGCCGCGGCCGCGGCGATCACGGGCTGTGGCGGGTCGGGCTCGGGTACGGGAACCGGTGGCGGCAATTCGAAAGCGACCACGGCCGCCGCGCCGAGCGCCGCGAAGACCCCCTCGGCCGGACTCCGGCTGACCAAGATCGGCGACTTCGCCGAGCCCGTGTACATCAACCAGCCGGCGGATGATCGCCGCGACCTCTTCGTCGTCGAGAAGGGCGGGACGATCCGCGTCGTCCGCGACGGTGAGACCCTGCCCAAGCCTTTCCTCGACGTCAGCGACCTCGTCTCGAGCGGCTCCGAGCAGGGCCTGCTCTCGATGGCATTCTCGCCCGACTATGCCGATAGCGGCCTCTTCTACATCGACTACACCGACCCGAGCGGCGACACCCGGGTCGTCGAGTACCGCCGCTCGAAGGAGAGTCCGGTGCGGGCTGACCCGGCGAGCGCCCGGGTCGTCCTGCGCCAGGACCAGCCGTACGAGAACCACAACGGCGGCCAGCTCCAGTTCGGCCCGGACGATCTCCTCTACGTCGGCTTCGGCGACGGCGGCTCCGCCGGGGACCCGGACCGAAATGCCCAGGACCCCGGCACGTTCCTCGGCAAGATCGTCAGCTTGAACCCCGGCGACCCCGCCCCCAGGGCCGAGATCTACGCGACCGGCCTGCGGAATCCATGGCGCTTCTCCTTCGAGCTTCGAGAGGGGGTGGTCTCGCTCGCCATCGGCGACGTCGGCCAGGACGAGTTCGAGGAGGTCGACTACGTGGGCGACCCGGCGCCCGGGATGAACTTCGGCTGGTCGGCCTTCGAGGCGAGCGCCCGCTACAACGCTGACCAGAAGGCGCCCGGGGCGATCCCGCCGGCGCTGAGCTACAGCCACGCCGAGGGGTGCTCGGTTACCGGGGGATATGTCATCTCCGACCCGAGGCTGGGTGGATTACAGGGGGACTACGTCTATGGGGACTACTGCGCCGGGCAGCTGCGCAGCTTCAGCCCGGCGAGGAGATCCGGCGAGACCGGAGGCCCCGGGAGGCCGGACGCCTACGTCGCCAGAGACGACCACGCGCTCGGCCTCGAGGTCGCGCAGCTGACCTCATTCGGTGAAGACTCCCGACACCGGATCTACGCCGCGTCGCAGGCCGGGCCCGTCTACAGAATCGACCCTGAGAAGTAGGGGCGATGTCAGAGCGGTCCAATTCCCTCCGTCATGGGTTTAGGAAAGACTGGCCTGCGCCGATCCGCCAGAAGCACCGAGGATGAGACACCGACCGAGAACAGCCCTCCCAGCCCTCGCGGCGTTGATCGCGCTCGCGGCGCTCCTGCCTTCGGGCGCCGCCGCGGCGGTCGGGTTGAAGCGGGTCGGCAACTTCAACCACCCGGTCGACGTGCGAGCGGCGCCGGGGGCAGGCAGGCTGCTTTTCGTCGTCGAGCAGCCGGGCCGGATAGAGGTGATCCGCAAGGGCCGCACGCTGCGGCGCCCCTTCCTCGACATCCGCCGCCGGGTCGGATACGACGGCGCCGAGAGGGGGCTCCTCTCGATCGCATTCCCGCCCGATTACCAGCGGACCCGACGCTTCTACGTCTACTACACCGACAACAGCGGCGACATCCGCGTCGACGAGTTCAAGCGCCGCAGCGCCGTGCGCGCCAGCCGGGGCTCGCGGCGCAGCGTGATCCGGATCGCGCACCGCGCGAACAGCAACCACAACGGTGGACAGCTCCAATTCCTCGGCCGCCTCCTCTTCTTCGCCGACGGCGACGGGGGCTCCGGAGGGGACCCACCCAACAACGCCCAGAACAAGGAGAAGCTGCTCGGCAAGTTGATCCGGATCGACCCCCGCAACCCTCCCGGGCCGCGCAGCTACAGCGTCCCGGCTTCGAATCCGTTCGTCGGGCGCCCGGGCCGCGACGAGATCTTCAGCTACGGGCTGCGCAACCCGTACCGGATCGCGATCGACCGGGTGACCGCGTCGAAGCCACGGATCTTCCTCGCTGATGTCGGCCAGAACCGAACAGAGGAGATCGACTACGAGACGCTTGGGCGGCGCCTCGGGCGCCAACTTCGGCTGGGATGCCTTCGAGGGCTTCGCGCCCTATACCGACGAGAGCAGCGGTACCCCCGATCCCGGCGGGACGACGAAGCCGATCTTCGCCTACAGCCACAACAGCGGCGGCTGCGCGGTGATCGGCGGCTACGTCGTCCGCGACCGAAAGCTGCGGGGCCTCTTCGGCCGCTACCTCTTCTCAGACATCTGCAAGGGGCAGCTCCGCAGCATCGCCCCACGGTTGAGGAGGGTCCGAAGCGCGCGGCGGGTTGGAGTATCGGTCGGCTCACCGAGCTCCTTTGGCGAGGACAGCCGCGGGCGCGTCTACGTCGCTTCGCTCGATGGCCCCGTCTACCGCCTGGTGCCGAAGCGGTGAGGATGCGACGGGCGCTTCTGGCAGCAGTGCTCGCGCTGCTGGCCATCCCCGCCTCCGCGGCGGCCGGCCAACCCGCGGGAAGCGGTGTCGGCGGGGTCCGCCTCAACAAGATCGGAGATTTCTCCGACCCCGTGCTCGCGGCAGGCGCACCCGCATACCCGAAGCTGCTTTTCGTTGTCGAGCGAGCGGGCGTGATCCGGGTCGTGCGCTCCGGCAGCACCCTCCGCCGGCCGTTCCTCAACATCAGCGGCATGGTCGAGAGCGGCTTCATCGAGCGCGGCCTCCTCTCGGTCGCCTTCCCGCCCGACTACCGCAGCAGCCGCCGCTTCTACGTCTACTACACCGACCTCGACGGGAGCATCCAGGTCGACGAGTTCCTGCGAAGCCGAACCGACCCGACCCGGGCGCTGAGCTCCAGCCGGCGGGCCGTGCTCACGGTCCCCCACCCCGGCGCGCCCAACCACAACGGCGGCCAGCTCGTCTTCCACGGCGATGACCTCCTGATCGGCAGCGGCGATGGAGGCTTGTCGGGAGACCCGGGCAACAACTCCCAGAGTCTCGACTCGCTGCTCGGCAAGATGCTGCGGATAGACCCCCGCATCTCGAAGTCCGGGCGCCCCTACCGTGTGCCTCGCACGAACCCCTTCGTCGGCCTCCCCGGGCGCGATGAGATCTTCAGCTACGGACTGCGCAACCCGTTTCGCTTCAGCATCGAGCAGGTCCGCAAGGGCCCCGACCGGATCCTCACCGCCGACGTCGGCCAGAACCGCTACGAGGAGATCGACTATGAGACCTTCCCGGCGTCTCGCGGCGCCAACTTCGGCTGGGACGCGTTCGAGGGATTCGAGCCCTACGACTGCGGTGATCCCGTCTGCCCCAACGGCGGCACGGTGGACCCCGGCGGCACCCTCTCGCCGATCCTCGCCTACAGCCACGCCGAGGGATGCTCGGTGACCGGGGGCTACGTCGTCCGCGACCCCTCGCTGGCCACGTTGCGCGGCCGCTACATCTACGCCGACTTCTGCCGGGGCGAGCTGCGCAGCTTCATCCCGAAGCTCTCGGGCGCCGTCGACGACCGCGCCCTCGGCTTCAACGTCGCCCACGTCTCCTCCTTCGGTGAAGCCCCCGACGGTCGCCTCTACGTCTGCTCTCTTGACGGGGTTGTCTACAGGCTCGTCCGGGGCTAGCCCCATGACCCCTCGAGTGGACGAAAAACCCCGCATACCGAGGGCGATCGTCCACTCGACGCGGTGGTGAGGGTTGGCCGAGGGCGACACGTCCGCGAGGCGGATCCCAGAGGCGCTCGCCGGCGAGCTCGTCTGCGCCCGCACGCCCGACCCGAGAGGCCCGGCGCTGCGGCGTGGCGGGGCTTCGTCTCGGCGCTGCGGCTCGCGCTCGTCTCGGCGCTGCGGCTCGCGCTCGTCTCGGCGCTGCGGCTCGCGCTCGTCTCGGCGCTGCTGATCTGCGCCGCCGCGCCGGCGAGCGCGCAGGCAGTGGCACTGAAGAGGATCGGGGATTTCGACAGCCCGACATATGTGACCGGCGCCCCGGGCTTCCCGCATCTCCTCTTCGTAGTCCAGCGCGATGGCCGGATCGCGCTCATGCGCCACGGGCGACGGCTGCCCCGCCCCTTTCTCGACATCTCCGCGCGCGTCAACGGGGGCGCCCTGGAGCGGGGCCTGCTCGGCCTCGCCTTCCCGCCCGATTACCGTCGCAGCAGGCACCTCTACGTTCAGTACACCAATAGCGCCGGCGACGTCCAGATTGACGAGTACAGACGCGCTCGGCCGGAGTTCGCCCCCGCTTCCTCGCGGCGCCCGCTGATCACCGTCGCCCAGCCGCCCGGCTATCCGAACCACAACGGCGGCCAGCTCCAGTTCCGCGGGCGATTTCTGTATTCGGGGATCGGCGACGGCGCCGACCCCGGCGATGTCTTCAACCACGCCCAGGACCTCGGAAGCCTGCGCGGCAAGATCCTGCGGGTGAACCCGCGGCCCTCTCCCGGGGGTCGCCCCTATCGCGTGCCTCGCTCGAACCCATTCGTGGGGCGGCCCGGCCGCGACGAGATCTTCAGCTACGGGCTGCGCAACCCGTTCCGATTCTCGTTCGAGCGGCGACCGAGGAGCGGCGACCGGATCCTGATCGCCGACGTCGGCCAGAACCGCTTCGAGGAGCTCGACTACCTGCCGCTGAGCGCCGCCCGTGGCGCCAACTTCGGCTGGGACGCGTTCGAGGGCTCCGAGCCCTATGCCTGCGGGGCGCTCTGCCCCAACGCCGGCACCCCTGACCCCGGCCGCACGGTGGCGCCGGTATTCACCCAGCCCCATGCCGACGGCAACTGCGCGATCATCGGCGGCTACGTGATCCACGATCCAGCGCTGCCGCGGCTGCGAGGGCGCTACCTCCACGGCGACTACTGCAGCGGCCGGATCGGGGCCCTCGGGCTGCGGCGCGGCGCGGCCGGCAACGACCGCAACCTCGCCGCCGTGAAGCTGCGGCCGGGCAGACTCGGATTCGCGGCGCTGACCTCGTTCGGCCTCGGCCCGGGGCGGCGCCTCTACGTCGCCAGCGAGAACGGGCCGGTGTACCGGCTGGTGCCGAGTCCCTGAGGATCAGCTGAAGGTCCCTCGTTCCGGCGCTTGCGGAGTAAGGTTCGGTCGAGCACCCAGCAGAAAGCAGCGCCGACGAAGGAGACAGACGGTGGAGAGCGGCACCAGCACTGAGGCGAATACCACGGGCAGCGGATCGGGGGGCAACGGTTCGACCCCGGCGAGGAGCATCGACGTCATCAACCCGGCGACCGGTGAGCGCATCGCCACCGTCCCCGCGATCGGCCCAGAGGACGTCGCCGCCCTGGCCGAGAGGGCCCGTCGCGCGCAGCCATCCTGGGAGGCGATCGGATTCGAGGGTCGCGGCCGGATCCTGCGCCGCGCCCAGAAGTGGGTCACCGACAACTCGGAGCGGATAGTTCGCACGATCGTCGCCGAGAACGGCAAGACCTATGAGGACGCACAGCTCGCCGAGGTCTCCTACGCCGCCGCCGCCTTCGGCTTCTGGGCGAAGAACGCGCCCAAGTACCTGGCCGACGAGAAGGTTCGCTCGAGCTCGCCCTTCGTCATCGGCCGGAAGCTGATCGTCCGCTACGCCCCGGTCGGGGTCGTCGGCGTCATCGGGCCCTGGAACTACCCGCTGACGAACTCGTTCGGCGACTGCATCCCGGCGCTCGCGGCGGGCAACTCGGTGATCCTGAAGCCGGCCAGCCTTACCCCGATGACCTCGATGCTGATGGCCGAGATGCTCGACGAGTGCGGGCTGCCCGAGGACGTCTTTCAGCTCGCGATCGGCGGCGGCGACGTCGGCAGCGAGCTCATCGACCACGTCGGGTTCGTCATGTTCACCGGCTCCACGGAGGTCGGGATCAAGGTCGCGGAGCGAGCCGCAAGGTCACTGACGCCGGTCGGCCTCGAGCTCGGCGGCAAGGACGCGATGATCGTCTGCGCCGACGCCGACGTCGAGCGCGCCGCCAACTCGGCGGTCCACTACTCGATGCAGAACGCCGGCCAGACCTGCATCTCGGTCGAGCGCGTCTACGCCGAGGCTCCGATCTACGACGAGCTCGTCTCGAAGATCGAGACCAAGGTGCGGGCGCTGCGCCACGGCGCCCCGGGAGGCCCGGGCTCGGTCGACATGGGCGCGATCACATCGCCGCCCCAGGTCGACCTGATCCACTCTCACGTCACCGACGCCGTCGCCAAGGGCGCACGCGTGGTTGTCGGAGGGAAGAAGGGCGAGGGCCGCGGCGACTTCTACGAGCCGACGATGCTCGTAGACGTCGACCACACGATGGAGGCGATGACCGAGGAGACCTTCGGCCCAACCCTGCCGGTGATGAAGGTCGCAGACACGGAGGAGGCGATCCGCCTCGCCAACGACTCTCCCTATGGACTCCAGGCGTCGGTCTTCACCAGGGACGCCGACAAGGGGGAGCGGATCGCGCGCCAGATCGAGGCGGGGGTCGTCTGCGTCAACGACGCCCAGATCAACTACGTGGCGCTGGAGCTGCCGATGGGCGGCTGGAAGACGTCGGGCCTCGGCTCGCGCCACGGCGCCGGCGGGATCCGCAAGTACACGAAGCAGCAGACGATCCTGGTCACCCGCTTCGCCCCGAAGCGCGACATGCACATGCTGCCCTACAAGGCGAAGACGACGAAGCTGCTCGGGCGCGGCATCAAGCTGCTCTACGGGCGCGGCAAGCGCGACTGAACCCAAGACCGGCCGAGCCCCACCGCCGCTGTGCGCAGCCGCGGAACCTCTGTAGCACCTCGGCCCTGGGCGGTCGGTGCAGGGGTGGGACCTTTGAGGTGCCTATTTGGCGCTTGAAAGGTCCCACGTCGGTTTGGGTGCGCGGCGCCGGGACGGCAGTGGCCGCCAGCTCGAGCAGTCGCAGCACTTGCGCGCGAGGGTGCCGGTCCGGGGGTTGACGCGGGGCGCGTCGAGGATTGATCCGCAGCGTCGGCAGGTGGCGTTGTGGGCTCTCATGGTCGCGACCCTAGGGCCGCGCCCTAAACCCCCGGTGAAATTTCGGTAACGATCCCCCCACCCCACCGAACCGGACTTCTTCCTCGCATTGCATGTCCAGCCGTGCGCTCGGCATCCGTGGGCACCGGTAGCTTGGCCAACCAGCCAATGCCCGTCCTCTTCGAGCACCGTCTGAGCATCGCCGGGTTCGAGACCCGGGCCCTGGAGTTGGACGGATCCGGGCCGCCTCTGATCCTTCTGCATGGCTGGTCCGACAGCGCCGACACCTGGCGCGGGGTGCTCGATCTGCTGCGCCGCAGCGGCCGCCGGGCGACCGCCCTCGACATGCCCGGTTACGGGACCGCGTCGCACCTCGATCCCGAGCAGCCGATCCTGCCGCAGCTCGACCGCTTCCTCCGCGGCGCCCTCGTCCGCTTCGCCCGCGACGAGCCGGCGATCGTCGCCGGCAACTCACTCGGCGGCTGCGCGGCGCTGCGCGCCGCTGCCGACGGGCAGCTCTCGGGCTCGGTCGCCGGCGTGGTCCCGATCGCCCCGGCCGGGCTCGACATGGCCGGCTGGTTCAACGTGATCGAGGGCGAGCGGATGATCCGCGCGTTGCTCGCCTCCCCCGTTCCCCTTCCCGAGGCGATCGTCCGCGGCGCCGTCGGGCAGGTCTACCGCCAGGTGGCCTTCGCCCACCCGCGCGGGGTCGACCCGCGGGTCGTCTCGGCCTTCACCAGCCACATGTCGGGCCGCCGCGACGTCGCCCGCATCCTTGCCAGCGGCCGCCGCCTGCTGCCCGAGCTCGAGGACCCGTTCGCCTTCGGGCGAATCGAGTGCCCGGTGTTGCTGGTCTGGGGCGACAGCGACCGGATGGTCTTCCAAAGCGGCGCCGAGCGGCTCCTGAACGAGGTCGCCGATGTCCGCTTCGAGGTGATCGAGCAGTGTGGCCACTGCCCGCAGCTGGAGGCGCCGGCGCGGCTGGTCGAGCTGTTCCACGAGTTCTCCGCGGTCAGCCACTGAGCGCCCGGCTCGCGTCGCTACCATGTGCCCTTCCGCCATCCAGAGCGGCCGAGGGACCCGGACCAGTGACGCCGCCGCAACCGACGAACCTCCCCGGAGGCAAGAACGGTGCGACAGCCGGGATCGATGGAGATGACCAAATTGCCACCGATCATCAACACCTAGAACCATGACCGCTGAGCGCGACTTCATCGCCGCGACCCGCGAGCGCGTCGTCGTCTTCGACGGCGGCATGGGGGCGACCCTGGAGCAGTTCGAGCTGACCGAGGCCGACTACGGCGGCCTCCAGGGCCGCTGCCACGAGGCGCTCGTGCTCAACCGCCCCGACGTGATCGAGGGGGTCCACGCCTCGATGATCGAGGCCGGGGCCGAGGTAGTGGAGACCGACACCTTCCAGGGCAGCCGGATCAAGCTCGACGAGTGGGGCCTCGGCGAGCACACGCCGGAGATCAACCGCCGGGCGGCGGAGATCGCCCGCAAGGCGGCCGGCGAGGAGCGCTTCGTCGCCGGCTCGATCGGGCCGACCGGGTTCCTGCCCGCATCCGACGACCCGACCCTCGGTGACATCAGCTTCGCCAAGCTCGTCGAGGTTTTCGCCGAGCAGGCCACCGGCCTGGTCGAGGGCGGCGCCGACCTGATCATCATCGAGACGGCGCAGGACATCCTCGAGGTCAAGGCGGCGGTCTTCGGCGCCCGCGAGGCGTTCCGGGCGACTGGGCGAACGCTGCCGATCCAGACCAGCGTCTCGCTGCTGCCGCAGGGCGGAAAGATGCTGCTCGGCACCGACATCGCGGCGGTGCTCACGACCCTGGCCGCGCTCGACGTCGACGTCATCGGCCTCAACTGCTCGACCGGGCCCGAGGACATGCGCGACGCGATCCGCTACCTCGGCGAGCACTCGCCGCTCCCGGTGCACTGCATCCCCAACGCCGGGCTGCCCCTTCAGGGACCCGACGGCGAGACGATCTTCCCCGAGAAGCCGGAGCCCCTGGCGGCGACGCTGGGCGAGTTCGTCGAGCGCCACGGCGTCGGCATCGTCGGCGGCTGCTGCGGGACCACCCCCGAGCACATCGCCGCGATCCGTGAGCGGGTTGCCGGTCGCGTACCCGGCGAGCGCCCGGCGCCGGACCCGATCGAGGTCTCCTCGATGATGACCTCGACGCCGCTGGTACAGGAGCCGCGCCCGACCCTGGTCGGCGAGCGGGTCAACTCGCAGGGGTCGCGCAGGGCCAAGGAGTTGCTGCTCGCCGACGACTACGACGGCCTCGTCCAGGTTGCCGAGGACCAGGTCACCGGCGGCGCCCACGTCCTCGACGTCTGCGTCGCGCTGACCGAGCGCTCCGACGAGGACGAGCAGATGCGACAGGTGGTGGAGCGGATCTCGCTGACCCAGCCGGCGCCGGTCCAGATCGACTCGACCGAGCCCGAGGTGATCCGGGCCGCGCTCGAGCAGATTCCCGGCCGCGCGATCGTCAACTCGATCAACCTCGAAGCCGGCCGTGATAAGGCCGATGTCGTGATCCCGCTGGCGAAGGAGCACGGCGCGGCGCTGATCGCTCTGGTGATCGACGAGGTCGGTATGGCAAAGACGGCGGAGCGCAAGGTCGAGATCGCCAAGCGGATCCGCGACCTCGCCTGCGACGAGCACGGCCTCAATCCTGAGGCGCTGATCTTCGACGCGCTCACCTTCACGCTGACCACCGGCGACGACGAGTGGAAGCCCTCGGCAGTGGAGACGATCGAGGGAATCCGCAGGATCAAGGAGGAGCTGCCCGGGGTGAAGACCTCCCTCGGCGTCTCCAACGTCTCCTTCGGCGTCTCCCCCCCAGCCCGGGCTGTGCTCAACTCGGTCTTCCTCCACCACTGCGTCGAGGCGGGCCTTGACCTGGCGATGGTCAACCCCAACCACATCACCCCCTACGGGGAGATCACCGAGGCCGAGCGCGAGCTCACCGACGACCTCGTCTTCAACCGTCGCGAGGACGCGCTCGAGCGCTTCATCGGGCACTTCGAGTCGAAGGGAGCAGAAGAGGTCGAAGAGGGCTCCGATCCGACCGAGGGGATGGAGCCGGAGGAAGCGCTTCACTGGCACATCCTGCGCAGAAAGAAGGACGGGGTCGAGGACTGGATCGACCACTGTGTGGAGAAGATCGGCGCGGTGCCGACGCTCAACGGGGTGCTGCTGCCCGCGATGAAGGAGGTCGGCGACAAGTTCGGCGCCGGCGAGCTGATCCTGCCCTTCGTGCTGCAGTCAGCAGAGGTGATGAAGCGCGCAGTCGCCCGCCTCGAGAACTACCTCGACCGGATCGAGGGCCACACCAAGGGCAGGGTGGTGATCGCGACCGTATTCGGCGACGTCCACGACATCGGCAAGTCTCTCGTCAACACGATCCTCACCAACAACGGCTACACCGTGATCGACCTCGGCAAGCAGGTTCCGGTGGAGACGATCATCGAGGCTGCGGTCTCCAACGACGCCGACGCGATCGGGCTCTCGGCCCTGCTGGTGTCGACCTCGAAACAGATGCCGACCTGCATCGGCGAGCTGCACTCGCGCGGGCTCGATTTCCCGGTTCTGATCGGCGGCGCCGCGATCAACCGCGACTTCGGCCGCCGCGCGCTCTACCCCCATGGCAAGGAGTCGGACGAGGTTTTCGAGCCCGGGGTCTTCTACTGCAAGGACGCCTTCGCCGGCCTCGACACGATGGATGCTCTGGTAGATCCCGAGGCGCGGTCCGCGCTGGTTGAGCGGATCCGGGACGAGGCGAAGGCGCTGCGGGAGAAGGTGGTCGTCGCCGACGACGCTCCCCCGACCACCGACGACAGCGTCCGCTCCGCCGCGCGTACCGACGTCGCGGTCCCCGAGCCGCCCTTCTGGGGCGCCCGCGAGATCGCGGTCGACCTCGGCGACGTCTACCCGCATCTCGACCGCCACGTTCTCTTCAAGCTCCACTGGGGCGGGCGCGGGAAGAAGGGCGAGGAGTGGAGGGCGATCGTCGAGGGCGACGGCACCGAGGAAGGATTCTCGTCGCGGCTGGAACGGATGTGGCGCGAGCAGGACTACCTCAACCCTCGAGCCCGGCTCGGCTACTTCCCCGCCAACGCCGCCGGCAACGAGTTGGTCATCTTCGACCCCGAGGCACCCGACGTCGAGCTCGAGCGCCTCGTCTTCCCGCGCCAGCCGAAGCACGACCGGATCTGCCTGACGGACTTCTTCCGGCCACTTGAGTCGGGCGAGCGCGACGTAGTCGCCCTGCAGGGGGTAACCGTCGGCCCGGAGGTCACCGACTTGATGGCGAGGCTCGAGTCGGACGGTGAGTTCGCCGAGCAGCTCTATGTCCACGGCCTCGGCGTGCAGTCCGCGGAGGGGCTGGCCGAGTGGCTTCACGCCACGGTCCGCAGTGAGCTCGGCATCGGCGCAAACCAGGGCCGGCGCTACTCCTGGGGCTATCCGGCGTGCCCCGACCAGTCCGAGCACGAGAAGGTCTGGCGCCTGCTCGGCCTCGAGCAGATCGGGATGACCCTCTCTGACGGATTCGCGGTCACGCCCGAGCAGTCGACGGTCGCGATCATCGCCCATCACCCGCAGGCGGTCTACTTCGGGATGAAGTCCGGCTTCATCCCGAAAGACTCCGCGCCCGATGAGGTGATCGCCGGCTCCGAGCGTGGAGGCGAGCTTCCCCCGGAGGAGGACCCGAGCGAAGAGGACCCGGTGGCCGCTGAGGCCTAGAGCGGGACGCCCTCGCGGGCGGGGGTGCTTCGGGCGGGCGGTGTCGGCGAGAGCCGTACCGGGGCCGCGGACAGCGCCTGGACCCGCAGGTCGGACCAGGTCAGGCCCTCGCGGACCAACGCCGGCAGGCCGAGGATGACGGCGGTGGCGATCTCGACCGCCTGCAGGATGACGCCGTAGGCGAGGGCGTCGGCCGTGCCGATGCCGAAGCCGGTGTGAAGGACGCTGATCACCGCCAGCTGGAAGACCCCGATGTTGGACGGGGTCGCAGGGACGACCGCGGTGACGTTGACCGCGAACAGAACCGCCGCGGCGGCGCCGATGCCCGCCTCGTGGTTGAGGCCGAGCGCGAACAGAAGTGCCCAGCAGGAGGCGAGCTGGATCGCCCAGGCGCCGAGCTGCGCGGCGGCGGCGAAGGCGCCGCGCTTGGGATTGCGGAAGACGACGAGGCCGCGTCGCACCTGGACCAGGGCGCTGCGCATGCCGGCGCCGATCCGCGCCAGGCGGCCGTTGCCGTTGCGGCGCATCAGCGCCGGCGCGATCAGCACCACCAGGAGCACCAGCAGCGGCAACGAGCTGAACCAGAAGAGCTTCTGGGTCCCGGAATGGAAGAGGTCGGTGGTCGAGACGATGATCGCTCCGAGCAGCACCAGGGCGACGATGTTGAGCATGGTCTGCGAGACCAGGGTCCCGAGCAGCACGGGGATCGTCTCGCGCATTCGCCCGGTGCGGCGCGAGAGCGACATCACGCGTGCCGGCTCACCCAGGCGCGCCGGCAGCGTCGCCGACATCAGCACGCCGATCATCGTCGCCGAGGTGACGTCGCGGCGGCGGACCGGGCGGTTGGGGAGCGCCGCACGGACGATCGCGTACCAGGACGCGGCGCGGAAGAAGAGCGAAGCGCACATCAGCGCCAGGGCGATCAGGACCCAGGTGAGGTCAGAGCGGACGATGCTCGCGATGACCTTGTCGACGCCGATCTTGTTGGCTGCAACCGCGGTCAGGCCGATGCCGAGAATCGCGGCGACCCCGAGGCCGACCCTGCGGGCGACCCGGCGCCGGCCCGTGCCCGTGTCGGCAGGGTCTGGGTCAAGCGAGGGGAGGCGGCGGGCGGGCTGGCGCGGGCGGCCGTCGGCGGAGGCGATTCCGACCCGGCGCGCGATCCGCTCGCTCCTCGTAACCGGGCGCGGAGCCTCGATCGCCTGCTGATAGACGCCGCTGACGGCATCGGCAACCCGGGGCCAGGCGTAGCGCTCGGCGCTGCGCCTCGCGGCCCTGCCCATCTCCCGCATCCGCGCGGGGTCGTGCTGGGCGCGCTGCAGCTCCTCGGCGAGGCGCTGGGCGTCGGCGGGCGGCACCAGGACGCCGTCGAGGCCGTCGGTGACGACATCGCTGTAGCCGGCAATCGCGGACGCGATCACCGGAGTGCCGGTGGCGAATGCCTCGGTCAGAACCATGCCGAAGCTCTCACCGGAGAGCGATGGCGCACAGAGGACGTCGGCGCTGTGGAGCGCCTGCCAGAGCTGCTCACCGGAGACGCGACCACGGGCGTCGATCGAACTCATCAACTCGGGGTCCTGGGCATAGCGCAAGACATCGGCTTCGGAGGCGCCGATCACGGTCAGCCGCGCCGGCGCATGGTCGACCAGAGCACCGAACGCGGTCAGCAGGAATGGAAGGCCCTTGCGCTCCTCGGGGCGGCCGACGAAGAGGATCCGGAACTCATCGCTGGGCTCCTTCGGACCGCTGGGCGCGGCGGCGAGGTCGACTCCGTTGGGGACGATCTCGTAGCTGCCGCCGAACCAGCGCTTCCCGGTCCAGGCGGCTGCCTCGGATACGGCGATCTTGGCCGAGAGCCTGTTGACGACGCGTCGGGCGCCGAGCGCGGTCGCGGTGTGGTTGGGGAAGGCCTTGGTCGAGTAGGCGTGGAAGGTGCCGACGACCGGCGTCTCGGAGCTGAGCGCCGTGTCCCAACCGACCAGCGGCGCGATCGGCTCGTGGACGTGGACGACGTCGAATCCGCCCTGGCGCAGCGCCCGGCGGGTGGCGGTGATGCCCTCGGGGAAGACCGAGAGGTTGGAGACGGCGCCGTTGGCCCCGATCCCGACGGTTCGGCCGACCGGGATCAGGTAGTCCGGCATCTCCCTTGGCTCGGCGGGGGCGCGGTGGAGAGCCTTGCTGAGGCGATCGGGCGGGTCGAAGGGCGCGATTACCCTGACGTGGTCTCCGCGGCCGATGAACTCCTCGGCCAGAGCCTCCACGTGACGGTTGACCCCTCCCTGATAGCTCCACGAATATGGCGTGACAAGGGCGATTCGCACGTTCAGTAAGGGTAGTCCATGTTGCGGGGGGTGACTGTGAGGGTGCCCACGCACACCCTCTCGCAGGCCCAGACGAAAAACAACCCCCCTCAGGCGTCGTGGTTACTCGTCGGTGAGGGCGCCGACCGGCTCTCCGCCCAGGCATAGCCTAGGAATGCGGCGATAGAGGCGGCGCCGACCTCGAGCAGAAGGGCGCCGGAGTCGTTGGCGAGGGTTCCGACCACGGTCGCGGCGGCTGCGCCGGCGAAGGCGGCGAGTACCGGCGGGGAGCCCTCGAGCCAGGCGCGGATCCGCCCTCTCTGCCAGACGAGAAGGCCGATCGCGATCAGCACCACGGGCAGAACCGGTGATGATGCCGCGCGGCCGAAGCTGCGGCCGGAGAGGCGCAGGCGGCGCTCGGCGACGTCCGCGAGGTCGTGGAGGCCGCCCGCGTCGAGCACCGAGCGGGTCAGGTGGGCGTTTCCGCCGGAGACGAGGTCGATCAGCGCCAGCGCCGCGAGCGCCAGAAGGGGCGCCGCCAGCGCCAGCAGAAGAAGGCCGCGGCGGCGGGTGAGCACGGCCGCTGCGACCGCGGCGCCGGCGGGGAAGACGATCGCCGCGCCGACGTCGGCCCCGAAGCGCCCGGCGGCGAAGACGAAGGCGAAGAGGAAGGCGACCGCGAGGAAGGCGACGGCCCCCGCGCGGCGCGAGGCCGCCGGCGCGAAGCCGGCGATCCCGGCCCCGGTGCCGACGATGATCAGCGGCGCCAGGATCGCCTCGAGCTCGTTTCCGATCCCGTAGAAGCGGACACCGCCGCCGGGGTTGGGGCCGATCAGCGAGAGCGAGGTCAGCGGCGAGCCGGCGACGACGTCGACCGCGCAGGCGAGCGTGGTCAGGCCGCAGGCGACCGCCAGCGCGCGGTAGCCGCGGAAGGCGGCGAGGGTGATCGCCGCGAGCGCAGGAGCGCCGAGGCCGAGAAGCAGCCGCTCGGCGCCGGCGCCGGGTCGCAGCGCCGCCCCGAGCAGCAGCAGAAGCGGTAGGTAGGCGACCGAAAGCGCCAGCAATCGCAGCGCCACGCCGGCGCGGCGGCCCCGGAGTACGGCGGCGGAGACGCCGAAGACGAGCAGCCAGGCGAGGAGGCTGATCCCGACGACCGAGCCCCGGCGGGGGACGATCTCAGCGAGCCGGTCGCCCAGCGCGACGACCTCGCCGAAGTCGCGGCTTCCCTCGGCACGGATCGGTGTGCCCGTCATCTGCGATGGGATCGGCAGGCCGAGCCGGTCGAGAATCGTCGGCGCCAGGTCGGTGGTGCTGACGTAGCCGTTGACGCGGGTGCTATCCGAGGTGAGGTTGCCGTCGAAGCCGGCGCCGGCGATCCCGACCGCGAGCTGGCGGCGCCCGGCCGGCGGCGGGCGCTCGATCGCAATCAGAAGGTCGCGCCCGCGCAGCGCGCGCACCCGGGCCACCAGGTTGGCGGTCGAAGCGTTGACGACGCTGACGGAGCGGGCCCCGGCGCGCGCACCCGGGCACGCTCGAGATCTGCAGCCGGCGCTGATGCGGGTGAGGCGGCCGCGCCTGTCGGCTGCGAGGATCGCGGGCGCTCCGAGGTCGCCGGCCGCCGCGATCGCCCCGGGCGGGAGCGAGGTGGCGAGCAGGCCGGGGACGATCTCGGCGGGCGCCGATTCGGCGCGGGCGCCGATTCGCCCCCACCCGCGGATCCGGTCGCCGGCCGCAACGATCGGCGGCAGGCTCCCGTCGTAGAGGGAATCGAAGATCCGGTTGCCCTGGGTGATGTCGAGGTAGGTCTGGTCGGGCGGGACCTCCCCGAGGCCGGCGCTGAGCAGGCCCGGCGATATCCGGGGCGTCGACTCGAGGTCGCTGACGGAGGTGCCGTTGGGCAGAAGGGCGATCGTCACCCGTGGGGGCGCGGGCGCCTCCGCCGCTGCCCGGGCGACGGCAGCGCTCGCCCACGGGAGCGCCCCGGCCCAGAGCAGCCCGGCGCCGAGCGCTATTTTGGTGAGCACCATGGCCGGCCGGACTTTCGTGAAATTCACGTTCTTCAAGCTCGATCCCGCCTGGCGGCGCCTCGACGATGAGCGGCGGGCGGCCGACAAGCGCGAGTTCCTCGCCGCCTGCGAGGACTTCGGTCTCGACCGCTCGCTGCGCGCCTACTCAACCATAGGCACCCGGGGCGACGCCGACCTGATGATCCTCAGTCAGAGCCCCAACCTCAGCGACATCCACACCTTCCACGTGGTCCTCGGCCAGAGCGGCCTCTCGAAGTGGGCGACCACCCCCTATTCCTACCTGGCGATGACCAAAGCCTCCCCCTACTCGGAGGAGGAGTCGGTGCGGCCTCAGATCTGCGTCTCCGACCGCCGCTACCTCTTCGTCTACCCGATGGTCAAGCAGCGCCGCTGGTTCGGGCTGCCGATGGAGGAGCGCGGCCGGATCATGCGCAGCCACATCGAGATCGGCCGCCATTACCCGGAGATCTCGGTCAACACCACCTACTCCTTCGGCCTCGACGACCAGGAGTTCGTCGTCGCCTTCGAGGGCGACGATCCCGGCGAGTTCCTCGACCTCGTCCAGGAGCTGCGCCCGACCGAGGCGAGCGAGTACACCGAGCGCGAGACCCCGATCTTCACCTGCGTCGCGATGAGCGTCGCCAAGGCCCTCGACGCGCTCGACGGCGCGCCGGTCAGCGCCGCAGAGCCGGCGCACCTCGCCTAGCACCGGCGGGGGCATGATCCCCTACGGGACGCGGGTCCACTGCAAGCCGATCGGCCGGGCACGGAGGCCGGCCTTCGCGATCCCGGCCAGAATGGCTGGGGCGAATCGGCGTCTTCTCATCAATTCTTGGAACCCCTGGCGCCGACCATAGTTGTGGCCGGCACTTCCCTATCCTTCCGCCTTCGAAATGAGCGCTCCCGGCACAACCGAGAACCCCCTTCGCGTCGCCATCATCGGCGCCGGCCCTTCCGGCTTCTACGCCGCCGAGCACATCCTCAAGGACGAGGGGACGCACGCCCAGGTCGACCTCTTCGATCGCCTCCCCACCCCCTTCGGCCTCGTCCGCGGCGGGGTCGCCCCCGACCACCCGAAGATCAAGTCGGTGATCCGGGTCTATGAGAAGACCGCCGCCCGCGAGGGATTCCGCTTCTTCGGCAACGTCAAGGTCGGCCACGACATCGACGTTGCCGACCTCGAGCGCCTCTACCACGCGATTGTCTTCACGGTCGGCTGTGAGACCGACCGCCGCCTCGGCATACCCGGCGAGGAGCTGCGCGGGAGCCACGCGGCCACGGCATTCGTCGGCTGGTACAACGCCCACCCCGACTACGCCGACGAGGAGTTCGACCTGACCTGCGAGCGCGCCGTCGTGATCGGCAACGGCAACGTCGCCATGGACGTCGCCCGGATGCTGGCGCTGACCGACCGCGAGCTGCGCGAGACCGACACAGCCGAGCACGCGATCGAGATGCTCGGCGGCAACAAGGTGTCCGAGATCGTCGTCCTCGGCCGCCGCGGGCCGGTCCAGGCCGCCTTCACCAACCCCGAGATCAGGGAGCTCGGAGAGATGCACGACGCCGACGTCGTCGTCGATCCCTCCGAGGTCGAGCTCGACCCCGCGAGCCAGGCCTTCCTCGACTCCGACGAGGCCGACAAGACCACTCGCGTCAACGTCGAGACCCTGCGCGACTTCTCCGAGCGCACCCCCGAGGGCAAGCCGAAGCGGATCGTCCTTCGCTTCCTCTCCTCGCCGGTCGAGATCACCGGCGAGGGCAAGGTCGAGGGCATCGTCATCGGCCACAACGAGCTGATCTCCGAAGACGGCGCCCTGCGCGCCCGCGACACCGGCGAGCGATCCGAGCTCGAGTGCGGGCTCGTGCTGCGCTCGGTCGGCTACACCGGGATCCCGATCGAGGGCGTCCCCTTCGACGACCAGAAGGGGACGATTCTCAACGACGGTGGCCGCGTCCTCGACTCACACGACGGAGGGCAGAAGACCGGCCACTACACCGCCGGCTGGATCAAGCGGGGACCCTCCGGGGTGATCGGCACCAACAAGAAGGACGCCCTCGAGACCGTGCGCCACCTGCTCGACGACGTCGGCTCAGGCACCCTGCTCGATCCCGCCACCCCCGACCCCACCGCGGTCGAGGAGCTCCTCGCCGAGCGCGGGGTCCGCTTCATCAGCTTCGAGGACTGGCAGGCGATCGACGAGGCCGAGGTCGGCCGCGGCGAGCCCCACGGGCGGCCCCGGGTCAAGTTCGTCCGGGTCGAGGAGATGTTCGACGCGCTCGGCGAGCGGGTCGGCTAGCCCGAGCGCAGGATGAGCCGGCCCCCGTGGCGCTCGTAGAGGTCGCGCAGCCGGTCGTGGTCGGAGCGAAGGAGCGGAATCGCGCTGGTGAAGACGACCCTGCCACCGCCGGGTGAGACCGCCAGGACCTGGGTGCCCCCGTGGCGGCGTGACCCCTGGCCCTTGGAGACCAGGAAGAGGCGCTTGCGGGTGCGCCCGTAGATGTCGAGGTTCTGTCCCAGGTCGGAGCGCAACAGGCGGTCCTGGGTGGAGAAGTAGACAGTGCGGCCGTTGGCCGAGACCCCGCCGAACTCGACCGTCGAGTTGCCGTCGTTGGGATCGAGCGGGGAGCCGGAGACGATCGTCGTGCGCCCCCCCTGGCGGGAGTAGATGTCGACGTCCCCGTAGCGGTCGGCGGGCAGCAGGCCCTCGTAGGTCTCGAACAGGACCCGCCCGAGGTCGGCCGACGCGCCGAGGAACTCGACACCCGGGCCTGTCGCACCGGCGAAGGACCGGTCGAACTGGCCGCCGCTGATCAGCGTTGTCGTTCCCTCAGCGCGCTCGAAGATGTCGGAGTAGGGATCGAGGTCGTCCGCGGTCAGCTTCTTGCTCGAGCCGAAGAGGACGCGGGTGGCGTCGGTGGACGCGGCGAGCATCCCGGGGAAGGAGGCGTTCTGCCCGCTGGCCCCGACCGAGACCAGGGTCGTCACCCCGGACGAGCGGCTGTAGAGGTCGTTGGCGCCGTCGGTGTCCTCGGGGACGAGCTTCGAGCGGGTGTCGAAGACGACCCGGGTGCCGTCGGAGGAGACCGCCTCCAGCTCCGCGTCGCAATCGAGCCCGGCGCAGGTCCCGTCGTCGGCCGGCCCGGTCGAGACGAAGCTGGTGGTGCCGCCGAGGCGCTCGTAGATGTCGATCTGGTTGTCGAGGTCGGCCGGGTCGAGCTTCTCCTCGGTGGCGAAGAAGACGTGGAAGCCGCTGCCGTCGACTGCGGCCCGCCGCCGCGGCACCCCGTAGATCCCGCGATCTTCGCGGCCGAGGGCCAGCGGCGGCTGCGACGTGCCCGGCGTCAGCAGCGTGGTGACGCCGCCCACCCGCGAGTAGAGGTCGATGATCGTGTCGGCGTCCGAAGGGACGAGCGCGTCGGGGCTGGAGAAGACGACGACCGATCCGTCGCGCGAGGAGGCCTGGAAGCGGCCGGCGCCGGGCCCGTTCGCGTTCTGGGGGCCGGTCGAGACGAGCGTCAGTCCGCTCCCCGAGCGGTCGTAGGTGTCGACGGCGGAGTCCGTGTCCTCGGGAAGCAGCCTCTCCTTGGTCTGGAAGAAGACGTGCGAGCCGTCGAAGGTGACGCCCCGCAGGCTGGCGTCGGTCGCCCCGGTTGGCAGGGCCGGGCTGGCGGCGAGAAGGCGCTTGCTGCCGCCGACCGACTCATAGAGATCTTTGGTCGAGTCAGTGTCGGCGGCGACGAGCCGGTCGACGCTGAAAAAGTAAACGTGGGTGGCGTCGCTCGAGGCTCCGACGAACAGCGCCGCCCCCTCGGAGAGCGGCGAGGCCGACCGCGCGGGGCCAGCGAGGACGAAGAACGAGATCACGGCGATCGCCCCGACCATCTGACGGCGCCGCAACCATCCCGCGCTCCTCGTTCGAGCGGCCATCGCCGCGAGTCTAGCCCGATTGAGCGGCCACCCCTAGAATCCCGCGCCGATGGCCGACATCGAGGAGATCAGGTCGATGATCGAGGCGGCGCTGCCGGGCGCCGAGGTCGAGGTGATCGACGAGACGGGAACCGCCGACCACCTCCGGGCCACCGTCACCGCTCCCCAGTTCGCGGGGCTATCGCGGATCGACCAGCACCGCCTCGTCAAGGCGGCGGTCAAGGAGCGGATGGACGACGGCGCGATCCACGCGCTGACCCTGAGGACATCGACGCCGGGCGCGACGGGGACGACTGGGTAATATCGACCCCATGACCGAGAACGGGATGAAGGAACAGGTCGAAAAGCTGATCGCCGAGAACGAGGTGCTGCTGTTCATGAAGGGCACCCCGGACATGCCGCGCTGCGGCTTCTCGATGAGGGTCGTGCAGACCCTGGACGCGCTCGATGTCGAGTACGGCGCGATCGACGTGCTGCCCGCGCTCGAGCCGCTGCGAGAGATCACCGGAGAGATATCCGACTGGCGCACCTTCCCCCAGCTCTACGTCAACGGGGAGTTGCTGGGCGGAGCCGACATCGTCGAAGAGATGTATGAGTCCGGTGAGCTCGGGCAGGTGCTCGGGGTCGAGCAGCCCGAGGCCGCCGCGCCCGCAGCCACGGAGCCCGCTCAGGGCCCACCGCTGCAGATCGACAACCTCCCCGGTTGACCAAGCGCCTCTGATGCGCTCGCGGGCGGCGACCGTGGCGATCGCCGCGCTACCCGTCCTCCTCGTCGCCGCCCTGCTCCTCGGCGGCTGCGGCTCCGGCGGTGGCGGGTCCTCGGTGGCGATCCCGAGCACGCCCGGCATCGGCCCGCCTCAGGAGGACACCTCAAGCTCCGACCTCGCCGCCAAGGTCCCCGATGCCGGCCAGCGGGCCGAGGTCGCCCGCGTCCTGCGCCTGGTCGCCTCCGGCGAGCAGCTGCCCTACGACCAGGACGGCAGCGTCTTTCAGAACCGCGAGGGCAATCTCCCCGACCTGCCGGCCAACCTGCTCTACCGCGAGTACACGGTCCCGACCCCCGGCAGCCCCGACCGCGGCGCCCGCCGACTGGTGATCGGCGACGACGGCAGCGTCTACTACACCAACGACCACTACTCCAGCTTCGTCAGGCTCGACCAGTGAGCGCCTCGGTGGAAGCCCTGGCCCTGCTCGAGGCCTCCCCCCGGTCCGGGTTTACGACGACGAACCGAGCCTGCCCGCGGAGGTCTCCGCGGAGGACATCCGCGGCCGCATCTCGGGACTCGAGATCGCCGCCGACGCGGCGCTCTTCTCGGCCCTCGCGGCCGAGTTCGGCTTCCCCTCCCATTTCGGCGCGAACTGGGACGCGCTGCTCGACTCGCTGCGTGACATCGGCGCCGGCGGGCCGGCGCCTACGAGCGTGCGGCTGATCGTCGACGACGCCGGCGCGATGCTCGCGAAGGCCCCCCGAACCGCGTCGCTGCTGATCGAGACCTGGACGATCGCCGCGCTCTGGTGGGCCGCAAGGGGCGTCTCCTTCCAGCTCTGCCTGCTGATTCCCAAGCCCGTTCGCTGAGCACCAAGCCCGTTCGCTGAACGGAACCAAGCCTCTTCATTGAACGGATTTGGTCGCTATGGCGACCAAATCAGTTCAGCCAACGAAGCCCCCTCGGAGAGGGACCAGGCGAAGCGGACGTGGCGCTAGACCGCGGCCCCTTCGGCCGCGTCTTCTTCGCGAACCTGGAAGGACGAGCCACAACCGCAGGCTGCGACGACGTTCGGGTTGTTGACCTGGAACCCGGCGCCCTGGAGGCCCTCGACGTAGTCGACCTCGGAGCCGAAGACGAACTGGGCGCTGACCCTGTCGACGACGACCGAGACGCCGCGGTCGGAGAAGACGTGGTCGTCGTCCTTGACCTTGTCGAAGGCGAGCGCGTACTGAAAGCCCGAGCAACCGCCACCGCGAACCGCGACGCGCAGGGCCTGCTCCTCGCCCTCGGAACCACCCAGAAGCTCGTTGATCTTCTCCGCAGCCTTGGGTGTGAGGGTGATCGCGGTGGTCGGTGTCTCGCTCATGGCTTCATATTGTAAAGCACGACGGCGGCTATTCCGGCTCGCCGTGGGCGTGGTCGAGGTATTGGCGGATTCGCCGCGAATCGTGGATCACCTCGTCGCCGTCGACGAGGACGGGCACCCGCTCCTGGCCGGTCAGCTCGACGATGCCCGCGCGCCTGGACTTGCTGATCGGCACCCGCTCGGTGCGGTACGCGACTCCGTGGCGATCGAGGCTGCGGGCGACGGCGCCACAGGGACAGAGGAAGTTGGTCGGCACCGGGCAGCGGTAGAGGACGACCCGCTCCTGGGCCTCCCCGCCCGGCTCGCTCATCCGAGCCCGACCCTCTCCCCCAGCTGCAGCGCGCGCCCCACGGTCCGCAGGACGATGTCGCTTCGGGGCGCCCGCCCGACGCGGTCGCCGAGCTGCTCCATCTGCCAGCGGACCGCGGCCTCGAGGGTCTCCTCGTGTGGGCGCGGCTTGAAGCCGAGCTCCTTCTTCGCCTTGGTGCAGCGATAGGTCCACCACTGTGAGGCCGAGCGCAGCTCGTCATGGCTCACCGGCGTAGGTATTCCGACCCGCCCGGCGAGCTCGATCGAGGCCATCGCCAGCTCGGCCGGGACCTTCAGGGGAGGCGGTGGAACGCCGGAGATGCGGCCGATGTCGGCAAAGAGGCGGGCGAGGGTAAAGTTGCGCCCGCCGAGGAGGTAGCGCTCACCCGGCTCCCCCTTTTGATCGGCCAGCAGGTGGCCGGCGGCGACGTCGCGAACATCGACGACGTTGAGGGCGCCGTCGACGTAGGCCGGGATCTGGCGCAGCAGCACCCTCCTGACGAGGCGGTTCGAGGTCTTGCTCGGGTCATCGGGCCCGAGGACGAAGGTCGGGTTGACGATGACGACGGCGAGGCCGTGGGCGGCGACCCGCAGCGCCTCGACCTCGGCCTCGTGCTTGGAGGTGATATAGGCGATTCCGAGCCGGGCGGCCGCGAATGGCTGCGACTCGTCCACGGTCCCCCCGGGCTTCGCGACTCCGATAGCGCCCGCCGAGGAGGTGTGGACGACGCGCTCCACCCCGGCACGCAGTGCCTCCTCCATCACGGTGCGCGTGCCGCCGACGTTGACAGCGAAGACGTGCTCGGCCGCGCCCGCTCGCATCGAGGTGGTGCCGGCGACGTGGAAAACCCGCTCGGCGCCCTCGATCGCCCGCCGCACAGCCCGGCGGTCGGTGACGTCGCCGGTGGTGCGCTCGAACTCGAGGTCGGAGAGGTGGTCGAGGTTGGATTTGCGGCGGGCGAGCAGGCGAACATCGTCGCCGCGCTTGACCAGGGCCCGCACCAGGTGCGAGCCGATGAAACCCGAACCCCCTGTGACCAATGTCGTCGCCAAGGCGGTGGATGGTAGATGAGCGGACCCCGCGCTTCTGCTACAACCGGATCCCTTGAGTCCCGGCTCCCAGTCCGCGATCGTCTGCGACTCGACCACCTACCTGCCCGCCGAGCTGATCGAGGCCCACGGCATCGAGGTGATCAGCCTCTACGTGACCCTCGACGGCGTTGGGCGCCGCGAGACCGAGATCACCGACCTCCCCGCCTTCTACGAAGAGCTGCGGGCATCCGAGGCGCCGGCGACCACCTCGCAGCCCTCGGTCGGCGACTTCGTCTCCAAGTATGAGCCGCTTCTCGCCGACGGCCTCGATCTCGTCTCGATTCACATCTCCGCTGGAATCTCGGGGACGGTCGAGGCCGCCGAGCAGGCGAAGGAGCGCCTCACCGCCGACGGCAAGGGGGGCGAGCGGATCCGGATCTACGACTCGGGGACCGCGGCGGGCGGCCTCGGTCTCTGCGTCCTGGCGGCGGCGGAGGCGGCGAGCTCCGGTGCGGGCGCGGACGAGTGTCTGGAGACCGCCCGGGAGACGCGGGATGAGACCAAGCTCTGGTTTGCGGTCGACACTCTCGAGTACCTGCGCCGAGGTGGCCGGATCGGCGGCGCCCGCGCCTGGATCGGCTCGGCCCTGAAGATCAAGCCCATCCTCACCCTCGAGGACGAGATCACCCCGATCGAGCGGGTGCGCACGCGGGCGCGTTCGATCGAGCGCCTGCGCGACTACGCCGTCCAGCGACACGAGTCCGGAGCCGATGCCTGGGTGGTCCAGCACATCCAGGACCCCGAGTCGGCGGCCCGGCTGGCCGACGAGTGCCGCGAGATCTACGGTTGTGACCCCGTCTTCGTCTCAGAGATCGGCCCGGTGCTCGGGGTCCACGTTGGCCCCGGCCTGCTCGGGGTGGGCAGCACCAAACCCTGGAAGTAGCCTGGCTTCAGCCTTCGACGGGAACCGGCGCAGGCTCCTCGCCGTGACGGAAGCGCCACCAGTCGCGGACGACGCTCTGGGCCGCAGCCGCCGTCGGGATCGCGATCAAAACCCCGAGGACGCCCAGCAGAGAAGCGCCGATGAGCACAGCGATGATCACGACCAGTGGGTGGATCTGGACGGTGCGCCCGTAGACATAGGGCTGGATCACGTTGTTCTCGACCTGCTGGTAGACGATCGTCACGATCGCCCAGACGATCACGGCGGTCGGGAAGTCGACGAAGGCGACGACGATCCCGACCAGGATCGCGCCCAGGGTGGCACCGACCAGCGGGATCAGGTCGAAGAAGCCGAAGAGCACGGCGAGCGGGACCGCGAAGGGAATGCCGAGGGCCGTCAGGGTGATGTACGTGACGAGCCCGGCGGCGATGCTGATGACGAAGTTGCCGAAAACGTAGCCGCCGATCGCCTCGGAGACGTCGTGGGCGATCGCCCGCGCGCGGGCCTCCCGTTCCCGATCGAGCTGCCGGAAGCCGAACTCGAGGATCCGGTGGCCGTCCAGGAGCAGGAAGAAAGTGATCACCAGGATCGAGAAGAGGTCGATCAGACGTGAGAAGACACCGACGGTGACGTCCCGTAGCGTTCCGGCGGCCTCGCCGAGCTTGCTCGGAAGCTGGTCCGCCTGCTTGACCAGGTTGTCGGTGATGTCGTACTTGTCGTCGTACTCGCGGAAGGTCTTGTTGGAGCGCAGATCGGTGACGTAGCCCGGCAGGTCGTTGGAGAGGTTCTCGACCCCGGTCACGAGGGGTGGCACCAGCAGCAGCCCGATGCCGAAGATCCCGACCCCGATGCCGAAGTAGACAGTGAGTATTGCCAGCCAGCGGGGAACCCTGCGGGAGTGAAGCCAGTTGACGGCCGGGGCGATCGCGAGCGCCAGGAAGAGGGCGATCAGGACCAGAAGCAGAACGCTGCGAAGGCTGTAGAGCAGGTAGAGGCCGGCGATGACCGCGGCCGTGACGAGCACGACCCGCGCGATCGCACGCACCGACGGAACAGGCATCTCCGACATCCGCCGCGAGGGTACGGCCGTGGCCGGACACCCCACAGGCGCGACCCCAGCGGGGGCCGAAGCTGACGTAATGGCTGATATTCAGCTGAAACGTAAGTCTCGGCCGCTTGACCCTAGCGGCGGCGGCGGAGGGCGATGATGCCGCCGATGACGAAGCCGGCGACGGCGGCGACGGCGATCAGCTCCGTGCGGTGCTCACGGACCTGGCGGCGCCAGTCGGTGAGGTCGTTGACCTTGCCGCGAAGCTCCTCGACCGAGGCGCTGAGCTCGCTGCGCTGGGACTCGAGATCGCGACGGATCTCGGCGGAGCTGCGGCCGGCGGTGCCGGCGGTCGTGCGCGGGCGCACGGGCTCCTGCGGTGCCTGACCGGGACCGTTCATGCCTCAATCCTCTCGGGTCCGGTCATGCCTCAATCCTCTCGGGTCCGGTCATGCCTCAATCCTCTCGGGTGCGGGGGCCTCGGGCTCGGGGGTGCCCTCGAGCACGGCGCGGGTCTGCTTGGCGTCCTCGATCGCTTCCACCGGGGCCAGCGCCGAGTTCGCCTGAACCGTGCGGTAGGCGATCCAACCGGCGATCGCGGCGATGATCAGGATCACCGCAGCCTCGATCAGGAACCCGGGCCAGAGGCTGTCGAAGAACAGGTCGCTGATGAGGAAGGCGATCCCGACCAGGATCAGGATCAAAGCCAGGAAGGCAAAGGTCCCGGCAGCGATGCCGACGGCCGACCCGCGCGCCAGCTTTGTCAGCTTCTCGGTTACCTCGGTCTTGGCGAGTTCGATCTCCTCGCGCACGATGATCGTCGTCTTCTCCGAGACGTCGAGGAAGAGCTCGCCGACCGTCCGCTTGCTGGGGTCGATTGGCTCGCGCGGCGGCGGCTGAGGCGGCGGCGGGGGTGTTGCCGAGGCGTCGGGCATCGTCTTCGCTCTACTCCGGAGGCTCTTCGTTGAAGACCCGGCGCCAGACGATCGCGGCAAGACGGGTCGCGGCGATGCTCGCAAGGGCGCTGGCGGCGGCCATCACCCCACTCCAGATCAGTTTTCTGACGATGTCGTTATCCACTTACTTCAACCTTCCCGTCCGGGGCGGGGGAGTAAACCATCTCAGCGCCATCGCGGTCGGGATACCGCGCCCAGCGCTCGAAAAACCGGCGGTACACAGCGTAGGCCCAGCGCTCGTCGACGGCGTCGGCGGCGCCGTGGCCGCCGGCGGCGACGGTCCAAACGCGCACCAGGTCGTTCTCCCGCGCCGCCTCTCGCAGGATCTCGGCCTGGCGCACGGGCACCAGCCAGTCGTCGGCCGAGTGCAGCACCAGCACCGGGACGCGGGCGCCGGCGATCGTGTTGCGGGCCGATGAGCGCTCCCAGATCTCGGCCGGCTCGACCCCGTAGTAGGGGGCAGCGAGGCGCTCTATCGGGTCGGAGAAATCCTCGAAGTCGACCGGCCAGCGCGAGGCGTGGATGCGCGAGCGCAGCATCGCCTGCAGGCCGACCATCGGGTCGTAGCGGCGCTCGCGGCTGCGCGGCCGCGAGATCCGCCGCACCATGTAGTGGGTGTCGGCGGGGGCGGCGATCGCGATCACGCCACCGTCGAGCGCCTCCTCGGCGCCCTCAACGTGGCAGGCGGCCAGAACCGAGGAGCCGCCGAGGGAGATGCCGAGCGCACCGACCGTGGTCGAGCCCGACGCCTTCAGGAACCTGGCGGCGCAGACGATGTCGGAGCCCTCCTTCCAGCCCGCCGTCGACGGAGCCCGGGAGAGATACTCGGTGGCGCCGAATCCGCGCAGGTCGATCGCGCAGACGTTGAAGCCCCACTCGTAGAAGGCGCGCACGGCGATCTCGCGGACGTAGTCGAAGCGCCGCGAGGAGAAGAGGCCGTGGACGACGACGAGGCCGGGGCGCGGCTGCTCGTGGACGGCGATGCTGCATCCAATGTGCTCGCCGTCGGCGCCGACGAACCACTCATCGTTGAACTGGGCCGGGTATGAGTAGCCGACGTCGAGGCCCTGGCGGGTCTGGGCGAGGACGAAGCTGGAGAGGTCGCGCAGTCCCTTGCGGGTCTCGCCCCACGAGTTCGGCTCGAGCCGGTGGGGAATCGCCTCCAGCTCGTCCATCAACTCGTCCATCGAGGGCTCCTGAGCGTCCGGGGTCGGCAGCGCCTCATGCTCGCTGCGCTCGAGCATCGCTCGCCGCAGCGGGATCGCCAGGCGCTGCCCGAGGAGCCAGGCAGGGATCGCGACCAGCCCGAAGGCGACGTTGGCTGCCTTCGCGGCCCCGTGCAGGGCGCGGTCCTGGGCGCGGGTCGTCGCCAACGACTCCCACATGCGCTTCTACCTCGGCTCGATGCCGTCGCAGATGGTCCCGACCAGCAGCTCCTTGGCCTCCTCGTAGTCGGCGTCAGAGGCGGGGATCAGCTCGAAGATCCAACCCGAGAGCAACTGCTCGATCGCGCCGTAGAAGGCCATCGAGGCGAACTGCGGGTCGATGTCGCTGCGGAAGGCCCCGGCCTCCTGACCATCGGCGACGATCTTCGCGATCGAGGCGTAGGCGCTGGAGATCTCCGGCAGGTGGGTGCGGCCGAAGGAGTTTGCGGCCCGGGTGACCTCGACGATGATCACCTTCATCAGCTCGGGGTCGTGGCGATAGGAATCGACGATGAAGGCAGCGACCGCCTCGAGCTTGTCGCGGGGGCTGGCCGAGCTGCGGTCGGTCTCCTCGATCGCTGCCAGCAGCAGCGACCAGCGCTCGCTGAAGAGCTCGTTGAGCACCTCGTCCTTCGAGCTGAAGTAGTGGTAGACGAGGCCGTAAGCGACCCCGGCCTCATCAGCGATGTCGGAGACGCGGGTCGAGTGGAAGCCCTGGCGGGCGAAGACGCGGATCGCCGCATCGAGGATCTGGCGTCGCTTGTCGACGGGCGGTGCCTTCGCCATCAGCCGCGCGCCTCCGAGAGCTGCGGCCAGCCGTAGGCCTCGGGCCGGCGGTTGGCCAGCGAGGGCAGCGACTCGCGCACCCGCTCCTGGGCGGCGAGGTCGAGGTCGGCGGCGATGAAGCACTCCTCGTCGGGGGCGGTGGCGAGGACGACCCCCCAGGGGTCGACGATCATCGAGCGCCCATAGGAGTGGAAGGGGGGCGCCTCCCCAAAGTGGTCGGGGGCGATGACGAAGAGCTGGTTCTCGATCGCCCGCGCCCGCAACAGAACCTCCCAGTGATCACGGCCTGTGGCCATGGTGAACGCCGCCGGGACGGTGACCAGACGAGCACCGCGAACCGCGAGGATCCGGTAGAGCTCCGGAAAGCGGAGGTCGTAGCAGATGCTGAGGCCGGCGATCAGATCCCCGACCGGCGCCGTGACTATCTCGGTGCCCGCCTCCTCGGCCTCGGACTCGCGGTAGGTGACACCCCCGACCTCGACGTCGAACATGTGGATCTTGCGGTAGACGGCGAGGTCGGCGCCGTCGGGGCCGACCAGGACCGAGGTGTTGTGGCAGCGACCCTCATCTCCGAGCTCGCAGATCGACCCGGCCAGCAGGTGGACACCCAGCTCGCGGGCCCAGGAGCGGGCGGCGGCAAGGCTGGGGCCGTCGAGCGGCTCGGCGCCGGCGCGCAGGGCCTCCCCCGCGGCCAGCAGGTTCCACTTCTCCGGCAGCGCGATCAGATCGGCGCCGTCGGCGGCGGCAGCGCGCACCAGGCGCTCGGCGACCTCGAGGTTTCGCCCCTTGTTATCAGTCGAGTTGAGCTGCAGCGCCGCAGCCCGCAGTGCCGATGACAATCAAGTCCTCCTGATGCTCGATCCCGCTCCGCAGGTGCGTTCGACGGGTTGATTGACCAGTCAATCGGAAGCTCAGTATAGAGCGCTCAGAGGCCCATCTCGCGGGCGATCAGGCGGTCGAAGACGCGGTCGGGCAGGATCGCCCCGAGCCGTGCCTGGATCTTCGCCTCGCGGCCGACGAGATAGCGCGTCTTCGGCTTGCGGGCACTGAGCGCGTGCTCGATCGCCTCGGCGACCTGCTCGGGAGGGACGCCGCGGGCCGCGATCTTGCGCACGGTCTCGCGGTAGCGCTCGATCGTCGCGCCGTAGAGGCGGTCGTGCTGCTCGGGTGCGCGCTCGGTGATCTCGTCGGCCGCCCCCTGCCCCTTCTCCCAGATCGGGGTCGCGACAGCGCCGGGCTCGACCAGGGAGACCCGAAGTCCCCAGGGGCGCAGCTCCTGGCGCAGCGAGTCACCGATCGCCTCGATCCCGAACTTGGAGGCGTGGTAGGCGCCGGTGAAGGGCAGCGCCGTGCGGCCGCCGACCGAGCTGACGAAGACGACCCGGCCCCCGGCGCGGCGGATCGCCGGCAGCATCGCCTGGGTCACCTCGACCTGGCCGATCAGGTTGATCTCGAGCTGGCGGCGCAGGTCGGGTATCGGGAGCGTCTCAAGCGGGCCGGGGACGGCGACGCCGGCGTTGTTGACGAGGCCGTCGAGGCCCGAGTCTCCGAGCTCGGAGTCGAGCCGGGTGGCGGCTGCGGAGATCGACGCCGTGTCGGTGACGTCGATCGTCACTGGGACCAGTCGCTCGGAGGCGGCCTCGCGCAGGGAGCGGCCGTCCGCGTCGCGGCGGACCCCGGCGAAGACCCGCCAGCCCCTCGAGTCGAGCAGCAGCGCGGCGGCGCGGCCGATCCCCGTCGATGCGCCCGTGATCAGCACGCTCCTTGCCTTTCCCATCCGTGTTCACGCTATACGCTGGCGGGGTGTCAGTGCTATTGATCGGAGCGCGTGGGTTCGCGGGCTCCCACCTCGGCCAGGCGGCTCGCGATGCCGGTCTCGAGGTGGCGACGGCGTCCCTCGAGGGAGCCGGGCCCGACCTTGCCTGCGATCTCCTCGACCCGGGGTCGGTCCGCAGCGCGGTCGCGGCCGTGCGCCCTGATGCGATCGTCAACATGGCCGGGCAGGCCTCCGTCCGCGAGAGCTGGCGCTCGCCGCAGGCGACCTTCGAGCTCAACGCGGTCGGCGTCCTCAACCTGCTCGCGGCCGTCGTCGAGGAGGCCCCCGAGGCCCAGATCCTGCTCGCCTCCTCGGCCGAGGTCTATGGCGGAACCGACCCGGCGCAGATGCCGTTGAGCGAGGAGGCGCCGATGCGCCCGCTCTCGCCCTACGGGTCGAGCAAGGCCGCGATGGAGATCCTCGCCGAGCAGTACGCGCGCTCGTTCCGGCTGGGGGTCGCGATCGCGCGCTCCTTCAACCAGATCGGCCCCGGCCAGTCGGAGGAGTTCGCCGCCTCGTCATTCGCCCGCCAGATAGCCGTTGCCGAGGCCGACGGCGCCGGGCGGGTCGAGCTGCGGGTCGGCAACCTGGCGGCGGAGCGTGACTTCGTCGATATCCGCGACACCGCCGACGCCTACGTGGCGATCCTGGGACGCGGCCTCACCGGTACCTACAACGTCTGCTCGGGCAGGGCGCGAAGCATCGGCGAGCTGATCGAGAGCCTCAGCTCCTGCACCGGACTGGAGGTCACCACGACGGTCGACGAGGCGCTGGTGCGACCCGCCGACCCGCCGATCATCCTCGGCTCCCCCGATCGCCTGCGCGGGGCAGCCGGCTGGCGGCCGCAGCGGCCGATCGAGGAGACCGCGGCGGACATCCTCGAGTGGTGGCGCCGGCGCCTCTCATCGCCGGCCGAGCCGGTCACGGCAGGGGGCGCGGGATGAGCTCACGGCGTGCACTGATAACCGGCGTCACCGGCCAGGACGGAAGCTTCCTCGCCGAGCTGCTGCTGGAGAAGGGCTACGAGGTCCACGGCATGGTGAGGCGGCTCTCGAGCGACAACCACGACCGGATCGAGGCGATCCGCGACCGCCTCCACCTCCACACCGGCGACCTCCTCGACGACCGCTCGCTGGTCTCGGTGGTACGGGCCTCAGAGCCGGATGAGATCTACAACCTCGCCGCGATGTCGTTCGTGCCGGCATCGTGGTCACAGCCGACCCTGACCGCCGAGTTCACCGCGGTCGGGGTGATGCGGATGCTGGAGGCGATGCGCGACGCCGCCCCCGAGGCGCGCTTCTACCAGGCCTCCTCGAGCGAGATGTTCGGCAAGGTGCGCGAGAAGCCACAGAACGAGATGACGCCGTTTCACCCGCGCAGCCCCTACGGCGTCGCCAAGGCGTTCGGGCACTTCATCACCGTCAACTACCGCGAGAGCTACGGCCTGCACGCCTCCTCGGGGATCCTCTTCAACCACGAGTCCGAGCGCCGCGGCCTCGAGTTCGTCACCCGCAAGGTCGCCCACGGAGTGGCCGCGATCAAGCTCGGAACCGCGACCGAGCTGCGCCTCGGCAACCTCACCGCGCGTCGCGACTGGGGCTATGCCCCCGACTACGTCGAGGCGATGTGGCTGATGCTTCAGCAGGAGGAGGCCGGGGACTTCGTCATCGGCACCGGGGTGGACCACTCGGTCCAGGATCTCGTCGACATCGCCTTCGAGCACGTCGGCCTCGACCCGGCCGACCACGTCGTCGAGGACCCCGAGTTCCTGCGCCCGGCCGAGGTCGACGAGCTGATCGCCGACTCGACCCGGGCGCGTGAGGTCCTCGGCTGGGAGCCGCGGACCAGCTTCGAGGAACTGGTCCGCCTGATGGTCGACGCCGACATCAGGCGCCAGCAGGCCGGCGCGCCCTTCGCCTCGGCGTGACCCAGGACGGCGGCGGCGGCCGCCACATCTCCGGCTCGATCCTCTCCGTCGGTGCCAGCCGCGCGGCGACGCTGGTAGCGGTCGCACTGACGAGCATCGTCGTCACCCGGCTGCTGGGGGCGGCCGGGATCGGCACCTACGCGATCTCGTTCTCGCTGCTGTTCATCTTCACCGTGGTCTTCGAGCTCGGAATCGGCCAGGGAACCGCCTACTTCGTCGGCCGCGATGAGTGGGGCGGCGCTCCGCTTGCCCGCGGCGTCATCCGGGCCTGCCTGGTGCTGGCGATACCCGGCTCGGCGGCGATGCTGGCCGGCTTCGCCCTCTTCGGCGATGTCGTCCCGGGGATGGACTGGCCGATGGCGGTGGCGCTCGCCGTCGCACTCCCCTTCTCGCTGTTGTGGCGGGTGGGGCCGCAGGCGGCGCTGGCGCAGGAGCAGTTCGAGCTCTTCGCCCTCTTCGACTCCTCCACGGCGCTGCTCGCCTGCCCGCTCTCGATTGCCGGGGCCCTGATCGCCGACACCACCGGCGCGGTGATCGGGCTGGCCGCGGCGACAGTGATCAGCGGGGTCGCGGTCGCGGTTTGGCTGCTCGCCGCCTCGAGCCGCTCCGGGGGATCGCTGAGCCCGCCGCGGGGCCTGCGGGGGGTCTTCTCGTTCGGCTCCCGGGCCTGGGTCTCCGAGCTGCTGCAGCAGATCAACCTCCGCGCTGACCTGATCCTCCTCGGCGCCTACGCGGGGGCGGCGCAGAGCGGGATCTACTCGATCGCGCTCTCCACCACCAGCATCGCCTGGATCCTCACCCAGGCGTTCGCGATCTCGACCCTTCCGCGCTCGGCGCGCCTGCATGCCGCCAGCGAGCGCGACGACGCTGCGACCGGCAGGCGCGACGACGCCGACTCGAGGCTGATGCGCCACACCGTTCTCGTCATCCCCGTCGTCGCGGTCGGCGAGATCCTGCTGCTGCTGATCGGGATCCCGCTCTTTTACGGGTCCGGGTTTCACCGCTCGATCGACCTCGGCCTGATCCTCCTCCCCGGCTCGCTCGTCCTCGGCGTCGGCCTCGCGGCGCTGGCGATCCTGCTCGGGCGTGGCCGAGCCGGCCTGGTGCTGAGGGTCGGGCTCCTGGTTGTCCCCCCGACCGTGATCGCCTACATGCTGGCGGCCCCGGACGGCGGCGCGACCGCGGTCGCGATCGTCTCGAGCGCCTCCTACTTCGTCTACTCGGTGCTCGGCGTGATCGCGCTTCGCTACGCGACGGGGATGGGCTTTGCGGCGCTGCTGGCTCCGGGACATTCCGACGTTATGGACTACCGGCGGGCGCTCGACGGGATGATGCGCAGGCTCGGGCGCGGGAGCTAGGTGATTAGGGCAGGGGCCGGCGGGGGCGGTCGGCCTGGCCAACGGCGCCACTAGGCGGTGCTCCGTAGCTGGCCTCGATCGCCCGCAGTGAGCTCTCCAACGAGAGCGCCTGGCGGTTGCGCTGATACCAGTCCCAGGTCGACGCCCGCAGGGCCTCGCCGCCGTTGATCGCCGCCACGATCGCCGCCGCGAGGTCGGCGGGCTTCTCGGAGCGAGCGACGAAGCCGTTGATGCCCTCCTCCACCAACTCGGTCGCGGCGTTGTCGGGGGCGGCGCAGACGACTGCCGGGGTGCCGCGGGCCGCCGCCTCGACGACCACGAGCCCGTAGCCCTCGCGGATCGAGGGGTGGATCAGGCAGGCGGCGGCGGCCATCGCCTCGGCAACCTCAGAGGCCTCGACGCGACCCCTGATCTCGACCTCCTCGGCGAGGCCGAGGCGGCCCGCGAGGGCCCGGGTCGCCTCGGTGTCGGGGCCGTCGCCGAGGATGACGCAGCGCAGGCCGGGAATCTCGGCGCGGGCGGCGGCTATCGCCGGTGGGACCGCCGGCACGCTCTTCTCGGGGATGTGGCGGCCGGCGAAGAGGGCGAAGGGCGCACGATCCGGCGGGCGGGGTCGCGGCGGCCCTATGTCAGGCGGTTCGGTGTAGGCGCCGGTGAGGCGGGTGATCGGCGCCCGGTGGCCGTAGCTGCGAAGGCGCTGCTCGAAAAGGCGCGAGTAGGTGAAGCTCTGGTCCGAGAGCCGGGCGCAGAGGCGCTGGACGGCGAAGCCGAGGCGGCCGGCGAGGGGGCCCATGTAGGAGAGCCAGTACTCGCGCGTCCAGACCTCGAACCAGTCGACGACCACGCGCGGGCGCAGGCGCCGGAGGCGGATCGCGGCGACCGTGCCGAGGATCGGGAACATCGGCACCGAGATCGTCTGCACCGCGTCGTAGCGGTGACCGTGGCGGAGCATGTGCCAGAAGACCCCGAGGCCGAAGCGAAGTGGCGGGCCGAAGCGCCTGCGCCCCGACGCCGCATAGAGCGGCCCACCGGGCGATACCGCGACCGTCTCGAAGCTGGTCCGGGGACCTTCCTCACCCCACTGGCGGCGGGTGATGTAGGTGACCTCGTGACGCTGGTTGAGATGCTCGGCGAGGTTGCGGTAGACGCGCTCAGCGCCGCCGATGGTGTTCGGATAAAGGCAGTCGTAGACGATCGCGATCCGCAGCCCGGGGCCGCCATCGGGCGGCGAGGGCGGCTCAGCCACGGGCCTCGATCCAGTCCCAGCGCTGCCCACAGAGCCGGCGGTAATCGGCGGGCGCGACCTCAACCGTGCCGGGGTCGCCCTGCTGCGGAGCGTCGAGCGTCAGAGGGCCGATCGAGTAGGGGTCGGGGTTGCTGCCGGGGTTGAGATCGGCGCCATGGTAATCGATGCGGACGGTGTGCCTTCCGGCGCCGAGCTGGACCCGGGCGAGCGGCTCCATCCCTCCCTCGTTATTGAGCACGGCGCGCTCGGAGGCGACCTTCTCGCCGTCGACGTAGAGGTCGAGCCCGCCGAAGACGACGCCGCCGAGCCAGATCTCGTAGGTGCCCGAGACAACGTCGGCGGCGGCGGTCATCGACCCGCTGCCCGTCGGGTCGACGATGTAGGGGAGCGGGGTCGTCCAGCCGGGGGGCCTGCGCGCGGTGGTGAAATCAAGGGTCAGCGGCGTCGCCACCCGGGCCGCGATCAGGGTCCCGTCCCCGCCCGCCTCGGAGGCGAGGCGGGCAACGTCGCTGCACTTGGGGATCGCGCCGGCGTCGAGGACGTTGCCCAGCGGCAGGTGCGCGATCAGCGGCCCCACACCGCCGGCCCGCTGCCAGACGTCGTAGTAGGTGCCCGAGTGGGCGAGCCTGAAGTCGGCGGGGGCGCGGCTGGCGGCGGGCGAGCGGCGGACGACCAATAGGTTGTAGGGGTCGAGCTGGTCTGGGCTCGATGTCGTCGAGGTCGATGTAGGAGCCATTGGCCGAGGGCTTGCCGCCGCGCAGGAGGACCTGGCGGCGGCGCAACTCCGTCGCGCCCTCGTCGTCGAGCTTTCGCAGGAAGTGGCGCGGACCGTAGATCGAGACCTCGGTGCTCAGGGCCGGGCCCTCGCCGGCGAACTGCTTCGCCGATCTTCTCGAGCTCGGCGTAGTGGGCCCGGGGTGCGAACCAGACTCCCTGGTAGGCGAGGAATGCGGACCAGATGACGACCGCGGCGATCAGCCGCACCGATCACGCCCGCCTCGATCCGAAACCGAGTCCGCTGCCCGAGGATGACGACGCCCACCAGGGCCGCCGCCAGCAGCGCCGGGGAGACGCTCGCCATCGCCTTGCCGTCGACCCAGGGCGAGCCGACGATCATGATCGCCGCGGCGCCGAGCGCCCCACCGCCGACATAGGCGGCGAATGGGATCCCCTCGCGGTCGCGCTGACGAGCGCAGGCGACGACGCAGGCCGCCGCGATCAGCAGGCAGATCACGGCCAGCGCCAGCACCGCCGGCTTCAGGTGCGGATCGAAGCGGAAGTCGGCCGAGGGCCAGAGACCGGCGACCTGGAGCGGGTTCAGCGGCCCGATCAGGTTGCCGAGCTCGGTCGACTCGGTGAGCCCGCCCTGGAGCGGGTCGAAGAGGCCGTTGGGGGTGATCAGGACGGGGAGCACGAGCACGACCGAGAGCAGGGCCGTCGGCCAGCGCAACCTCCAGGCCGCCCTGGCGCCGCGCTGGCGCCAGGCAGGACGAGGGCGGGGATCAGCGTCGGGATCAGCCAGACGGCGCCTCCGGGCCCGAGGACGGCGATCATCGCCCCGACCGCGAACCCGAGCGGGACGGATACCTCCCGCGGCCAACCGCGGCGGGCGGCGCAGCCGGCGAGCGCCGGGGCCAGCCCCAGGAGGGCGGCGGTCACCAGCTCCTTGACCCCGCCCCAGAGGTAGTAGCCGACGAAGACGGAGGAGAGCGAAGCGATCGCGGCGACCGCGGCGGCAAGCGGCGCCCCGCGGACGACCCGGCGGATCAGCTCGAACAGCAGCAGGGCCATCGTCGCGGCGGAGAAGGCCATCGACGGCTGCATGACGAAGGCGACGTCCTGGCCCGAGATCGTCGACATCAGCGCGGCCGGGACGAAGCCGCCGATCGGGTAGCTGTTGCCGAGGTTGATCTGGACCACCGCCTCGTGGGTCGAGGGCGGCGAGGTGGCCGACGCCGCGTCCGAACTCGAAGACGTGATCGGTGAATGCCATCCAGGTGGCGGTGTCGTCGAGCTTGATGTAGCCCGCCCAGGTGGCCTCGCCGAGAAACAGGAACGGGGAGGCGAAGAGGCCGAAGACAACCAGCCCCAGCCCCACGCCCAAGGCGCTCGGCCGGCGCCGGGCAGGCCGTAGCCAAAGACGATCCCGAGCAACGGCGAGGAAGATGATCGCCGGGCGGGTCAGCTCGGCGGAGGCATCGGTGGCGGTCCCGAACTGGGCCAGGACGATCGCGATCGCGAGCCCGAGCGCCGGGCGCAGCGCCCACGGCACGGTGAACTCGCGCGACCCGCTCGAGCAGCAGCGAGAGGCCGACCGTGACTGCAAGCAACCCGGCGGGCGCGATGAACCAGCAGAGGAAGAGATCCATTCGCGCTGATTTCTACGGCATCCGGCGGAGGCCACCCGGCGGCACCAACTCCTGCGCTGACAGCCTCGAGCGACCGCAAGTAGCGTCGTCTGCGATGCCCCGCAACGACTCCTTGACCCCCGCCACAGGACGATCGAAGAGATCAGATCCGCCGGTGGCGGAATTCCAAACCACCCGGGAGGATCCAGGCTCAACCTGCTGTTTGCCCGCCGGGGGCCGGATTAGGCTTCCGGCACGTTGACGACGCCAGATCCGAAGAAGCCGACGCCCAAGAAGACGCCGGCGAAGAAACCGCCGCCGAAGAAGCCGGCTGCGAAGGGCCCCACCGAGAAGGCGCCGGCAGCGAAGAGCGCTGCTCGCAAGGAATCCCCCGCGAAGAGCTCCAGCCCCGAGAAGTCGGCTCCCGAGAAGCCCGCCCTCAAGCAGCCGAAGGACCTCGATACCAAGACCGTCAGGATCGTCCTCGCCGCGCTGCTCGGCGTCGCCATCCTCGTCGTCCTCGGCATAGCGATCTTCGGCGGCGGTGATGGCTCCTGCACGACCACGGTTCCGCGGAACGGAAAGCCGGTCTTGCTCTCTGAGCAGGAGCTGACCTGCAACGCCGGCGATCTCGGCCACCCCGCCTACTGGGTCGGGCCGCGTGCGGGCACGACCGCCTACGAGGTAACCGACTCCTCCGACGGCAGGATCTTCATCCGCTACCTGACCGGGGATGCCAAAGCGGGCGACAAGCGTGCCGACTTCATCACCGTCGGCACCTATGCGCTGCCCAACGCTGTCAAGGCGCTGAAGACGGCGCAGGCGCAGGACAACTCGAGAACGCTCAGCCAGGAAGACGGGTTCACCCTGCTGGACGGCGGTGAATCGTCGAATGCCTACGTCGTCTTCGACGACCAGCCCGATCTGCAAATCGAGGTCTACTCGCCGAACCCCGGCGAGGCATCGGGGCTCGCGGCCTCGGAGCTCGAGCCGCTCGAGTAGCAGGCCGCTGGACCACTCGGCGCTCTAGGATCGCAGCGATGGAGAAGACAGCCTTCGTCACAGGCGGTTCCGGCTTCATCGGCGGGCGGCTGATCCGCCGGCTCCATGCCGACGGCTGGCGGGTGCGGGCGCTGGCCCGCTCCGCCACCTCGGCGGCCGCCATCGAGGAGCTTGGCGCCGAGGCCGTGCGCGGCGAGCTTGGCGACAGGGAGTCGATGAGCGCCGGCGCTGCGGGCTGCGATGTCGCCTTTCACCTCGCCGCTCACCTCGGCGAGTGGGGCCCCTGGGAGGAGTTCGAGCGCGGCAACGTCGAGGGCACCCGCAACGCCCTCGCCGCCTGCGAGGCGGCGGGCGTCAGCCGCTTCGTCCACTGCGGCACCGAGGCGGCGCTGATGGCCGGCGAGCCGCTGGTGAACGTCGACGAGAGTGCACCCCTTCGGCCGGACTCGAAGGCGCCCTACCCGGCGACGAAGGCCCGCGCCGAGCAGCTGGTGCGAAACGCCAACCGCGAGGGATTCGAGACCGTGGTCATCCGCCCCCGCTTCGTCTGGGGCGAGGGCGACACGACGCTCGTGCCCGTGATGGAGGAGATGATCGAGAAGGGCCGCTTCGCCTGGGTCGGCGGGGGGCGGAATCTCACCGCCATCACCCACGTCGACAACGTCGTTGAGGGACTGGTCCTGGCGGCCGAGCGCGGATCCCCCGGCGAGGCCTACTTCGTCACCGACGGCGAGCCGGTCGTATTCCGCGAGTTCGTCACCGAGTTGCTCGCGACCAAGGGCATCGAGCCACCGGATCGAAGCATCCCCGCTGCCCTGGCCGGGCCGATGGCAGCCGTCTCGGAGGCCGCCTGGAAGCTGCTGCCGCTGCCAGGGGCGCCGCCAATGAGCCGGTTCTCGAGCTGGATCCTGACCCAGGAGTGCACGATCAACATCGCCAAGGCCCGCAACGAGCTCGGCTATGAGCCCGTTGTCTCTCGCCAGCAGGGCCTCGAGGAGATGCGGACCGCGGCTTAGCCGCAGGAAACCGGGCCGGGTGCGCCCCGCCTAGCCGAGCGGTATTACGCTGATCGTCCTGTTCGCGAACGTCGCGGTGTTGCCGCTGTTGGTACTCCTGTATTGAGCGGTGAAGGTGTTCGAGCCCGCGGTGAGATTGGTGATCACGGTGACGGTGCTCGCCTGTGAGGAGGGAGGGGTGTTGGGGCCGCTGTACGCCTTGAAGGCGACCGCCCTGGCGTCCGTCGCCGCCTGCGTCGTCGCACCTGAGACCGCAAAGCTCATGTACGAAGATTCGCCGGCCAGCGGCGCGTACACGAACCCTGTGACTATGACCATCGCGCGGGTACCGGTTGTCAGCGTCACCGACGGGTTGGTCCCTCCACCAGTGAGAGTCGGGGTGTAGGTGGTCGAGGTAGTCGTCCCCTGCGTGTTGTTGTTCTGCGTCAACGGCGTGCCGAGGCCGGCTGGGCCGGTGGCGCCGGTCGGGCCTGCCGGTCCGGTAGCACCGGCAGAGCCGGTGGGACCACTCGGGCCTATCGGTCCCTGCTGACCCGTCGGACCGGTCGCTCCGGCGGCGCCGGTCGGACCAGCGGGGCCGATTGAGCCCTGCGAGCCGGTCGGGCCCGTGGTGCCTGCTGAGCCCTGGGAGCCTGTTGCGCCCTGCTGGCCTGTCGGGCCGGCGGGGCCCTGGGAGCCGGTCGGGCCCGCGGAGCCTGTGGCGCCCTGCTGTCCGGTCGGACCCGCGGAGCCTGTTGCGCCCTGCTGGCCTGTGGGGCCGGCGGGCCTTGTGGGCCTGTGGCGCCCTGCTGGCCGGTCGGGCCGGCGGAGCCTGTTGCGCCCTGCTGGCCTGTGGGGCCGGCGGAGCCTGTGGCGCCCTGCTGACCTGTCGGGCCGGCGGAGCCTGTTGCGCCGGCGGGGCCCTGTGGGCCTGTGGCGCCCTGCTGGCCGGTCGGGCCGGCGGAGCCTGTTGCGCCCTGCTGGCCTGTGGGGCCCTGCGGGCCTGTGGCCGCCCTGCTGGCCTGTGGGGCCGGCGGAGCCTGTTGCGCCGGCGGGGCCCTGTGAGCCCGTTGCGCCCTGCTGGCCCGTCGGGCCGGCGGAGCCTGTCGCGCCCTGCTGGCCTGTCGGGCCTGTGGGGCCGGCGGAGCCTGTTGCGCCCTGCTGGCCTGTGGGGCCGGCTGGGCCCTGGGAGCCTGTGGCGCCCTGCTGGCCTGTCGGGCCGGCGGGGCCCTGCTGGCCGGTCGACCCGCGGAGCCTGTTGCGCCCTGCTGACCTGTGGGGCCGGCGGGGCCCTGTGGCGCCCTGCTGACCTGTGGGGCCGGCGGAGCCTGTTGCGCCGGCGGGGCCCTGTGAGCCCGTTGCGCCCTGCTGGCCTGTGGGGCCCGCAGCCTGTGGCGCCCTGCTGACCTGTGGGGCCGGCGAGCCTGTTGCGCCGGCCGGGCCCTGAGAGCCCGTGGCCCCCTGCTGGCCTGTGGGGCCGGCAGGTCCCTGTGGGCCTGTTGCGCCCTGCTGGCCGGTCGGGCCTGCGGAGCCTGTGGGGCCCTGCTGACCTGTGGGGCCGGCGGAGCCTGTTGCGCCGGCGGGGCCCTGTGGGCCTGTGGCGCCCTGCTGGCCGGTCGGGCCGGCGGAGCCTGTTGCGCCCTGCTGGCCTGCGGGGCCCTGCTGGCCTGTGGGGCCCTGCTGGCCTGTGCGGCGCCCTGCTGGCCTGTTGGGCCTGCTGGCCCTCGGGCCGGCGGGCCTGTGCGCCCTGCTGACCTGTCGGGCCGGCGAGCCTGTTGCGCCCTGCTGGCCTGTCGGGCCTGTGGGGCCGGCGGAGCCTGTTGCGCCCTGCTGGCCTGCCGAGCCTGCCGAGCCCTGGGAGCCGGCCGGCCCTGGGAGCCCGTTTCGCCGGTTGGGCCGGTCGGGCCTGTCGGGCCTGTCGGGCCGGTCGGAGCGGGGGCCCTGATCGTGCGCCAGGTCAGCTTGCGCTCGTACTTCTTGCAGGCCTTGAGATTCTTGACTATGCGGATCGAGCCCTTGAGGCGCTTGCGCTTTCTCTTCTTGGCAACGCAGGACCGCACTTCGCCCGCGCCCTTGGCAACCGGGCCTTGGATCGTGTACCAGGTCAGCTTGCGCTCGTACTTCTTGCAGGCCTTGAGATTCTTGACTATCCGCACCGACCCCTTGGGCCGGTTTCTCCTGCTCTTCTTCACGGCGCAGGCCCGCACCGCAACTCCGCCCTTTGCAGCGGGGCCCCGGGGCCAGCTCAGCTTGCGCTCGTACCTCTTGCAGGAGCTGCCATTCGCGACTATCCGCATCGAACCCTTGGGGTACTTGTGCATGCTCTTCTTGGCGACGCAGGCCCGCACCTGGCCTGCGCTCGCGGTGCCGGGGATCAGCGCGACGCCGGCCACGGCCAGCATGGCGACCAGGCTGAAGAGCCAGAGTCTTGATCGATGTGTTCGCGCAGAGCTCACGGGTGACGCTTCTTTCGTCGCTGATCGCAGATTCCTTCGAGGCACACAGATGAGGTCATCTCGGCGGATATCGCCCTGCCCTTTAGGGGCGGCCATGCCCGGCCGCGAGCGCCCAGATGACGCACCAACGCTGTGCCGAGGGAGCCTCGCGTGAAGGGAGGCGCTGAATACGTTTCAGCGACCGAGGCGGCGTCGTCGTCGGCGACGAGTGACACAACGCACACAGAAGCTGAGCCTCGGTCGCCACGATTGTTGGTTCGCCATGAACCCCTTCCGCCGCAAGAACAGGGACGAGGAAGCCCGCCGGATGTTCGAAACCCGCACTCACGCCTGGCGCCAGGCGGGCCTCGAGGACGAGGTAGGCAAGAGGGCCCACCGCGCCCAGGGCCAATTCGCTCTCTTCCTGGTGCTGACAGCCGGCGTGCTTGTCCTCTTCAGCCAGCGCCACCATTTGTTCCCCGGCTACGGCGTTCCGGCACGCTACGTGACGGTTGGCGCGCTCGTCTTCCTCGGCTGGGGGCTCGCGCGATCACTTGGGCGCGGTATCGCCCCGGTGCTGTTTCGCCGCATGGACCCCGGGACCGCGGGAACCGTCGGCTTCGTCATCCGCCTGCTGACGATCGCCGTGGTCGTGGTGGTCGCGCTGCGGATCGCCGGTGTCCGCGCCGACACGCTCGCGGTCGGCGGCGCCTTCACCGCGGTCGTCTTCGGACTAGCCGCACAGCAGACGATCGGCAACCTCTTCGCCGGGATCGTCCTCCAGGGGACGCGCCCGTTCCGGGTCGGCGAGCGAGTGAAGCTGACCGGCGGTGCGATGGCCGGCTCGGTTGAGGGAACGGTCAGCTCGCTCGGCCTCTTCTACACCAACTTCGTCAGCGGCGCAGACCGGATGATGATCCCCAACAGCGTCCTGCTGACGCTGGCTGTGGTCCCACTGCGCGAGCCCGAGCAGGTTGACCTCAAGGCCCGGTTCGACTCCAGCATCAGCCCGCGCATGGTCCAGGAGAAGCTGGCGGGCTCGATCACCGTGCCGACGCGCTATCCGCCGAGGATCTCGCTCGAGGAGATCGACCACGACCAGGTCGTGCTGCGCATCGCCGCCACACCCGACCAGCCCTCCGACGGCGCCAAGCTGGCCGAGGAGATCCTCGCGGTCGCCCGCGATGGCAACTAGGCCCCGGGTCGGGGCTCCGGGTAGCTTCAGCCGGCGCCGGCTGAGCTGCCGGCCTGGCGTCCGAGCTCGGCGATCAGCAGCTTCGTGTGAAGTGCCGCGATCAGGTCCTTGAGCGGCTCGGCGCCCGCCTCGATCATCTCCACCACCCGCTCCGGCTCCATCTCACCGGCGAGGCGCTCCATCAGCACCCCCACCTCCTCCTTGACGAGCCGCTCGAGCGCGCGCTTGTAGCGCAGCGTGTCGTAGACGGTGAAGCCGATCTCCTCGTCGTAGCCGCCGGCACGAAAGCGGCTGATCGCTTCGATGATCTTGATGTCGGAGGGCGAGTAGCCACGGCTGTTGGGGCTGAGGATCTCGAGTTCCTCGAGGCGGTCGAGAACCTCCTTGGGAACGCCGTATGCGTGGCGCACCTCGGTGGCGCTGGTCCGGGTGCGCTCCCCCTCCAGCGCCCGCTCGAGGATCCGGTCCTCGACCTCGACCAGGGCGCGGGCACGGTCGGGACCCTCATCGAGCACCGCCTTGATCGCCTTCAGCGGCATGAACCGCTCCTCCTGGAGGCGCTTGATCAGTCGAATCCGCTCGACGAACTCGGGCGGGTAATAGGCCATGTTGCGACTCGTCTTGACCGGCTCCGGCAACAGGCCCTCGCGCAGGTAGTGCTTGATCGTCCCCGCGGGCACTCCCGATGCCTCCGCAAGGTCTCGCATCGGCATCAGCCCGCCGGCCCCGTTGGAGCCCTCGGCTTCTGCTTCCCGCTTTGGGCTCTGTGCTCTCTGAGTCATCCCAGAAACGACTGCCCTTCGCCCCCGCCGGCCCCGGCGACCGCCCCCGAGCCGATCAGCTCCTCGATCTCCTCATCGGAGTAGCCGACCCCGCGCAGCGCCTCCTCGGTGTGCTCGCCGAGTGCCGGAGCCGGCCGCCCGGCCCGCCCCGGTGTGCGCGAGAGCTTGATCGGTACACCGAGCTGGCGGACAGTCCCGATCTGTGGTTGCTCGAGCTCGACGACCATCTCCCGCGCCCTGACGAGGTCGGAGTCGAGGGCCTCGTCGAGGTTGAGGATCGGCTCGATGCAGCAGTCGTGCTCATCGTTGAAGGCGAGCCACTCGTCGCGGGTGCGGGAGCGGAAGATTGCGGCGACCTCGACCCAGGCCTCGGAGCCGGGAGGCTCGAACTGCTTGGAGACCAGGTCGGGGCGCTCGGCACCGTTGCAGAAGGCCGCCCAGAACTTCGGCTCCAGGGCACCACAGCTGATCCAGCCGTCGGCGACCTCGTAGGGGAAATAGCAGACGATCCGCCCGGCCAGCTCGAGGTCGCCTCGCTTCGGCACGACTCCGTCGCAGAAGTAGCGCCCGGCGACCATCGCCAACCAGGACAACGCCCCGTCGGTCATCGAGACGTCGACCACCTGGCCCTCACCGGAGCGAGCGCGCTCGTGAAGCGCCGCCATGACCCCGAACGCCGCCATCAACCCGCCGCCGCCGAGGTCGGCGATCTGCCCGGCCGACTGGACCGGCGGCCCGTCGGCTGCGCCGGTGAGCCCGAGAAGACCGATCAGCCCGAGGTAGTTGGTGTCGTGTCCGGCCCGCTGGGTCATCGGGCCGTCCTGCCCGTATCCGGTGATCGCGCAGATGACGATCCCGCGGTTCGCCTCGCGCATGCGCTCGTAGCCAACGCCGAGGCGATCGAGGACGCCGGGCCGAAAGCCGTCGAGGACGACGTCGTATTCCGCCACCAGCCGCAGCAGGGCCTCAATGCCCTGCTGGGTCTTCAGGTTTATCCGGATCGAGCGCTTGCCGCGGTTCAACGCCAGATACAGGGCCGAGCGGGTGCCGAGGGCCTGGTGGGAGTCGTCTCCGTAGTAGGGGGGCGCCCAGCGGACGTAGTCGCCGGCGCCGGTGTCCTCGACCTTGAGCACCTCGGCACCCAGATCGGCGAGAAGCAGGGAACAGAAGCCGCCGGGCAGGAGGCGGGTGAGGTCGAGGACGCGAACGTCGCTCAGGGGCAGGTCCTGTGCCGGGGTGGCGGGATTCATGCCCCGGCCTCGGCTCTGCGGGCGATTGCGCCAAGGAGGCTGCGGCGGATGATGCCGCTGCCGAAGCGCACGACCATCCAGTAGGCTCGGAAGCGGCGGCGGCTGTCGGGGTCGGTGGCCTGGACCCAGGTATTGGTCTCCAGGCGGGTTCCGCCTGCCGTTCCCCGGAGGCGGAAATCCATCGCCATCTTGACGAAGCCCGGGCGGTCAAAGCCGGTGAAAGAGGAGGCATCTTCAACCTTGACCATCTCGCCGCCCTTGAGGTGCCAGGGCTGGCCGATGCCGCCGAAGACCATCTCCTCCCCGCCGGCGCCGCCGAGGTCGGCGAACCCGATCTCGGTCATCCCGTCGAAGAAAGGCCGGTCGCTGGGGCCTGTTCGGCTCGATAGCCCCCGCAGCTTCATCAACAGCCGCGCCAGTGGGACGTCGGCAGGAGTGACGGCGTGGATCGCCGCGCCGACCCGCTCCGGCCCGGCCGCGATCGCGCGCTCGTGGTGCTCGCCGAAGTCGTGGGTTGGCATCAGCCGCTCCAGCAGTGGTGGGTTCGGCCTCTGCGCCGAGCCATCTGCCTCCAGCGCCTTGGATTCGGGCATCTAGGCCTCAGCGCCGGCGGCGGCGCGCTTCGGCAGCGCCAGCATCTCCCTCGCCTCGGCGATGGTGGCCGCCCGGCGGCCGACGTCCTCGGCCATCTGCCGCGCCTTCGCGATCAGCTCGCCGTTCGACTTTGCCATCTCGCCGTTCGGCAGATAGAGGTTGTCCTCGAGACCGGCGCGGACGTTGCCGCCGAGCACCAGCGATGCGCCGAGCAGCTTCCACTGGGCGCGGGAGACTCCGATCACCTGCCAGGCGTTGGCGCCCTCAGCCCCACCGGGCACCTGCTCGGACATGAAGGCGACGTTGCGGGCGGTCGGCCGGATCCCCCCGTTGACCCCCATTACCAGCGAGATCTGAAGCGGCTCGGAGAGCAGGCCCATGTCGAGCAGCGGGTCGAGGTTGGCGATGTGGCCGGCGTCGAAGCACTCGTGCTCGGGCTTGATCCCGAGTTCACGCATCTCGGTGAGGAACTCGATGATCGTGTCGAAGCTGTTCTCGAAGACGGCCTTGAAGACGAAATCCTTGCGCCGCTTCGAGTACTTCGCGTAGTTCATCGAGCTCATGTTGAGCGCGGCCACGTCCGGGCGCAGCGCGCGCAGGTACTCCAGCCGCTTCTCCATCGGAACCCCGATCGCGCCGGTCGAGTAGTTGACGATCACATCGCCGACCTCGGCCAGGATCGCCTCGGTGATGGCGCGGAAGTCCTCGATCTCATACGAGGGGATGCCTTCGGGGGTGCGCGCGTGGATGTGGATCTGGCTCGCGCCCTCGTCCACCGCGCGCCGCGCCTCGGCCGCGTACTCCTGCGGCGTGTAGGGGATCGCCGGGCACTGGTCGCGGTTGGCGATCGCACCCGAGATCGAGCACGAGATCACCACCGGGTCCTCGAAACGGCTCATCGCTGGGCTCCTCCCATGGGGTCTTGTGGCGACTTTCTTGCCCTATGCCAAAGAAACTCGCCACGGCAACGGCTCTGTGCCGGGGAGCCCCGCCTCATACCGGCATCACCCCGTGCTTTCGCCACGGCCGCTCCACCCGCTTGTCCTTCGCCATCCGCAGGGCGCGGACGATCGTCGGCCGGGTCTCGCGCGGGTCGATGATGTCGTCGATGGTCGCGTTGCCGGCGGCGATGTAGGGGTCTATCTGGGCGCGGACGGCGTCGAGCATCGTCTCGCGGGTCGCGTCCGGGTCCTCGGAGGCCTCGATCGCCGAGCGGCCGATGATGTTGACCGCGCCCTCGGGCCCCATGACCGAGATCTCGGCGCCGGGCCAGGCGACGATCATGTCGGGCTCATAGGCCTTGCCGCACATCACGTAGTAGCCGGCCCCGTAGGCCTTGCGGACGACCACCGTCACCTTCGGCACGGTCGCGCGCGAGACCGCGTAGAGCATCTTCGCCCCGTGGCGGATGATCCCCGCGTGCTCGACCTTCGAGCCGACCATGAAGCCGGGGACGTCCTGGAGGAAGACGAGCGGGATGTTGAAGGCGTCGCAGAGGTTGATGAAGCGCGCCGCCTTGTCGGCGGAGTCGTTGTCGAGGATCCCAGCGAGGTGCTTGGGCTGGTTGGCGACGATCCCCGCCGGGCGGCCGCCGAAGCGGGCGAGGCAGGTGATCAGGGTGCGGGCGAAGCGGGGCTTGATGTCGAAGTAGGAGCCGTCATCGACGATCTCGGCGATCACCTCATACATGTCGTAGGGCTTGCGCGATGAGTCGGGGACGATCTCCAGCAGCCGCTCCGAGGCGCGGTCGTCGGGGTCCGAGGTCTCGCGGATAGGCGGCTTCTCCTCGCAGTTGGAGGGGAAGAACGAGAGGTAGCGCTTGACGACGCTGATGCACTCCTCGTCGTCTTTGACCTCGAGGTCTCCGACCCCGGACTTGCGGCAATGGACCTTGGCGCCGCCGAGGTCCTCCATCGAGATGTCCTCGCCGGTCACCGCCTTCGTCAGGTGGGGCCCGGCGAGCGCCATCGCGCCCTGGCCGACGACCATCGGGACGAAGTCAGAGAGTCCGGGGATGTAGGCGGTGCCGGCGGCGCAGGGCCCGAGCATCGCTGCGACCAGCGGGATCACACCCGACATCTCGACCTCCTCGCGGAAGAGGTGCCCGGAGCCGGCGAACAGCGACCCCGCGGCCTCCTGGATGCGGGCGCCGGCGGAGTCGAGCAGCCAGACGAACGGCATCCGCTTCTGCAGCGCCATCTCGCGCAGGCGGGTGACCTTGAGCTCGCCGGTCATCCCCATCGAACCGGCCATCACCGTGAAGTCGTAGGCGGCGATGCAGCAGGGGCGCCCGTCGATGTCGCCCCAGCCGGTGATGACGCCGTCGGCGGGGGCCTCGACGCCCTCCATCGAGCGCTGCGAGAAGTGCGGGCGCCCATGGATGCCCATCTCGACGAAGGTGCCCTCGTCGACGAGCAGCGTGATCCGCTCGCGCGCGGTCAGCTTGCCGCGCTCGTGCTGGACGGCGATCTTCTCCTCGCCGCCGCCGAGCTTCGCCTTCTCGCGGCGCTCGTGGAGCTGGTCGGTGAGCTCTGTCAGCGGTGCCGTGCCCGGCAGCTTCGGCGTATCAGACACCTCTACCGTCCCTTCCATTCGGGTTCGCGCTTCTCGAAGAAGGCCTTGACGCCCTCGACGGCGTCCTCGGTCGTCAGCTCGATCGTCAGCTGCGCCCGCAGGTAGTCGAGCGCCTCGACCAGCGGCATGTCCATCTGCCGCCAGATCGCGTCCTTGCCGAGGCGCATCACCAGCGGCGAGCGCGCCGCCAGCTTCGCCGCCCACTCGGCGACCGCGTCGTCGAACTCCTCTGCCGCGACAACGCGGTTGACGATCCCGATCTCGCGTGCCTGCTCGGCGCTCAGCCTCTCCCCCAGAAGCATCATCTCGGTCGCCTTCTTGCGCCCGACGTTGCGATAGATCAGCGCCATGATCATGAACGGGAAGAGGCCGACGTTGATCTCGGGGGTGCCGAAGCCGGCCGTGTCCTTGGCGATGATCAGGTCGCAGGCGAGTGCGATCCCGAGCGAGCCGGCGAGGACGTGGCCGTTGGCGGCGACGATCGAAGGCTTCCCGAGCTCCCCGAGCGCGCGGAAGACGTCGATGAAGCGCTCGGCGCCGATGTGCTTGTGCACGGTCGGGGTGTCGCCGCCGAAGCCGGCGAGGTTGCCGCCGGCGGAGAAGACCTTCTCGTGCGAGGAGGTGAGGACGACCACCCGCACCGCCTCGTCGCTTCGGGCCTCGGTGAGAGCGCCGAGGAGGTCGGCAAGCAGCTCGTTCGAGAGCGCGTTGCGGGTCTCGGGGTCATCGAGGGTGATCGTCGCGACACCCTTCGCGACCTCATAGCGAACCTTCTCGTAGGCCATCGGCCGCAGACTAGCATCGAATGGAAAGTAGGAAGTGCTACTGTCTGCTTCGCTGACCCGACCACGGGTCCCGAACCCACGAGCAGAGGAGAGCGACAGTGGCGACCGCGACCAGCAACGGCACCTCGGTGATCAAGCCCGATTTCGACACGGGCAGCAAGCACTTCATCTTCAGCCAGGAGCACGAGGATCTGAGGGAGTCGCTGACCTCGTGGGTCAAGAAGGAGCTCTACCCGCACCGCAACGAGTGGGAGGAGACCTACTGGCCGACCGAGGTGATGAAGCGCGCCGGGGACCTCGGCTTCCTCGGTCTCTGCTTCCCGGAGGAGTACGGCGGCCAGGGTGGCGACTACTACTACTCGCTGGTTCGGGCAGAGTCGATGAGCCACGCCGGCTCGGGCGGGACCAACATGGCGTTCGCGGTGCAGACCGACATGGTCCTGCCGCCCGTTCACCTACTCGGCACCGAGGAGCAAAAGCAGCGCTACCTCGTGCCGGGGATCAAGGGGGACAAGGTGGGCTGCCTCGGGATCACCGAGCCCGGCGCCGGGTCCGACGTCGCCGGCATCCGCACGACCGCGATCCGCGATGGCGACGAGTACGTCATCAACGGATCGAAGACATTCATCACCAACGGGCCGCGGGCCGACTTCATCGTCCTCGTCGCCAAGACCGACCCCGAGGCACGCCACGAGGGGATTACCCTGTTCCTCGTCGATCTGCGCGATGAGAACGGCGAGACGGTCCCAGGCTTCACGGTCTCGGCCGAGCTGGAGAAGATGGGAATGCACTCCTCCGACACCGGGGAGCTCGCCTTCGATGACCTCCGCGTCCCCGCCGACGCCGTTCTCGGAGAGATCGGCAAGGGCTTCTACCACATCAGCTGGGAGCTCCAGGGAGAGCGCCTGGTCGCCGCCGCCGGCTGCCACGCAGGGGCCGAGCGGATGATCGAGAAGACCCTCGAGTACGCGAAGGAGCGCGAGGCATTCGGGCGCCCGATCGGGAAGTTCCAGGCGATCCGCCACAAGTTCGCCGAGATGGCGACCAAGACCGAGGCGGCGAAGCAGTTCACCTACGCGACCGCCTGGCGCTTCGCCAACGGCGAGTATCCGGTGCGCGAGATCACGATGGCGAAGCTGTTCTCCTCGCGAGTCGCCTGCGAGGTCGCCGACGAGTGCGTCCAGATCCTCGGTGGCTACGGCTACATGAAGGAGTACGAGATCGAGCGCTCCTACCGCGACGTCCGCCTCAACCGGATCGGCGCCGGCACCGACGAGGTGATGCTCGACGTGATCGGGCGCTCCTACGGGCTCTGATATTCGGCCAATTCGTCCCCTCCGACGGGTCGAGTCGCTATTAATTACCCCCTATCGCTTCGATCAGGAACCATAGGCAGGGCCTGCGGTGGGTTGTCTGCGCCGCCGCCGCACTGGCAGCGCTTGCGTCGCTCGGGGCACCGAGCGACGCAGCACCCGAGGGCCAGATCGTCATCCGTGGCGCCGGCTCCGGCTCGCACCTGCTGCTGACCGTGTCAGGAAACAGCATCGTCGCCGACGGCTACATGGCTCCGTCGCGGCCGAGGGGCTGCCGCTTCACCCGCTACCGCCTCAGGGCTGTCTGCCCGCTCGGCGGCAACTCGTCGCTCCAGGTCGTGATGGGACCCTCCGGTGATATGGTCGAGGTGCTCGACCGCCTCCCCATTCCGCTGACGATCTACCTCGGAAACGGGTCGGACAAGTTCATCGGCAACGGCGAGCGCGACACCTGCTACCCGCAGGGCTCGAGGCGCAACCGCTGTATCGGCGGTCCCGGCGATGACATCTGCATCACCGGCCCCCGTAACTCCGATTGCGTCGGAGGTCCCGGCGATGACTTCTGCAAGCACGGCAGCGGCAGCGACGGCTGCTGGGGCGGCGGGGGCCGCGACGTCTGCGTCATGGGCCCCGGCCACGACGGCTGCCACGGCGGCCCCGGCCGCGACCGCCTCTACGGCGGCTCCTCAAGCGATCAGCTCTACGGAGGTGGCGGCTTTGACCTCTGCGATGGCGGTCCCGGGATCGGCAACTCGCACACCTGCGAGTCGGGCCCCCGCCACTGACCCGGCCCCCCCGGGGGGGCCCGGGGAGGGCCGAACGGTACGTTTCGTCTCCCATACAGCGGTAACGTCAGGTTCGGCCCGCCTGGCCCGCCTGGCCCGCCGCTGGTGGCGATGCCATGTCTAGACTCGACCATGTCCGCTCTTACTACGAGGCGCTCAACGGCGGTGACGCCGCGCTGATCGCCTCGCACTTCACCGACGACGCCGTCCACTACTACACGCGGCTGGGTCCGCACGAGACCGCCGAGACGATCGGCGGCTACGCGGCCTGGGCGGTCGCCAACATCGACGGCCAGTGGTACCTGGAGCACGGGATCGAGGGCGACGGCGAGGTCGTGATCGAGTGGACGATGACCTGGCGCGACCCCGGCTCGGGCGAGAAGCGCCTCGACCGCGGCACGGAGTGGTTTCGCTTCCGCGACGGGCTCATCTGCGAGGTCCGCGCCTATCACCACGGCGGCCCGAAGAACCCCCAGGGAGACCTGCTCGGCTTCGACCACGAGGGCCGCGGCTACCAGATGCTCGAGGATTGGCAGGCGCCCGGCGACTGATCGGCGGGCCTGGGGGTACGGGCCGCGCGCAGCGCCAGGGCGGACCGCGCTACGGTCAGGGCGTGAGCGTGATCAAGGACAGCGGCGAGCGGGCGACGATGCCCCCGTTCGGCCCCGAGCACGAGGAGCTGCGCCAGACGGTGCGCCGCTTCGTCAGCAACGAGATCGCGCCCAATGTCGAGGAGTGGGAGACCGCGCGCGAGTTCCCGCGCGAGCTCTTCGAGCGCTGCGGGGAGCTGGGCTTGCTCGGCCTCAAGTTCCCCGAGGAATACGGCGGACAGGGCGGCACCCACCTCCACGATGCGGTCTGGGTCGAGGAGCTCTCGCGCTCGGGCGCCTCGGGCGGCGTCGGCGCCGGCATCAACGCGCACGCCTCGATCGCGATGCCGCCGGTCTTTGCCTTCGGCACCGAGGAGCAGCGCCAGCGCTGGATCGTCCCGGGAATTCGGGGCGAGAAGATCGGGGCGCTGGGGATCACCGAGCCCGGTGCCGGCTCCGACGTCGCCGGGATCCGCACCTTCGCGCGACGCGTCAACGGCGGCTACGTCGTCAACGGCGCCAAGACCTTCATCACCAACGGCGTCCGCGCCGACTTCCTCGTCTGCGCCACGAAGACGACCGAGGAGGGCGGCCACGGCGGCATCTCCTTCCTCGTCCTCGAGCGCGAGATGCCAGGGTACGAGGTCGCTCGCAAGCTGGAGAAAATGGGATGGCACTCCTCCGACACCGGCGAGCTCTCCTTCACCGACGTCGAGGTCCCGGCCGAGAACCTGCTCGGGACTGAGAACGGCGGCTTCGCCCTGATCATGGCCAACTTCGCCTGGGAGCGGCTGCTGATGGCGATCGGCGCCGTCGGCGGGATGGGGCGGGTGATCGAGACGACGATCGAATACGCAAAGGAGCGCGAGGCCTTCGGTCGCCCGATCGGCTCCTTCCAGTCGATCCGCCACAAGGTCGCCGAGATGGCGACCAAGGCCGAGGCCTCCCGCGCGATCACCTACAACGCCCTGCGCCTCTTCCACGAGGGCCGCGACTGCATCCGCGAGGTGACGATGGCCAAGCTCGTCACCCAGCGCGGCCTGGTCGAGATCTGCGACGACGCCCTGCAGATCCACGGCGGCTACGGCTACATGCGCGAGTACGGGATCGAGCGCGCCCTTCGCGACGCCCGCCTCGGCCCGATCGGCGGCGGCACCGACGAGATCATGAAGGAGATCCTCGGCAAGCAGATGGGTCTGTAGTACTCGGCGATCCGTCCATCGTGGTCCGATCCGACCGTTCGGCGGGCTAGCCTGGCGCGACGATGCGGAAGTTTCCAGGGGGTGGTCGGCCGCGGTTTCCTGCGCTGTTCGCGCTCCCTGCGGTCCTCCTGCTCGTCTCGCCGGCGGGGGCCGAGGCTGGGCAGCGCTTCTGGGTCTCTCCCGCCGGCTCCGATTCGGCCTCCGGCGCCAAGGCGGCTCCCTTCGCCACCCTGGAGCGGGCCCAGCGGGCGGTACGAAGCTCGCTGCGGCGCCTCCCCAGGGCGGACGTCACCGTCATTCTGCGCGGCGGCGTCTATCGCCTCAGCAGGCCGCTGGTGCTCACGGGCGCCGACTCGCCGGGTGGCGGTCATCGGGTCGTCTTCCGCGCCTACAGGCGCGAGCGACCGCTCATCTCGGGAGCGCGGCGAATTCCCGGCTCGGCCTGGTCGCCGCTCGACGGCACGGCCGGTATCTGGCGCGCCCGCGTCGGAAGTTTGCGCTCACGCGAGCTCTACGTCGACGGGAGGCGAGCGCGCCTCGCCTCGACCGGCGGCTACCCGGCCGGGTTCCGGCCGAGCTGGAACGGCGGCGGGCCCGCGAGCGGGATCGAGTACCTGCCGAGCATCAGGCCGAGCGGCTTCAACCCTCCCGGGTGGGCAAACCCGGCGAAGTGGACCAACGTCTCAGACATCGAGGCGATGATCCTGACCCAGTGGAAGACGATGACGGTGCCCGTGCGGTCGATAACCGCCGCCAAGGGACCCACGCCCGGCCTGATGCGGATGGCCGAGCCGGCGTGGAGGAACGCGATGGCCTTCCGCGACCCCAACGGCCAGCCGGGAATCTGGAGCTTCTGGCAGGTGACCCGCTTCCAGAACGCCTACCAGTTCCTCGACTCGGCGGGCGAGTTCTACCTCGATCATCGCCGCGGCTGGCTCTACTACAAGCCCTACCCGTGGCAGAACCTGAGGAGCGCCGATGTCGAGCTGCCCGTGCTCGAATCGCTGGTCGAGGGCAGGGGCAGCGCCGCCAAGCCCGTGAGGAACATCGAGTTCCGCGGGCTCTCGTTTGCCTACGCGACCTGGCTGGCGCCGGCGAGCAAGGACGGGTACGTCTCCGACCAGGCCGGCTTCCACCTGGTAGGCGGCAACCACCGGCCCAACGTGATCGGCCACGACCCCCATGACGCCGCCACCCCCGGCAACGTCTCCTTTCGCTACGCACATAACGTCCGCTTCGTCGGCGATCGCTTCCGCCACCTCGGTGCGATCGGCCTCGTGCTGGGCACGGGCAGCCACGAAACGCTGGTCAAGGGCAGCACCTTCACCGACATCGGCTCCTCCGCGGTGCGGTTGAGCGGCATCTCCCGCGCCGACCACGCCCCCAGCGGCGCGGCGCAGACGAGCACCGCCAACACGATCTCCGGCAACCTGATCTCAAACGTCGGGTGGGAGTACCCGGACGCCCCGGGAATATTCATCGGCTTCTCCAGCGGCACCAGGGTCCTGGGCAACACCGTCCAGAGCGTGCCCTGGAGCGGGATCGCGCTCGGCTGGGGCTGGGGGCTGCTGGACCCCGGCGGCTTCCCCGGCCTGCCGATGGCGAATCAGTACCAGTGGGGCAACTGGGCAAAGCCGACGCCGAACCGAAACAGCGTCGTCGCCGGCAACACGATCCGCCGCTTCCTCGGCCGGCTCTGGGACGGCGGCGCGATCTACACGACGGGCTTTCAGGGAACGAGCCCGGGCAACGGCCTTCTGATCCGCAACAACACGGCCTACGACAAGCGCGCCGACGCCGCCGGCAACACGATCTACACCGACGGCGGCAGCCGCTACATCACCGTCCGGGGCAACACCTCCTACGACAACCCCATCGGGGCCCTCGATTTCGGACCGCCGCCGCGAGACGGCGACCCGCTGCCCTATCCGAAGATCCTGAGTGACGGAAACGGCCTGCCCTACGGCTCCGACATCGGCGGCTGTAGGACCTACGGCGACATCACCTACCGGGGCAACTCCTGGTTCCAGGCGCCGATGCAGACCGAGATGCAACTGGCAAATGCCATCTATGGCGGGATCTCGCCCGGCAAGCCCCCGCCCTACTCGCCGCAGGGCTTCTTCGACATCTGCCCCTATTCCACGGCCGGGATCAGCTACCCGACCAACCTCTCGTTCTCGGGGAACTCGATCTACACGCCGGCGTATTCCCCGAAGCCGAGGTAAGTCCCCTCCGCCATCTCCGACGTGGGTCGGAGATGCGACGATCCCCCCTGCCGCCCCCTGGTGCAGAAGCAGCCGGCAACGCCTGCGATCCTCTTCTTCCACCCGAAGGCGTATTCCGTATCCCACGAACAAAGGACGGCGCAATGAGCACCGACACAGACCAGTTGATCACCGGCACCGACTTCGTGCCGATACCGATTAGCGACCTGGAGCGGGCCGTCGAGTTCTACGGCTCGACGCTGGGGCTTGCGCGCTCGGTGTACATGCCGGAGCGCAACTTCGCCGAGTTCGAGACCGGCAACCTCACCCTGAGCGTCCTCAATGCCGAGAAGATGGGGATTCCCCACGGAACGATCCAGGTTCACATCGCCCTGCATGTCGATGACGTCGCCGACGCGCGGCGGATACTCGAAGAGCGCGGCGTCGAGTTCGAGGGCGACGTCTTCGACACCGGCGTCTGCCACATGGCGTTCTTCAGAGACCCGGACGGAAACGCGCTGATGCTCCATCACCGCTACGCGCCGCGCGTCACCGAAGCCTGAGCGCATCGACCGGCTTCCTGCGAGATCCCGGTTGTGAGGGACGACCAGCGCATCGCCGGGCGCGCCAGGGGTTTCTAGGGTCAGCGGCCCAAAAACGGGCGGAACGCATCGCGTTGCGAAGGAGCGCGCATGTCCCCAGGTCTCGGCAGCTACGTCGCGGGCTCGGCCGGCCTCGTTGGGATCGCCGGGGCGCTGCTTGCCGGCGGTTACTGGCTGCGCCGCTGGGTGGCACCCGAGCTGGGCGGCGCGGTCGCGCGGCTCGCCGAGCTCGTCCTGGCCACCTCCACGCTGGTGGTGGCGCTGGAGCTGGTGGGCAGCTTCGGCCTGCTGGAGCGAGGATGGGTGATCGGCGCCTGCCTCGCCGCCGGTTGCGGCGAGGCGATCCTCGGGCACAGTAGGTGCCCATCCCCAGCCCGCGCGGCGCCCGTTCCCCGGGTGCCCCTCTGGGCCACCCTGCTCGCTCTCGGCGCCGCCTCGGTCCTCGTCGCGCAGTGGTGCTCACCCACCCTTCTCAACGTCGGCCAGGGGATCTTCGGCGGCGATGCGACCTGGTACCACCTGCCCTTCGCGGCACGCTTCGCCCAGCTGCACTCGACCTGGCAGCTTCACTTCACCGACCCCCTGCAGCTCAGCGCCTGGTTTTACCCGGCCAGCTCGGAGCTTCTGCACTCGGCCGGGATCGTGCTCTTCGGCTCCGACTGGCTCTCGCCGCTGCTCAACCTCGGGTGGCTGGCCCTCGCGATGCTGGGTGGATACTGCGTCGGCCGCCCATTCGGGGTCGGGCCGTCGACACTCATAGCCTCGATGCTGGTCCTCGGGTCGGGGATCCTGATCGAGTCCCAGGCCGGCGACGCCGGGAACGACTTGATGGCGATCGCGCTGCTGATCGCGATGGCGGCACTCCTCCTCAACGGCCGCGTCGAGCGCGATGCGCCCGGCGAGCAGCCTGCCCGGCTCGGGACCGGACCCCTGGCCATCGCCGGCCTCGCCGGTGGGCTCGCCGCCTCGGTCAAGCTGACGATGCTCGCCCCGGTCGGGGCGATCGTGCTCGGAGTTGTGCTGCTCGCCGAGCGGGGGCGGCGAGTGCGCACCGCGGCCGCCCTCGGGGCGGGCTCGCTGATCACGGGTGGCTACTGGTACCTGCGAAACCTCGCCCACGCCGGAAGCCCCCTGCCCCAGATCGGTGGGCTCGGCCCGCTCGGGCTGCCCCACCCGGACCAGATGCCGCTCTATCCGCGCGACCCGCACAGCGTCGCCCACTATCTGCTCGGCCATCCGGGCGCCTACCGGGAATGGATCGTGCCGCAGCTCGGTCAAGCGTTCGGCCCGCTCTTCTGGCTGATCCTTGGCATAGCCCTGCTCGGCGCCGTGCACGCGATCGTGGCCTCGCGCGATCGGGTGCTTGCGACGATCGGGGCCGCGGCCTTGATCACCGCCGCCGTCTATGTCCTCCTTCCCCTCTCCGCGGCGGGCCCGGAGGGAGAGCTGAAGGGGTTCTTCTCCAACACTCGCTATCTGGCGCCGGCCCTGGCCCTGGGGCTGGTGCTCGCCCCCGTCGCGCGCCCGCTGCGAGCCAACCGGGTCCGGACCGCAGCCACCCTGCTGGCGCTGGCGGCGATCTGCGCGCTCGGCACCATCGCCCGTGCGCCCTGGTACTCGCACTACACGGCGGCTGGGGCTCTGCTCACCCTCGGGGTGGTCCTGGCGCCGGTCGCGATCGAGGCGCTGGGCCGGAGGGGGAAGAGGGTCAGAGCCGTGGCGCTCGCCGGCGGCGGCGCGGTCCTGGCGCTGATCCTCGCGCTCGGCCGCGGGCAGGAAGTCCGCCACTCCCGGGTCCACTACAGCCGCGGGGTCCTCAGCAGGCGGGCGACCCGGCACTCGCTCGCGACCTTTGCCTGGGCCCGCGAGTTGAGCCACAGGAGGATCGCGATCGCCGGTTCGGGCGAGCTCTTCTTCGCCCAGTACCTCTTCTACGGGGCGGACGCATCGAACTGGGTCCAGTACGTCGGAGAGCCCGGGCCGCACGGTGGCTACCGGGTCGCGTCCGGTTGCCGAGCCCTGCGGCGGCAGATCAACCGGGGGCGGTTCGACTTCCTGGTGATCAGCCGCTGGGGCGACGACGCCCCCGATCGCCGCCGCTTCCCGATCCGCGCCTGGGTCAGGGCCGACCCGGCCCTGGAGCGGATCCGCCGCGAGGACGTGAGGCCGCAGACTGTCTGGACTTACCGGATCGAGGGCCGCCTCGACCCCTCCGGCTGCGGCGGCGGCACCGCCGCGGCGCAACCACCGGAGTCGCTCGGGGCTAGCGGCGGCCCGTGACCTTGAGGCGGAAGGGGATCTGCCCCTTGAGGCCGACCGAGTCGGTGGCGGTGATGTAGACGATCTTCGTCTTCTGGCGGCGCGTTGCCCGGTAGCGCCAGCTGTAGGAGCCGCTGCCGGTCTTCGTCACCTTGCCGACCGAGGCCTTGAGCGTGACGATGTTGCCGTCGGGGTCACCGAACGTCCCGGTGACCTTCGCCTTCCCTCCGCGCTTGACCGTGACGTCAGCCTTGCGGACGTTGACGCTCGGGCGCTCGTTGCCCGATGCCGGGACGACCACCAGCTCGCTGAGCATCCCGTTGGTCGCGTGGAAGAAGATGTGGCAGTGGAAGAGCCAGCGCCCGAGCTCGCCACCGGCTGTCTTGCCGTCGGTCTGCGCGCGCTTGGTCGATCCTCACCCGGAAGGTGAGCGTGTATCCGGGCGGGATGTCGACGTTGTCGCGGAACTCGTGGAAGCGCCAGGTGTAGGTCGGGCTCGCCGCCTTGGTCAGGCTCAGCGGCTGGATCGAGAACCCGTGCAGGTGGAACGGGTGGTGGGCGCCGGTCTGGTTCTGGACGCTGAGCTCGAGTGTGTCGCCGACCTTTGCGTAGCGGCTCGAGCCGAGGTGCGGCGCGAGCATGTAGTCGCCGGCGACCTCGTGGGTTCCGAATACCCCGTCGATGCCGAGGTCGACCTGTCCATTCTGGCTCAGCTTGATGTTCTGAGCCGACATACCCAGCTTCGGATTGGCGAACGTCGCCGGGCTGAGCAGGGCTCCGGTGGCCGGCCCAAGCGCCGGCACCGGGTGGCCGGTGGCGGCGCGCAGAGCGGTGCCCGACGGCGGGAAGCCGGGGTTGCCCGTGCCGCCGGTGATCTTGTAGGCCGGCGTGACCTTCGAACCCTTGAGCTTGAAGTGCGCCACCGGAACCGTCGGGATGTTCGAGAACCCGTTCCCGGTGCGGCTGTAGTCCTCGGTCCACATCGTCAGGACGCCGCTCGTCGGCGACGACGGAATCGCAGCGACGACGTCGGCGCGGCTGCCGGGAGGCATCAGGATCTCGCCTGAGTCGTACTTGGTGTCGAAGGTCCCCTGAAGGCCGCCCTCGAGGACGGCGTAGTCGAGCAGCCCTCCCTCGCTGCCTACCCGCACCAGGGGCACCTGGGCACCGCTCGGCGTGGTCAGGCGCAGGCGCATGTAGCGGATCGCGGAGGCGTTCAGCAGCACCAGCCGCAGTCCCTGGCCGGGGCGGACATCGAGAGTCTTTGCGCCGGGGCCAAGCGCGCCCGGCGCCGATGGCGTCCCGGCGCGACCGCCGACGTTTCGGCCGTTGGTGAGGACGGTCTGGCCCTCGTTGACCCGGCCGGCGTGAAGGGCGGTCTGGATGTTGGGGATGTCCCCGGCGGCGAACGGGCCCCGCAGCGAGCCGTCCTCGTCAATCGGGTAGGGGTTGGCCGGGGGCCCTGCCAGGCCGGGGCCCTCGCAGAGGTTCTTCGGCGTCGGGGGTGCCTGCGCGGGGAGCGCACCGCCGCCGACCCAGGGGGCCGTCGGCGAGTAGGTCGCAGCGTCGTTGGTCCCGGGCGTCCTTGCATACCGTGGTGTCGCTGAGCACCATCACCCTGGTGTTGGCCGCCGGCGGCAGGACCCCTGAGGCCCGCAGGGCGTCGCCGTTGGGATCCTTGACGATGATCGCCCCGTAGAGGCCCTTGAAGACCTGGTTGGTCGAGGAGTGGTGGTGGGGGTGGTACCAGAAGATCCCGGGGCGGGTGACCTTGAACTTGTAGAGGAAGCTGCCGCCGGGGGGGACCTGGTTCTGGGTGAAGGGAGTGCCGTCTACCTCGTTGGGAAGCTCGATGCCGTGCCAGTGCAGCCCGCTCACCTCGTCGAGCTTGTTCTGGTAGTGGACGATCACCGTGTCGCCGACCTTGAGGCTGAAGGTCGGGCCGGGGATCTGGCCGTTGATGGTCTCCGCCCGCGCCGTTACGCCGTTGCCGACGTTGACGGTCGCGTTCTTGGCAACCAGGGTCGTCTCGACGATGCGCGGGTCGGAGTTGGTGTCGACCACCTTCGGGGTGGTGTAGGGGTCGCCGCCCGAGGTCGCCTGCACCGAGGAGCGGATGGCGATCAGGGAGATCAGGGCCAGCGCCGCCAGGGCGGCACCGAAGATCAGCAGCCTCATCGGCCCGCTGCTATTTGCAATCGGCCTCTGCACTCGCTCCCTCAAGTCCACTCCCTCTTTGGCCGCGACCGGGTGCCGCCCACTGCGACAAGCCGCACGCGCAGCATACCGCCCCCGGGTCCGGGTTTGCAACCCTTCCTCAGCCCGGGATTTCGAGGGCGAAGACCCCCCTCAGGCGCGTGCCGTCGCTGGTCCGGGCGACGACGGCGATCGTGAAGGGGCCGGCGGCGAGGTCGATGTCGGCGACAAACCGCCCGGAACCCAGCCGGCGAAGCGGCTGCTGGCGCGTGGGACCGTCACCCGCCGCCGCGGTGACGACGATCTCGTCAACGTGAGAGACGTTCTCGAATGCCGTGTAGACGGTCACCTCGACCTCGCTTGGTCCGGGGCGCTCGGGGTCGGGCGAGATTCGCAGGTAACCGATTCCCCCGACCTGCATCGTGTACTTCGGTGGACGGCCGGGGATGCGCTGGACCGAGACGAAGTACTTCGTCCCAGGAACGTCCAACTCCAGCGGAACCGCCTTCACCTGGCTGCCGCGCTCGATCAGCGCGGTCACCTCCCAGCGGCCGGGGAATGCCAGGTTCGCGCCCGATCCCGCGAAAGATCCGTCCGCGAGCCGGTGAAGCTCCAGCGAGGAGGGCTCGACACCGGGGTCGTCGAGTGGCGTGAACCGCAGGCTGATCCGCTGCGCCCCGACGGGATCCCCGCTGTCGTAGTCGTCGGCCTCGACGAGGAAGCGGTTGGGACCCGGACGCTGCGACGCGGTCGCCAGATCCACCCGCACGCTGGTTCCGAAGTCCGAGCCTGAGGCGGAGAGCCCGGGGGCCGGCTGCGGCTGACCCCCCACCGGCGGCGCCAGGGACCCGAGCAGGGCGGCCACGGCGAGCGCCACCGCGGCGAGGGCCAACTCGACCCTCGCGCCACGCCGGAGCGGACCCAGGTCCTCGGCCGCAGCCGGCACCCGCCTGCGGTTGCGCGCGGCGAGCCCGGCGATGATTGCGATCAGGGCGATCTTGGCCAGCACGGCCCGCCCATATCCGCTGGTCACGAGCTCACCGACGGATGTGAGCTCGTCTATCGCCCGCACCGTCCCGGTGACGACCACGATCACCAGCGTCGCCGCGGCGACGACGGCGAAGCGACGAACCGATGCCGCCTTCTCGGCAGAGGGCTCGCCGCGAACGCCGAGCAGCAGCGCGGCGAGCCCGCCGAACCACACGCCCGCGGCGGCGAAGTGCGCGACCTGGGCCAAGATCGTCAGCGACGATGGCCATGCGCCGGCCGCGGCATGCCCGGCGCCCACATGGACTGAGACCGCGGCGAGCGCGGCGAGCGCGGCGGCGAGCATCGCCCAGCGGCGGAGCGCCGGCAAGCGCCATGCGAGCAAGAGGGCCGCGCCGGCTGCGAGCACGGCGACGGCGCGCCAGATCAGTGCCCGGCCCACGGAGGTGTCGAACAGCGCGGAGAAGGAGGAGCCGGCAGCTATGCGCTGGGCCTCTGCGAGCAGCAGGACCCCGACGAAGGATGCGCCCCAGCCGCCGGCGGCGAGCGCCAGGTCACTCCCCCCCGCCCCCCCGAACCGGGCGACGGTGGCGACGGCGGCTCCGAGCAGCACGACGAGACCGACCAGGAGGATCCACCGGGCCACGCCCTCCAGCCAGGAGCTGTCCGATGTCGTGGTCGTCGTCGTCACCGCCGCCCCGCCGGTCGGCGAGACTCCGACCCCGAACCCATACGTGCCCGAGGTCGCGTGGCCGTCCTCCGCCGAGACCACCCGCCAGCTGACCGTGTAGGTCCCGCGGCCGAGCGGTCTCACGGGGATGGTGAGCGAGTGCTGGTCCGCACCCGTGGCGAGGGGGGACCCGCTCTGGTAAGCAGCGCCGCCTGAGTCGAGCACACGGATCTCCGACAGCGAGGGCTCGGGGCGCTCGGAGAAAGCCAGTCTGACCGTCGGCGGGGTGGCGTCCAGCGTCGCGCCGGGAGCGGGGTCGGCAGCGACCAACCCCGCGTGAGCCCACGCTCGCTGAGTTCCCACCCCGCCCAGCAGGGCGATCGCAAGCAGAAGGGCGGCGGCGCGGCGGATCGGCACCTGAAACCGTTTAGTCGCTCTTGTCGGGGGTCCGCAGTCCGAGCACGAGCGCGACCGCGAGAGCGATCGCGGCGAGAGCGATCGCGGCAATCGCAATCAGCCGCGCCTGATCCGCGGTGTCGCCCGACTGCTGGGCCCGGGGCAGCTCCCGGGAGAGCCGCTGGGCGATATCGGAGACCGGCGGGTCCTTGACTGGGAACTCGACCTCGGTGACGGGATCGACGCACTCGAATGTCGCCTCCGAGCAGGTCGCGGCCACCTCCACCGGGCGCCCCGCCAACTCGCCGCTGATCCGGAATGAGTACGTGCCGGGCCGGGTCGGCACCAGGGTGGCGCTGTAGGCGCCCGGGACCTCACCCGGAAGCAACGGCAACGTGACCCGGGCGGCGCCGAATGAGACCTGGGCATCGAGGGCGCCGGCGCCGGCGCTGACGGGCACCCCCGCGGCGTTGCTGACCTTGACATCGACGAAGTTCGCCGACCCCGCCAGCGCCGGCTCGCTTCCCCAGCCGAACTCGACCCGAAAGGGGCCGGAGGCCTTGGTCACGTGCGCCGACGCGGTTGCAGCGAGCAGAAGCTGCCCCGCCGCTGCGAGAACTACCAGCCACCCGACTCCTCTACGAAAACGCATCTGCCTCCCTGTTCGTGGGCGCCGGAGCCAACCGGCCCCGGTCTCGAGGCCCAGAATCTACTCGCGCCCGCGGCTCGCGCCGCCCGATCGACGCCGTGACTTTCGCAATTGGTCCTTCAGCCTCCATCTCCCGCTCCTACCGGAGCGAGCCGGGTGGGTAGCGGTGGGGCTCAGGTCCGGACGGCGAGGGTTTCGGGCACTGGCCCGGAGTTCGGAAAGCCGTCCGACACGCTCGATGTGGCCGGGGACGGGGAAGAAGGTGCGACCTCCTCGGCCAGGTCCTCGGCCAGCGCCTCGACGACCCTCGGGTCGAACTGGGTGCCGGAGCAGCGCCGAAGCTCAGCAAGCGCCTGAGCGGGCTGCATCGCGGGACGGTAGGGCCGATTCGACGTCAGTGCGGCGTAGGCGACGCTGACCGCGATGATCCGTGCCCCGAGAGGAATCGCCTCTCCGGCGAGGCGGTCCGGATAGCCGCTGCCGTCGAAGTGCTCGCGGCTCGACCGGACCAGGGTGGCGACGGGCGCCAGAGCGGGCGCGGCGGAGATGATCCCCGCTCCGGCCGGGGGGGCGCCCCGGATCAGCTCCGACTCGAGCATGCTCAGCGGTGTCTGCTTCTCGAGGATCGCCTCCGGCACGGTCAGAAGGCCGATGTCCTGCAGCTCAGCGGCAAAGACGATGTCATCGAGCTGGTCGCGCTCGACGCCGAGCAGCCTTCCCAGCGAGATCGCACGGAAGGCGACGACGCGAAGGTGCGCGCGCAGCTCCGGCCGGCGGGCGCTGAGGACCGCCAGCAGAACGTCATGGACCTGGCGCTTGGCCGACCGTCGCTGGCGCTGCTTGTGGGCGGCGAGCCTCTGGCCCGCTATCTGTATCGCGACGTCGGGGTCGGTGGCATCGTCGGGAACCGTCACCTCCCCGTGAGAACGGCTGATCGGGGTCTCGGCGCCGTCCTCGCCGGCGAAGGTCGAGATCGCGGTCACGATCTCGCCCCGCTGATGCTCGCTGGCGGGCACAAGGGCACAGAACTGGCTTCCGTCCACCCGGTATGCGGTTCCGCTCAGCTGCTCGACGACGCTGGCCGTCTGGCGCGCAAAGCCGCGCAGCAGCTCGTCGCCGGCCTCATAGCCGAAGCGGTCTCGATAGGCCCTGAGCCCATCGAGCTCGAGTAGGACCAGCACCCGGCGGTCGCCCGGCGAGGCCAGCACGTTGGCAAGGTCATCCCGCAGCTGGAGGCGGTTCGCCAGGCCTGTGGTGGGGTCGCGCCGATCGTAGTCCTCGATCATCTTCGACTGCTTGCGGCCGCTTTGGAGCATCCAGGTGAGGACGCATGCGATCAGCGCGAGGCCGAGCAGGAAGAGGGGGAGGCTGATCTGCTTCTGCAGGTAGTTGAAGACGAGAAGCGCGATCGCGATCGCGGAGAAGATGATCGGCGCGGCCACCGATCCCTCTGGGAAGAAGGAGGCCGCGCGCGCACGGGTGGAGGCCGCGCGGGCGGCCGACTCGGACGGCAGTGGCGCCTCCGCAGGCTCGCTCTCGACAGACTCCCAGACACTTCCGGCTTCCATGTTGGCTCCTATCGGCCAAAATCGCCCGGATCTGCAGTCTCGATGGACTTTTGATGCACGTGTTGCTGCACCTGCGAGCCCAAGGCGACGCGCCACCGGCACCTGTGAGTCTCATGCGCACGGTCGGAGCAGGCAATATGTTCAGTGGTGCTCCGTCTTCAATCGAGCCAACGAAAGGGAGAGATCACTTGTTCGGTTTCATCATCTACGTCCTCTTCATCGGCATCATTGCCGGATATCTTGCGCGGCTGCTGGTCCCCGGCAAGGACGAGCTCGGCTTCTGGGCGACGGCGCTGCTTGGGATCGTCGGCAGCTTCATCGGCGGATTCCTCGGCTACCTGATCTTCAACCACGACCTCAGCGAGGGCGCGTTCCAGGCGTCGGGACTGTTCGGATCGGTGATTGGGGCGATCATCGCCCTGCTGATCTACCGCCAGACGCAGAAGACCTGAGGGCCGCGCCGCAAGGGCGGGCGCGGTGGGGACCGGGCGGCCGCGCATCGCCGCCGCACCCGATCCCCTACCGTTGCGCCGGACTTCAGAGAAATCCGGAAGGAGAACGCACACAGATGGGACTACTGGACGGCAAGAGCGCGATCGTCACCGGCTCGGCCCGGGGCATCGGGCGCGCCACCGCTGAGCTTTTCGCGGCCGAGGGTGCGCGGGTGCTGATCAACGACCTCGACGGCGACGTCGCCGAGCAGACCGCCTCGGAGATCGACGGCGAGACGGCGGTCTTTGCCGGTGACCTGACCAAGCCCGAGGCGGCCGACGACCTCGTCGCAGCCGCGCTCGACGCCTTCGGCTCGGTCGACATCGCCGTCAACAACGCCGGCTACACCTGGGACGGGGTCGTGCACCGGATGAGCGACGAGCAGTTCCAGGCGATGCTCGACATCCACACGATCGTCCCCTTCCGGGTGACGCGCGCTCTCGCCCCCCACTGGCGCGAGGCGGCGAAGGCCGAGGCCGCCGAGGGCAACGAGGTCTTTCGCAAGCTGATCAACGTCTCCTCGGTCTCGGGGACGATGGGCAACGCGGGCCAGGCCAACTACTCGGCGGCGAAGGCCGGCGTGGTCGGGCTGACGAAGACGCTGGCGAAGGAGTGGGGCCAGTTCAAGATCAATGTCAACGCAGTCGCCTTCGGCTTCGTCGAGACCCGCCTCACCGGCGCCAAGGAGGCGGGCGGGAAGATGACCGCACCCGGCGGCGAGGAGATCGAACTCGGCATCCCCGAGCAGATGCGCGCGATGGCGAAGATGGTGATTCCGCTCGGGCGCGCCGCGCAGCCCGAGGAGGCCGCGGGGCCGGTGCTGTTCCTGGCCTCGGGGCTGGCGAACTACGTGCATGGGCAGGTTCTCAACGTGACCGGTGGTCAGTTCGGGGGGATGTACACGTAGGGCTGCTGAAGTGCCGATGCTGTGCGAGGGCCCGCCGAGCGGCGGGCCCTTCTCGTTCCGGGGGGCGAACTCGAGCGGCTGGGCGCTCGGATGGGGATGGGTGGCCTTCTTGGTACCGCTAGCATGATGGCATGGCAATGAGGAGGTTCATGGTCCAGGCCGACGAGGAGTTGATCGAGCGCACCAAGAGGCGGGCGGCCGAGCGCGGGATCTCCCTCGCGCAACTGGTTCGCGAGTCGCTGGAGCGGGAGGTCGGCGATGTGCGGCAGCCCCCCTTTTCGATCATCGGACGGTATGCGTCTTCAGGGCCCGCCGATGCGAAAGCGGATACCGAGCGCGGAGCCGTGCCCGCGGTCTCCTCGCCGTCGTCTGACCCGCCGGAGGACTAGCTGGCGCTGGTCATCGACACCGGCCCACTCCTGGCCTCGATCGACCGCAACGATCGCCGCCACTCGGCCTCTGCGAAGTTGATGGCGGACCCTCCGGGCCGGCGAGTCGTTCCGTCGCCCGTACTTGTAGAGGTCGATTACTTCCTGCGCAACCGCGTCGGACCCCACGTGCTTCCGGACCTCCTCGGCCAGATCCTCTCCGGCGCGATCGAAATCGAGGACCTGAGGCCCTCCGACTACGAGAGGGTGCGCGAAATCCAAACCACCTACGACGACTCGGGCGTGGGCTTCGTCGATGCCGCCGTGCTGGCGATCGTCGAGCGCCTAGGCGAGCCAAAGCTCGCAACCCTCGACCACCGCCACTTCACCCTGATGCGCCCACGCCACGTCGACTCGCTCGAGTTGCTGCCGACGCTGTGAGCTGAAGGGACGCCCTCGTCGCGCGCGATACGGGTTCGGCGATAAACCGAAGGGCCAGTACGAGTACTGGGCGGCTCGGCGAACTCGCATTCAGGCCTCCGCCGCGCTAGCGCCGCTCCTCGGCCGGAGGCTCGCCGCCGCCGCCGTATAGACCGGGTGGCCAGGGACCGAACCAGTTGTCGCGGGCGCCGTCGATCGTGATCACGGTGCCGGAGAAGAAGTCGCCCGCGGGAGATGCGAGGTAGGTCAGCAGCCACGCCATCTCCTCCTCGGTGCCGAGGCGACCGACCGGGACGGTGGCGGCGACGTTCTCGACGACCTCCTTCGGGTACTTGGTGCGCAGCGTCTCGGTGTCGAACTGGCCGGCGGCGACGGCGACGGCGCGGATGCCGAAGCGGGCCCACTCGACCGAGAGGGTCCGCATCATGTTCTCGACCGCGGCCCGGGCGGCGCCCGAGTGGACCATCCCCGGCATGCCGTTGTGGGGGGAGAGGGTGACGCTGAGGATCTTGCCCGACTCCTGCGGGATGAACGCCCTGGTCGCGGCCGCGTGGGTCATCAGCCAGGTCCCCCCTACGTTGAGATCGATCACGGTGCGAAAGCCCTTCGGCGAGATCGCCTCGGCCGGGCTCAGGAACTGGCCACCGGCGTTGTTGACGAGAACGTCGATCCGCCCGTGGCGCTCGACGACGCCGGCGATGAAGGAATCGACCGCCTCCTCCTCGCGGATGTCGAGGCTCTCGTGGGAGAAGCTCCCCGGCAGGCCGTCGGCGGCCGCGGCGGTCTCGGCCAGAGGCTCGGAGCGTCGGCCGCAGCCGACGACGGAGGCTCCGAGGCTGGCCATCTCCAGTGCCGTCGCCCGGCCAAGGCCACTGCCGGCGCCCGAGACGACGCAGACCGTCCCGTCGAGCAGGCCGGGGGCGAAGATCCGCGACAGAGAGCGTTCAGCCAAGGCCGCGCAAGCCTATCGGCGCCCGTCGCGGCGCTACTGTGACCCGAGATGAGGATCCATGCGGAGCAGAAACCCCTGCATGAGCCGCTCGCCGGTGGAAGTCAGGGAGCAACGGTGGTCGTAGAGCCGATGGTCGCCGGCCACGCCAACTGGCCGCTGGCGATGATGGAGAGCCCGGGCGGCCGCTTCCTCGCACCGCGCCTGCTGCGGACCCTGCTCAGCGGCAAGCCACCGTTTGAGATCCCGATCCCTGCCTTCCTCATCCGCCACCCGAGCGCCGGCGCGATCCTGGTCGACACCGGCCTCCACCCCTCGATCGCCAGCGACCCGAAGCAGAACTTCGGCTCCACCGGCGCCCGCATCGGCAAGCCGAAGCTCGCCGCCGGGGAGGATGTCCCGGCGCAGCTGCGTGCCCGCGGCCTCGACCCGAGCGAGGTCCCAATCGTCGTCATGACCCACCTCCACTTCGACCACGCCTCGGCGATCTCGGAGTTCCCGCAATCGACCTTCGTCCTCTCCGAGGCCGAGTGGATCGACGCGACCCACGGCCGGGGGTTGGCGCTTCGCGGGTACCGGCCCGAGCACTACGACTTCACCTTCGACTACCGCACGGTCGATTTCGACCGCGGCGAGATCAACTCCTACGCGACCTTCGGGCGCACCTTCGACCTCTTCGGCGACGGATCGGTCAGGCTCGCCTTCACCCCCGGCCACAGCGCCGGGCACCAGTCGGTGATCGCCCGCCTCTCCGACCGCGACTTCGTCATCGGCGGCGACGCCTTCTACACGCTCGGGCAGCTGGGCAGCGCCCCGCTGCCGCCGCGGCCCTTCGACGAGCACAACTTCATGCGCTCCCTGCGCGAGCTGAGGCTCTTCCACCGCGAGTTCCCGCAGTCGATCATCACCCCCGGCCACGACCCGGCCTTCTACCGCAAGCTCGGCAAGAGCTACTCCTAGCTCAGGCCCGGGGCGACGCCTCACCGGGGGCCGGCGAGGGCAGGCCCCCGCGCAGCGAGCGGATCACGCCCGAGCGCCCGTTTTCCTCGAGCGCCATGTACATGGCCCTGACCCGGTCGAAGATCTCCTGCGACGCCTCGATCTGCTGCTCGCGCGACGGCTTCGCCTGGGCCGGGAAGCTGATCGGCTCGCCGTATTGGATCGTGACCTTGGGGAATCGCAGCTTGCGCCACTTGCGGACCCTCTCGGAGCCGTGGATCGCGACCGGCACCACCGGGACGCCGGACTCGAGCGCGATCCGGCCGATGCCGCGCCGCGGGGTACCGAGGCTGCGCGAGCGCGAGCGGCCGCCCTCGGCGTAGACCAGCAACGGGTGGCCCTGGTCGAGGATCGCGAAGGAGGTCTTAAACGCCTCCTCATCGGCGTGGCCGCGGCGCACGGGGTAGGCGCCGCCACGATGGATGATGAAGGTGATCACAGGTGGCCCGAAGAGCTGCGACTTGGCCATGTAGCGGACCTTTCGACGCAGGTAGACGGCGCAGAAGAAGTGGTCCATCTGACTGAAGTGATTGGGGGCGAGCAGGACCGGCCCACTGTCAGGCACGTTCTCGGTGCCGATCGCGCGGGTGCGGAAGATCAGCACCGTCGGCAGCGTCAGGATCACACGGGCGAGGTTGTAGACCCACCCGCCCTGCTTGTCCGCGCGCGCCCGCTCGTGGAACTTCTACGAAGTAGGAGAAGGGACGATCGTCCTTGTATTTCTGCGGTTTGATCTCGGCCATCTGAGGCGGCCCGGCGAGCATCATCGACGCAGGCCGGCCACGAAGGGTCCTACCCTCCCCCGGCGCCGCGGTTACGCGCCCGCCGCCCACCCCTTCGAGCGCTCGACCGCGCGCCCCCATCCCTCGAGCAACGAGGCGCGCTCGTCCTCGCCCATCGCGGGCTCGAAGCGGGCACGGGGGCGCCACATCCGACCCACCTCATCCTTGCTCCAGGCGCCGGTCGCGATCCCGGCCAGGTAGGCGGCGCCGAGGGCGGTCGTCTCGGAGATCTCGGGAACGACGACCGGGGCGCCGAGGACATCCGCCTGGAACTGCATCAGCCAGCGGTTGGCGACGGCGCCCCCGTCCGCCTTGAGCGTCTCCAGGCGCCGTCCTGACGCCGCCTCCTGGGCGCGAACCGCGTCAACGGTCTGGTAGGCGATCGCCTCCAGCGCCGCCCGCGCCAGGTGCTCGCGTCCGCTGCCGCGGGTGAGGCCGAGGATTGCGCCGCGGGCGTAGGGGTCCCAGTGGGGCGAGCCGAGGCCGGTCAGGGCGGGGACGAAATAGACGCCGTCGTTGCCCTCGAGCGAGGCCGCCATCGCCTCGGTCTCGGAGGCCTTCGAGATGATCCCGAGCCCGTCGCGCAGCCACTGCACGGCGGCGCCGGTGACGAAGACGGCGGCCTCGAGCGCGTAGTCGGTCTCCTCGCCGAGCCCCCAGGCGACGGTGGTCAGCAGCCCCTCGGTGGGCTCGGGGGCGCTCGTGCCCGTGTTGAGGAGCACGAAGCTGCCGGTTCCGTAGGTGTTCTTCGCCATCCCGGGCGAGTGACACGCCTGGCCGAAGAGGGCCGCCTGCTGGTCGCCGGCGATGCCGGCGACCGGCACCTCGCCGCCGAACTCGCCGGTCGTCCCGTAGACCTCGGATGAGGGCAGCGGCTGCGCCAGCCGCGCCGGGTCGACCCCGAGGATCTCGCACAGATCGGGGTCCCAGGCGAGCCTGCGGATGTCGAAGAGCATCGTTCTCGAGGCGTTCGAGTAATCGGTGAGGTGGCGGCCGGTGAGCTTGAAGGCGAGCCAGGAGTCGATCGTGCCGAACACGGCGCCCTCGATGCCCTCGACGTTTCGCAGCAGCCACTCGATCTTGGTCCCCGAGAAGTAGGGGTCGATGACGAGGCCGGTGCGCTCCCTGACCAGCTGCTCATGACCCTCGGCCTTGAGCTGGTCGCAGCGCTCGGCGGTGCGGCGGTCCTGCCAGACGAGGGCGTGGTGGACCGGCTCGCCGGTCGCCGGGTCCCAGGCGACGACGGTCTCACGCTGGTTGGTGATCCCGATCGCAGTCAGCTGCGAGCCCCGGATGCCGGCGTCGCTGATCGCGTCGATCGCGACCCCCCGGGTCACGTCCCAGATCTCGGCGGCATCGTGCTCGACCCAGCCGGGACGGGGGAAGTGCTGCTCGAACTCCGAGTAGCCGCGGCCGGCTATCCGGCCCTCGAGATCGAAGACGAGGCAGGTGGTGCCGGTGGTGCCCTGGTCGATGGCGAGAATCAAGAGAGGAGCCAGAGAGCAGAAGGCGCGGAGCGGGGGTGGTTGGTCATGGCGGCAGGGTATCCGCGCAACGGGCAGCGGTTGCCAGCGCGGCGCTGCGGGTGTAGGTTCGGGAAGAGCGGAGCGCCGCTCCGGGGAGGGGCTCGAATCCAGTGAAAGGCGGACTCAATGGCGGCGATGCAAGTGAAGAGCTTCGAATCCCCCGACGAGGTTCGGGAGTTCGAGGGAAAGGGCCATGCCAAGGTGGTGGAGGTTGCCGGCCAGACGATCGGAAAGGGGACGTTCGAGCCAGGCTGGAAGTGGTCGGAGAACGTCAAGCCGATCGCCGGCACCGACTCCTGCCAGGTCTCACACCTCGGCTACATCCTCTCGGGAAGCATGACCGTCCGCATGGACGACGGCACCGAGACAACCGATCGGCCCTGGCGACGTCTTCGCGATCCCGCCCGGCCATGACGCCGAGGTCCCGGGACCGGAGCCGTGCGTGATGGTCGACTTCGGCGAGTTCGGGGATTACGCGAAGCGCTGAGCGAGCCGCTCCCGCTCCCGCTCAGACGGAGCGGCGGGAGAGATATGCCCGGACGAAATCCCGCAGCTGGCGGCCGCGGTGGACGAACCCTGCGGCGCTGCGACCGCTGGCGCGGTGCTCGAGGTCGAGCTCGAACTCGCGCAGCCGGGCCCCGGCGCGGACGGCGTCCACGGTGATCCCGATCTCCATCCCGTAGCCCTCGGCAAACGGGATCAGGTCGCTGAGCAGCTCGGGGCGAAGCGCGCGCTGCCCCGAGATCGGCGCCGTCGTCTCGGCGCCGCAGCGGCGGCGGATCGCCCAGCGCGCGAAGCGCACGGCGACGCCGAAGCCACCGCCGACGCGACGGGAGAAGGCGGCTACGGCGAGGTCGCACTCGCTGCCCGCGACCGCGTCGACGAGCCGGCCCAGGTTCGCCGCCGAGGAACCGAGATCGCCGTCGCAGAGCAGGAACACCGGGGCGCCGGCGCCGTCAGGGCGCGAGAGGGCCGCCTCGGCGGCCGCGGTCATGTTCGCGCCCTTGCCGTGGGGGCGGCGGCGGCTGACGACCTCGGCGCCGTGGGTGAGGGCGACCTCGGCGGTGCTGTCCTCCGACGCGTCGTCGGCGACGATCACCGGGGATCCCGGGAAGGCGGCCGCCAGAGCATCGAGGGTGGCGCCGATCCGGTCGGCCTCGTTGCGGGCGGCGACAATGACGAAGGGGAGTCCGGGATCCGCGGGCAAGGGTGGTTATTGTGCCCGGCCATGGCGAACATTGAGGCCCACATCACAGGCAACGTCTGGAAAATCGAGGTAGCGGTTGGCGACCAGGTCTCCGACGGCGACACCGTCGCGATCCTCGAGTCGATGAAGATGGAGATCCCGGTCGAGGCCGAGGACGACGGCAGGGTGACCGAGATCCGTTGCGAGGAGGGCCAGTCCGTCAACGAGGGCGACGTCCTCGTCGTCCTGGAGTAGTCGCGTGGGCGAGCGGCTGGCGGCGGGCAAGCTCGTTCTCGACGAGCCCGCCGAGGCGGTCGCCCGGCTCGACGATCTCCAACCCGAGAAGCGAAACGCGCTCGATCACGAGTTGCTCGACGCACTCGCGGAGGTGATGAGGTCCCTCAACCAGGGGATCAGGATCCGCTGCGTCCTGATCACCGGCGCGCCCCCGGTCTTCTCGGCCGGCTACGACATCGGCTCCATCTCCGAGTCGGCGTTCGAGCGCGACGCCGAGGCGCTCGTCGCCCACCCCTTCCAGGAAGCGATCGATGCGGTCGCCAAGCACCCCTGGCCGACGCTGGCAGCGATCAACGGCCACTGCTTCGGCGGCGGCCTCGAGCTTGCGGTCAGCTGCGACCTGCGCGTCTGCGCGAGCGGCGCGAAGCTTGGGATGCCGCCGGCCAAGCTCGGGCTCGTCTACGGGCACACCGGCTTGCGCAAGTTCCTCGACGTCGTCGGGATGGCGCGGACCAAGGAGCTCTTCTTCACCGGGAGCAGCATCGGCGCGCCCCGGGCGGAGCAGATCGGCCTCGTCAACCAGGTGGTCAGCGACCACGACCTGGCGACGGCCTCGGTCGAGATCGCCGCCGAGATCGCCGCCAACGCGCCGATCTCGACCAGGGGCAACAAGCACGCGATCGACATCCTCAACGCAAACCCGGTGCTGAGCGAGCAGCAGGAGCAGGCGCTGATCGCGCTGCGCGAGTCCTGTTTTGCCTCGGAGGACCTGAAGGAGGGCATCCGCGCCTTCGCCGAGAAGCGCAAGCCCGAGTGGAGCGGCCGTTGAGTCAGTCGGCCGAGCGCAGGCGCCAGGAGCTGGCTGCCTCAGACCCGGTGATGGCCGATCTGATCGCCGAGCTCGGCGATTGGGACGTGAAGGCGCGGCGGCGCGGCGTGGAGAAGCCCGATGCCTACGGAGCGCTGCTGCGCGCGATCGTCGGCCAGCAGCTCTCAACCAAGGCGGCGGCGACGATCCACGGACGCGTCCTCGACCTATTCGGCGGGCGCACTCCGGCCCCGGAGGAGCTGCTCGAGACAGACGTCGCCGCCCTGCGGGGCTGCGGGCTCTCCGGCCGCAAGGTCACCTACGTGCAGGACCTGGCCCGCCACGTGATCAGCGGGGAGCTCGAGCTCGACCGCCTCGATCAACTCTCCGACGAGGAGGTGATCGCCGAGATCGTCGCAGTCCGCGGCCTCGGACGCTGGACAGCGGAGATGTTCCTGATCTTCCACCTGGAGCGCCCGGACGTCTTCTCCGGGGGTGACCTCGGGTTGCGCAAGGCGATCCAGCTCTCACGAGAAATGGACGAGATGCCCTCCCCGGCCGATGCGGTCGAGATCGCCGAGCGCTGGTCGCCGAACCGCAGCCTCGCCTCTATCTATCTCTGGGAGTCGCTGGCTTCTCCGCAGGCGACCGCGAATGAATAGGCCCGCGGTCTATTTCCGACCCGAATCGGCTTGTCCAAGCGGTTCTCCCGCGCGCACCTCGCCGCGCAGACGTCCCAGCTCCTCGCGCTCCTAAGTGCTCAGCAGATCCCGGTGTATCCCCCATCGGCCTCGGTCTGGCCCACCCGCTTGCGCAGCGCCTCGGGGTGGATGCTCAGATCAGCGGCGACGGGGGCGATCGGGCGGCCGGATTCGAACGCCAGCCGGACTCCGCGATCCGACAACTCCTCCCGGCCCCCGATCCAGGTGGTCTGCACTCATCCCGTCACCTGCCCGCTCCAGTGGACGGTGCCCGAGTGGCAGTTGGTGAGGTGGATGTCTAGTTGTGGGAGGTTGATGTTGCCGTGCTCCCTGGTACGTTCCGCTGGCCTCCGTGCCGCGGTTGTTGAACCGACCTGTGATCGCGAACGCGTCCTGCCCATGCTCGGCCGGTGCGTGATCCACGAAGGCGTTGTTCTTGACCTCGAGGCGGTCATGGTCGATGAAGCCGTGCGTGGTGTCCCGTTGGTCACAGGAGATCGGGACATTGAGGATCTCAAGCCCCAACACCTTCCGGGTCTTGCCGTCCTCGAACTTGGTCCTAAAGGTGACCGTGCCGCCGTTGGCGGTGCCAAAGAACGTGCGAACCTCGGACACCTCGCAGATCGCGAAGGTCTGCATCCTCGTGGCCCGACCGGTGTGGTCGTTTTGCGCGCTGCCCTCCCAACCGTCGTCGGGCGTGAAGCCGATGTCGCCGCCGTCGAACGGGAGCGTGCCGGCGATCTCGGCGCCAAGATCGATTCCCGAGTTGTCCACCCCGCCTCCCGTAACGGCCGTCCCCGCTGGACAGCGGGCGTCGGCGGAGACCTCGCTGTTGTCGGGCAAACGCTTGCGGTCGGAGTGGACGTACTTGTAGTCGCCGGATTCCGCGCACACCGCGAACACGCCCATCTCTTCGGACTGGGCGGTGTCGTTGTTCGCGGTTCCCAGCCAGCCGTCGTCGGGCGTCGAGTTCCGGTCCTGGCCGTCGAACGGCTCGGTCGAGGCCACCTCGACATGGGGGGAGTTCTCAGATGTGGTCTCGACCCCGCCGCCAGTCACCTTGGTGTTCGCAGGACACGAGACCCTCAATTGGTCCTGACCGCCCGGCGCGATCGTCTTGTCGCGGAAGGGATACTCGAAGCGGCCGGCCTCAGCGCAGATCGCCGTGGTCGTCATCTGCGCGGGCGACCCGGAGCCGTTGTTCGCGTCCGCGTCCCACGCGCCGGCCCTCCCAGCGGGCCTGATGCTCCCAACCGAGAGGCCGAGGTGGCTGTTGTCGCCGCTGATCTCAATGCCTCCTCCCGTCACGTGGGGATGGCTGTGCGGGCAGCTGACGCTCCCCGACGTGCGCCCGGTGCCATTCCCGTGGAACTCGTCGAACGCCGCTTGAGTCCTCGAGGGGTACTCGAAGGCATCCGAGCCTGCACCCGCCGCGGTGTCGATCGCCACGAGGATGGCGAGGAGCGCCACCGACGCTCCCGCGACCGCGAAGCAGCGGCGCAGCGACGCCCGTGTGCATTTAGGTCTTCTGATCGTTCCGCCCGCCCTCAGGTCGCTCTGGACAACCCTAACCGCGAGTGCCGCCCCGCGCAAGCTCCGCGAGACTCGCCTGGGGATTATGCAGCGAACGACACGATCAGGGATGGCAGAGCGGGACCGTGCGGAAAGCTAAACAACTCCTGAGAGTCTCTTGCTTTCGCGCAGGGAACTTCCAACGACTGACCGGGTCGGTGACCTGTCCAGATCGTTGGGACCGACTTCGTGATCGGCGGTATTCTGGCGTCGTGCAGGGAGCACAGGAGAAGACTCGGCCACGGGACCCCCTTTGAGTGCCGCTGCGCTGGTCGCCCGGCTGTTGCTGGCGGTTTTGTTCGCGATCGCCGGGGTCGCCAAGCTGCGCGATCGGCCCGGGACGCAGTCGACGCTCGAGGACTTCGGCCTGCCGACGCCGCTGTCTGGGCCCGGCGCCCTGCTGCTGCCGCTGGCCGAACTCACCGTGGCGGGGCTGCTGCTTCCCGACGCGACCGCTCCCGCGGGCGCGATCGGCGCAATCGCGCTGCTGGGCGTGTTCATTGCGGCGATCACGGTCAACCTTGCGCGCGGCCGGCGCCCCGATTGCAACTGCTTCGGGCAGATCCACTCCGAGCCCGTCGGCCCGCTGACGCTGGTGCGCAACGCAGCGCTGATGGTCCTCGCCGGCTTCGTCCTCGCGAGTGGGCAAAGGAGCGCCGCATCGAGCGCGCTCGACAACCTGGGCGCTCTCGACACCCCAACCGTGATCGCGCTCGCCGCGCTTGGCCTCGCTGTCGCTGCCCTGGTGATCCTGGGTTGGCTGGCGCTGCACCTCCTGCGCCAGCAGGGCCGCGTGTTGCTCCGACTCGACGCGCTCGACGGCGGCGCCGGCACAAGCGCCCAGATGCCGGCGCCGGCGCCGGCAGGGCTGCCCGTCGGCGCGCCCGCGCCGGCATTTGAGCTACCGACAACCGACGGGAGCAACGTCGCGCTGGCGCAGCTGATCGGCGGCGGCCGGCCGCTCGGGCTGGCTTTCGTCGATCCCGGTTGCGGCCCATGTCGCTCGCTGCTTCCCCGGCTTGCCGCGCGCCAGGGCGAGGCGCAGGGGCCGCCCTTGGCAGTCGTCATCTCCGGCGAGGACGCGGATGCGGCGCGAGCGATGGCCGCGGAACATGACCTCTCGCAGGCGCTCCTTGACCACGACGGCTCGGTCAGGGACGCCTACGAGGTGCCGGGAACGCCGATGGCTGTGGCCATCGGGCGGGACGGCCTGATCCGAAGCGAGTCCGCCGCCGGGCCCGACGAGGTGCTCGAGATGCTGGACCGGCTCGACCGGAGGGAGCGCAACGGCTTCCAGCTGCCGGTCGTGCGGGTCGGGAACGGCGACCCGGGGGGCGCCGGTGACGACGACCCGGGGCTGGGCGAGCTCATACCCGACGTCGAGCTCGAGGACATCGACGGCGAGCCGACCTCGCTCAGCGCCGCAGTCGGAGGCGCACCCCACCTCGTACTGTTCTGGAGCCCGACGTGCGGTTTCTGCGAGGCGATGATCGACGCCGTGAGGGCGCTCGGGGCCCGCGACGACCTCCCGCCGGTGCTGCTCGTCGCGACCGGCGATGCCGAGGCCAACCGGGCGCAGCGCCTTGGCTCGCGCACGCTTTTGGACCCCGGCTTCGAGGGCATGGGCGCGGTGCTCACCATCGCCGGGACGCCATCCGCGCTTCGGCTCGACGCCGACGGTCGCGTCGCCTCTCGGCTCGCCATCGGCGCCGACTCGGTGCTCAGGCTCGCCGGCGTGGGGCGCGAGTCCTCTGCGACGGATCGGTAGCGCTCAGAGCCGGCGTGCCGACGCGCCGCGCCGTGCTGGGGAGCCCGGGATGCGCAGCGGCTCGCCGCGCGTGCGAACGATCGGATTGCGGCGGGCCTTCTTTGCATACCGCGCGAGCTGGGCAGCCAGCGCCTGCAGCAGTTGCGTGCGCTGAGTGTCGGCCAGCGGGGCGATCAGCATCCCCCCGCTGGACGGCTGGGCCAGGAGCGCCTTGCGCACCCGTTTGAGGTCGTCACCGGCGACCCCGAGACGCTTCAGCGCAGCGGCCAGATCTGCCGGGACGCCCCCGGTCCGCACGGCTGCCTGCAACGCGATCAAATCGCCCGCCGAAACCGTGACCTCGGAGGTCCCGGTCGCGGTGAGGGCGTTCGCCGCCTTCGCCCGCAGCGGCGCGGCGCGGCGCAGAGCCTTCGCAGCCTGCGCGGCGAACGCCGCGGCCGCGCGCACCTGACGGCGGGTCAGCAGGGCGTCATTCTTGCGGGCCGCACCTCGGGCGCGGGCGAGCGACTTCGCCGACGCGGCGAGTAGCGCAAACGCCTTGGCCTCTGCCGCTATCAGGGCGTTGAGCGCCGAGGCGGCGCGCGCGTCAAGCCCCGGGCCGGGCTGCAGCTTCGCCGGCGCCGGCTTGGCGGCGACGACCTTGCGGCGGTAGCTGCGGTCTACGTGGAGGTCGGTGAAGGCGATACCGGCAGCCGCGCACTGCGCGTCGACGGCGGCGAGCGCGAGCAGCGCCGCATCGACCGGGCTCGACGCCGCCCTCGCCAAGAGGGCCGACTTCTTGCCACCGCCACTCGCACCGTGCGTCTCACCGAGGAGATTCCCCCAGAAGTCAAAGAGATTGTCGAGCGGTCCCTTCTCTGGGACCGGGGCGGGCTTGCCGCAGTGACTTCCGCCCAAGCAGACGTCGCCGGGCTTGCAGCATTTGATCCCGCAGGTATCCCCCTCCGTGCACACGCACTGGTTGTTCTTATCGCATTCGCGCAAGGGCGGGCAGCACTGATCGGACCCTGAACAGTGGTGATCTTTCGGGTCTTTACACTTCTTCCGGCATCTGTCCCCGAGGAGGTGGGACTCGCAGAACTCGTCGGGCGCGCAGCATTCGTGATGGCGGCCGCACGTGGTCTTACAGACGCACTCGGTGACCTTCGGATCGGGGCTGCACGTGTGATGCGGCGGGCAGCAGTAGTACCCCGACTGGCCGGGGATAGAAGGATTCTGACCGCATGTGACGGATCCCGTCTGGTTGCCCTTCACCTCGCAAAAGACCGGCTGCCCCGGGTACTGCCTGCAGGCCGCCGCGGTGTCCTCACAGTGCGCGTTGTGGTCGCCGTCGCCGGGCCTGCAGACCTGACCGGGGCGGCAGGCTCCCCCACACAACTCATTGCTGCAGCAAGGCGAGTCCGCCGACACGCATACCGACTGCCCACCGGAGCCCTGGCACTTCTTCGGCGTGGCGCCTGAGCAGACCCGCGCATCCGCGCTTGCCCATCCCGGGCGCAGGGTCGAGCCCGCCACAACGGCGCCGCCGATCGCCACGACCGCGCGCCGACGCGAGATTGGGGCGACGAGCGCGCGGGCGACGCCATCGAGCATCGCCTCAGCGGTATCCGGAGGCGTCACCGTCCGGCTGCTCGGGCCGTTCCGATCGGAGCTCGCAAGCCGCCGTGCCAGCCGGTCGACCCGGCCGTCAGTCATGCGGAGCTCCCTACCACAACCCTCACAGTCGGCAACCTACCTGGGATCCGGACGGCAGTCAAGCGGCCCCGCGCCGCGACGGCAGTTCTGGGTTTCCGTCCTGCCCGCCGGTTCTCGATCAGCCCGCCATCTGCCGTCCGGCCGGGTAGGGCCTGGCTCCGTGACTCAGCGGAAGCGGGCGGCGAGACCGGCGAGCGGGACTGAGGCGTCCGCCTCGGGGTCCGGACAAAGGTGCAGCCGGCGCTTCGGAAGGGGGAGCCGCGCGACCTCGGCGCCGCTGTCCTCGCCGGTGTCCTCGCCTCTGGCAGCGTTTTCGGGATCGTCCCGCGGCGGCGGGTGCACCAACTTCAGACTCCTTGTGCCGATCACCCCGCAAGCATTGCCAAAGGCCGTCAACGTAGCGTTTCCATAACGTCGGAACCGACCGCACGACGGCGCCCGGCCAGGCGAGGCAGCTGGATGGTTGTTCCAAATCCCCGATCTAGTTGAGATCGCGCCCGGCCCTGTGGCGGAGGGCCAGGACCCTCTGGACCGAACGCTCGAACCGATTGCGATCGAGCGACCCGGCCCTCAGCTTCTTGCGAAGCGCCCGGTAGGCGCTGGCTCCGGCGCGGTAGTCGGTGAAGAGCAGCAGGTCGGTGCCGGCCTTGGCCGCCGAGAGACCGGCCTTCGCCGGCCCGCCGAAGGCGCCCACCGAGACTGTGCCGAGAGCGTCGGTGATCGAGACCCCGCGAAAGCCGAGCCGGGTGCGCAGCTCGCGGGTGGCGATCGGCCTTGCGAAGGCCGCGGGCTTCCCCGAATAGGCCGGGTAGATGGCCGTGCTCAGCATCACCATCGCGCCCCGGATCGCCGCGAAGCGCTCATACGGCGCCTCGTCGACGCGCCGCAGCTTCCGCTTCGAGAGGCGGATCCGCTGAACCGCGAAGTCGGTGTCCCTTGTTGCCGCTCCCAGCCCCGGGAAGTGCTTGGCCGTCGCCGCGACCCCACGCTTCTGCATCGCGTTGGCAAAGGCCACGCCGGTGTCCTTGACCCGTTCGGCGGTCGAGCCGAAACCGCGGCTGGTCGCGGCCGTGTCGCTGCCGGGCCTGGCGACGTCGAGGACCGGGGCCAGGTTGACGTTGACGCCGACGTTGAGCAGGTTGCGGGCGGTCCGGCGGCCCTGCTCGCGGCTGAAGCGCGTCCCGCGCGCGCCCATCCCGGCGGCCGACGCGGTCGGAGCGCCGCCGATCCGCTTCACCAGCCCGCCCTCCTGGTCGATCATCACCAGCAGCGAGTCACGCAGGCCACGCGGGCGGGGGACGTGCTGGATGCGGGCGACCAGCCTGCGGCCCGCTTCGCGGCTCGGGAAGTTGTCCGAGAAGAGGATCACCCCGGCCACCTTGCCCTCGCGGATCATCTCCCTGACACCGCCGGGGACCTCGGTGCCGGGGAAGCCGACGACGATCCGCTGGCCGGCCAGGTGCCGGACGCTCAGCTGCTCGGCGGCGCTGAGCCGGCGCTCCGATCGGCCGGCCCCGAGGGCCCCACCGAGGGCGAAGGCGGCGATCGCCGCAGCGCCGAGAACGACGAGGGCGATCTGGCGTCTCTTTTGCTGGGGCCGAGCCACCCCCCGATCTTACGAGGCGTCCGCGGTGGCTCCTAGCCTGACTCCACTCCACTCCCGGGAAGGAAGGCCGATGCCACCGTTGATCACATTCGAGGAGGCTCTCGAACTCGGAGCCCTGAGCGACCACGACGCCATCGGCGATCTCGTCGAGCGCGCATGGGCGGTTCGCAGGGAGAACTTCGGCGACTCGACCGACATGTGCTCGCTGGTCAACGCCAAGTCGGGTGGTTGTGCCGAGGACTGCGGCTTCTGCGCCCAATCTCGCTACGCCGAGTCCGACACGCCGATGCACGCGATGATGGAGCCGGAGCAGATCCTCGAGCACGCGCGGGCCGCGGAGGCGGCCGGGGCGCACCGCTTCTGCATGGTCACCCAGGGCCAGGGGCTCTCGAAGCGCGACTTCGCCAAGATCGTCGAGGGCGCCAAACTCGTCTCAGAGCACACCAACCTCAAGCGCTGCGCCTCGATCGGCCACATGTCGCCGGAGCGGGCGAAGACGCTGCGCGAGGCGGGCATCCAGCGCGTCCACCACAACGTCGAGACATCGCGCTCGCACTATCCCGAGGTCTCGACCACCGTCCGCTACGAGGGCCGCCTGCGCACGATCGAGGCGGTCAGGGAGGCCGGCCTCGAGACCTGCGTCGGCGGCATCCTCAACCTCGGCGAGACCGAGCGCCAGCGGGTGGAGATGGCGTTCGAGCTATCTGAGATCAACCCGACCTCGGTCCCGATAAATCTGCTCAACCCCCGCACCGGAACGAAGTTCGGAGAGCGCCCGCTGATGGATCCGTGGGACGTTGTCAAGTGGGTCGCGATCTTCCGCCTGATCATTCCCGGGGCGCTCTTCCGGCTCTGCGGCGGCCGGGTCGAGAACCTCGGCGAGCTGCAGCCGCTGGCGGTGCGGGCCGGGCTCAACGGGGTGATGATGGGCAACTTCCTCACCACCCTCGGCGCCGAGCCGGAGGACGACCGGGCGATGTTCACCGAGCACGGCCTCAACGTCGCCCGCCAGCCCGACAACGGCGCCAATCCGCGCCCCGACAACCGCGACGGATGGCTCCAGGGAGAGACGCCGCCGACGCCGATCGACGAGCTCATCGACCACCAGGACGAGGCCAACTTCTGGGATCCCTCGACCCAGCTGCGGGTGATCCGCAAGACGCGCAAGCCGCCGCCCTACCCCGGCGAGCGGCGGGCAGCGTGACCGCCGGGCGCCGATGACCGACATCGCCGAGCGCCTCGAGGAGCTTCGGGCACGGGGGCTTCACCGGCGGCTGCGGCTGATCAGCGGGCCGCAGGGCCCGCGGGTGCTCCTCGACGGGCGCCCGGTGCTGCTGCTTTGCTCGAACAACTACCTCGGCCTCGCCGACCACCCGCGGGTGCGCCAGGCGGCCGCGGAGGCCGCGATGCGCTGGGGCGCAGGCGCCGGTGCCTCGCGGCTGATCTCGGGCAACATGCAGGCACACCGGCGCCTCGAGGAGCGCCTGGCGGAGTTCAAGGGATACGAGTCCGCCCTGCTCTTCGGCTCGGGCTACCTCGCCAACACCGGGGCGATCGCGGCGCTGGCGCGAGAGGGCGAGGTCGTCTTCTCCGACGAGCTCAACCACGCCAGCATCATCGACGGCTGCCGGCTCTCACGGGCCGAGACGTTCATCTACCGCCACGCCGACACCGAACACCTCTCCTGGGGACTGCGCCAGGCGCAGGGACGAGGCTCGCTGGTCGTCACCGACGGCGTCTTCTCGATGGACGGCGACGTCGCGCCGCTCGAGGCCCTGGTGGAGTTGGCGCGGCGCCACGACTGCCGGCTGATGGTCGACGAGGCACACGCGACCGGGGCCCTCGGCCCCGGCGGCCGGGGCTCGGTCGCGGCGGCCGGCCTCGCCGAGGAGGTCGACCTGATCGTCGGAACCCTCGGCAAGGCGCTCGGCTCCTACGGCGCCTATGCGTGCGCGAGCCGCGAGATGGTGGATTACCTGATCAACACCGCGCGCCCGTTCATCTTCTCGACCGCGCCGCCGCCGCCCACGGTCGCCGCCGCGACGGCGGCGCTGGAGCTGCTCGAGTCCCATCCGCACCAGGTCGCGAGGCTGCAGGCGAATGCGGCGGCGCTTCGCGACGAGTTCGCCAGTCGAGGGCATCCGCACCGGCGGGGGCGAGACCCAGATCGTCCCGATCACCGTCGGGACCGCCGAGCGAACGATGGAGCTGTGCGAGCGGGCGCTGGAGCGCGGGGTCTTCGCCCAGGGGATCCGGCCACCGACGGTGCCAGAGGGCTCCTCGAGGCTGCGCCTGACCGTGATGGTGACCCACCGCGAGGGTGAGCTCAGGCGCGCGGCGAGACAGGTCGCCGCCTGCGCGGATGAGATCGGGATCGCCCTGCCGCCCGCGCAGGCCTCGCCGCTGGACGCGGAAGTCGGCGGGCCCGAGACCGGCGGCCTCGCCGACGCCGCCTAGAGGCCTGGCTTGCGCGGCGTCTTCGTCACCGGGACCGGGACCGCGATCGGGAAGACGGTCGTCGCCGCGGTGATCGCCCACGGCCTCGCCGGCGGCGGCGAGAAGGTCGCCGTATTCAAGCCGGTCCTCACCGGTCTCACGGAGGGTGGCGAGCCCGACCACGAGCTCCTGCGCCGCGCCTCGGGCACCCGGCAGCCGCCGGGCGAGATCGCCCCCCACCGCTTCGGCCCTGCGGTCTCCCCGCACCTGGCGGCGGAGCTGGCCGGCGTCAGGCTCGAGCCCGCTGAGCTGGTGGCGGCGGCGCGCGAGGCGGCTGCCGGAGCCGACACGCTCGTCTGCGAGGGGGTTGGGGGGCTGTTGGTGCCCCTGACCCCCGGCTACCTGGTGCGCGACTTCGCCCGCGAACTCGAGCTGCCGCTTCTGATCGCCGCCTCCCCCGCGCTTGGAACGATCAACCACACCCTGATGACCGTCGAGGCGGCGCGAGCCGTCGGCCTCGAGGTCTGCTGCGTCATCCTCACCCCGTGGCCGGGCGAGCCGGGCGAGGTCGAGATCTCGAACCTGGAGACGCTGCGCCGCCTTGCCGGGACCGAGGTCGAGACGCTCGCCGAGATCGACCTGGCGGAGCCCGGCGGATGGCCGCCCGTACCGGAACCGGTCGCGGAGCGGCTCAGGCGCTGAGCGCTTCGGAGGGCGCGACCTCGGAGCCGCCGGGGTTGACCGCGGCCCGGGAGGCTTCGAGGCCGATCGAGCGCCGCTTCGAACGGATCGCGGTGGTGCCGACGAGGGCGCCGATCAGGGTCACCGCTGCGCAGACGCCCATCGCGTGCCCGAGCGCGTAGACGAACGCCTCCTGGGCGGCTGCGGCGGCCTCCTTGGCCTGGGCCCCGGGCAGGCCTGCAAGCGCCTGCTGCGAGCCACCGGCGCCGAGTCCGTCGGCGATCGCGGCGCGCTGCGGGGCCGGAATCCCCGAGCCCGTCAGGAGCGTGTCGAGACGAGCGGAGGAGAGGCTCTGGAAGATCGCTCCGGTGACGGCGACGCCGAGGCTGCCGCCGACCATGCGAAAGGTCGAGAGGACGCCGGAGGCGATCCCGGCCTTCTCCACAGCGACCGCGTTCATCGCCGCGCTTGTCATCGGCGACATCGTCATCGCGATGCCGATGCCGAGGAGCATGAAGCCGGGGAGCAGGTCGAGGTAGCTCGAGTGTGTCGTGATCGTGGTGAAGGTCATCAGCGAGGCCGCGAGCACGACCAGCCCACCACCGATCAGCCAGCGCGGACCGTAGCGGTCGGCGAGCCTGCCCGAGAGCGGCGCGATGATGACGATCATCAGGGTCGAGGGCAGGAATCTGATCCCGGCCTCCAGCGGCGAGTAGCCGAGGATGTTCTGCATGTAGAGGGCGAGGAAGAAGAAGACGCCCAGCATCCCGAAGGAGATGACCAGGGCGACGACGACGGCACCGAGGAAGTTGCGATCCGAGAGCAGGCTGAACTCGATCATCGGCGACGCGACCCGAAGCTCGACCGCGACGAAGGCGAGCGCGAAGACCACGAACCCGGCCCCCAGCGCGATGATCTCGGGCGAGCCCCAGCCCCAGCTATTGCCCTCGACCAGGGCCAGGATCAGCGCCGTGAGCGAGGCGGTGAGCGTGGCGACGCCGAGGTAGTCGACCTCGCGGCCGACGGTCCAGTCGCGGGACTCGCGCACGGCGAAGAGCGCCGCCAGGATCGCCCCCGCCGCGACCGGGAGGTTGAGGTAGAAGATCGCCCGCCAGGAGACGTGCTCGGTGAGGAAGCCGCCGAGAACCGGGCCGACGGCGAGGGCGAGGGCGGAGACGCCGGCCCAGGTGCCCATCGCCTTGCCTCGCTCATGCGGCGGGAAGGCATTGGTGATGATCGAGAGAGTCGCCGGCATCATCAGCGCCGCGCCGACTCCCTGGACGATGCGGCTGAGGACGAGTGAGGTCGCGTCGGCGGCGAGGCCTGCTGTCGCCGATGAGAGGGCGAAGATGACGACTCCGATCAGGAACATCCGCCTACGGCCGAAGATGTCGCCGAGCCGGCCCCCGGTCGCCAGCAGCACGGCGAAGGAGAGCGTGTAGCCGCTGATCGTCCACTCGAGGCCTGAGATCGAGGCGCCGAGGTCGCGCTGGATCGACGGCAGAGCGACGTTGACGACCGTGTTGTCGAGCATGATCATGAACAGCGCGAAGCACATCGCCGCCAGCGTCCACCACTTGCGGTTCTCGTCGGTGATCAGGTGGTGATAGCGGGTCATCAGGCCTGCAGCCGCTTCAGCTGCTCGTAGTTGCGCGCAAGCTCGTCGCGCTCGAGGAGGACGCCCAGCGCCGAGTCGAGCTTGCCGCGCTCGGCCGCGGTGAGGCCGGCGGAGAACTCCCGGAGTCCCTCGAGGCGGGCGCTGAGGATGCGGCCGACCACCTCTTCACCGGAATCGGTGATCGCGATCCTGCGCACGCGGCGATCATCGGGGTCCTCGACCCGGGTCACATGGCCGTCCTCGACGAGGCCGTCGACTGCACGGCTGATCGTCGCCAGCGAGAGCCCGACCTGCTCCGCCAGCGCCTTGCCCGGGCACGATGCGTCGCCGGCGTCGCCGCCGGCGCCCGAGAGCACCAGAAGCGCCTTGCACTGGGTCAGCGTCAGCCCACTCTCCTCGATCGCACGCAGCTGACCGCCGCGATCGAAGACGAACAGGTGGCGGAGCAGGGCCCCCAGTCGCAGCGCCGTCTCGGTCGCCCTGACCTCGGCCTCGCGCTCGCCCGCCATCGTCTCCGCCGCACTTGCTTGCATACACGCAATGGTTGCATAGTCGCAAGCACTATTGGGGGAACGCGGCGCCGTCTGTGACGCACCTCACCCTCGGGTGGCGGGACAGTTCGGGAGAAGCTCTGGCTAGGCGCCGATGGCGAGCTCGCGCAGACGCTCGTAGTCGGCCATCCCGGGCTCGGTCGACTCGACGAACTCGCGCAGCAGGGTCGAGAAGCGCACCGGCTCGTCGCGATGGGGGAAATGCCCGGCTCTCGAGAAGACCTCGAGCCGGCTTCCCGGGATCAGCTCGTGTGCCTCGATCCCGTGTTCGAAGGGGATGATCCGGTCTCGCTCACCCCAGATGATCATCGTCGGGCCCTCGCCCGCCAGGTAGAGGCGATCGCGCGCGTCAACGCGCTGGCCGCCGGGATCGACGCTGGCCCTGAGGGTCTGGACGAAGGCGCTCATCGCCTCGGCATCGGCAAGCGAGGCCCAGCCGCGGGCAATCTCCTCCAGGTCGGTGCTGGGCCTGAGGCCGAGCCGGCCGAGGACGCCGCTGGCTCCGCGGCCGGCGGCGAGCACCGCGGCGTGGGTCAATAGCGGGATCACCAGCTCGGAGCCCGGCAGCGTCGCTGCTCGCAGCAACGGGCTGACCTCGGGCCCGAGCCCGCCGCTGGAGACCAGGACCAGGCGCTGGCAGCGCTCGGGGTGCTGGTAGGCGAGCTGCATCGCGATGCCGCCGCCCAGCGAGTGCCCGACCAGGGTCGCGCTGTCGAGGTCGAGGGCGACCAGGAAGTCGCGCAGGCCGCTGGCGTAGGCGCCCATCGAGTAGTCGCCGCGGGGCTTGGCCGACTGGCCGTGCCCGATCAGATCGGGAGCGATCACGGTGTAGTGCTCGGCGAGCAGGTCGAAGACCTTCTCCCATGTGTCGGAGTTGGACGTGACCCCGTGGATGAGCATGATCGCCGGCCCCTCGCCGGCCATCCGGTAGGCGACCCGGTGCCCGTGGAGGTGGATCTCGCTGAGCTCGGGGCCTTCTTCGGCGCTGGCCATACCCCCATCATCCCGCACCGAGCGCATTTTCGGGGCGCCGGTTCCGGCCGGGGTGGCTTCTAGTGTCGGTATCGGCGATGTCAGCGGACCCGAGACAGACCGACCACAGCCACCTCTGGCACCCCTTCACGCAGCAGCGCGAGTGGTGCGAGGAGGAGCCGCTGATGATCGAGCGGGCGGAGGGGACGACGCTGATCGCGACCGACGGGCGCCGCTTCATCGACGGGGTCTCGTCACTTTGGTGCAACGTCCACGGTCATCGCCACCCCCTGATCGACCAGGCGCTGCGCGACCAGCTCGACCGGGTCGCCCACTCGACCATGCTCGGGCTCTCCCACCCCGGTGCGGCCGAGCTGGCGGCGCGCCTGGTCGATATCGCGCCGCCGGGGCTGAACCGCGTCTTCTACTCGGACTCGGGCTCGACCGCGACCGAGGTTGCGCTGAAGATGGCCTTCCAGTACTGGCAGCAGCGCGGCGGCCAGCACGTGCGCCGAACCTCCTTCGTCCATCTCCAAGACGCCTACCACGGGGACACGATCGGATCGGTATCGGTCGGCGGAATCGGCCTCTTCCACGCCGCCTACCGGCCGCTGCTCTTCGGCACCCACGCGGTCGAGCCCGGGGACGTCGGCGCGATGGAGAGGGTCCTCGCCGCGCACGAGGAGGAGATCGCCGCCGTGATCGTCGAGCCGCTGGTCCAGGGCGCGGCGGGGATGCTGGTCCACCCGCCCGGCTATCTGCGCGCGGTCCGCGAGCTCTGCGACCGCTTCGGGGTGCTGTTGATCTGCGATGAGGTGGCGACCGGCTTCGGGCGCACCGGGACGATGTTCGCCTGCGAGCAGGAGGATGTGGCGCCGGACTTCCTCTGTCTCGCAAAGGGCCTCACCGGCGGCTACATGCCGCTCGCGGCGACCCTTGCGACAGAGGAGGTATACGAGGGATTCCTCGGCGCCCACGAGGACTTCCGCACCTTCTTCCACGGCCACACCTACACCGGCAACCCGCTCGCCTGCGCCGCGGCGCTCGCCAACCTCGATGCGTTCGAGAGCGAGCGCACGCTCGAGCGGCTGGGGCCGAAGATCGGACTTCTCGGCGAGCTGATCGACGAGGTCGCGAAGATGCCCGAGGTGGCCGAGGTCCGCGGTCGCGGCCTGATGGCCGGCATCGACCTCGGCGAGCAGGACCCGGCGCTGCGGCTGGGCCACCGGGTCACCCTCGAGGCCCGCGACCGCGGCGCGATCATCCGCCCCCTGGGGGACGTTGTCGTGCTGATGCCGCCACTCGCGATCGCGGATGACGAGCTGCGCCAGCTGGTCTCGATCACCGCCGCCGCGATCGAGGCGGCGGTGATGAAGTCCTCTGCGGAGAGCCCGGTCAGCGCCCCGGCTTCCGGGCCCAACGCGGCCAATCCCGCCGCGGCGGTGCTGACGAGGCCGGATCCTCCGGCGGCGCCGCCGGGCCTTGCCGAAGCCGCCTGATCGCTCCCAGCAGCAGGCGGGCCGCGGCGCTCCGGGTTCTGCGCGCTTCGGTCCCAGGTGAGGCCGGCGGCCCGGATCCGGCCCCCCGTCCATACTCGTTGTGATCGATTGATGGCCGGGCCGTAGTAGGTACGTGAGCCAGACACTGGTCGCCACCCAAAAAGAGACCCCCGCAGAGGCGGATCTCGCCTTCGAGCGCCTCTACCGCTCGAGCCGCGACGACGTCTACGCCTACGTCGCCGGGCTGATGCGCGACCGCTCCGCCGCCGAGGACGTGACCGCGCTCGCCTTCGAGCGCGCCTACCGCAAGCGCTCGCGCTTCGACCGGCGCCGCGGCAGCCCCCGCGCCTGGGTCTTCACGATCGCGCGCAACGCCGCGCTCGATGAGCTGCGAAGGCGCGGGCGCCGGGCGGAGATGATCGCCGAGCCCGCCGATGATGCCCCCTCGGCCCCCGATCAGGCCGAGGCGCACGAGCGCAGGCTCGCCCTGCGGGATGCGCTCGGCCGGCTCCCGGCACAGGACAGGGAGCTGATCTCGCTGAAGTTCTTCGCCGGGCTCTCGAACCCCGAGATCGCCACGACCCTCGGGATCAGCGAGAGCAACGCCGGAACCCGCCTTCACCGAGCCGTCGCCAAGCTGAGGGAGGTCCTCAATGAAGCTCCGTAGGGACGAAGCGGTCCTCGACCCCAGGATCGAGCGCGAGCTGGAGGCGCTGGAGGCGGCGCTCGCCGGTCGCCCGGTCGATCCCGACCTCGCCGATCTGGCCGCGCTCGCGTCGGAGCTGCGCGAGGCGCGGCCCTCCCCCGGCCTCGAGTTCGCCGCAGACCTCGACTCCCGCGCCGCCTCCGGATTTGCCGGTGGGCGGCGTTCGGCGGGCGCGCTCGCGGGCCTGCTGGCGAGGCTCGGCGAGGTGCCGCCGCGACGGGCCCTGCTGACGGCCGGCGCCGGAGCCTTCGCCGCCGTTGTGGTCGCAACGGCGATCGTCTCGACCGGGGGTCCCGGCACCGGCTCCTCCCCTGATTCCGGCTCCGGCGACGCGATCAGATCGACCGCACCGCCGACCCCGGGCGCCGGTGGCGCAGCGCCGGTCGCGCCGAGCGCCGCCACGGCGCAATCGGCGGCGGGCAGCGCGGCGGCCGAGGCGGGCGCTCCCGGTGCCGACCTCGCCGCCCCTGCGCGACGCCCCGCCAACGGCCCCTACGCCTCGAAGCAGAGCAGGCGCGCGGTGGAGCGATCGGCCCAGCTGGTCCTCGGAACCGACCCCGAGGGCGTCCAGGCCGCAGCCGACCGCGTCTTCGCCACCGTCGGGCGCTACGACGGCATCGTCCTCAGCTCTTCGATCCGCGACGGCGGCCCCGGCGACGCCGGAGCCGAGTTCGCCCTCCTGATCCCAAGCGACCGCCTCAGCCCTGCGCTCGCCGACCTCTCGGCGATCGCCGAGGTCCGCTCGCGCGAGGAGAACGCCGTCGACATCACCGCCCCCACGGTCACCGTCGCCGAGCGCCTGCGCGATGCCCGCGCCGAGGTAGAGGGCCTGTTGAAGCAGCTCGCCGGCGCCGACACCGACGCCGAGCGGGCCTCGGTCGAGGCCCAGCTGCGCTTCCAGCGCCGGCGGGTGGCGACGCTGCGGGCCTCGCTCGGCGATCTGCGCCGCCGCGCGAACTTCTCCCGCGTCTCGGTTCAGATTGCGACCGGCGATGCCGCCGTCTTCCCGGCAGTCGACGACGGCCGCTGGACGATCGGCGACGCCCTCGCAGACGCGGGGCGCATCCTCTCCGTCGCCGCCGGAGTGATCCTGATCGCTCTGGCGCTTCTCGCCCCCCTGGCGCTCCTCGCACTTCTCGGCTGGCTCGCCCACCGCGCCTGGGTTCGCGCCGGTCGCGAGCGCGCCCTCGAGCACTAGCGCACCGGGGATAGAGGCGCCAGCCAGCCGGGCGTCCCCGCCCTGCGGCGGGGTCAGTCGGCGCTGTAGGGCTCGAAATCCGCCTTGCGCGCTCCGCAGACCGGGCAGAACCAGTCGTCGGGGATGTCGCCGAAAGAGGTTCCGGGGGGCACGCCGCCGTCGGGGTCACCCTCGGCCGGGTCGTAGATGAACCCGCATGATGTGCAGATCCACTGCTGGGCGGTGGCGGCTTCCATTGTCGAAGACAATAGAGCAGTCGCGAGCCGATATAGGCTGCCGAGAATGAGCGAACCTCCTCCCGGTCTCGCCGAGGCTTTCAACGACGGCGAGCCCTCGACGCCGCGTCCGGCCGCCTCCGTCGTCCTGCTGCGGCGCGGCGGCAAGCATGGCGCCAGGTCCCTCGAGGTGCTGCTGGTCCAGCGCAGCCACGACGCCGCCTTCATGCCGAGGGTCTGGGTCTTCCCCGGTGGAGCCGTCGACCCCGAGGACGGCGAGGGCGAGGAGGGGTACCGCGCCTGCGCGGTGCGCGAGCTCGAGGAGGAGGCGGGGATCGCGCTGGACCGTGCCGAGGAGCTGGTTCTCTTCTCCCGCTGGATCACCCCCGAGTTCGTCAAGACGCGCTTCGACGCCTGGTTCTTCCTGGCGCTGGCGCCCGCGCACACGCCGCCGAAGCCCGACGGCCGCGAGACCGTGGACGCCGGCTGGTTCGAGCCCCGGGCAGCTCTCGAGGCGAGTGCCGCCGACGAGCTCCACCTGGTCTTCCCGACGGTGAAGCAGCTCGAGCACCTGGCCGAGTTCGAGACCTCCGAGGAGGCGATGGGTGCCTCTCGCGGTGCCTCGGTCGAGCCGATCCTGCCGAAGCTCGTCGGCACCCGGGAGGAGCCCCAGATCGTCCTCCCCGGCGATCCCGACTACCCGGCCTGAACCGCACCGACCCGGCCGAGCCGCGATAGCTTTCAGGCGTGACCGCAACCCTCCCGCAGGAAGTGCGCGACGTCTTCTCCCGGTTCGTCACGACCGAGTTCGTGTCCGTGGACGCCGGCGGGCAGCCGATCGCCTGGCCGCTGACGCCCTACTACAGCGACGGCGCACCGGTGATCGAGGTGACGACCGGCATCGGCTACCCGAAGAAGGCTGAGGACGCGAGGCGCAATCCGCGGGTGGCGATGCTCTTCTCCGACCCGACCGGTTCCGGGATCGAGAGCGGGATCAGGGTGCTGGTGCAGGGGGTCGCGGAGATCGACGACGCCGACCTCGGTGCAAACCGCGAGCGCTACCGGCGCGAGTCGGCGGCGAAGATGCCGGCGACGGTTGAGATGCTGCCGCCGAAGTTCGTCGAGGGCCTGTTCGCCTGGTATTTCGAGCGGCTCTACATTCGCGTCCGCCCCGAGCGGGTCTTTGTCTGGGCTGACGGCGACCCCGCGACCGAGCCGCAGCTGCTCGACTCCCATATCGAGGAGGTCCGCTCCGGTCACATCGAGGAGCCGCCCCAGCCGCACGCGCCTCCGCGGGGCGGCGAGCCAGTCTGGGACGAGCGCATCGACGAGCTTGGCGAGCGCCACCCGACCGCGGCCCTCGCCTGGATCGCGCCGGACGGCTTCCCGCTGGCGGCGCGGGCGACGGTGATGCCCGAGGAAGGGGAGCGCCGGATCATGCTCTCCGATCTCCCGGCCGGGCTTCCGCTGGAGCCGGGCCGCGCCTGCCTGACCGCGCACGCGCACGACCCCGACTTCCGCTGGCAGGAGAACTTCCAGGTCCGCGGCGATCTCGTCGAGAGCGGGGGCGGCTGGGCGCTGATTCCACGGAAGATGATCGGCGGCTTCGAGCTGCCGAAGGAGAGCGAGCTTGCCCGCTACCGGCGCAATATGGCGAAATCGCTCCGCTTCTACAGGACGCGCAAGCGCGTCCTCAAGGAGCGCAAGGCCCGCAGCGCCGGTCGCTAGTCAGCGGTCGCTCGGGCGCGGCTATATCGACTGGCGGCTGGGGGCTATTCGGCTGGAAACGCCTCGAGTCCAGCGAAACATGGTCCCGCAGGGTACGTGTGTATTCCCTGCTCCTCCATCTCGGAGCGAAGCCGGCGGAAGAGCTGGCCGGCGTTCTTCAGCGCCAGCTTCAGCTCCGCGTCGGTGCGCTCGCGCAGCTTCCACAGGAACCAGAGCTGGCGGTCGTTGATGCCGAAGTCGATCTCGTTGTCGATCGAGGTCACCCAGGCGAGGAATCCGGGGCTGAAGAGCTCGCGCAGGGCCACCGGGTCGTACTCCTTCGGAACCGTGGCCATGTAGCGCCTGTTGAAGTCGATCGACTCGAACTCGACCTTGCGGCCGAGGCGGTGCATGACCTTCTCGCCGGCGCCCTCGACCGATTCGACGTTGAATGCCGGCACCACCTTGGCCAGGTCCGGCATGTGGGCCTTGGCGAGGACGGCGCTCGGCAGGACCTCCTTGTTGAAGAGGCGGCCGACCTCGCGCTCGTCGGCGTCACAGCAGGCGCCCCAGAACTCCTCGTTCTCCGAGAGCAACCCGGTCAGCCGGTTGGCGCCGCCGACGCAGAGCGCGACCGGGCCATCCTTCGGGTTGATCCCTCCGACCGGCTCGTAGGTGAGTCCGCGGCGCTCACCGAACTTGCGAACGGTCTGTGCCCATGCCTCGGCCTCACCCACGGTGCCAACTCATCACAGCGCGGTGGCGGTCCGTCGCAGAGGTCAAACGTCGATCAGGTCCTGGCGACCGTCGGCCTCGAGCTGAGTCTTGTAGCGGGGAAAGACCGGCTTCGTCAGCGGCACCAGCTTGAGGATCTTCGAGACGGGCCCCTGCGGCTTGATCTCGCCGCGGGCGATCGCCATCGTCACGTTCACCTGGCCGAGCCAGAAGCGATGCGCTGTGTCGGCCTTCATCCGCATCGTCACCTCGGGCTCCATCTCGGTCTCGCCCAGGTCGACGTCACTGGGCTGGCCCTCCTGCAGCCGAACCGTGATCGTCGCGTCCGGCTCGCTGTAGGCGTACTGCACGATCGTGTCCGCCTTGCGGAACTTCGGCGCGAGCTCGGGGTCCTGCATCAGCTCGACGAAGAGCTTGCCGACGGTGTCGTAGACCTCCTGCTCGTCCTTGAAGTACGCCAATGAACCTCTCCTTCCGGGTGTTTCCCGAATCCTACTTTCAGCGCGGAGCAGCCGACGAAGTCGTCTAGGATTCCGCCCGAGCCCCCGAGACCAGGAGCATCAATGACCATCGCCCTCATCGTCATCGCAGTGATCCTCGTAGTGCTTGTCCTCTACTTCATCGGCAAGCGCAACTCGATCATCGCCTCGCGCAACCGCGTCGACGAATCCTGGAGCGGGATCGACGTCCAGCTGAAGCGCCGCCACGACCTCGTTCCCAACCTGGTCGAGAGCGTCAAGGGGTATGCCTCGCACGAGAAGGCCGTCTTCGAGAAGACGGCCCAGGCCCGCGCCGACGCGATGGCGGCGCACAGTGTCGGCGATTCCTCCAAGGCCGAGGCGGCGCTGACCGGCGCCCTCACCGACCTGCGCGCCGTCGCCGAGAACTACCCCCAGCTGCGGGCGACCGAGAACTTCCAGCAGCTCAGCCGCCAGCTCTCCGAGCTCGAGGACGAGATCCAGGCCTCGCGCCGGATCTACAACTCCAACGTCCAGTCCTACAACACCTCGATCCAGCAGTTCCCCGGGTCGGTCATCGCCAACCAGGGCGGCTTCACCCCGCGCGAGTTCTTCGAGATCGAGGTCGCGGCCGAGCGCGAGCCGGTCAAGGTCAGCTTCTCGGACTCGGATGCGCCCGCCGCCCCGGCGGCTGCCGCGGCTCCAGCAGCCCCGGCTGCTCCCGCGGCTCCGAGCGATCCCCCCACTCCGAGCGATCCCCCCGCTCCCAGTGCCCCCGCCGGCGGCGACCCGCCGCCCGAAGCACCGGCCGCGCAGTAGGGCTCAACAACGGCGAGACCCGCGGCGCCTCGGCCCCGCGGGTCCTGTCACGGCATGGGACCCACCATCCCCTGCGCTCCACGGCGGGTGCTCGGGGATGGGTCCTCCCATGCCGTGCCACCCGCGGGGAAGAGGCGTCGCAACTCGCCGAGCAGAGCCCCAACGCCGCCGGCAACTCGCGCGCGGTCGGGCATCTGGCCTCGCTCAGCTCCTGGTCGGAGACCAATGACGTGGCCGACCAAACGCATGCCACACGTGCACCTGGTCGGCCACCCCGGGCGCGGGGGTGACGTGGCCGACCAAACGCATGCCACACGTGCACCTGGTCGGCCACCCCGGGGGCGAAGGACCCGCGGCCCTGCCGCAATCAGATCTCGGCGAAGTGCCTACCGCTTCACAGGCGCAAGGATCCTGAACTTGCGCACCTTCGGCTTGCTCTCGTTGGCGCTCAGGTCGGTGCCGCGGATGAAGGCGACGTAGCGGCCGGGGCGGGCGCGGAAGTGCTTGCGGGCGGCGCCGAAGCGGACGTCGTTGTAGCCGACGTACCCGGTCCACTGAGCCCAGCCGGCGAAGCGGCGGCCGCCCTTGGGCTTGAGCCGGTAGTACTCGGCATCGATGAGGGCCCGCTCGTCGAGGGCGAAGTGCATTCCGGTTCCCCGGTTGCGGAAGGAATTGCCGTCGAGGCGGATCGAGCCGACGACGGGGGGCTTCAGGTCGAAGTTGTTGCTCGGCACCGGGTCGGGCTCTGAGACCGGATCCCCGGGAGTCGAGGAGACCACGACCGTGCCCTTGACGAACGGGTGCAGCTTGCACTCGAACTTGAAGGTGCCGGGGGTCTCGAAACTGAGGCTGAACGAGTCGCCGACGCGGTGCCTGGGAAAGCTGGTCGTCGGGTCGGAGTCCAGCCCCAGGTCGTTGGCCGAGACGCCGGTGATCGAGTGGATCGTGTCGGGGCCGATCCAGTGCCAGGTGACGTGCTCGCCGAGGTCGATGTCGACCACGGGCAGCGACCACTTGAAGTCGCCGATCGCGACCCGGCGGTTGGCGGCGCCGGCGATCGGGGCGAGGGCGAGGGCGGCGACCAGGGCCGCCGCGAGGGCGGCGAGGACGCGGGCTCTCACGGGTCGACGAGGTACCAGCCGTTCATCCCCATGTGGAGATGGGTGAGAACGTGGCAGTGGTAGAACCAGCGCCCGGGGTTGTCCTCGATGAAGCCGAGCGAGTAGGAGTCGCCCGGACCCATCGTCTGGTCGTCGATGACGCGGCCGTCGGCGTCGGTCCAGCGGTGGCCGTGGAGGTGAAAGGTGTGGAAGTCGTTGTCGAGCGCGATCACGTGGAAGGCGACCTCATCGCCGACCTTGGCACGCAGCGTCGGCGTGTTGCCGGCGTAGGCGCGGCCGTTGATGCAGGAGAAGGCGGCGTTGAGGTGGGTCGCGACCGGCGAGAAGGAGTGCAAGCGTCAGGAAGAACTCGCGGTCCGGCCTCGGCGCGCCGGCCGGGCGGACGATCATCGGCCCGAACAGGCCCTTCGAACAGCGGCAGCGGGTCCATCGGCCCGTGGTCGTGGTAGAGCCAGGCGCCCTCGGTCCCGGGGCGGGCGTCCCAGACGTACTTGAAGGTCCTGTTCTTCTGCACGAATCCGCCGGGGTCGGTGAACTTGCCCTTGTAGGCGCCGTCCATCTCCTGGTCGTAGAAGACGCCGTGCGGGTGCATCGTCACCGGCAGGCTGAGCTGGTTCTGGAAGTTGACGACGATCGAGTCGCCGGTCTCGGCCTCGAGCAGCGGGCCCGGGGATCGTCGCCGGACCCATCGGCGGCGGCGAAGCCCGGGGTGTAGCGGCGATAAGCCGTAGGCCGTGAACGTCTTCTTGCCGCCGACCTTTTCGTTCATCATCTGGTCGCGGCCGGTCGGGACGATGTTCCACTTCACCGGCTCGGCCCGGATCCAGTACTCGCGGCACCGACGAGCTGGTCGTCGCCGCCGAGCACGGTCCTCGCCTGCGCATCGCCCCCGCCCCGCGCCTCGGCCGCGCGGACCTTCGGCGGCACCGGGACGCCGGCGGCCAGCTTCGGCACGTCGGCGCCCCTGTCGGGAATACCTTCTGCCCGGCGAGGGTGCAGAGGAAGAGCCCTCCCGCGCCGGCGAGGAAGTCGCGGCGATCGACCGGCTCGAAGCCCATGGCTCTAGGGCTTCTTGACTGTGACCGTCATCTGCATTTCCTCCCGGTGGAAGGTGCAGACGAACTTGTATTGCCGGCGACGGTGAACTTGCGCACGAACTTGATCCCGATCGTGCCGTCGAGGACTTGAACAGGCCCCTCTTGACGCCCTTCGGCGCGCTTGCGAGCGTCACGTTGTGGGTGTCGCCGTTGCACGGGTCCCAGTTCCACTTGACGCTGGCGCCCTTGTTGATCGTGATGTTGACACGGCGTGAAGTAGTCGTCGCCGACGGTCGCGATCTTCGGGCTTGGCCCGGTGCGCTTCGGCGCGGATAGGCCCCGCAGACCGGAGCCACGACCGCCGCAGCGGCGACCACGGCCAGGGTTGTCAGACCTACGCGCATCACGGGCACACCGCCCCGGGGTGACTCAGCGGGCTTGTAGCTCTTAAACGACGGGTGCGAGTGCTTGTCCACGAGCACTCCTGCGTCGATGCCGGATCCGACAGGACGTAGGAGAAGATGATCCCAACCAGGTCAGCGTTCCCGGTACTGGTGCCCGTGCCGGACGCCGGCGGCGCCGGTGCGGGACAATCCGGGTAGAGCGACGCCAGCGTTGCCGACGGACTCGGAACGCGGGTCGACGCGGATCGCAGTTGTTCGAGAAGCAGTTGCCCGAACCGGAGCCGTCGACGAAGAAGTCGAAGCCGTTGCGATCGGTGCCCCCACGCCCATTCGAGTTGTTGGTGAACTGGTTGTTGCGGCTTATCCCGTCGTCGCCCTCGTTTAGGAAGGATCGGCTGGAGAACGCTGGCCGAGCCCCACTTGAAGTTGCCGAAGATCTGGTTTTCGCGGACCTTCCAGCCGTGGCACCGAAAAGGACAACGCCGATCCCGGTCGGGTAGTTGATCCCGCCGGGCGAGACCGCCGAAGGTCTTCACCGGCGAGCCGGGCAGGAAGTAGTTGAAGTTGTTCCAGAAGATGTTGTTCTTCTCGATGATGCCGGTCGAGGTCGGCTCGAACTTCTCCGAGTCGAGCGTGTTCGGCACCACACCGGCCCCGTTGTTGTAGAAGTTCGTGTGGTGGATGTTCACGTACTTCGAGTTGGTGCCCGAGTAGCCGAGCACGTTGCGTGCCCGTCGAGATGGTCGATCTGCGTCCACTTCGGCTTCTTGACTGCACCGGTGTCGCGCCGACGTAGTAGGCGGAGTCGCCGTGGCCGTAACCGACGCTGTCCGGGTCATCCGGCCGCCGATGCAGTCAAAAGCGAAGAGGCCGTAGGAGCGGTTGTAGGCCGCGATCAGGTTCTTCATCAGGTAGTGCACGGCACTGGCGTGTCCGGAAGAAGACGCCGTTGCTGGCGTAGCGCGTCAGCCTTCATCTTCTCGACCTGAAGATTGTCGACGCCGTCGCCTTCGATCCCGTTCTTGGCGAGCTGCCGTTCGCGGTCTTGGCGTTCTTGCCGTCGAGGACGACTGCGCCGGCGTTCTTGCCGGTGCCGATGATCTGCAGGCCGTCATGCTTGTGGCCTTCGACGAGGACGCCCTCGACGTAGCGGCCGGGCTTGACCTTGATCGTCGCGTTCTTGCCGGACTTGTTGACCGCGGACTGGATCGTGCGGTACTTGCAGCCGTGCTTACAGACGATGAGCGGGTTGCTCTTCGACTTTGCCGCCGACGCCGTGCCCGTCGCGATTGCCGGAACCAGCAATGCGGCCCCCAGTGCGATGGCTACGACAAACCGCTTGCGAGATGCTGCTGACCACTGATCCTCCTCGGTTGGCGCCCCGGCCTTTCCGGAGCAGTTCTCGGATGAGAAACCAGCTCAACGACGAAAGTTCCTCTCTCTCCCCAAAGGGTCCTTGACCCGCGCGCGAGCCTATCGCAGTGCGGCGCACGATGGCGGTTCGGCGGCTCAGCCGCAGTAGGCGATCGCCCGCAGCGTCGTGACCGCCGGGACCGTCGTCCCGCCGGCCTGCACGGCCGCCGCCTTCCAGCGATCCCCGCCTGCGAGCGAGGCGAACGGGTATGCGAGCGTCAGCCTGGAGATGTCGAAGATGATCGGCGACTGCCGGAAGCCGCCGGAGAGGACCGACTGCCTGCCCGGGCAAGGGGGCGAGACGGCGCTCCCCGGGTTGAACTTGGTGGCGCCGGCCGGGTTGCGAACCTTCCCCTTCCCCACCTGGACCGAGTCGGGACCTTGGTCGGCGCAATAGACGTATGCGGTGTGGTCGGCGGCGCCGAAGATGCCACTTACCGCCTGCACCTTCCAGCCGTCAACGCCGCTGCGGGATGAGCCTGTGACCTGGTTGCGGATCGCGGAGATGTTGGCAACCGCCGGGAGCGGGGTCTCGAACCCGCCCGCGACCGCCACCTTGCCTCCCGGGCAGGCCGCCCTGGCGCCACCGATCAGATTCGAGCCGGGGATCGTCACGGTCTTCGAGCGAGCCGTGGTCCGGGGGCCCTCGGCGTCACAGTAGGCGGCCGCGGTCACCTTGACCCTTCCGGTGGCGGCGCCCTTGTCCTGGATCTGCGCCGAGACCCGCCAGATGCGCTGGCCGATCTTCCGCGACTCATAGACCACCCCGAGGGTGATCACGTTCTGCACCGTCTCCCTGAAGCCGCCGCCAGTGGCGCGGGTCCCCTTCGGGCATTTCGCGTCGAGGGTCACGGTTGCGAGCGGCCCCTTGATCTTCTGCGACCGCTTCACCTGGAGGGCCCCGGCAGGGGAGGCGGCGGCGGCGAGAAGCAGGAAGGCGGCGGCAATGGTCGCGATCCGGGCCATGCCGCCAGCCTACACCCGCCTCGGCGCGGCCCCAAGCGCCCCGCCTACGGCGATCGAGAAGAGCGCGCCGGCTGCGGCGAGGTGCCAGGGCCAGTCGACGAGGTTGGCGAAGAGGAAGGCGAGCGCGGCCGGGCCGAGCAGCCAGCCGGCCGATCTTCGCCTCACCTTCCAGACGGCGCCGATCACCGCGGCGTAGAGGGCAAGGACTCCAAGGAGACCGGGGACTCCGAGCTCCGCCCCGGCCTCGAGGGGGAGGTCGTGGGCGTAGAGGACCGGCGAGTCGCCCTGGTAGCGCCCGGACGCGAGCAGGTAGGACTCGGCGCCAGCGCCTCGCAGCGGCTGATCGCCGAAAACGTCGAGGGCGGCCCGCCACTGGACCGAGCGGCCGGCGTCGAATCCGCCGCCGGGCTCGACCGCGGCGCCGCTGGGGCGCTGCGAGGCCGAGAGGACTACGAGCAGCGCCAATGCCGTCGCCGCGCCGATAACCAAGCCCTTTCCCGGGAGCGGCCGGGCGGGGCGCGGCGACCCGCTGAGACCGCGCAGCCGGGGCCAGGCGAGGGCGAAGAGAAGCGGGAGACCGAGCGCCGCGATCAGCCGCGCAGGCTCCCCACCGCTCTCACCGGGAGCGGCGTAGCCCCCGAGCGCCAGCCAGGAGGCGGTGCCGGAAGCGGCCACCAGGAGAAGCGCCCGGACCGTCAGCTCACGGCGGCGCGAGACGACGAGGCCCGCCGCGAGCACGGCGAGCGCCATCGCCAGCTCGAGCCGGCTTCCCGAGAGGGCTAGCACGCTCGCGGCGGCGGCGAGGGCGAAGGCAGCGGCGGCGGCGAGCCTGCGGTCTCCTGCGCCCATCGCCCGCAGCAGGCCGGGAAGCGCGCAGACCTGCATCAGCGCCAGCGCCGCCGGGTACTCGATCGTCCCCGCCGGCCGCCAGGCGCCCTCGATCCGGTAGGCGAGCGGAACGTCGCGCAGAGCCACACCGACAAGGCCGGTGACGGCGCCGATCGCGGCGCAGCCGCAGACGATGGCGACCAGGGCCACGAGTCCCCGGTGCGAGCGGCCAACAACCGCCGCTGCGACGGCGAGCGCGGCGTAGGCGGCGATCACGGCCGCCCAGCGGAGAACGTCGGCTGGCGGCGCCAGGGACCAGACGGCGCTGAGGGCGCAGAGGGCCGCCAGCAGGAGGAGCAGGAGAACCGGAGGCGAGCGAAGAGCCGCGGCCGCCTCGCGCCGTCCGCAGGCCACCGCGAAGGCGAGCGCCAGCGCAGCGAGGACGGTGAAGGCCAGCCGCGAGCCCGAGCTGAACCCGCCGCCGAGGAGCAGCGGCGTCACCGCGGCCGCCGCGACGAGGCCGGCCTGGGCCCTCAGGCGCAGTGGGCGATCGAGGTGATCATGTGGGTCTCGGTGGCTCGGTTGTTGGAGGCGCCCGCGCGCCAGGAGCGCACCTTGGCGCTGATCCCGGTCGGGAGGGCGCCGCCGATGCGCGAAGTCGGCGGTGGAGCCGGCAACGGCGAATCCCACTTCCGCCTCGTCTCAGCGAGTCGGCGGTGGAGCCGGCAACGGCGAATCCCACCTTCCGCCTCGTCTCAGCGCGGAAATTCATGCGCCGAGACTACCTCAGCGCAGCGTGCGGCTGGCCGAATCCGGCTTGCCGAAGGGAACAGAGCCCTTGACCGCGACGGCGGCCGAGGTCAGCCCCTTGAGAGCCTTTCGGCCTGAGGAGGTCAGGGACAGCGTCAGCGTGCGGCTGGCGCCCGCGGAGAGCGTCAGGCCGGTCTTGGTGCCCAGCAGCTTGCCGCCCTTACGCGCCTCGAGGGAGACCCCGGCGCTCTGGGTCGGGGCCTTCACCTTGACCGATAGCTTGCCCGAGCTGCGCACCTTGTCCAGCGCCTGGGAGGGAAGCGTGACGTCGATCTTCGGCCGGGCCACCGGCGTGCCCTTGTTGTCGCTCACGACGTAGGTGGCACTCAGCTCGTGGATCGTGCAATAGAACTTGTAGCTGCCGCCGGACAGGTACTTGAGCCCGGCGATGTCGCTCGTCTTGCCCTCTCCGATCGTCTTCGAGCGGAAGAGCGGCTTGCCGTCGGGGCCCTTGAGCTTTGCGGTGACATTGTGCGAGGTGCCTGAGCCAACCGGGTTGATGAAGTTGGCGCTCTCACCCTGGTCGGAGAAATAGGTGCTCTTGCTGTAGTTGCAGCAGACCACGTTGGCGGTGACGTCCTCGCCGGCCCAGGCGACACCCGCGCCGAGCGCGACGATCGCCGCGGTCGCCGCGACCAGCCCGAGGGCCCGGATTCTCTTGGTCCCTGCCATCTGACGAAATGTAACTCGGGCGGGAGGCGATTGTTTCGGTCGCCGCCGGTCAGCCACCGGCCCTTCCGAGGCGCTCGCCGACGTAATCCCAGTTGACGACGTTCCAGAAGGCGTCGATGTAGTCGGGGCGCCTGTTCTGGTACTTGAGGTAGTAGGCGTGCTCCCAGACGTCGCAACCGAGAAGCGGCGTCGAGGCGTCGGAGACCGGTGAGTCCTGGTTGGCCGTGGAGACGACCGCGAGACCGGAGCCATCGTGCACGAGCCAGGCCCAGCCGGAGCCGAACTGGCCGATGCCGGCCGCCTTGAACTCGTCCTTGAAAGCGTCGAAGGAGCCGAACTTCTCGCCGATCGCCGCTCCGATCGCAGCCCCCGGCTCACCGCCGCCGTCGGGCGAGAGCATCTGCCAGAAGAGCGAGTGGTTGTAGTGGCCGCCGGCGTTGTTGCGGACAGGGCCCTGCTTGTCGGCTGGTAGCGCCGAGAGGTCGCGCAGAACGTCCTCGACGTCAGCGTCTGCCCACTCGGTGCCCTCGAGGGCGGCGTTGGCCTTGTCCACATAGGCCTGGTGGTGCTTGTCGTGATGGACCCTCATCGTCGCCTCGTCGATGTGGGGCTCGAGCGCGTTGTAGTCGTAGGGAAGGTCGGGAACCGAGAAAGCCATGTTCGGGGTCTCCTTCGTGTCGAAAGTGGTTGGTTGGAGCCTAGCGAGAGGCGACGGGCGCTCCGGGCGGGAGACTAGAGGCTTGATCTGGGTTGGCGACGTGAGCGTGGCGTCAGATGACTGAACGGATTCGACTGAACGGATTCGGTCGCCATAACGACCGATTCCGTTCAGCGAGCGCTGGCGAGCGCCGAACTCCCATCAGGGCGATTCGCCGCGCGCCCAGTCTTCATCGTTCAGGGCGCGACCGCGCCGACCGCGTGGAAGCCGCCGTCGACGTGGATGATCTCGCCGCTGATCCCGCGCCCGAGGTCGGAGAGCAGGAAGATCGCGGCGTCGGCGACCGGCGCCGGGTCCTCGGGATCCCACCCCAGCGGCGCCGCCCGGCCCCACTCCTGCGTGAGCCCGCTGAATCCCTCGATCCCGCTCGCCGCCGCGGTCGCCAGAGGCCCCGCGGAGAGCAGGTTGACCCTGACCCCGCACGGGCCCAGCTCCTTCGCCAGATAGCGCGAGACCGACTCCAGCGCCGCCTTCGAGACCCCCATCCAGTCGTAGGAGGGCCAGGCGAGCGAGGCGTCGAAGTCGAGCCCGACGATGCTGGTGCCGGCGGTCGCCACTCCGTTCTCGGGGGAGTCGCGCCGCATCAGGTCGAGCAGCGCGGTGCCGAGGGCCTTGAGCGAGAAGGCCGATGTCTCGAACGCCGACTTCGCGCTCTCGCGCGGGGCGCTCAGGAAGTTGCCGCCGAGGGCATCCGGGGGCGCGAAGGCGACCGCGTGCACGGCGCCGTCAACCCCACCCCAGCGCTCCCTCAGATCGGAGGCGAGCGCCTCGAAGTCCTCATCGCTGTTGACGTCGAGCTCGAGCACGTCGGGTGTCTGTGGCAGGCCCCTTGCGGCGCGCTCGGTGATCCGCCGCACTCGCCCGAAGCTCGTCAGCACGACCTCGGCGCCCTGCTGCTGGGCGCGCTCGGCGATCGCGTAGGCGATGCTGCGGCGATTGATCACGCCGGTGACGAGGATCCGCTTTCCCTCGAGGATCAGAGGTAGACCTCCTCGGCCTTCGCGGCCGCGCCAGCCTCGGCCTCGGTGACCTCGCCCCGCCTCCAAAGGACCGTGATCCTCGCCCTCACCGTCAGCTCGCCCTCCTGGTTGACCACCTTCCAGAGGAAGGTGACGAGGCCGAGGTCATCGGCGATCGGCTTTGCCTGCTCGAGGCGTCCCTCGACGTGGATCGTGTCGCCGATCCGGACAGGGCGCTTGAAGGCGACGCCGTCGATGCCGCGCAGAGCAACGACGCGCTCGGGGTCGATCGGCACCAGGCCGAGGGCGTAGGAGAGGACCAGCATCCCGTGGGCGACGCGACCGCCGAACTGGCTGCGGGCGGCCCACTCGGCGTCGGCGTGCTGGGGATGCCAGTCGCCGGTCAGAGCCGAGAAGGAGACGAGATCGGACTCGGTGATCGTGCGCCCGGTGGTCTCGAATGAGGCTCCGGTCTCGAGCGAGTCGAAATCCTTCGAAAAGGGCGAGGGGGGCCCGCTCATCTGCCGGAGTCTCGCCAGGCGAGCGCTCCGGCGAGGCGGGCGCGGGTCTCGATCGGGTCGATGACCTCGTCGACGTAGCCGCTCGCTGCCGCGGCCTCGGCGCTGAGGTGCTCCTCGGCGTAGGCGGCGGCGAGAAACTCGCGGGCGTCTGGGCCCTCGGCCTCGAGGTGGCGGCGGTGGACGATGTCGACGGCCTGCTTCGCGGCCATGATCCCGATCTCGGCCCCGGGCCAGGCGAAGACGGCGTCGGCACCGAGGTCGCGCGAGTTCATCGTGATCACGGCGCCGCCGTAGGCCTTGCGCAGGACGACCGTCAGCTTCGGCACGGTGGCACCGGCGAATGCCCGCAGCAGCGACGCGCCCTGGCGGATCACGCCCGCGGACTCCTGGCGGCGGCCCGGCATGAAACCCGGGGTGTCGACGAGGACGACAAGCGGCAGGCCGAAGCGCTCGCAGCGCTCGATGAAGGTCGCCGCCTTCTCCGCCGCGGCGGCGTCGATGACGCCGGCGATCCGGCGCGGCTGGTTGGCGATCAGGCCGACCGGCCGGCCGTCGATCCGGCAGAGCGCGGTGACCATGTTCGGTGCCCAGCGCGGAGAGACCTCGAGCAGGCGGGCGTCGTCGACTATCTCCGCGGCGACGTCGCGCACGTCGTAGACCTTTCGTGAGGCCGCGGGAACCGGCGCCGAGGGGTCTCCCGTGGGTGCGGCGCCGGGGGCGATCGGCAGCGAATCGCCGAGCCGCGAGGGCAGCATCCCGAGCAGCTCGCGAACCAGGACCGCGGCGTCCGCCTCGGTCGAGACCGAGAACTGGGCGACGCCGTTCTTCCCGTGCACCCGGGGGCCGCCGAGGTCCTCCATCGAGACCTCCTCGCCGAGCGCGGCCCGAACGACCCCCGGGCCGGTGAGGAACATCCTCCCCTCTCCGGTCATGACGACGAAGTCGGTCAGCGCCGGCGAGTAGGCACCGCCGCCGGCCGAGACCCCGGAGACGACCGAGACCTGGGGGACGAGGCGCGAGAGCTCGACGCTGCGGCGGAAGATTCGCCCGTAGCCCGCGAGCGCCGCGTGGCCCTCCTGCAGGCGTGCGCCTCCGGACTCGACGAACCCGACCACCGGCGCTCCCGCCCGCTGCGCCAGCTCCATCACCCGCACGATCGAGTCGGCGTGGGCCTCGCCGAGGCTCCCGCCGAGATAGGCGGGGTCCTCGGAATAGCAGAAGATCGGCCGGCCGCCGACCCGCGCGGCACCGGCGAGAACGCCGTCGTCGGGACGGGCGCGATCACCGACCCGGGTCGAGATCACCCCGGTCCTGATCAGCTCCAGCGACCCGGGGTCGGCGAGGTGCTCGAGCCGGCGCAGGGGGCTCTCCGCCTGCGTGCGGCTCGAGCCGGTGGGCCTGGGGACGGTGACGCTCATGGGCCCTCCAGGACGAGCACCGCGTTGTGGCCGCCGAAGCCGAAGGAGTTCGACATCCCGATCGCCGGGTTGCCGTTGGTGCTGGCCAGGGGCTTGGAGACGTTGGGTACGTAGTCGAGGTCGAGGCCCTCGTCGGGATGCTCGTAGTTGATCGTCGGTGGCGCAACCCGGTCGCGCAGCGCCAGGATCGTCGCGATCGCCTCGACCGCGCCGGCGGCCCCGAGCAGGTGGCCGACCGTGGACTTGGTCGAGCTGATCGGCAGCCGCATGGCGTCTTCGCCGAGGGCAGCCTTCAGCGCCTCGGTCTCGGCCCGGTCGTTGAGCTGGGTCGAGGTGCCGTGGGCGTTGACGTAGTCGAGGTCGGCGGGGGTCAGCCCAGCGTCGGCCAGGGCCAGCTCCATCGCCCGGCGGGCGCCACGGCCCGAGGGCTCCGGGGCGGTGATGTGGAAGGCGTCGGAGGTGGCGGCGTAGCCGAGGATGCGCCCGAGGATGCGGGCACCGCGCTCGTTTGCGATCTCCTCGGCCTCGAGCACCAGGACCCCGGCGGCCTCGCCCATGACGAAGCCGTCGCGGAGCTTGTCGAAGGGGCGGGATATCCCGGTTGGGGAGGTCGCCTCCATCTTCGCGAAGGCGGCGCTGGCGAGCTCGGTGAGGGCCGACTCGGTGCCCCCGGCGACGCAGGCGTCGGCGTCACCGTGAGCGACCATCCTCGTCGCGGTGCCGACGGCGTGTGCCCCCGATGCGCAGGCGGAGACGGTGCCGAAAGACGGGCCCTGGAGGCCGTAGCGCATCGAGATCACGCCCGAGGGGGCGTTGGCCATCATCAGCGGCACCGCCAGCGCGGAGACCTTCTCTGGGCCGCGCTCGCGAAGGACATCGTGCTCGGACTCGATCGTGTTCATTCCTCCGATGCCGGTGCCGATGATGCAACCGATCCGCTCGCCTGCGTAGGGCATCTCATCGCCCCATCCCGCCTGCGACGTCGCCTCACCGGCGGCGGTCAGCGCCAGCTGCGTGGCGCGGTCGGAGCGGCGGGTCTCCTTCACGCTCAGGTGGTCGCGCGGCTCGAACTCGTCGGCGCGGCCGAAGCCCTCGGAGATGCCGGAGACCCCGGCGCTCCAGCGCTCGTGCAGGGTCTCGGCGCCGACGCCAAGCGGCGTCACCGCACCGACCCCGGTGATGACGACCCCGCGGCTCACGGCAGGCGTGACACCACCAGGTCGACCGCCTGGCCGACTGTCTTGATCCCCTCGACGTCCTCGCCCTTGAGCTCGACGCCGTACTCGTCCTCGACGACCTGTGCAAGCTCGACGATGTCGAGCGAGTCGATGTCGATCGCCTCGAACTCGGCGTCGAGGGTGATCTGGGCGGGATCGGCGCCGAACTCCTCGAGGGCCGCGAAGACCCTCTTCTGCACCGCTTCCCTGGTCACTGTCTCAGCCATCAATGCTTCCTTTCGGTTTTCATGCGGTCATCCCGCCATCCACTGTCAGGGTTACTCCGGTCACGTAGGCGGCCCCCGGAGAGGCCAGAAAGCGCGCGCAGGCGGCGACCTCCTCGGTCGTGCCCGGCCGCCCAGCCGGGATCCGCTCGAGCAGCTCGGGGCCGAGGATCCCCTCGGTCAGCTCGGTCTCCACGAACCCGGGTGCGATCGCGTTGACGGTCACCGAGCGCTTCGCCACCTCAGAGGCGACGGTCTTGGTGAGGCCGATCAACCCGGCCTTCGATGCAGCGTAGTTCGCCTGGCCCGGGTTCGCCTGCGGACCGACGATCGAGGCGACGTTGATGACCCTGCCGAAGCGGGCTCGGATCATCGGGCGAAGCGCCCGCCGGGTCGTCCTGAATGCGGCGGAGAGGTTGGTCTCGATGACCCGGTCCCAGGACTCGTCGTCGATCATCGGCGAGAGCGCGTCGGCGCGGGTGCCGGCGTTGTTGACGAGGACCATCACCGGGCCGTGGGATTCCTCGAGCGCGGAGAAGAGGCCGTCGATGGCCTCGACGTCGGTGACGTCGGCCTGGATCGCCGTCGCGGTTCCGCCGGCATCGGAGATCGCGGTCGCGGTCGACTCGGCACCGTCGCGGTCGGCGCGGTAGTTGACGCCGACCGCCCAGCCGTCGGCGCGCGAGGCCGCGGGCTATCGCCGCGCCGATCCCGCGCGAGGCGCCGGTGACGAGCGCGCTGCCGGCCGCGGTGTTCTCCGGGGCCATCAGGGCGCCCCCCAGGTCGAGCAGGCCGGCGCCCCAGGAGAATCCGCCGCCGAAGGCGCTGAAGAGAACGATGTCGCCGTCGCTGAGGCGCCCGGCCGCCTCGGCCTCGGCGAGGGCGATCGGGATCGTGGCGGCGGAGGTATTGCCGAAGCGGCTGATCGTCTCGACGACGCGATCGCCCGGCAGGCCGAGCTTCTCGCCGACCGCGGCGAGGATGCGGGCGTTGGCCTGGTGGTAGACGAAGAGGTCGACGTCGTCGATGCCGATGCCGCCGCGGTCGAGGACCTCTGTCGTGCACTCGCAGAGGCGGCGAACCGCCTCGCGGAAGGTGTCGTGACCCTTCATCACGATCGTCTGCTCGGCATGCGTCGCCTTCACATAGCCGTCGTCGTCGGCGTCTGCTCCGAGGACGATCGGGCCGATCGAGCCGCCGCCCTTCGATGGCACCAGCAGCACCGCGCCGGCGCCGTCGGCGAAGATCGCCGCCGTGCCGCGGTCGGCGGAGTCGGTGAAGCGGCTCATCACCTCAGAGCCGATAACCAGGACCTTCTCGGCGCGGCCGGCCTCGATCTGCCCGGTGCCGAGCGCCATCGCCGACATGAAGCCGTTGCAGGCGGCGCCGATGTCCATCGCCCCCGCGTTGACGGCGCCGAGGCGGCCGGCGACGACCGGGCGCCGCGTTGGGGGTGAGGTCGTCGGCGGCGCTGGTGCCGACTAGGACGAGGTCGAGCTCGGCGGGCTCGACCCCGGCGCGCTCGAGCACCTTGCGCCCGGCGTCGACGGCGAGCGAGACCACCGTCTCTCCCTCGCTGACGATATGGCGCTCGCGGACCCCGGTGCGGGTGACGATCCACTCCTCGGTGACCCCGATCCGATCGGCGACCTCTGCGTTCGGGACCACACGCACGGGGACGCTCTTGGCGACGGCGGCGACGGCGACGGTGCGGACCGGCTGGCCGATGCCCGGCGCCGGCTGAACCTTGGTGGCGGCGGTGCTAGGCACCGGCCATCACCTCCCCCACCGGGGCGGTCGCCTCGACCCCCTCGAGGGTGCGGCGGACGAGGCGGCTGAGCACCTTGCCGGGACCGGTCTCGACGAAACGGGTCGCACCCATCTCCTGCAGTCCCAGCATCACGTCGAGCCAGCGAACCTGGTCGGTGAGCGAGCGGGCGAGCTCGGTGCGCGGGTCGGTGAAGGGGCGGCCGGTTACGCAGGAGAAGACGGGCACGCTCGGCTCGGCGAAGTCGACCTCGGCGAGAACGGCGCGGAACTCGCGCGCGGCCGGCTCCATCTCCGGCGAGTGGAATGCGCCCTTGACGGCGAGCGGCATCACCCGCAGCCCGTGCTTGCGGAGGTCCTCCTCGGCGGTGGCGAGAGCGGCGACCCTCCCGGAGAGGACGACCTGGGTGGGCGAGTTGTCGTTGGCGACGGATCAGGTCGTGGGCGGTGGCGACCTCCTCGACGGCCTCGCGCGGCTGACCGAGGACAGCGACCATGCCGCCATCTCCGGCGGCCTCGGCGGCCTCCTGCATGAGGCGCCCGCGCTCGGCGATCAGGCGGACTCCGTCGGCGGCGGAGAGGCTCTCGGCGGCGACCAGAGCGCCGATCTCGCCGAGCGAGTGGCCGCCCATCGCCAGCGGATCGGTGTCGTCGGCGATCGCCTTCCAGCCGGCGATCGCAGCGCAGAAGATGGCCGGCTGGGTGTAGCGGGTCCCGTCCTCGATCCGCTCGAAGGGGTCGGCGCCCGCAGCGTCGCGCGCAAGCGTCAGCAACTCGGGCCAGAAGACCTCGACGGTGCGTCGCATATCGGCGGTCTGGCTTCCCTGGCCGGGGAAGAGGACCGCGTCACTCGGCTGGGCGGAACTCATCGCTGGCGAACATAGCCCCGCCGTAGGCTGGCGAGTACGCGCGCCGGGCACGAGACCCCCCAGATGGGGGGGTCAGTCTGATCCGCCTGGGGGTGCTTTGGAGGCGACCGAGGTGAGATTCAGCCTCTCAGCCCTCTGCACCGCCTCGGCACGATTGCGCACCCCGAGCTTGCGGTAGAGGGCGCTCGTGTGGTCCTTGACCGTGTGCGGCGAGAGGAAGAGGCGCCGGGCGATCTCCTTGTTGGTCGCGCCGCCGGCCATCAGCGTCAGCACCTCGCGCTCACGCGAGGAAAGCTCGGCGACGTCGGCCGGGCTGGTCGCGAACACCGTCATCCCCTTCCCGACCATGCGCACGGCTCGGGCGACGTCGGGGGCGCTCCAGTCCTTGAGGACGAAGCCGGAGGCGCCGGCCGCCCGGGCGGCCTCGGGGGAGATCGAGCCGGCACCGGAGATCAACAGCACCCTGGTCTGAGGCGACTCGCGCCGAAGCGCCTCGCAGAGCTCGGCGCCGGACTGCTCGCCGAGGAAGAGATCGACCAGGGCGACGTGGGGCTCGAGCGCCCGTGCGGCCTCGAGCGCGCGCTCCGCATCGGGTGCGGCGACGCAGCGCTCGACCCAGCTCTGCTCGGCCAGAAGCAGCCGGAAGCCCCACTGGACCACCTCGTGGTCATCGACGATCAGGACCCTGAGCCGCTCCCCCTCAGCCATCGCCCGGCTCCGCCAGGGGAACGACGAGGCGCACCCTCCACTCACCCTCGGCCGGGGCGCCGAACTCGACCATGCCGCCGCTCTGAATCGCCTCCAGCGCCGCCAGCCGCAGGCCCATCCCGGTCGCCAGCATCCCCTCAGAGCTGTCGACCCCGTCGTTTCGGACCTCGAGGTGAAAGGTGGCGCCGTCGGTGCCGACGACAACACGGACCCGGCTCGGGTCAGCGTGCTTGGCGCAGTTGCGAAGCGCCTCGGCGAGCACCGACTGGGCCAGGGGCTCGAGGCCGGGCGGCACCTCCGCCCCCTCCTCCCACTCGACCTCGATCGGGAGCCGCTGGTAGTAGCGGCCGAGCCGCTCGAGCTCCTCGGAGAGGGTGGCGCCCGTGTCGAGTGGCGGCGGCGCCAGCGGCCGCGAGACCGCGTCGCGGAGGTCGGCGAGCGCGTGCTGTATCTCCGCGGCGCAGCGGTCGAGCTCCTCGCGGTTTAGCTCGCGCTCGGAGCCGAGCGCGAGCGAGACCCCGAAGAGCCTCTGCACGACGCGCTCGTGCAGGTCGCGGGCGAGGTCGAGCCGGGTCGAGAGGATCCGCGCGCGCACCTGCTGGGTGACGCCGATCCGCGCGCTCGCGGCGAGCGCCGCGGCCTTGCCTATGGCCATCATCGTCTGGCGCTCGAACTCGGTCATCTCGAACGTCTCTCCGCCGCGGTCGGCGAAGATGACCCCGAGCCAGTGCCCGGCGGCCGAGACAGGAGTGCAGGTGATGGTCGAGAAGCCCTCAAAGCCGACGTAGCGCTCGGGGACCTCTCCCGCGAGGCTGGGAACCTCGACCACCCGGTCCTCGGCAAGCGCCCGCTGAGCGATCGGGGTCTCGTCGAGGGTGCCGTATACCTGCGACATGATCGCCGGGTCCACCCCGGCACTTCCGACCGGGACGACGAGCTTGCGGGCGTCGTCGTAGAGCAGCAGACCGGCGCGACTCATCGACGCCAGCCGGCAGACCGCCTCACAGAGACGGTCGTAGAACTGACTGCCGCCAAGCTCCCACTCGTCGTCGAACTCGGGCACGAGCCCGGCGATCACATCGAGTGCGTCGGTCTCGGGCGCAGCGGAGGATTCCGGATGGCTCACGCTCCATATGAAACCGCGCCGGCGGCCGCGGCGCCGGCAGCCCCGGCCGCAGAGGGGACACGGAGGCTGCAAGAAACGGCCGCAGACGGCGTTCAGGCCTGCGGCAACCGACCCGGCACCCTCGCGCCGGGGGTGGCCGACCAGGTGCATGTATGGCATGCGTTTCGTCGGCCACGTCACCTTCGCGCCGGGGGTGGCCGACCAGGTGCATGTATGGCATGCGTTTGGTCGGCCACGTCGGTGCGGTGGCCTTGAGGGTTCCGCCCCGGCCCGGAGCGCTCGCCGGAGTCGTCTTCTCGGGACGCGAACATTGCGGAGACGGTGAACTGGAACTCGACGACGATCGCCGCCCTGCTCGCGACCCTCGCGATCGGCGCCCTGGTGGCCCTTCAGCCGCCGGTGAACTCGGTCCTCGGCAAGCGCACGAGCGACCTTGGCGCGGCCTTCATCAGCGTCAGCGTCACCTTCCTCATCCTCGGGGTGATCCTGGTCGTCTTCGGCGACCCGGGCTCTCTGGCGAAGGTTCGCGACGTCCCCGCCATCTACCTCACGGGCGGGATCTATGGCGCTGCATTCGTCGCGGTTTCGCTGATCACCGTGCGCTACCTCGGCGCGGGAGCGACGATCGCCCTGCTGGTGGCCGCCCAGCTGGTGGTGGGGGCGCTGCTCGACCACTTCGGCGTGCTCGGGCTGGAGCGAGTCTCGCTCTCGCCGCTGCGACTGACCGGGGTGGCGATCCTGATTCTCGGCACGACGCTGGTGACGCTGCGCTGAGCGGATCGTGGATCGCGGCGGCGAAGCGGCTCCGAGAGCTGGGGCACGCGGGATTCGATCCCAGGCCCCCGGATTCGATCCCAGGCCCCGGGATTCGATCCCAGGCCCCGGGGATTCAGATTCCAGGCCTCTGAGAGAATCACGGCGATGACCGAGGGAAGGACGCGGAGTCGGGTGGTCCTCGTCCCCCTTGCACTGGCGATCTGCCTCGCCGCTGCGATGCTCTCGCCGCCGCCGGCCTCCGCGCAGGGGACGCGGAGCGCGATGCGGAAACTGATCGATGCATACGCGCCGATCACGATGCTGCGGGAACAGCGAGACCCCCCCTGCGACAGCGCCGAGGAGCAATTCCAGCCGATGCCGGTGGGCGTCGTCCTCGACAACCCCGAGGTGCAGCTGAAGCTGTACGAGAAGGGCGAGTCGAAGACCGTCAGGGTCGCGCCGACGGCGGCCGACATCGCCGGCCTCGACGGCAGCTACTACCTCAACCTCCCCGGCGATCCTCTCAACGCGGGCTGTAGGTACGCGAGCGACTTCGCGAAGCTGAGGGAAGCTGGAAGGACGCCGGCCGTCACCTACGCGCACATAGCCCGCGAGACGGACCACCCGGGCTTCGTCATCCAGTACTGGTTCTTCTACTACTTCAACCAGTTCAACGACCTGCACGAGGGCGATTGGGAGGGGATGCAGATCTCCTTCGACTCCGCCGACGCCCGCTCCGCCCTGAAGAGCGGGCCCAGCCGGATCGCGGTCTTCCAGCACGGAGGTGGCGAGGCGATCGAGTGGAGCGACGGCGAGGTCGAGAAGGAGGGCACGCACCCGGTCGTCTACCCGGCCGCCGGCTCCCACGCGACCTTCTTCGAGTCGGCGATCTTCGTCGAGAACGGGCAGGGGGGCGCCGGGCTCGGCTGCGACAACACGAGCGAGCCGCTGCGCCGGCTGGTGCCGAAGCCGGTCCAGATTCCGACCTATGCGGCGGTTGGGAGCCGCTCTCAGTGGCTCACCTACGAGGGCCACTGGGGCCAGCGGGAGAAGGGCTTCAACACCGGGCCGACAGGGCCCACCACCAAGACCCAGTGGCTCGAGCCGTTCACCTGGATGGACGGCCTGCGCTCCGCCAGCCCGAAGCTCCCCGCGGGCACGCTGCTCGGTCCCGCTGTCACCAGCGCCTTCTGCGGAACCGTGGCCGCGGTCTCCGACCTCGTCAACCTGGAGGCGCGGTCGCGGTTCGGGCTGTTCGTGCTGCTCGCGATCGCGGCCCTGCTGGTGGCGCTCCCGGTCTTCTTCACCACCTGGCGCCCCGCCGACCCCGTGCCGATGCGCCGGCGGCGGCGCTTCGGGCAGCTGGTCCGCGCTGCCCGCAGGCTCTACGGGCGCGAGTGGCGGGTCTTCCTGCCGATCGCGCTGACGACGCTGGCCGTGATGGCGGCGGTTCAGGGTCTCGCCTGGCTGGTCGGAGAGGTCGTCGGGGAGACGGAGTTCGGGGGCCTCGTCGGCCCCGCCGGCGGCCGGGCTCCGATCAAGGACTTCATCCTCTGGGCGGCCCAGCCGCTCGGCCTCGCGGTCGGGTCCGGTGCGGTGGTCAGCCACCTGAGCCTGCTCGACCGCGGCTCCGACGCCGGCTTCGTCGCCTCCTACCGCCTTCTCTTCAGGCGCTTCTGGCGGATCGTATTCAGCTACTTCGCGGTGATCACGATGACGGCGCTGCTGTTCCTGACGATCATCGGGATCCCGTTCGGGATCCGCAAGTACGTCGACTGGCTCTTCGTCCAGCAGGAGATCCTCTTCAAGGACGCGTCGGTCCGCGAGAGCCTCTCCGAGAGCTCGGACACGGTCCGCGGAAACTGGTGGTGGGCGGTGCGGGTGGCGATCTTCTTCTGGGTGATCGGGGTCGTCGTCGGGCCGGTCCTCACCTTCGCCCTGATCTTCGCCAACTTCTCCCTGATCTTCATCAACCTGATCGGCTCGGTCGTCTACGCCCTGCTGGTCCCCTTCGTCGCCGCCGGGCACACGCTCCTGTTCTTCGACCTCGAGGAGCGCCGCGCCGGTGCCGCGCCGGTGCCGAAGCGCGACTGGCGCCGGCTCTGGCTGCGGAAGCTGCCGAGCCCGCAGCCGGGCTAGGAAGCGGAGCGATCGGCCCCCGGTCCCCTCCCCCATCCCCGCCCCCGGTTCCGATTCTCAGCGGCGGGCCGGCAGATGGCGGTGCTGCCGGCGATCCGAACAAGGCTGATCGCCGGCACTCGACGCAATCGGGGCGCCCGGATTTGAACCGGGGACCTCACCGACCCGAACGGTGCGCGCTACCAGGCTGCGCCACGCCCCGAGAGGGCGGGATTATCTCAGAGGGCGAGGATCGGGGCGCCGCCCCCGACCGGGGCCCGCCCGCTACTGGACCGCGCGGATCGCCGCTTCGATCTGTTGCAGAGTCGGGGAGTCCTGCAGGGTCCTGGTGCCGCGCGGGCCATTGACGATCGCCGAGGGCTGGGCGCGCAGGCCGAGCCCGAACGCGGTCTCGTCCTGGGCCTTGAGCGATTGCGTGATCGAGCCGTTCTCACCGCCACCCTCGGAGAAGTCCTTCTCCCACTTCGGCACGTCGAGCTCGCCGATCGATGCGGCGATCGAGTCGAGGAGGTTGCCGGTGACGCCGACGCGCTCGGCCTCGGCCTGGTTGCGGAACAGCAGGTAGACGTACTGCCACTGATAACCCTGGATGCCGGCGGCCTCGGCGGCGATGAAGCCCTCCTGCACGGGCCGGGCCGAGAACGAGTAGTGGCGGTAGATCAGCTGGGCGTCGCCGGGGCGCACGTAGTCGTCGACGAGGCCCGGCGTCGTCGCCAGGAACTGCTCGTCGCAGCGGCTGCACTGGACATCGTTGAAGATCTGGACCGATACCGGCGCATCCGGGGATCCCAATCGGTCGCCGTCTTGGCGCAATCCGCCGAAGATCCGCTGGGCGTCATCGACGCCCTGGAGCTTGACCAACGAGGGTCCGGCCTTCTCGGTCGCAAGCTGGACGATGCCGACCGAGAGCGCACCGAAGAAGAGGGCGAGGGCGAGCAGGACGAACCAGCGGCCGCGGCGCACCTCGGTCCCCTGGACCGCCGCCTCCACCGGGTCTACCCCGCAACCGCTGTGTAGTAGCGGACGGCGAGGCCGGTGAGCAGAGTCTTGAATCCCTCCTCGACGCTGATCCCCTCCTCGGCGGCGAAGCGCTCGAGGCCGGTGCGCTCGATCGCGACACTGCGGCGCACGAGCTCGTCGACCAGCTCGGGGTGCTGGTCGCAGAAAAAAGCGCCCATCGAGTAGAGGTCCGTGTCCATCAGCGACTCGATGAAGGAGTCGCCACCGGCCACGGCGCCCGCGGCTGAGTCTGCGTCGGCCATCGACACATCGTAGATTGGGGCCGTGGCCGAGCGCGATCAGATCATCTCCTTCTGCGATCACCTGCTCGAGATCGACGCCTACGACGACTACGGCCCCAACGGCCTTCAGGTGCCCGGCGCAGGCGAGGTCGAGAAGGTGGTGACCGGGGTCTCGGCCCACCGGGAGCTGCTCGAGCGCGCCGTCGAGGTCGACGCGCAGATGCTGCTCACCCATCACGGCCTCTTCTGGGACTTCCTGCCGCGGGCGCTGACCGAGCAGATGGCCGAGCGGTTGCGGATCGCCCTCGCCGCGGGCCTCAGCGTCGCCGCCTACCACCTGCCGCTCGACGCCCACCGCGAGATCGGCAACAACGCGCAACTCTGCGAGATGCTCGGCTTCGCCCTCGACGAGCGCGACTTCGCCGAGTTCCGCGGGCGGCCGATCGGCGTCGTCGGCTCCGATCCCGACGGGATCGAGGCGGCAACGCTTTTCGAGCGGGTCACCGAGGCGCTCGGCCGCGAGCCGCTCGTCTTCGACGCCGGCCCGCAGCGCGTGCGGACGATCGGGATCGTCAGCGGCGCCGCGGCGGCGGAGATCCACACCGCCGTCGCCCTCGGACTCGACGCCTTCCTCACCGGCGAGCCCGCCGAGCACGTGATGGCTGATGCCCGCGAGGGCGGTATCCACTTCATCGCCGCCGGGCACTACGCGACGGAGCGCGCCGGGATCATGCGACTGGGGAAGTTGGTCGCCGAGCGCTTCGGGGTGCAGCACGAGTTCGTCGACGTCGAGAACCCGGTATGAATCCCCGCATTTTGCGGCGAATTGATTGACACATCCGCCTCCAGCGGTAAACATCTCTTCTCAACCTGAAACGAGGAGAGGAAGGTCCCTCTGTGGCCAATCATCTGACGCCCACCGAACTCGCCGACGAGCTTCACATGAAGCGCACCGAGGTAATCGACAAGTGCATGCGGATGGGCGTCCCGATATTCCAGGGTCGCATCGACAAGGCCCTCTTCAAGACTTCGCTGAGAAGCTTCGCGAAGCAGGACAGCGGTCAGCCGTCGCCCGTCTGAGCCTCGCGCCCCAGGCGCCCACTCACACGAAATAGACTCCTCGGCGGAGGCCGGGAGCGTGTGCGGCGCGTCCCGGGACCACGAGCGAGGAGAGAGATGGAGCAAGCCACAGTCACCGCGGCCGACACCGGCGCCGCCGAGCGCGGCACCGGGTCGAAGACGATCGCCGACCTGCTGCCGCTGGCGGCACGCCGCTATGGAGACGCTCCGGCGATCATGTTCAAGGACGACGGCGGCGCCTGGGTCAAGCGCTCATTCGTCGAAGTCCTCGAGACAGCGCGCTCACTCTCGCTCGGTCTGATCGACCTCGGCGTCGAGGCCGGCGACAAGGTGGCGATCCTCGCCAACACGCGGCCCGAGTGGACCTACTTCGACTTCGCCGCGCTATCCGCCGGGGCGACGGTGGTCCCGATCTACCAGACCAACTCGCCCGAGGAGTGCCAGTACGTGCTCGAGAACTCCGACGCCAAGGTCGTCGTCGTCGAGGACGAGGAGCAGCTGGCCAAGATCGACGAGATCCGCGACCAGGTGCCGAAGCTCGAGCACCTGATCCGGATGACCGGGAGCAGCGAGGGCGCGATCTCGGCCTCCGATCTCGCCGCCCGCGGCGAGAGGATCGAGGCGTCGCGCTGGGAGGCGCGCTGGAGTGCCGTCACCCCGGACGACATCTGCACCTTCATCTACACCTCGGGGACGACCGGCCCGCCGAAGGGCTGCATCATCAGCCACGGCAACTACCGGGCGATGCTCGACATGGTCGTCGAGGGGGGCGGGCTCGGGGTCGGTGAGGGCGCCGAGGGCGAGGACGACATCAGCTACCTGTTCCTGCCCCTCGCGCACTCCTTCGCACTTCTGATCCAGCTGGCGACATTCGAGCTCGGCGCGACCCTCGCCTACTGGGAGCGCGACCCGCTGAAGATCATCCCCAACCTCTCCGAGGTGCGCCCCACCTACTTCCCCTCGGTGCCGCGAATCTTCGAGAAGATCTACACCGCCGCTAACTCCGCCGCCGAGAAGGCGGGGGGCTTGAAGAAGGCGGTCTTCAAGTGGGCGATCGGTGTCGGGCGGCGGATGCGCGAGGCCGAGCGCGCCGGGCGCGAGCCGGGGTTCGCCCTTCGCAAGCAGTATGAGGTCGCCGATAAGCAGGTGCTCTCGAAGATCAGGGGCCTGTTCGGCGGCCGGCTGCGCCAGGCGACGAGCGGTGCGGCGCCGATCAACCCCGAGATCCTCAGCTTCTTCGACGCCGCCGGCGTCCTCGTGCTCGAGGGCTGGGGGATGACGGAGACCTCAACCGCGGCGACGATCTCGACGCCCGAGGACTTCAGGATCGGCACGATCGGCAAGCCCTTCCCCGGTTGCGAGGTGAGGATCGCCGACGACGGCGAGATCCTGGTCAGGGGCCCGAACGTGTTCAAGGGCTACTACAAGAACGAGGAGGCGACCCGAGAGACGCTTGTCGACGGCTGGCTTCACACCGGCGACATCGGTGAGATCGACTCCGATGGCTACGTCAAGATCACCGGCCGCAAGAAGGACATCATCATCACCGCCGGTGGCAAGAACATCACCCCGGCGAACCTCGAGGCAGAGATCAAGCAGCACCCGCTGGTCTCCCAGTGTGTCGTCGTCGGCGACCGCCGCCCCTACCTGGTTGCACTGGTCACCCTCGACCCGGAGGAGGTCGCCGCCTATGCCTCCGAGCATGGCCTAGCCGCCGATCCTGCGGCGCTGGCCGAAAACGCCGACGTCCGCGCCTCGATCGAGGCGCACGTCGAGGAGATCAATCAGAAATTCGCCCGGGTCGAGCAGGTGAAGAAGATCGAGATCCTCCCCGCCGACCTCTCCCAGGAGGGCGGTGAGTTGACGCCGACGCTGAAGGTCAAGCGCGCCGTCGTCGCCTCCAAGTACTCCGGCGAGATCGACGCTCTCTACTCGGGCTGATCGGCCCTCAGGGAGGGCTGACGCCGCCGCTTTCGGGCGGGCTGACCCCACCCGCGGAGTGGCCCGACCCGGCGTGGACGCCCTTGACCCCCTGGGCAATGGTGTCCCTGCTGATCCCGCGGTAGCTGAGTGCGAGGCTGACCCAGCCTCCCCAGAACCGGCGCGCGCGGACCTTGACCGGGGTGCGGGCGCCACAGACGTTGATCACCGCTCGGACCCCCTCGCCGCTGAGCCGGCGCCGGCAACCCGCCGGGCCGCCCCGCTCGACGACCCCGAGCGTCTTGCCGCCGACCGAGAGCCGGACGGAGACGCGCTCGAGACCGGGATAGAAGACCTGCGCCGACTCGAACCAGGCCATGTTGGGGCCGACCGTTAACCGGGCCGCGCAGGCGTCGTTGCGACAGGCGCGCCCGGGGCGCGCGACGGCGGAGCCGGACCCGATCAGGGCAGCCGCGACGGCGAGGCCGAGCAGGCAGGGGCGGAGGATGCGGGCGGGGAAGACCACATTGTCTGGTTTGGCGCAGGGGTACCGGTTCCTACCGCGGAACCGGATCTTGCAAGCCGCGTTTCATCGGCCGGAACCGGTGGCTGATCTGGATCTCGCGAGTGAAGTGCCGACAGCCGTGGCGGCGAACGCTAGGACGCCTGGCCGGACTGGCGCAGCAGCGCCGAGGTCGTCTGCTCGAGCACGCGGCGCCAGGCGGAGGTCTGCTCGGGCTCCTCCTCAGATGCCTGCTTGATCACCTTGCTGACGCGCCGCGCCGAGATCTCGATCCCGTGGCGCTCAGCGATCTCGCGGTAGCGCGGGTAATCGTTGGCGAGGGCGACGGTGACCGACTCGAAGCCGTGGCGGGCGATCGCCAGCCGCTGCGAGTAGTCCATGACCGACGTTCCGAACATCAGCTCGTCGTTTGGCTCGGGCTCGATCAGGAGAATGTCGACACCCGGATACTTCTCCTGCCAGAAGGCGACCGCCTGGTGCAGGCGGGCGTGGGCGATCAGCTTGAAGGTCTGGTTGGCGATTGCCGGCAGGCCCATATCGGATACCCGCCGCACGCGGGTGCCGAGGAAGGTGGGGATCTGGCGCTTGAAGTCGTTGACGTAGGGGACCAGCGGGTTGACGACGACGATGAACTTGGCCCCGCGTTCGACCGCGATGTCGACGTTGGTCGTTGAGCGAATACCGCCGTCGATCAGCTGGCGACCCTTGACTTCGACCGGCTCGTAGACGATCGGCAGGGACGTCGAGGACTCGACCGCCTTCGAGATCGGGACATCGGCCCACTCTCCCTCGCCGAGAACGATCCGCTCACAGGTGTCGAGGTCAGTCGCGGTCAGGTAGAGCTCGCGCTCGAGCATGCGGAAGTCGTTGACCCGGTCGGGGTCGGAGAGGACCTCCTCGACGTAATCTCCGATTCCCTTCCCCGAGTAGATCCCGGTCGGGAGCCCCTCGGCCAGTCCGACTCCGATGTCCATCAGCGAAATGTCGTTCGGGTTCGAGAGCAGCTTGCGCACCAGGCCGACGAGCCGCAGCGGCATCACGGCGGCCTTCCCGGCGTAAGCGCGGTAATTGGGGCGAAGCAGCGTGCCCAGGTCGACGTCCTCGATCGGAGAGGGAAGGCGCTTGTTCAGCACCCGCATCATCTCCTCCGGGGTCACCCCATTGGCGAGGAGGCTGGCGACAAAGGAGCCGGCGCTGGTGCCGACGTAGATGTCGAACTCGTTGACGGTGCGGTTGACGGCAAGCAGGTCGAAAGCGCGCAGCGCTCCGATCTCATAGACCCCGCCCGTGAAGCCGCCGCCGCCGAGGACGAGGGCGGTCTTGGAGCCACGCTTTCGTGTCCGGGTCGTCCGCCGGCCCTGTCCGGTGGACGTCTCGAGCTTGACGACCTTTCCCACGCCGGTGATTATGGCAGGGTCTGATCGCCCAAACCCCGTGCGGGTGGCCGCTACCCTCGGCTTCCCCTGTGTTCCCTACAGAGATGCGGAAGGCGATTCCACCCCTGCTCGTGGCGTTTGCCACGCTGATTGCGACCGGCTCCGCGGCCGCGCAGCCCTCCCCCCTGCCCAACCCCGACCGCCCGGCGGTGACGCCCGTAGAGCGCCGCGCCTCAGCCTCGGGGTCGCTCGGCCGGGCTCAGCTCTGCTCCGCGCTGCGCAGGCGGCTTCTGCGTGGCGGCGGAGACAGCAGCGGGGTCTTCGTCCTCGACGCCAACACCGGCATGGCGGTCTGCAGCCGCGCCCCCCAGGTCCGGCGCCCGCTGGCCTCGAACATGAAGATCTTCACGACCTCGACGGCCCTCGGGCGCTTCGGCCCCGACGTGAGGCTCCCGACCCGGGTCTTCAGCAGTGGCAGGGTGGACGCGCGCGGGGTCCTGCGCGGCGACCTCTTCCTCAAGGGCGGCGGCGATCCGGCGCTCGGCTCGCCGGCCTTCTACGACACCTTCCTCGGCGGCCTCGGAACCGACCTCTACGGGTTGGTGCGGCAGGTCCGGGCCGCGGGTATCCGCCGCGTCAGCGGGCGCCTCTACGCCGACGACTCGGTCTTCGACGGCCTCCGCGGTGTCGCCGACTCCGGCTACGCGACCAGCCCCTACATCGGCCCCCTCTCCGGATTGGCCTTCAACTCCGGCTACTCCGACTCGAGCGCCCGGAGCTTCGCCGCGAACCCGGCCCGGGTCGCCGCGACCAAGCTCGCCACCTCGCTGCGACGCCACCGGGTGATCCTCAAACGCCGGGTGGCTCTCGGCAGGGTGCCCGGGCGGGGAGCGGAGCTGGTCGCGGTCGTCCGCTCGCCGCGGATGTCGCGCCTCACCAACGAGACCGACGTCGAGTCGAACAACTTCTTCGCCGAGACCCTGCTGAAGGGCATCGGGGCGCACTTCGGTGACGGCGGCAGCACCCGCAGCGGGGCCGAGGTGGTCGAGAGCTTCGCCCGCAACCACGACTCGGCCGTTCACGCCGTCGACGGCTCCGGCCTGACCCGGACCAACCGCGCCTCCCCGGCCGAGGTGGTGCGCCTCCTGCGCTCGGTTCGAAGCGAGGACTTCGGCGGCGCCTTCGTCCACTCCCTCGCCGTCGCCGGGCGCGAGGGCACCGTCGCCGACCGCATGCGCGGGACCGCCGCCGCCGGCCGCTGCCGGACGAAGACGGGGACGATCACCGGCGTCAGCAACCTCTCCGGCTACTGCTTCAACGGCTCCGGGAGGGTGATGGTCTTCTCGATCCTGATGGCCGGCGTCAGCGACCTCAACCTCGCCCACCTCGAGCAGGACCGGATGGCGGCGCTGATCGCGGGCTACTGATCGCCCGCGGGCGACCGCCTGGCCCGCCGGCCCGCCGCACCCGACCGACCCGGCCACCGTACACCGCCTCGCGCACCGAGGCGCGTGCTCCGCGCGGCTTGTGACATTCCCGTATGACCTGACCCGACGTGGGACCTTTGAACCGCCATATAGGACGTTCAAAGGTCCCACGTCCGGGGCGGGGCGATCGGGGGTTGGGGGGCGATCGGGGGGCAGGGGTTCGCTGGGCCGGAGGTCGGCCGGGGGCTCAGGTGAGCTTGCGAAGACCGGTTTCGTCGAGGATCTCGACACCCAGCTTCTCCGCCTTCTCCAGCTTCGAGCCGGGGCTCTCGCCGGCGACGACGTAGTCGGTCTTCTTCGAGACCGAGTTGGTGACCTTGCCGCCTGCGGCGCGGATCAGCGCCGCAGCCTCCTCCCTGGTGAGGCCGTCGAGGGTCCCCGTGAGCACCAGGGTCCTGCCCTCGAGCGGGCCTCCCCTGGGGCGGCGCTCGGACTCGTCGAGCTCCATCCTCAGGCCCTTGGCGCGCAGCCTGCAGATCAGATCCCATGTCCGCTTCTCGGCCAGCGACTCGTTGATCTGGAGCGCCATCACCGGCCCCACGCCCTCGACCTCCTCGAGCTGCTCGGGGCCAGCGGCGCGAATCGCGTCGATCGACCCGAAGTGCTCGGCGAGTGCCTCGGCGGTGACGAAGCCGACTCCGGGAAGCCCGAGCGCGTAGAGCACCCGCGCAAACGGCCGTGAGCGCGAGGCATCGATCGCCGCGAGCAGGTTGCCGGCGGAGACCTCGCCGAAGCCCTCGAGACCGGCGAGCTGCTCCTCGGTCAGCTCGTAGATGTCGGCGACGTCGGCGATCAGGCTCTCCTCGCCGAAGCGAAGGGCCTGCTTCTCGCCGAGGCCCTCGATGTCCATCGCGCCCTTGCTGACGAAGTGCTTGACGTGCTGGAAGGACTGGCCGGGGCAGCCGGCCCGGTTGGGGCAGATCGTGAAGACCGAGTCGTCGGGCTTGACCGTCGCGGTGCCGCAGGCCGGGCACCTCTTCGGCGGCCTCGGGCGCCTGGTCCCCTTCGGACGGCGCTGCAGCAGCGGGGACACGACCTGGGGTATGACGTCGCCGGCGCGCATCACCACGACCTCGTCGCCGGGGCGGACATCCTTGCGGGCGAGGTCCTCCTCGTTGTGGAGGGTCGCGGTCGAGACCGTGACCCCGCCGACGTGGACCGGCTCGAGGACCGCGAACGGCAGCAGGTGCCCGCTGCGACCGACGTTCCAGACGACCCGCTTCAGCTTCGTCGTCGCCGTCGTCGGGGGGAATTTCCAGGCGATCGCCCAGCGCGGCTCGCGCCCGACCACGCCGAGCTCGCGCCAGAGCGAGCGCTCGTCGACCTTGACGACGACGCCGTCGATCTCGAAGTCGAGCTCCTCGCGGCGCTGCTGCCACCAGAGACAGCGCTCGACCACCTCGTCGATCCCGGCGTGGCGGCCGACGTCGGGGTTGACCTTGAAGCCGCTGGCACGCAGCCACTCGACCTCCTCGGCGTGGGTCGCAACCTCGAGTCCCTCGGTGGCACCGATGCCGTAGCACCAGACCGAGAGTGGCCGCTCGGCCGCAATGGCGGGGTCGAGCTGGCGGATCGAGCCGGCGGCTGAGTTGCGAGGATTGGCAAAGGTCGGCTCCCCCGCCTCGGCGCGGCGCTCGTTGAGCTCGGTGAAGGCGGCTATCGGCAGGTAGACCTCGCCCCGCACCTCGACCATCGGCGGGGCCTTGGAGATCGTCAGCGGGATCGAGCGGATCGTCCGCAGGTTCTGTGTCACGTCCTCGCCGATGCGCCCGTCCCCGCGGGTCGCACCGCGAACGAATACCCCTTCGCGGTAGGTGAGCGAGATCGCCAGGCCGTCGATCTTGGGCTCGGTCGTGTAGCTGAACTCGGAGGCGCTGATGTCGAGGCGTTTGAGGTGGTTGCGGATGCGCTCCTCCCAGGCCCGCAACTCCTCCTCGTCGCGGGCATTTGCGAGGGAGAGCATCGGCTCTGCATGCTCGACCCGGTCGAAGCGCTCCAGCGGGGGCGCGCCGACTCGCTGCGTCGGCGAGTCCGGGGTGCGCAACTGCGGGTCTGCCTCCTCCAGCTCCCGCAGCTCATCCAGCAGCCGGTCGTAGACGTCGTCGCCGACCTCGGGATCGTCGAGAACGTAGTAGAGGCGGTTATGGCGCTCGATCTCGCGCCGAAGCTCCGCGGCGCGCTTGGCCGCGCGCTGATTGACGGCGGCGCTCACCGCTCCCCGGCGGAGGCCGACCGCGCCGCCGCGGTATCCAGCATCCCCCCCAGGTCCCAACCGCGCACGGTTTCGAGTTCCCCGTGGTCGGTGAGGTCGAAGTGAACCGGGGTCACGGCGATGCGGCCATTGGCGATCGCCGAGAGATCGGATCCGTCCTCGTCCTCGAACGAGGGCTCGAAGCCGTAGATCTGGTAACGGCGCCGGCCCGAGGAGTCGTCGCTTCCGACCAGCTTCAGCTCGTCGTTGTAGAGGCGCTTGCCGAGGTGGGCGACCTCGACGCCGCTGGGCTCCCCGGCAGGGCAGTTGATGTTGATCAGCGTCCCCTCGGGCATCGGATTCGTTGCCAGCCGGCGCACCAGCTCCGCCGTGAATGCCGCGGCGACTCCGAAGCCGAAGCTGCGCCCGAAGCGGAAGTCCATCTCCCGCTTGTCCGACTGCTGTGAGACAGCTATCGCCGGCAGGCCGAGCACTATTCCCTCGAGCGCGGCGGCGACGGTGCCCGAGTAGGTGATGTCGTCACCCAGGTTCGCACCATGGTTGATCCCGGAGACGATCAGGTCGGGCCGCTCTCCGAGGAGCCCGAGATCGGCGAAGCGGACGCAGTCCACCGGGGTGCCGTCGGTGGCGAAGCCGCTGGAGCCATCGCCGAACTCGACCTCTTCGACCGAGAGTGGCGAGCGGGTGGTGATGCTGCGTGCCGTCGCGCTGCGATTGGAGTCGGGCGCGATCACGTGGACCTCGACGCCCTCGCCGATGCCGAGTAGAGCGCGGCGCAGGGCGTGCAGGCCGGCCGCGGTGATTCCGTCGTCATTGGTCACGAGGACCCTCATCGGAGCGATTCTACGGCGGTAGCAGGAGCGTTCAGTAAGCGACCGACGCGAGGTAGAGGCCGTGGGCGGCGACCGTCTCGCCCGCCTGCTCGCGCGGCGCTCCGCCGAGCAGGGCGGCGAACTCCCCGGCGCTTCGCCGGGCGCCGCCGACCTCGAGCATCGTCCCGACGAGGATCCGGACCATGTGGTGCATGAACGCGTCCGCCCGCACCCAGAAGCAGAGAACTTCGCCCGAGTCCTCGCTCCCGACGGACCCGGGCTCGTCCCCGCCTCCGGGGATTGAGGGGTGGTAGGCGCCCTGCACCCACTCGGCCCAGGAGACGTCTCGCTCGAAGCGCACGTGATCGCTCCGGGTCGGGGTGAAGGCGGTGAAGTCGTGGGCTCCGAGAAGTGCGGCGGCACACTCGCGCATGGCGCCGAGGTCGATGCGGTGTGGCCACCAGAGGGCCCGCCCGGCCTCGAACGGGCTCGGCTCGCGGCGGTTGAGCACCCGGTAGCAGTAGGTTCGCGAGCGGGCGTCGCGACGGGCGTCAAAGCCCTCGGGGGCGGGCCCGGCGCGCAGGACGCTGATATCGGCGGGGCCGAGTCCGTTGAGCCGGCGGACCAGGTCCGCCGGCACCTCGGCGGCGGTCTCAAAGCTCGCCACCTGGCCCCAGGCGTGAACGCCGGCGTCCGTGCGACCGGCGACGGTCAGCTTGACCGGCTCGCGAAGGACCGTCGCCAGCGCGGCCTCGAGCTCCGCCTGGACCGTTCGCATTCCCGGCTGCGCGGCCCAACCGCGGAAGCCGCCGCCGTCGTACTCGATGTCGAGGCGAACCGCTCTCACCCGATCCACGCTAGCCGACGGCGCAGGGGCGTAAGCTGTTGATCGGCGTCGGCAACTTTGCCGGGCGCAAGGAACGGAAGGAATACCTGTGTCGAACATGACCGAGAACCAGCGCGCGGGCCTCGAGCGCGCCGACTACGACGGCAGCGCCGAGCGCATCCGCCACGGATCCCAGCGCGGAGCGACGATCTACTCGGTGATCGCAGCGATCGTCGGCCTTGCCCTCTGCTACGTCGTGCTGAGAACGACCGAGGGCTGGGCGCAGTGGCTGGTCCTGGCCGTGATCTTCTTCACCACCATCGGCCTGATGATCGCGGTCAGCCCGCGGAGACAGGCGTAGAACCACCGCCAAACCCGGCACCCCCGCAGGCTAAGCCGAGGAGGTGGCTGGGCAGTTGCTGGTATCTGGAATCGGTCGTCAGACCAGTTCCAGATACACCATCTCGGTCGAGTCCGACCTGCGCGGGCCGAGCTTGACGATGCGGGTGTAGCCGCCGGGGCGCTCGCTGTAGCGCGGGGCGACCTCCTCGAAGAGCTTGTGGACGGCGAACTTGTCGTTGTGCAGCGTCGCCAGCGCCTGGCGGCGGGCGTGCAGGTCGCCGCGCTTGGCGAGGGTGATCAGCTGCTCGACCTCGGGCTTTACCGCCTTCGCCTTCGCCTGGGTCGTCTTGATCCTCTCGTGCTCGATCAGCTGCTTGGAGAGGTTCGCCATCAGCGACCTGCGATGGGCCGCCGGGCGGCTGAGCTTGTTTCGCTTGCGACCGTGACGCATGGACTCTCCTCGCTCCCCCGCCGCCTCAGTCCTGGCGCAGGTCGAGACCGCGCGAGTGCAGGGTCTCGATCACTTCCTCGATCGACTTCGACCCGAAGTTCGGGATCGCGTTCAGCTCCGACTCCGACTTGCGCACGAGGTCGCCGACGGTCTGGATGCCGGCCCGCTTGAGGCAGTTGTAGGAGCGGACGCCGAGCTCGAGCTCCTCGATCAGGATCTCGTCGAGGCCGTCTCCGCCGCTCGGGGCGCCGTTGTCGGCCATCGGGTCGGCGGCGATTGGCGCGACCGCATCTCGTGCGGTCAGCTCCTCGACGCGGTCGGCGTCGGTGAAGATCGCCAGGCTCTTGATCAGGATCTCCGAGGCCTCGCGCAGCGCCGCCGAGGGCTCGATCGAGCCGTCGGTCTCGAGGTCGAGCGTGAGCTTGTCGAAGTCGGTTCTCTGCCCGACGCGAGCCGAGTCGACCGCATAGGAGGCGCGGCGGATCGGCGAGAAGATCGAGTCGATCGGGATCACACCGATCGGCTGCTCGTCGGACTTGTTCTCCTCCGCCGGCGAGTAGCCGCGGCCGCGGCCGATCGTCAGGTAGACCTCGAGCTTGGTCTTCTTCTCCAGGGTCGCGATCGGCGCCTCGGGGTTGAGGATCTCCACGCCCGAGGGCAGGTCTATGTCCTTTGCCCTGACCTCGCCGGGACCGGTCGCGACCAGGGGAGCCTCGACCTCGTCGGCATCCGTGTGCATGCGGATGACGATCTCCTTGAGGTTGAGGACGATGTCGGTGACGTCCTCCTTGACGCCCGGCACGGTCGAGAACTCGTGCGCCACGCCCTCGATGCGGACGCTGGTGATGGCGGCGCCGCCGAGTGAGGAGAGCAACACCCTGCGAAGGCTGTTGCCGAAGGTGTAGCCGAAGCCCTTGTCTAGGGGCTCAACTGTGAAGGTGCCGTGGTTCTCGTCGACGGTGTCGGCGCTGATTCGGGGGACCTGAAAGTCAGTGGGCATGGGTTCCTTGGGTATTCGTGTTCAGGGTTGACCGGGGCTACTTGGAGTACAGCTCGACAATGAGCTGCTCCTGCACCGGTGCAGAGATCTCTGAGCGCTCCGGGAAGCGCAGGATCTTTGCGGTGAGAGCGTCGTGATCGGCCTGCAGCCATGCGGGCACGGTCGAGACGAGTTCCGTCGCCTGCCGAATGGTGTCGGTGGCAGCCGAACTCGGCTTGATTGAGATGATGTCGTCAGGGCGCACCTGGTAGGAGGGAATGTCGACGCGGCGGCCGTTGATCATCCAGTGACCGTGGCGGATCAGCTGGCGCGACTGACGCCGCGACGCGGCGAAGCCGAGCCGTACGAGGACATTGTCGAAGCGGGATTCGAGCATCCGCAGCAGGTTCTCGCCGGTGACGCCCTCCTGCCGCGAGGCCTTGTCGTAGTACTCGCGGAACTGCTTCTCGAGGACCTGGTAGTAGCGACGCGTCTTCTGCTTCTCCCGAAGCTGCACCCGGTACTCCGACTGGCGCATGCGGCCACGGCCATGCTCGCCGGGCGGGTAGGAGCGGCGCTCGACCCCGCACTTGTCGGTGAAGCAGCGCTGACCCTTGAGGAAGAGCTTCTGGCCCTCGCGGCGGCACTGCTTGCATTGGGGGGAGGTGTCTCTGGCCATCGCTCAGACCCTCCGGCGCTTCTTCGGGCGGCAGCCGTTGTGCGCCTGGGGAGAGACGTCCTTGACCGTGGTCACGTCGAGGCCGGCGGCCTGCAGCGAGCGGATCGCCGTCTCGCGCCCTGAGCCGGCGCCCTTGGCGAAGACCTCGACCTTCTCGAGCCCGTGCTCCATGCCCTTCTTGGCGGCGGAGTCGGCGGTCACCTGCGCCGCGAACGGGGTCGACTTGCGCGAGCCCTTGAACCCCGCGCTGCCGGCGGATTCCCAGGCGATCACGTTGCCCTCGGTATCGGTGAGAGTGACGATCGTGTTGTTGAAGGAAGTCTTGATGTGTGCCTGGCCGTAGGTGATGTTCTTCTTCACCCGGCGGCGCGCCCGGCCCTTCGTCGGTTTCTTCGCTGCCATCTGCCTGCCTACTTCCCGCTCGGCGCCTTGCGCTTGCCGGCGACGCTCATCCGGCGCGGGCCCTTGCGGCCCCGCGCGTTGGTCTTGGTCCGCTGGCCCCGCACCGGCAGGCCGCGCCGGTGGCGCAGGCCGCGATAGGAGCCGATCTCCATCAGTCGCTTGACGTTCTGCGAGCGCTCGCGCCGCAGGTCACCCTCGACCTCGCGCGACTCGATCGCCTCGCGCAGCCGCACGACCTCGTCCTCGGTCAGGTCCTTGACCGCCGTGTTCGGGTCGATCTTCGCCTCGGCGAGGATCTCCTGGGAGGTGGAGCGCCCGATTCCGTATACGTATGTGAGCCCGATCTCGACCCGCTTGTTTACGGGGATGTTGACCCCGGCGATCCGTGCCATCAGCTACCTAGCCCTGCCTTTGCTTATGGCGCGGGTTCGGGCAGATCACCAGGACCGCGCCGCGGCGGCGGATGATCTTGCACTTTTCGCACATGGGTTTTACGGACGCTCGGACTTTCATCGCGCTCGGCTTCGTATCGGGATAGGACTCCCGCAGGCCCCAGTAGACGGGCAGCGGGCATGAAGAATCGGCCTTCGGGCCGACGGCGAAGGATAGCAAGGCACCGGCGACCGGGGCGTGCGTGGCTGGGGCGGCACTCAGTCCTCGTGCCAGGGGGTGAGAATCCGGGGTCCGTCAGCGGTCACGGCGACGGTGAACTCGAAGTGTGCGGCGAGCGATCCGTCCTCCGAGAAGACCGACCAGCCGTCGTCGTCTACCCGCACCAGCGGCCCGCCGGCGTTGACCATCGGCTCGATCGCGAAGACCATCCCCTCCTCGAGCTCGGGGCCCTTGCCGGGCTCGCCGAAGTTGGGGATCTGCGGGTCTTCGTGCATGTCGCGGCCGATGCCGTGGCCGACCAGGGTGCGGATGATCGAGAAGCCGTCGAGCTCGACCGGGCGCTGGATCGCGGCCGAGACGTCGCCGAGATGGTTGCCCGGGTCGCATCTGCTCGACCCCGTCGAACAGCGACGCCCTGGTCGTCTCGAGCAGGCTCTTGACCTCCGGCGCTATCGGTCCGATCGGCACCGTGATCGCCGCGTCGGCCACCCAGCCGTCCTTGGTCACACCGATGTCGATCGAGAGGATGTCGCCGCGCTTCAACTCGTGCGGCCCGGGGATCCCGTGGACGACCATCGAGTTCGGCGACGCGCAGATCGACCCGGGAAAGCCGCGGTAGCCCTTGAAGACCGGCACGGCGTCCTGGGATCGGATGAAGTTCTCCGCCGCTGCGTCGAGATCGAGGGTGGTGACCCCGGGCCTCGCCTTCGAGGCGAGCATCTTCAGGCAGCGCACGAGGACGTCGCCCGAGGCCGCCATCTGCTCGATCTGCTCGGGTGTCTTGCGGATGATCATCCGGTACACGCTCAGATGTCCTCTTCGAGCTTCAGGGTCGCGAGCAGCGCCCTGATCCGGGCGCCGACATCGTCCGGAGCGACGCTGCCGTCGATCCGGCGCAGCAGGCCCTGCTTCTCGTAGTAGCCGACCAGCGGCTCGGTCTTCTCGTGGTAGGTCTCGAGCCGCTTGCGGATGACCTCGGGCTTGTCGTCGTCGCGGATGATCAGGGCGCTGCCGTCGATGTCGCAGACGCCCTCGTCCTTCGGCGGGTCGAACTCGACGTGGAAGACGTGGCCGTTCTCGGCGCAGGTGCGGCGGCCGCCGAGGCGGCGCACCACCTCCTCGTCGGAGACGTCGATCAGCAGCACCGCGGTGAGCGCGCGGCCGAGCTCCTCCAGCTTGCGGTCGAGCGCCTCGGCCTGCGGAGTGGTGCGCGGGAAGCCGTCGAGGATGAAGCCGTCGGCAGCCTCCTCGCCGCTCAGCCGCTCGGCGATGACGCCGATGATGACCTCGTCGGGGACGAGGTCGCCGCCGTCCATGTACCCCTTCGCGGTCTTGCCGAGCTCGGTCTGCTCGGAGACCGCGGCGCGGAGGATGTCGCCGGTCGCGTAGTAGGGCAGCCGGAGGTCTTCCTGCAGGCGCTCGCCCTGAGTGCCCTTGCCGCTGCCGGGCGGTCCAAGAAGTACGAGGTTCAGCTCAGACATGACTCGCCGCGCGAGCCTACTTCAGGAAGCCTTCGTAGTTGCGCATCATCAGCTGCGCCTCGAGCTGCTTGACCGTGTCCAGCGCGACGCCGATGACGATCAGGATCGAGGTGCCGCCGAAGAAGAAGTTGGCCGAGGTCTGGCTGATCAGGATCGTCGGCAGCGCCGCGACCGCGCCCAGGTAGAGCGCTCCCGGGAAGGTCAGCCGGGAGAGGATGCGGTCGAGGTACTCGGCGGTCGGCCGTCCCGGTCTGACCCCGGGTATGAAGCCGCCGTATTTCTTCAGGTTGTCGGCCTGATCGACCGGGTTGAAGGTGACCGCCGTGTAGAAGTAGGTGAAGACGATGATGAAGAAGACCTCGCCGACCACGTAGGCCCAGCTGTTGGGGCTGAAGAAGGCGGCGAAGTCGAGCGCGGCGGGGGTGTTGAGGAGCTGGCCGATCGTCGGCGGGAAGGCCATGATCGAGGCGGCGAAGATGACCGGGATGACGCCGGCCATGTTGACCCGCAGCGGCAGGTAGGTCGAGCCGCCGGAGGTCATCTTGCGGCCGACCACGCGCTTTGCGTACTGGACCGGGATTCGCCGCTGCCCCTCCTGGACGAAGACGATCGCGACGATCACCGCCAGCGCGATGAACGGCATCATCACGACGAAGACCTGGTCGGGGTTGTTCCACCACTGGGTGATCCCGTTCGGGATCCCGGACGCGATCGAGGCGAAGATCATCAGCGAGATCCCGTTGCCGATCCCGCGCTGGGTGATCAGCTCGCCCAGCCACATCAGCAGGGTCGCACCCGGCGGTGAGGCAGATCACGATCAGGAAGACGCTGGTGAAGGTGAGGTTGCCGACGACGCTGGCGCCGGCCTGGTTGCCGAAGGAGCGGAAGAGGAAGACGTAGCCGAGCGACTGGGCGAAGGCGAGGCCGACGGTGAGGTAGCGGGTGTACTGGGTGATCTTCTGCTGGCCGACCTCGCCCTCTTTCTGCAGCTTCTCCAGCGAGGGCAGGACCACCGTCAGCAGCTGCAGGATGATCGAGGCCGTGATGTAGGGCATGATCCCGAGCGCGAACAGCGAGAGGCGCGAGAGGCTGCCGCCCGAGAAGAGGTTGAGGAAGCCGAGGATGTTGGAGCCGGCGAAGTTGTTCTGGATGTCCTTGACGGCGTTGATGTCGATGCCGGGAGAGGGGATGTAGGCGCCGAGCCGGTAGAGGGCCAGCATCGCCGCGGTGAAGGCGATCTTCTTGCGGATGTCCGCAACGCAGAAGGCGTTGAGGATCGTGCGGAGCAACTACGGCTCCAGAATCTCGCAGGTGCCGCCGGCCGCTTCGATTTTCTCCCTGGCGGCGGCGCTGAAGCCGTGGGCGCGGACGGTCAGCTTCTTCGAGATCTCGCCGCGGGCGAGGATCTTGACCGGGTCCGAGCGCTTCGCCAGACCCTTCTCCTTGAGCGTGGCGGGCGTGACCTCGGCGCCGGAGTCGAAGCGCTCGTCGAGATCGGCGACGTTGACCGGCTGTGTCGCGGTGCGGAAGTTCTCGAACGGCATCGACTTCTTCATGTGCGGGCCGCTGAGCTTGCGCATCCGCATGTGGATCGGGTTCTGCCCACCCTCGTAGGCGACCTTTCGCTTCGCGCCCGCGCGCGAGCCGGCGCCCTTGTGGCCGCGGCCCGAGGTCTTGCCGAGGCCGGAGCCCTCTCCACGGCCGATCCGCTTGCGCGGGCGCCGGGAGCCGGGCTTCGGCTTGAGGTTGTGAAGTCCGATCTCCTCGGAGCGCGGCGTCTCGGCCATCTAGGACCCCTCCCCGATCTCGATCAGGTGGTCGATGACGCGGATCTGGCCGCGAAGCTGGGGGGTATCGGGGCGCTCGACCCGGGAGCCGGGCCTGCCGAGGCCGAGGGCGCGCAGCGTCGCGCGCTGATTCGGCTTCGTGCCAACGGCGGAGCGAACCTGGGTGATCGCGACCTTGCTCATCTGCCCTCACCGTCGCCCTCGCCGGGGCTCTCCTCCGGGGCAGGGGCCTCCTCGGCGTCGGCGGGCGGCACCGCAACGGCCACCGCCGGCTGCGCCTCCTCCGGGGCCTCCTGCGCCGCAGCGGCGGCGGGCTCCTTGGCGGCGCGCAGCTTCGCTTCCGCCTTCTCGGCATCGATCCCCAGCACCTGCCCGACCGTGAGCCCGCGCAGCTCGGCAACCTCCTCCGGGCGGCGGAGGCGGATCAGGCCGTCCATCGTCGCCTTGACGAGGTTGATCGGGTTCTGGGTGCCGATGCTCTTGGTCAGCACATCGCGGACCCCACCGAGCTCGAGAACGGCGCGCACGCCGCCACCGGCGATGACGCCGGTACCGGGGCTGGCCGGCCGCAGAACGACGTGGCCGGCGCCGTAGCGGCCGATGATCCTGTGGGTGATCGTCTGCCCGTACTTGGGAATGCGAATCATGTTCTTGCGGGCGTCCTCGACCGCCTTCTGGATCGCGAGCGGGACCTCCCGGGCCTTGCCGTAGCCGATCCCGACGACCGCGTCCTCATCGCCGACGGCGACCAGTGCCGTGAACGAGAACCGGCGGCCGCCCTTGACCACCTTGGCGACGCGGTTGATCTCGATCACGCGCTCCTGCAGGTCGAGCCCCTTGGGGCTGACCGTCTCGACTCTTCCTGTGCTCATTCCCTTCATGGCTAGCGGCTCACGGTAGCGGAAGCGGTCCCTGCGGACCGGCCCCTCTAGAAGCTCAGTCCCCCCTCTCGGGCGCCCTCTGCGAGGGCCTTGACCCGGCCGTGGTACTGGTAACCGCCACGGTCGAAGACGCAGGACTCGACGCCGGCCTTCTTCGCCCGCTCGGCCAGCAGCTCGCCGGCGCGCTTGGCCTGGGCAGAAGCGGTCAGCTTGCTCAGCTCGGGCTCGGTCCAGTTGACCGCGGCCAGCGTGCGGCCGGCGCGATCGTCGATCAGCTGGGCGAAGACACCGCGGTTGGAGCGGTAGACCGACAGCCGCGGCCGCTCCGCCGTGCCCGAGACCTTCGCCCGCACGCGACGCCGGCGGCGCAGGCGCCTCTGCTGCTTGGTGAGGACCGTCATGCGCGCTTACCGACCTTGCGAGCAACGTGCTCGCCGCGGTAGCGGATGCCCTTGCCCTTGTAGGGCTCGGGTGGCCGGCGCTTGCGGATGTCCGCCGCGACCTGGCCGACCAGCTGCTTGTCAATTCCGCGGACGATGATCTCGGTCGGCTGGGGGACCTCGAACTCGATCCCCTCCGGGGCCTCGACCGCGACCGGGTGCGAGTATCCGAGCGCGAGCTCGAGGTTGCGGCCCTTGAGCTGGGCGCGGTAACCGACGCCCTGGATCTCGAGCCGCTTCTCGAAGCCGTCGGTCACACCCTCGACCATGTTCGCGATCAGGCTGCGCGTGAGGCCGTGAAGCGCGCGGTGCTCGCCGCGGTCGGTCGGCCGCTCGACGGTCAGCGCTCCCTCGGCCTGCTCCACCGACATGTCGGCGGAGACGGCCTGGGAGAGCTCACCCTTGGGGCCCTTGACGGCGACGCGGCCAGGGGCAACCTCGACGCTGACTGCGTCGGGGACGGGAATGGGCTGTCTTCCTATGCGGCTCATCGATGGATCACCAGATGTAGGCGACGACTTCGCCTCCGACTCCCTTCGCCTTCGCCTCGTGCCCGGTCATTACCCCGGTCGAGGTGCTGACGATTGCGGTTCCGGTGCCGCCGTAGACGCGGGGCACCTTCTTGCTGTCCACGTAGCGGCGGCGCCCGGGGCGTGAGACCCGCTCGAGGCCCGTGATCACGGGCTCGTGTGCCTTGGTGTACTTGAGGCGGACCCTGATCACTTCGCCGACCCGCGCCGGCTCTGATCCGAAGTCGGTGATGTAGCCCTGCTCCTTGAGGATCCGCGACATCTCCAGCTTCAGCCGCGAGCAGGGGATCAGCACCTCCTCGTGGCCGGAGTGCATCGCGTTGCGAATCCGGGTCAGGTAATCGGCTATCGGGTCGGTCAGCATCGGTTCACCAGCTCGACTTCGTCATTCCGGGGATGTAGCCCTCATGCGCGGCGTTGCGCAGGCAGATCCGGCAGAGGCCGAACTTGCGGTAGTAGGCGCGCGGGCGCCCGCAACGGCGGCAGCGATGGTAGCCCCGCGTCTTGTACTTGGGCGTGCGCCGCTGCCGGACCTTCTGGGAAGTCTTTGCCATTAGACGGATTCCACCCGCGTGCTCTGCTCTCGCTCACTCGAACTCATGTTCACTGGCCCTCTTTCTCGTTCGCTCCCGCGTCCGCCGCGGGCGGGTTTTCGCTGCTTCCCTCGCCCGCCTCCTCCTCGCCTTCGGCGCCCTCCTCGGGCTCCTCGGGCTTGGCGTAGGCGTCGGGGTTCTCTTCCTTGAGCTGCTCGAGCGCCGCCTGCTCGGCCTCGGCCCGCATCCGGGCCTCCTCCTTGCGGCGCTCCTCTTCCTCGTCGACCTCGTCCTCGACGGCACCCGGACGGCCCTCCTGGGCGTAGGGCATCCCGAGCGCGAGAAGCAACTCGAATGCCTCCTCGTCGGTCGCGGCGCTCGTCGTGATCGTGATGTCGAGTCCACGCGTCTCATCGATCGAGTCGTAATCGATCTCGGGGAAGATCAGCTGCTCGCGGACGCCCATCGAGTAGTTGCCGCGGCCGTCGAAGGAGCGCGGGTTGAGGCCGCGGAAATCGCGGATGCGGGGGATCGCGATCGAGCAGAGGCGGTCGAGGAACTCCCACATCCGAGCCCGGCGCAGGGTCACGGAGATGCCGACCGGCATCCCCTCGCGAACCTTGAAGGAGGCGATCGACTTGCGCGCCCGGCGGATGTTCGGGTGCTGGCCCGCGATCGTCGCCAGCTGCTCGGTAGCGGCCTCGAAGATCTTCGAGTCCTGCTTGCCCTCGCCGAGTCCCATGTTGAGGGTGATCTTCTCCAGCCGCGGCGCCTGCATCGGCGTCGTGTAGCCGAACTTGGTGATCAGCTGCGGCAGGATCTCCTCGCGGTAGCGCTCGCGCAGGCGCGGCGGCGGCGCCGGCTGCTGGGTCTGGGCTGTTGCGGTGGCTTCCATGTTCTCTCTAGTCGATTGCGTTGCCCGTGCGCTTGGCGTAGCGCTCACGCTCGCCGGCGTCGTTGCGTCGGACGCCGATCCGGGTCGGTTTGTTGTCCTTGGGGTCGAGCAGCATCACGTTGGAGACGTGGATCGGCCCCTCCTTCTCGATGATCCCGCCAACCTCCGCGCTCTTCTGGGTGTCTTTGACCGAGGTTGGGCGCTGGTGGCGCTTGATCATGTTGAGGTGCTCGACGTAGACCTTCTCCGCCTGCGGATCGGTGCGAACGACGCGCCCGGTCTTGCCGGCGTCCTTGCCGCTGATCACGACCACCTGGTCCTCGGTCCGTATCCGCATCGACTTCGCCATCACAGGACCTCCGGGGCGAGCGAGACAATTTTCATGAAGTTGCGGTCGCGCAGCTCCCGGGCGACCGGGCCGAAGATGCGAGTTCCACGGGGGTTGTTCTGGGGGTCGATCAGGACCGCCGCGTTCTCGTCGAAGGCGATGTAGGTGCCGTCGGAGCGACCGAACTGCTTGCGGGTGCGCACGACGACGGCCTGGACCACCTCGCCCTTGCGGACGCCGCCCTGCGGGCTCGCCTGCTTCACGGTCGCGGTGATCACGTCACCGACCCCCGCGTAGCGGCGGTGCGAGCCGCCCTTGACACGGATGCAGAGGATCTCCCGGGCACCCGAGTTGTCGGCGACGCGAAGTCTTGTCTCCTGCTGGATCACTTCTCTCCTACTTGGCCTTCTCGATGACCTCTACCAGGCGCCAGCGCTTGGTCCGCGACAGCGGCCGTGTCTCGACGATCCGCACCGTGTCACCCTCGCCGGCCTCATTGCGCTCATCGTGCGCGTGCAGCGTTCGCGAGCGGCGCACCACCTTCTCGTAGGTCGGGTGGCGGCGGGCGATGTCGATCCGCACCGTGATCGTCTTGTCGGCCTTGTCGGAGACGACGACGCCCTGGCGCGACTTCGCGGGGTTGGCGTCCCTCTCGGCCCGGGGAGTGCCTTCGGCCGGCTGGCGCTCCTTGCTGCGCTCCGAGGAGCGATAGCGACGGCGGGCGGCGGCCTCGGTACGGCGGGCCTCGAGGCGCGCCGCGGCGCGCTCCTCGGGAGTACGCTGGGGTCCGGGCTCACCGGACTGGCGCGAGCGCTCAAGTCGCGCCCGCTCCTTCCAGGGAAGATCGGCGTCAGGATCCTCGGGCGTCGGGGACGCCTCTTCCGCGGGTGGCGTGGAGGTGGGCTCCTCGCCCGCAGCTTGCGAGGACGAGGAGTCCTCCTCCGCGACAGGACCCGCGGCCGAGGCGTCGGCGGCTGCCTCGGCCTGGGGCTCTTCGGTCGTCTCTTCGGTCTTCTCTTCTTCGGTCATCTCAGCGACTCAGTTCCTTTTGCAGGTCAATGCCTCGTTCACGGGCGATCGTCAGGAGGCGGGCCACCTCGCGCCTGGCGTCGCCGATCCCGGCGGTGTTCTCGAGCTCGCCGGTCGCGTGGCGAAAGCGCAGGTTGAACGCATCCTGCTGCGCGTCGTGGAGCTTCGCGACCAACTCGTCGTCCTTGAGGTTGTGTGCATCGGCGGCCTTCATCAGTCGAGCGCTCCCTCTCGATGGACGAACTTGGTCTTCACCGGAAGCTTGTGGCCGGCGAGGCGCAGGGCCTCCTTCGCCAGGTCCTCGGGCACACCGGCGATCTCGAACATCACCCGTCCGGGCTTGACCACGGCAACCCATCCCTCCGGGTTTCCCTTGCCCGAGCCCATCCGCGTCTCCGCGGGCTTCTTCGTGTAGGGCTTGTCCGGGTAGACGTTGATCCAGACCTTGCCGCCACGCTTGATCTTGCGGGTCATCGCGATGCGGGCGGCCTCGATCTGGCGGTTGGTGACCCAGCCACGGTCGAGCGACTTCAGCCCGTACTCGCCGAAGGCCACGGTGGTCCCGCCCTTCGAGTTGCCGCGCATGCGGCCGCGCATCTGCTTGCGGTGCTTGACGCGCTTGGGCATCAGCATCAGCGACCACCTCCACCGCGCCGGTTGCCGCCGCGCTCGCCGCCCGGGCGCCCGCCCTGGGGCTCGCCGTCGGCGGAGACCTGATCGGAGGCGAAGCCCTCGGGCATCACCTCGCCCTTGTTGATCCAGCACTTGACGCCGATCCGGCCGGTCGTCGTGCGAGCCTCGAAGAAGCCGTAGTCGATGTCGGCGCGCAGCGTGTGCAGCGGCACGCGTCCGTCGGAGTAGCCCTCGGTCCGCGCCATCTCGGCGCCACCGAGGCGGCCGGAGACCTGGACCTTGACCCCCTTCGCGCCGGAGCGCATCGCCGAGGTCAGCGCGCGCTTCATCGCGCGGCGGAAGGCGACCCGGTTCTGGAGCTGCTCGGCGATCGACTGGGCGACCAGCTTGGCGTCGAGCTCGGGGCGCTTGACCTCGCGGATGTTGACCTTGACCGGCTTGCCGGTGATCTTGTGGAGGTCCTTTCGCAGCGCGTCCACCTCGCTGCCCGACTTGCCGATGACGATGCCCGGGCGGGCGGTGTGGATGTCGACGGCGACCTCGCCGCGGCGCTCGATCGTGATGTCGGAGAGCCCCGCATGCGCGAGCTTGGTCTCGATGTGATCGCGGATCTCGAGATCCTCCATCAGCGTGTCCGCGAAGCCCTTCTCGTCGAACCAGTTCGACTTCCAGTCGTGGATGTAGCCGACGCGAAAGCCCTCGGGGTGGATCTTCTGTCCCATGCCTGCCTCAGTCCTCCGGCGTCAGAGCCACGGAGATGTGGCAGGTGCGCTTGTTGATGGTCGTTGCCCGGCCAAGTGCTCGCGGCCGGAAGCGGCGCAGCGTCGGGCCTTCGTCAACGGTGATCTCGGCGACACGCATCTCGTCGGAGATCAGCTCGAAGTTGTTCTCGGCATTGGAGGCGGCGGAGTCGATCAGCTTCTGGATGTCGCGAGCCGCGTGGCGCGGCGAGAACTGCAGCAGCGCCCTGGCCTTCTCGATCTGCAGGCCACGAACCTGGTCGGCGACGAGCCGCGCCTTGCGCGGCGCAATGCGGACGTAGCGAGCGCTCGCCCGGACAACCACCGGCGCCAGCTCCTCCGTCTTGGTGGCAGCCTTCGTCCCTGCGGCGTCGCCTGACTTCTTTCCTCTTCGCTGCGCCATCTCAGTCGCCCGACTTTCCGGTTCCCGAGTGCGAGCGGAAGGTCCTGGTGGGCGCGAACTCGCCCAGCTTGTTGCCGACCATCGACTCGGAGATGAAGACGGGGACGTGCTTGCGGCCGTCGTGGACCGCGATCGTGTGGCCGACCATCTCGGGGAAGATCGTCGAGGTCCGTGACCAGGTCTTGACCATCTGCTTCTGGCCGGACTCGTTCATCGCCCCGATCCGCTTCATCAGGCGCTCCTCGGCCCACGGGCCCTTCTTGGTGGATCTACCCATTGCTGATCACCTCTTCTTCTTCCCGCGCCGGCGGCCGCGGACGATGTAGCGGTCCGACTGCTTGCCCTTCTTGCGGGTTCTGTAGCCGAGCGTCGGCTTGCCCCACGGTGTCACCGGGTGTCCACCCGGGGTGTGGTGGGCCTCGCCGCCGCCGTGGGGGTGGTCGACCGGGTTCATCGCGACACCGCGGGTCTGCGGGCGCTTGCCCTTGTGGCGGTTGCGCCCCGCCTTGCCGATCTTGATGTTCTGGTGCTCGGGGTTCGAGAGCGAGCCGACGGTGGCCCGGCACTCGGCGCGGACCATCCGCATCTCCGAGGACGGCAGCCTCAGGGTGACCATGTCGCCCTCCTTGGCGGCCACCTGGATCGCCGTTCCCGCGGCGCGGCCGAGCTTGCCGCCCTGGCCGGGGATCATCTCGACGTTGTGGACGATCGTGCCGGTCGGCATGTCGCGCAGCGGCAGCGTGTTGCCGGCCTTGATGTCCGCGCCCGGGCCCGACTGGACCTCCTCGCCGACCGAGATCTGCGCCGGAGCGAGGATGTATGCCTTCTGACCGTCGACGTAGTGGATCAGCGCGATGTAGCAGCTGCGGTTGGGGTCGTACTCGATCGTCGCGACCTTGGCCGGCACCCCGTCCTTGAGGCGCTTGAAGTCGATCTTGCGGTAGCGGCGCTTGGCCCCGCCACCGCGATGGCGGCTGGTGACCCGGCCCTTCGAGTTGCGCCCGCCGCTCTTGCGCAGGCCCTCGGTGAGCTTGCGCTCAGGCTCGGACGCGGTCACCTGCTCGCGCAGGGGATAGGTCGCGAAGCGGCGCCCTGGGGAGGTTGGATTTGTCTTGCGGTTGGCCATGGCTCAGTCGGTCGCCGCGCCTTCGAAGAGCTCGATCCGCTCGCCGGGTGCGAGCTGAACGACAGCCTTCTTCCAGGAGCGGGTGCGGCCGCGGTGAACCCCACGGCGCTTCGGCTTCGAGCGGACCTTGGCGGTCCGCACCCGCGCCACCTCGACGTCGAAGATCTCTGAGACGGCGTGGGCGATCTGGGTCTTGTGTGCGCGGTCGTCGACGCGGAAGGTGTATTTGCCCTCGGCGATCAGCGCGTAGCTCTTCTCCGAGATCACGGGGCGGATGACGACGGTGCGCGGATTCATGACCTCGCCCCCGCCCTCGCCTCGAGCACCGCCATCGCCTCCTCGGAGACGACCAGCGAGGCCGCAGCGATGACGTCGACCACGCCGACCGCTCCGACCTCGGCGACGCCGACGCGCTCGATGTTTCGAAAGCTCTTGGCGGCGCCGGTCTCCTCGCTGGTGAGGACGACGAGTGTCGGCCGGCGGGCGGCCCACTTCTCCAGGGCCTGGGAGGCCTGCTTGGTCGAGGGAGTCTCGAAGGCGGCGGCGTCGAGCACGGCGACGCTTCCGCGCTCGGCGTGGACCGAGAGCGCCGAGCGCAGCGCCCGGCGACGGGCCTTGCGGTTGACCTTGACCGTGTAGTGGCGCGGCTTCGGGCCGAAGGCGACTCCGCCGCCGGTGCGGTGGGGAACGCTGAGCGCTCCGGCGCGGGCGCGGCCGGTCCCCTTCTGGCGGAAGGCCTTTGCGGTCGTCATCGAAACCTCGCCCCGGGTCAGCGTCGAGGCGGTGCCGCGCCTGCGCGACGCGAGGTCGGCGCGCGCCGCCTCATCCACCAGCGACTGGTGGAAGGGCTCGTCGAAGACCCCCTTCGGCAGGTCGGCCTTGGTCGTCTTGCCGAGCACGGCCGCCTTGCTACTCATCGACCCTGACCTCGACGATCGCGTTGCGCGAGCCCGGTACCGAGCCCCGGATCATCAGCAGGTTGCGCTCCGCGTCGATCTCGGCGACCTCGAGGCCGCTCTGGGTGACGCGCTGCCCGCCCATCTGTCCCGGCATCTTCATCCCCTTGAAGACGCGGGCGGGCCAGGCGCTGGCGCCGATCGAACCGGGTGCGCGGACGTTGTGGGAACCGTGGCTGACCGGGCCGCGGCTGAAGTTGTGGCGCTTGATCCCGCCCTGGAAGCCCTTGCCGATCGAGGTCCCCGAGACCTTCACCCTCTGGCCCGCCTCGAATGAGGAGACGGTGACCTCCTGGCCGACCTTCGGGCCCTCGGCGTCCTCCGCCTCTGCGTCGCCGCCAGCCTCGGCGACCCCGATGACCGCGTCGCGGAACTCGATCACGTGGCGCATCGGCGGGGCGCCGGCCTTGGCCAGGTGCCCCAGCTCGGCCTTCGAGAGCTTGCCCTCCTTGGTCTCGCCGAAGGCGAGCTGGACCGCGTCGTAGCCGTCGCGGTCGGCCCTGCGGATCGCCGTGATCGGGCAGGGGCCGGCCTCGATCACCGTGACCGGGACGACCTCCCCGTCCTCGCGGAAGATCTGGGTCATGCCGAGCTTCTTGCCGATGATCGCCGCCATCAGACCCCACTACCGCCAATGCTCCGCTCACGCGAAATGAAATATCGACGTTCGCTCCGCATTGGCTAAAGCCTGATCTCGATGTCGACTCCGGCCGGCAGCGAGTCGAGGCGCTGCAGGGAGTCGACGGTCTTCGGGCTCGGCTGGTGGATGTCGATCAGCCGCTTGTGGGTGCGGATCTCGAAGTGCTCGCGCGAGTCCTTGTCCTTAAACGGCGAGCGGATCACGCAGTAGACGTTCTTCTCGGTCGGCAGCGGCACCGGCCCGGAGACGGTGGCGCCCGTGCGCTCGGCCGTTTCGACGATCTCGCGAGCAGCGCGATCGATCGCGTCGTGGTCGTACGCCTTCAGTCGAATCCGGATTTTTTGGGCCGCAATGGCTGACACTTGAAGAGGCTTTCTTTCCTGTGGTCTTTCTCGCGCAATCGGGGCGCCGCCCCGGTTGGTGGGGCGCCGCCCCGGTCGTATGTTCTTTGCAGTTCTCTCCACCGCCCGAGGGCGGCGAAAGGGCGGGCACCGTGCCCGCCCCGGGTCGCTACTCGATGACTTCGGCGACGACCCCGGAGCCGACGGTGCGGCCACCCTCGCGGATGGCGAACCGCAGCCCCTGGTCCATGGCGATCGGCTGGATCAGCTCGATCGTCATCTCGACGTTGTCGCCCGGCATCACCATCTCCGTCCCCTCGGGGAGGTCGGCGACACCGGTCACGTCGGTGGTGCGGAAGTAGAACTGAGGCCTGTACCCGGAGAAGAAGGGGGTGTGGCGGCCACCCTCTTCCTTCTTCAGGCAGTAGACCTCGGCCTTGAACTTGGTGTGCGGGGTGATCGAGCCGGGCTTGCAGAGAACCTGGCCACGCTCGATCTCCTCGCGCTTGGTACCGCGGAGCAGGCAGCCGACGTTGTCGCCCGCCTGGCCCTCGTCGAGGATCTTGCGGAACATCTCGACGCCGGTGACGACGGTCTTGCTCGTGTCCTTGATGCCGACGATCTCGACCTCGTCGCCGGTGTTGACGATTCCCTGCTCGATCCGCCCGGTGGCGACGGTGCCACGGCCGGTGATCGAGAAGATGTCCTCGATCGGCATCAGGAACGGCTTGTCGAGGTCGCGGACCGGCTCCGGGATGTAGGAGTCGAGCGCGTCGGCCAGCTCGAAGATCGCCGCCTTGGCGTCCTCGTCACCCTCGAGCGCCTTCAGCGCCGAGCCCTTGATGATCGGGGTGTCGTCGCCCGGGAACTCGTACTCGTTGAGAAGGTCCTTGACCTCCTCCTCGACCAGCTCGATCAGCTCCTCGTCGTCGACCTGGTCGATCTTGTTGAGGAACACGACCACGTGCGGGACGTTGACCTGACGGGCCAGGAGGATGTGCTCGCGCGTCTGCGGCATGACGCCGTCGGCCGCGGAGACGACCAGGATGGCGCCGTCCATCTGGGCCGCGCCGGTGATCATGTTCTTGACGTAGTCGGCGTGGCCGGGACAGTCGACGTGGGCGTAGTGGCGATTGTCGGTCTCGTACTCGACGTGCGAGGTCGCGATCGTGATCCCACGCTCCTTCTCCTCAGGCGCGTTGTCGATCTCGTCGAAGCTCTTCGCCTCGGTCCCGCCCTTCTCGGAGAGGGTCTTGGTGATCGCGGCCGTAAGCGTTGTCTTGCCATGGTCGATGTGACCGATGGTGCCGACGTTCACGTGCGGCTTGTCGCGCTCGAACTTCTCCTTGGACATCTCTCTCCTTGGGCCTTTCTTGGTTTCTCGTTCTTTGTGTCTGGTTCAGCTGTTACTGATTGGTTGCCCGGCAGGGGTATTTGTGTTGCCCGCGGGCGAACCTGGGAAATATAGCTAGTTCAGGGCTGTTCACGCTTGGGCGGTCGGCTGCCCTCAGGAGGCGGCACCCACCGGCTCACCCGCCCGGTGCTCCACGATCTCCTCCGCGATGCTGTTCGGAACCTCTTCGTAGCGCTCGAACTGCATCGTGTAGGTGGCGCGACCCTGGGTCGATGATCGCAGGTCGGTGGCGTATCCGAACATCTCGCCGAGCGGGACGAAGGCGTGGACCGCCTGCGCGTTGCCGCGCGGCTCCTGCCCCTGGACCTGGCCGCGGCGGCGCGAGAGGTCGCCGATGACGTCGCCGAGGAAGTTCTCCGGCGTCACGACCTCGACCGTCATCACCGGCTCGAGCAGGACCGGCTTGGCCTTGCGCGCGGCCTCCTGGACCGCCATCGAGCCGGCGATCTTGAAGGCCATCTCGGAGGAGTCGACGTCGTGGAAGGAGCCATCGACGAGCTCGATCCGGACATCGACCATCGGGTAGCCGGCCTTGACGCCGTTCTCGAGCGCCTCCTCCATCCCCTGCTCGGCGGGCCCGATGAACTCGCCCGGGATCGCCCCGCCCTTGATCTTGTTGATGAAGTCGAAGCCCTCGCCCGGTGCGGGCTCGAGGTTGATGACGACGTGGCCGAACTGGCCGCGGCCACCGGTCTGGCGGACGAAGCGGCCCTGGACCTTCTCGACCCGCTTGCGAATCGTCTCGCGGTAGGCGACCTGCGGGCGGCCGACGTTGGCGTCGACCTTGAACTCGCGCAGCATCCGGTCGACGATCACCTCGAGGTGGAGCTCGCCCATGCCGTGGATGAGGGTCTGGCCGGTCTCCTCGTCGGACTCGATCCGGAAGGTCGGGTCCTCCTCGCCGAGACGGGCCAGCGCCGCGCCCATCTTCTCCTGGTCGACCTTGGTCTTCGGCTCGATCGCGACGGCGATCACCGGCTCGGGGAAGGTGATGTCCTCGAGCATGATCGGCGCGTCGGGAGCCGCCAGGGTGTCGCCGGTGGAGGTCTGCTTGAGGCCGACGCCGGCGCAGATGTCGCCTGCGTAGCACTCCTCGATCTCCTCGCGATGGTTGGCGTGCATCATCAGCAGCCGCCCGATCCGCTCGGTCTTGCCGGTGGAGACGTTGAGGACCCGGCCGCCGGCCGAGAGCTTGCCCGAGTAGACGCGGAAGTAGGTGAGCTTGCCGACGTAGGGGTCGGCCATGACCTTGAAGGCGAGCGCGGCGAAGGGAGCGTCGTCATCGGCGGGGCGCTCGGCCTCGGTCGGCTCGTCATCGCTCTTGGCAGCCGGCACGATTCCCATCACGGGCGGGACCTCGAGCGGCGAGGGCAGTAGCTCGACGATCGCGTCGAGCAGGGGCTGGACGCCCTTGTTCTTGAACGAGGAGCCGCAGAGGACCGGCGTCACCTTGATGTCGAGCGACGCCCGGTGCAGGGACTTCGCAATCCGCTCGTGGGGGATCTCCTCCTCGGCGAGGTAGGCCTCCATCAGCTCGTCGTCGTACTCGGCGCAGGCCTCGATCAGCTCGGTCCGGTAGGTGTGCGCCTTCTCGCGCATCTCCTCGGGGATCTCGCCGGTCTCGAACTCGGTCCCGAGCTCGTCCTTCCAGACCATCGCCTTCATCTCGATCAGATCGACGACGCCGGTGAACTCGGACTCCTGGCCGATCGGCAGCTGGATCGGCAGCGGGTGGGCGCCGAGGCGGTCGACCATCGTCTGCACGGAGTTGTAGAAGTCGGCGCCGGTGCGGTCCATCTTGTTGATGTAGGCGATCCGCGGGACCTTGTACTTGTCGGCCTGGCGCCAGACCGTCTCCGACTGAGGCTCGACTCCCGCGACCGAGTCGAAGACCGCGATCGCGCCGTCGAGGACGCGCAGGCTGCGCTCGACCTCGACCGTGAAGTCGACGTGGCCGGGGGTGTCGATGATGTTGATCCGGTGGCCGTCCCACTCGCAGGCGGTCGCGGCCGAGGTGATCGTGATCCCGCGCTCCTGCTCCTGCTCCATCCAATCCATCACGGCTGCGCCCTCGTGGACCTCTCCCATCTTGTGGGTGCGGCCGGTGTAGTAGAGAATGCGCTCCGTCGTCGTCGTCTTACCGGCGTCGATGTGCGCCATGATCCCGATGTTGCGTGTTTTCTCTAGTGGGAAGTTGCGTGGCATGGTTGGGCGTAGAGTGTCCGTTTGTGGGCGGGGATTAGGAGAGAGATGGCGTTGTGCTGAGACCCGGTTTTGCGCACAAAAAAGGCCCTGACGGGCCTCGCGCGACCTTTGCTCCGCGAGATCCGGGACAGACGACTATGTCGAGCGGCTATCCATTGGTCGAAAATACAGCCCCGGCAAGCCCGCAGGGCACGTCGGTTCGTGCCTGGGAATCGTGCCTGAGCGACGGGCGATGATAGCAGAGCGATGAGCCCATTCAGGGAGAGGCGGAGGAAGCGCCAGGAGCGCGAGCGCGAGCGCCGGCAGGCACGGCGAGAGGAGCTCTCGGCAAGGCTGCGCGGCGAGCGAAAGGCGGCCGAGGAGAAGGCCCGAGCCGAGGCGAAATCCCCCGCCAAGGCTAAGGCACAGCCGAAATCCCGGGCAAAGGCCAGGCCCAAGCCCTCCGCCAAGACGAAGCCGAAATCCCCCGCAAAGGCCGACCAAGAGCCCTCCGCCAAGACGAAGCCGAAATCCCCCGCAAAGGCCGAGGCGGCGCCCTCCGCAAAGCCCGGGGCCAAGTCCCGAAGACAGCCAAAGCCGAAGGTCACGGCCGCCAGCGCCGAGGCCGCGAGGGAGGCTCGACGCGCGCAGCGCGCCGCCGGACGCCGCTCGGGCGGCGGGGACACGCCCGCGAGGAAGAAGGTGCCGCGCCAGCGCGCCCGCCGCAAGGCGAGAGCGGCGCGCGGGAAGGCCGTGCACTCCTTCGCAGCCCTCGCCGGCCGCGGCGGGTCGCTGGTGGAGAACACCCGGCGGGCCTGGCGCCGCGGGTTGCGATCATCCCGCGCCCGCGCCGGGCAGGCCGGCCCGGCGCTCCGGCGCGCCGGAGGCCGCGCCTGGGGGCTGCTCTCCCCGGTGCTGGCCTTCATCTTCATCGCTGCGGGCCGCCTCGATCGCGGCCTGCGGTCGACGCTCTCGGCGATCTCGGCGATCGTCGCCCGAACCGTCGCCCGCCTCGACCGCCTCCTCACTCCACTGCGCGGGATTCTCGTTGTCACGATCGCCTGCGCCGCCTGCCTGGTTATCTCGCAGTTCGTCGTCTACCACGCGGTCGAGATCGGCCAGCCCGGCTACGTCGAGGTCTCGTCGATCGCCTCGGCGCCGCGGGTCGAGGTGCAGAAGGCGGGCGAGGCCCACGCCTACCTGCTGGTCCCGCTGGCCGCACTCGCGGTGGTGGGGGCGGCGATTGCCGCCCTCGGCCGGCGCCGCCGTTTCGGCGAGCTGGTCGCCCTGGCGGGGCTGGTGGGAATCGCGGTGACCCTGCTCGTCGATCTGCCCAAGGGCCAGGATGTCGGCCTGGCGGGGTCGCGTTTCTCGGGAGCGCATGCCGTCCTCACCGACGGCTTCTACGCGCAGCTCGCCGCCTGCGCCGGGCTGGTGATCTGCGGGATCGCGCTCTCCCTCAACATGCGCGAGGTGAGGATCCCCGCGAGGAGGCGAGCGCGCAGCGGCCCTCGGCGCCGCCGACCATCCGCCGAGCGGCGCAAGGCGCCCCCGCTCGCGGAGGGTGGCACGTGAGCCGCCGCCCGCGTGTCGAGCGCCTGCTTCCGTTCGCGTGCGGGGCGGGGGCCTTCGTGCTGATCGCGTCGGACTTCATGGACACATTCCGCTTCGATGCGATCGACGAGACGACCGGTGCGACCGCAGCCGTGGCGACGATCGCAGACCGCCACCAGGGTGCGATGCTGATCCTCGGGCTGTTCGCGATCGTCGCCCTCGTGATCGCCATCGCCTACGGCTCCAAGCCCGCCGCTGCCGCGGTTGCGATCGCCGGCGTCACCGCGGTGCTCCTCTTCGTCCTCATCGACGTTCCCGACTCGGGCAAGGTCGGGACCTTCTCGAGCGCCGGGCAGTCCTTCGTCGAAGCCAAGGCGGTGCCTCTCGGCGGCTTCTGGCTGGAGCTGATCGGCGCCCTCGTGCTCGCCGTCTGCGGCGGGGCGCTGGCAACCCTCTCCCCCGCGCAGCTGCGGGCGCTGCGACCCGGCTCGGGCAAAGCAGACGAGAAACGACCCCGCGGCGGCGGAGCGGATTCTGCTTCGAAGAAGCGCCGGGGAGGGATCGGGAAGGCCCCCGAAAAGGCGGGCGGCGCCTAGATCTCCCAATCCCAAGATGTGGCGACAGGTGTCCATCTCACCGACAGATGCTCATCTCACCTGCCCGATCTTGGGGCCCGCGGCATCATTTGCGTGTTTTCCGGGTCTATGGCCCCCGAAAACACGCAAACTTCCGGAGCCGAGCGACCGACGATATGGGCGAGCCAGCCGGCTGCTACCAGCGGTAGTGGGCGAGCCAGCCGGCTGCACCGGCCGTAGTGGGCGCCTAGCCGGCTGTTACCAGCGGTAGTGGGCGAACGCCTTGTTCGCCTGGGCCATGCGGTAGATGTCGTCCTTGCGCTTCCAGGCGCTGCCCTGCTGCTTGGTCGCGTCGAGGATCTCGTTCGCGAGACGGTCGGCCATCGAGTACTCGCGGCGGCTGCGGGCGAAGTCGACGAGCCAGCGGACGGCGAGGGTGCGAGCGCGACGGGCCGGGACCTCGACCGGGACCTGGTAGGTGGCTCCGCCGACGCGGCGGGAGCGGACCTCGAGCACGGGGGTCAGCTGCTTGATCGCCTCGTCGAGGGTCTCGACCGGGTCCTCGCCCGAACGCTCGCCGACCAGGGCCAGCGCGTCGTAGACGATCTCCTCGGCGCGGGACTTCTTGCCGTGCCTCATCACCTTGTTGATGACCTGCTGGACGAGGCGGCTGCGGTTGCGGGAGTCCGGCTCGACCGGGCGGATCTGGGCTGCGGAGCGGCGCGGCATCGCTAGCGCTTGACCCCGTAGAGGGAGCGCGCCTGCTTGCGGTCGGAGACTCCGGCGGCGTCGAGGGTGCCGCGCACCACCTTGTAGCGGACGCCGGGAAGGTCCTTGACGCGCCCGCCCCTGACGAGGACGACCGAGTGCTCCTGGAGGTTGTGGCCCTCGCCCGGGATGTAGGTGGTGACCTCCATCCCGTTGGTCAGGCGCACGCGGGCGATCTTGCGAAGGGCCGAGTTCGGCTTCTTCGGGGTGACCGTCGCGACACGGGTGCAGACGCCGCGGCGCTGGGGCGCGGAAACGCGCTTCTTGCCCCCCTGCCCGGACTTCAGGCCAGGCGTCGTGACCTTCTTCTTCGGGCGCTTGCGGCCCTTTCTGACGAGTTGGTTCGTGTTTGGCACGGCGGCGAATGGTAGCGGGCGGCGCGATGAGCGCCGAGCGTGCGTTCGAGGCGGCGACCGGCGCACGAGGTCAGCCTCGGCGGGTCCGGAGCCGGCTCGCGTAGGCTGCGGCCCATGGCCGAGCGACCGATCCTCGCCGTCGACGTCGACGGCGTCATCAGCCTCTTCGGCTTCGAGGACCCTCCCGATCGCACCCAGGCTCGCTTCGAGCTGATCGACGGCATGGTCCACTGCATCTCGCTCGGCGCCGGCGAGCGCCTGCAGCGCCTCGCCGAGCATTACGAGCTGGTCTGGGCGACCGGCTGGGAGGATCGCGCCAACGACATCCTGCCGGGCATCCTCGGCCTGCCGCAGCTCCCTGTCGTCAACTTCGACGGCGCCGCCTAGTTCGGCAGCGCCCACTGGAAGCTGGGGCCGCTCGCCGAGGCGGCATCGAGGCCGGGCGCTGGCCTGGATCGACGACACTCTCGACGAGAGCTGTTACGAGTGGGCGCGGCAGCGCCCCGAGCCGACGCTGCTGGTCCCGACCGAGGCGAGGCTCGGACTGGAGGAGGCCCATACCGAGGCGCTCTCCGCCTGGGCCCGGGGGCTGGTGCGCGAGTCGCGCGAGCGCAGTCGGGCGGAAGGTTAGACTGAAGCCGGTGGACGGGTTTCTGGCCGATCTTCTTCCTGCTCGTGGTCCTCAAGATCCCAGTGCTCGGGTCGATCTGGCTCGTCTGGTGGGCCGCGCCAGCCGGCACCCGGTGGCGACGGCGCCGAGGACTCCGACGGCGGCTTTCGCCGCTGGCGCCCGCAGCCGCGGCGGCCCAGAGGGCCCCGGCGCGGTCCCCACGGAGGCGGCGCCGCCAAGGCGCTACCGCCCTGCCCGCCCGGCGGCCGCACGCGGGTGCTGACCCCGCCGGCGCCGGCGCGCGCCGGCTTCGCCCACGCCCGCGGCGCGGCCCAGCCGGCGCGCGAGCGCTCCGGGCACTGACGGGCCCGAAGTCCGGGACCGCAACGGCGGGCGCCGCGGCGGCGCTCGCGCCGGAGCTCGCGCATGTAGGGGTGGAAGTCGACCTGGATCGTGTGCCGCTTCGAGGCGACGTAGCGACGGGCCATCCTCTGTTCGGAGCGCTCGATCTCCTTGCGCATCCGCTCGGCCGAGGGCAGGCCGGACTCGGCCCTCGAGCAGGTCGGCGACCCACTGCGACTGCTCCTCGGCGATCGGCATGATCGCCCCCAGCGGCTGGATCAGGCCGATGAAGTAGAGGCCCGGGTGCTCGACGGAGACGACCCTGCGGTAGAGCGGCGACGCTTGTTGTCGGTGGCCGAGAGCACCGAGGCGTCGAGGAAGGGGAAGGTGATCTTGTAGCCGGTGCAGTAGATGACGAGGTCGATCTCCTCCTCGCTGCCGTCGACGAAGCGGACCCGGTCGCCGCTCGAAGCGCTCGATGTTCGGCTTCACGGTGATGTCGCCGTGGCCGATCCGGGGCAGGAGCTCGGAGGAGACCGTCGGGTGGGCCTCGAGCAGCTTGTGGTCGGGCTCGGGCAGGCCGTAGGCGGTGCACGTCGCCGGCAGCCGTCTTCAGCGCCGCGTGGAAGAAGCGTCCGCTGTAGCGCGCAGCGGCAGCCTCGAGAGCGCCTCCGACCCGGTCTCGTCGGTCGGCATCCCGCGCAGGTACTTGGGGATGACGTAGGCGCCCCGCCGCATCGCCAGGAAGGTCGCGTCGGCGACTCGCGAGGACTCGACCGCGATATCGGTGGCCGAGTTGCCGATGCCCAAGCACCAGCACCCGCTTGCCGCGCAGGACGTCGGCTTCGCGGTAGTAGTGGACGTGGATCTGCTCGCCGAGGAACTCATCGGAGCCCGGGAACGGCGGCTCGGGCCAGCGCGGGTCCCAGTGGTGGCCGTTGGCGACCAGCACCGCGCCGTAGCGCTCGCTCTCGCGCCGGCCCGCGGTCGTCCTCGATGGTCACCTCCCACTCACCGTCGCCGACCGGCTCGACACTCAGCACCTCGGTGCGGAAGCGGATCCGGTCGCGGAAGCCGAAATGGTCGACGTAGTCGTCGAAGTAGCGGGCGATCTGGAAGTGGTCCGGGTAGTCGGGATAGTCGTCGGGCATCGGATAGGTCGCATAGGCCATCTGCCTGCGGGAGGTGTTGATGTGCAGCGAGCGGTACGCCGAGGACATCTCGTTGTCGTTCTCGTAGCGCCAGTTGCCGCCGACGTCCGAGCCCTTCTCGAAGCAGTCGAAGGCGATGCCGCGCTGCGTCCAGCACCTGGCAGGAGGCGATCCCCGAGGACCCGGCCCCGATGACGCAGACCTTCTGCCCCTCGCGAAGCCCGCTCACGGCCTGAAATCTAGCGAGAACTGGCTGCTGGCCAGGACCGAGCCGCCGGCGATCGGCCCGCCAGTGCGCGGAGCTGAATGGACGTGGGATGGGGGGCGGGCACCCCTCCGAACGGCTTGTAACTGCCAGGCAGTTTGAGTGAGGAGGGGCGCCCGCCCCCTCAAACCGGATCCTACCGCCGCCGCCGCTCCGTCGGGTCGACTCGATCTCCTGCGCCAGCTCCTCCAGCTCCTCGGCGAAGGAGGGGCCGAAGCTCTCGAGGTCGGCCTCTCCGCCGCCCTCGAGACCGAGCTCGGCGGCGAGCTCGTCCTCGTCGAGCAGGCCCTCCTCGCTCGGGGGCTCGATCGGCTCGGAGGGCTCGATCGCCAGGGTGCGGTAGTGCTTGAGCCCGGTCGCTGCCGGGATCAGCTTGCCGATGATCACGTTCTCCTTCAGCCCGACCAGGCGGTCGCGCTTGCCCTCGAGGGCCGCGTCGGTGAGGACCTTGGTCGTCTCCTGGAAGGAAGCGGCCGAGAGGAACGACTCGGTGGCGAGCGAGGCCTTGGTGATGCCGAGAATCCTCTCCTTGGCCTTGGCCGGCGTGCCGCCGTCCTCCTTGACCTGCTTGTTCAAGCGCTTCAGGGCCTGGCGATCCTCGAGCTGACCGGGGAGCAACGCGGTCGAGCCCTTCGACTCGACCTCGACCTTGCGCAGCATCTGCCGCACGATCAGCTCGATGTGCTTGTCGTTGATGTCCACCCCCTGCTGGCGATAGACGTGCTGCACCTCGCGCACCAGGTACACCTCGGTCTCGGTGCGGCCGCGGATCTCCAGCAGGTCGGCCGGGAAGAGCGAGCCCTCGTTCAGCTGCTCGCCTACCTCGACCTTCTCGCCGTGGGCGACGTGCAGCCGCGAGCGGGCCGGGAACGTGTAGTGAGGTCTCCTCGCCGCCGGCATCGGTGATCGTCACCTTGACCGCCTTGTCGGTCTCCTCGACCGCGACCTTGCCTGCGGTCTCGGCCAGCTGGGCCAGGCCCTTGGGCTTCCGCGCCTCGAACAGCTCGACCACGCGCGGCAGGCCCTGGGTGATGTCCTGGCCGGCGACGCCTCCGGTGTGGAAGGTGCGCATGGTCAGCTGCGTCCCGGGCTCGCCGATCGACTGGGCGGCGATGATCCCGACCGCGTCGCCGATGTCGACCGTCGCTCCGGTCGCCGGGGCGACCCCGTAGCAGGAGCGGCAGATCCCCGACTCGGCCTCGCACTTCAGGGCCGAGCGGACCGGCACCACCTCCTCTTCCTCGAGCGTCTCGGCGAGCTCCTCGAGCTTGTCGGCGTCGATCTCCTCGTTTCGCTTCAACAGCTCGCGACCGCGCTTGGTCTCGAACTTCTTCGCCGCCAGCCTGCCCATCAGGTAGTCGTTGATCGAGCCGTCCTCCTTGCGGATCGGCATCTCGATGTGGTCCTTGGTCTTGCAGTCCTCGATCCGCACGATCACGTCCTGGGCCACGTCCACGAGGCGCCGGGTGAGGTAGCCGGAGTCGGCCGTGCGCAGCGCCGTGTCGGCGAGGCCCTTGCGGGCGCCGTGGGTGGATATGAAGTACTCCAGAACCGAGAGGCCCTCCATGAAGTTGGCCTTGATCGGGCGCTCGATGATCTCGCCCTTCGGGTTGGCCATGAGGCCGCGCATTCCCGCCAGCTGGCGGATCTGCTTGAACGACCCGCGCGCCCCCGAGTTGGCCATCATGTAGATCGGGTTGAGCTCGTCGAGGTTGTCCTCCATCGCCTTGCCGACGACGTCGGTGGCCTCGTTCCAGCGGCTGGTGACCGCCTCGCGGCGCTCCTCCTGGGTGATGTAGCCGTCGTTGTACTGGCCGCGCGATCTCGGCCGCCTGGGCCTCGTAGCGCTCGAGGATCTCCTCCTTCTCGGGCGGCGAGACGACGTTGTTCTTGGAGATCGTGATCCCCGCCTGGGTGGCGAAGTGGAACCCGAGGTCCTTGAAGGCGTCGAGCACCAGCGATATCGCCGGGGCCCCGTAGGTGTCGACCAGGTCGGAGACCGTGTCGTTGACGTCGCGCTTCTTCAGCGAGTGGTTGACGAACTCGTAGCTCTCGGGCTTCCACTCGTCGCCGAGGGCGTCCGCGAGGGCGCGCTCGATGCGGTCGTTGAAGATGATCCGCCCGACCGTGGTCAGGAAGTGCTCGTGGCCCGCCCGGCGGTACTCGGCGTGGTCGTGGAGGCGAACGGAGCCGCTCTCGTAGGCAAGCTCGGCCTCCTGGGCGGAGCGGAAGGCCTTCGGCCGCGCGCCCCCCTTGCCGGTTCCCTTGCCCTTCTTCAGCTGCTCGTCGAGTTCAGCCAGCTCCTCGCCGGGAGGCCCATAGGTGAGGTAGTAGATGCCGAGGACCATGTCCTGCGTCGGCGTCGCCAGGGGCGCGCCGTGCGCGGGCGAGAGGATGTTGTTCGACGACAGCATCAGGATCCGCGCCTCGGCCTGGGCCTCGGCGGAGAGCGGCACGTGCACGGCCATCTGGTCGCCGTCGAAGTCGGCGTTGAAGGCGTGGCAGACGAGCGGGTGGACCTGGATCGCCTTGCCCTCGACAAGGATCGGCTCGAAGGCCTGGATCCCGAGGCGGTGCAGCGTCGGCGCCCGGTTGAGCAGCACCGGGTGCTCGTGGATGACCTCCTCGAGCACGTCCCAGACCTCGGGGATCTCGGACTCGACCATCTTCTTCGCCGCCTTGATGTTCTGGACGGCCTTGCGTTCGACCAGGCGGGCCATGATGAACGGCTTGAACAGCTCCAGCGCCATCAGCTTCGGCAGCCCGCACTGGTGCAGCCTCAGGCTCGGGCCCGAGACGATCACCGAGCGGCCGGAGTAGTCGACGCGCTTGCCGAGCAGGTTCTGGCGGAAGCGCCCCTGCTTGCCCTTGAGCATGTCCGAGAGCGACTTCAGCGGGCGGTTGCCCGGCCCGGTGACGGGCCGGCCGCGACGGCCGTTGTCGAAGAGGGCGTCGACGGCCTCCTGCAGCATCCGCTTCTCGTTGTTGACGATGATCTCCGGCGCGCCGAGGTCGAGCAGCCGCTTGAGGCGGTTGTTGCGGTTGATGACGCGGCGGTAGAGGTCGTTGAGGTCGGAGGTGGCGAAGCGGCCGCCGTCGAGCTGGACCATCGGCCGCAACTCCGGCGGGATCACCGGGACGCAGTCGAGGATCATCCACTCGGGCCTGTTGGTGGAGTTGAGGAAGGCGGAGGCGACCCGCAGTCGCTTCACGGCGCGGGCCTGCTTCTGGCCCTTGGAGGAGTTGATCGTCAGCTCGAGCTCCTCGCACTCGGCCTCGAGGTCGATCTGCTCGAGCAGGTCGCGCACGGCCTCGGCGCCCATGCCGCCGCGGAAGTACTCGCCCCAGCCGAAGGGGGAGCCGAACCGGTCCTTGAGCTCGCGGAAGACGGTCTCGTCGTTGACGACCTCCTTCGGCTTCATCTCCTGGAAGATCTTCCAGACCTCCTGCATCCGCTCGATCGCCTCGTCGATGTAGGCCTCGGTGTCGGAGATCTCGGCCTCGAAGGTCTTCTTCAGCTCCTTGGTCAGCTTCGTCCGCTCGTCGTCCGTGAGCTTGCGCGCCTGGGCGGCGGTCAGCTTCAGGCCCTCGGCCCAGATGTAGTCGTCGTCGGAGAACTTGTCCTGGGTGCCGTCCTCGAGGTAGGCGAGGCGGCGCTCGAGCGACTCGTCCAGCTCCTGGGTGCGCTTCTGGCGCTCGGCCTCGTACTCCTCGACGACCTTGTCGACTTCCTTCTCGAGCTTGCCGATGTCCTTGGCCCGGGCCTCCTCGTCGACCCAGGTGACCATCGAGGCGGCGAAGTAGAGGACCTTCTCCAGCTCCTTCGGGGCCATGTCGATCAGGTAGCCGATGCGGCTGGGGACGCCCTTGAAGAACCAGATGTGCGAGACGGGAGCGGCGAGGTCGACATGGCCCATGCGCTCGCGGCGGACCTTCGACCGGGTCACCTCGACACCGCAGCGCTCGCAGACGATGCCCTTGTAGCGGACCCGCTTGTACTTGCCGCAGTAGCACTCCCAGTCCTTGGTCGGACCGAAGATGCGCTCGCAGAAGAGCCCATCCTTCTCGGGCTTCAGCGTGCGGTAGTTGATCGTCTCGGGCTTGGTGACCTCGCCCCAGCTCCAGGAGCGGATCTTCTTCGAGGAGGCGAGGCCGATCTCGATTGCGTCGAAGTTGTTGATGTCAATCACGTGGATTCAGTCCGTTCTGTTCGTAAATCGCGAGTCGTCGGGAAACTCCGCCGCCCCTACTTCTTAGTCGCCTCTTCGGCTTCGGGAGCGTCCTTGGAGTCGCCGTCGGTGGTCTCTTCGACCTTCTCGTCGGCGGCGCCGTTGGAGGAGTCGGCGCGGACCCCGGTCAGGTCCATCCCCAGCTCCTCGGCCGCCTTCAGCAGGTCGTCCTCCTCCTCGGACATCTCGACCTCGCCTCCCTCGGAGACGACGTTGGCGTCGAGCGAGAGACTCTGGATCTCCTTCAGCAGCACCTTGAAGGACTCCGGGATAGAGGGCTCGGGGATGTTCTCGCCCTTGACGATCGCCTCGTACGCCTTGACCCGGCCGACCGTGTCGTCGGACTTGACCGTGAGCATCTCCTGCAGGGTGTAGGCGGCCCCGTATGCCTCCAGGGCCCAGACCTCCATCTCGCCGAAGCGCTGACCGCCGAACTGCGCCTTGCCGCCCAGGGGCTGCTGGGTTACCAGCGAGTAGGGGCCGGTCGAGCGGGCGTGGATCTTGTCGTCGACCAGGTGCAGCAGCTTGAGGATGTACATCTGGCCGACTGTGACCTTGCCCTCGTAGGGCTCGCCGGTGCGGCCGTTGTAGAGCTGCACGGTGCCGGCGCAGCGCGATCCCGCCCGCTGGCGCTTGTCGACACCGAAATCGATCCCGCGCTCGGCGTTCTCGTCGGACCAGCTGACCAGCGCCTCGTCGACGTCCTCGACCGTGGCGCCGTCGAAGACCGAGGTGGCGACGTAGACACGCCCGTTGCCCTCGGGGGAGTGCGCCTGCTTGAAGGCGTCGGAGCCGTCGTCGTACCAGCCATTGGCCGCGACCCAGCCGAGGTGAGTCTCGAGGATCTGTCCGATGTTCATCCGGCTCGGCACGCCGAGCGGGTTGAGGATGACGTCAACCGGGGTGCCGTCCTCGAGGTGGGGCATGTCCTCCTCGGGGACGATCTTCGAGATCACGCCCTTGTTGCCGTGGCGGCCGGCGAGCTTGTCGCCCTCGGCGATCTTGCGCTTGGTCGCGACATAGACGCGGACCAGGTCGTTGACCCCCGGCGGCAGGTCGTCGCCGTCGTCGCGGCTGAAGGTGAGGACGTCAATCACGACCCCGCCCTCGCCGTGGGGCACCTTGAGCGAGGTGTCGCGAACCTCGCGCGCCTTCTCCTTGAAGATCGCGCGGATCAGCTTCTCCTCGGCGGTCAGCTCGGTCTCGCCCTTGGGCGTCACCTTCCCGACCAGCAGGTCGCCCGACTGCACCTCGGCGCCGATGCGGACGATGCCGCGCTCGTCGAGGTTGCGAAGGCTCTCCTCGGAGCGGTTGGGGATGTCGCGGGTGATCTCCTCGTCGCCGAGCTTGGTCGTGCGGGCGTCGATCTCGTACTCCTCGATGTGGATCGAGGTCAGCTCGTCGTCCTTGACCAGCCGCTCGGAGAGGATGATCGCGTCCTCGAAGTTGTAGCCCTCCCAGGACATGAAGGCGACCAGGCAGTTCTTGCCCAGGGCGATCTCGCCGCCGGCGGTCGAGGAGCCGTCGGCGAGGACGTCGCCCTTCTTCACCTTCTGGCCGACCGAGACGATCGGCCGCTGGTGAATGATCGTGCCCTGGTTGGAGCGCATGAACTTGTTGAGCTTGTACTCGTCCTTCTTCGTTGCGTGGCTGACGACGATCCGCTCGGAATCGACGTAGGCGACATCGCCGGCGTTCTCGGCCAGGGTGACGTCGCCGGTGTCGACTGCCGCGCGCCGCTCCATCCCGGTGCCGATCAGGGGCGGGTCGGGCTTTACCAGCGGCACCGCCTGGCGCTGCATGTTGGAGCCCATCAGCGCCCGGTTGGCGTCGTCGTGCTCGAGGAAGGGGATCAGCGCCGTCGCCACCGACCAGATCTGGGTCGGGGAGACGTCCATCAGGTCGACGTCCTTGGGCGCGGCCGAGGAGTACTCGTCCTCGCTCGCACGGCACAGCACCTGCGGTCCCTTCAGCTTGCTCGTCTTGGAGTCGATCTCGGCGCTCGCCTGGGCGATGATCATGTCCTCTTCCTGGGTCGCGTCGAGGTGGACGATCTCGTCGGTGACGACGCCGTCCTTGACGATCCGGTACGGCGTCGTGACGAATCCGTGCTCGGAGATCTGCGCGTAGGAGGAGAGCGAGCCGATCAGGCCGATGTTCGGGCCCTCAGGGGTCTCGATCGGGCACATCCGGCCATAGTGGGTCGGGTGCACGTCGCGAACCTCGATCGGGGCGCGCTCGCGGGTGAGGCCGCCGGCGCCGAGCGCCGAGAGGCGGCGTCGGTGGGTGAGCCCGGCCAGCGAGTTGGTCTGGTCCATGAACTGCGACAGCTGCGAGGAGCCGAAGAACTCCTTCATCGCGGCCACCACGGGGCGGATGTTGATGATCGTCTGCGGCGTGATCGCGTCGGAGTCCTCGGTCGTCAGGCGCTCGCGGACGACGCGCTCCATCCGGTAAAGGCCGATGCGGAAGGCCTCCTGGATCAGCTCGCCGACCGTGCGCAGGCGACGGTTGCCGAAGTGCTCGTACTCGTCGAGGTGGTCGTAGACGGGCTCACGCGGGTAGGTGAGCGCCTCGGCCGCGTAGTCCTTGATCGGATTCTCCTCGTCGATCTCCTCGGAGATCCCGAGCAGCTTCGGCAGGCTCACCAGCTCCCTGACCAGGGCGACGATGTCGTCGTGGGTGAGGACCCGGGTGTCGAGGTCGATGTCGAGGTCGAGGCGGGCGTTGAGCTTGTAGCGGCCGACCCGGGTGAGGTCGTAGCGCTTGGGATCGAAGAAGAGCTGCTCGAGCAGGTTCTTGGCGGCGTCCACCGAGGGCGGCTCGCCGGGGCGCTGCTTCTTGAACAGCTCGATCAGCGCGCCCTCTTCGGTCTTGGTCTGCTCGGTGTCGGCCTCGATCGTGTGCCTGATGTAGACCGAGTCGCCGAACATCTTCAGCAGCTCGGCGTCCTCGACGTAGCCCATCGCGCGCAGCAGCACGGTCACCGGCAGCTTGCGCTTGCGGTCGATGCGGACGTAGACGCGGCCCTTCTTGTCGATCTCGAGCTCGAGCCAAGAGCCGCGCGCAGGCATCAGGTTGGCGATGAAGACCTGCTTCTCGGGGTCCTTGGGCGCCATCACGTAGGCGCCAGGCGAGCGCACCAGCTGGGTGACGACGACGCGCTCGGTGCCGTTGATGATGAAGGTGCCGCGATCGGTCATCCAGGGGAAGTCGCCCATGAAGACAGACTGCTCCCGGATCTCGCCGGTCTCCTTGTTCTGGAAGGCGACGGTCGCGCTCAGCGGCCGCGAGTAGGTCATGTCCTTCTCGCGGCACTCCTCGATCGTGTGCGCGGGATCCTCGAACTTGAACTCGCCGAAGACGATCGCCAGATTCCCCGTGTAGTCCTCGATCGGGGATATGTCATCGATGGTTTCCCGAAGAAGGCCCTTCTTCGGGTCGGTCAGCCCCTCGAAGGAGCGACGTTGAATATCGATCAGATGCGGTACTTCGAGCGGATTCTGGAGGCGGGAGAAATTCTTGCGGGTTACGGGGGCAGCGTTGGTACGTGCCAAGTCGGCGACTCCTCAAGTGGTCAGAGGGACGTAAGGATTGGGGCGCAAATTCGAGGCGAGGGCACAACGGCGCGCGACCGTAAAAAATACCACACGGCCGCACCCGTCCTCAAGGGTCGGGGGTCCGCTGCGCCAAATCGCCCGAATTGCGGGATCTTTGGGTACTACTTGAGCTCGACGGTGGCGCCTGCTTCCTCGAGCTCGGCCTTGAGCTTCTCGGCCTCGTCGCGCTCGACGCCCTCCTTGATTGCATTCGGCGCCTCGTCGACCACGGCCTTGGCCTCCTTCAGCCCGAGGCCGGTGGCGGCCCGCACGACCTTGATCACCGGGACCTTCTGGCCACCAATCTCGGTCAGGACCACGTCGACGGTCGCGGACTCCTCCTCGCCGCCGGCGGCGCCGTCGCCCGCCGCCGCGGCGGCGGGAGCTGCGGCCGCAACCGCGGTCGCGGACACACCGAACTCCTCCTCCAGCGCCTTGATGCGCTCGGAGAGCTCGAGGACCGAGATGCCCTTGAGCTCCTCGATCCAGTCTTCTGTCGTCACTTTCGCCATCTCTGATTACTCCTCTTCGTTTGAAGCTTGGGGTTCCTCTGAAGTCTCTTCATCACTGCCCGACACCTCCTCAGCAGAACCACCTGACACGTCCTCAGCTTCGCTTCCGGGCGTGTCGGGGTCGCTGGCAGGCTCGGCCTCAGGTGCGGCCTCGGGATCGCTGCCCTCCGCCTCTGCCTCGGCCGGCGCTGACTCCCCTTCCGCGGGTGGCGCGGAGGTGGGCTCCTCGCCCGCAGCTTGCGAGGACGAGGAGTCCTCCTCCGCGACAGGACCCGCGGCCGGGGCGTCCGAGCCCTCCGGCTGGGCAGCCTCGCCGCTGACCAGGCCCTGGTCGGCGATCTGCTGCAGGGCGATTGCGAGGCCGGAGACCATCGAGCCGAGGCCGCGGACGAGGCCGGTCAGGGGGCTGGCGACGACGCCGGCGAACTGGCCGTTGAGGACGTCCCGCGAGGGCAGGCGGGCGATCGAGGCGAAGGTCTCCTGGTCGAGGGCGAGGCCTTCCATGAAGCCGCCCTTGAAGGCGAGGACGTCGTGCTCGCGGTTGAAGTTGGAGATCGCCTTCGCCGCCATCGCCGTGTCGCCGCTGACGAAGGTGAGGGCGGTGGGCCCCTCGAGCAACTCCTTCAGCTCCTCGCGCCCGGCCTTGTCGGCGGCGAGCTTGGTCAGCCGGTTCTTGACGATGCGGAAGCTGGCATCGGCATCGCGCAGATTGCCGCGCAGCGCCGCGGCCTCCGGAACGCTGATGCCGCGGTAATCGATCGCGAAGATCGCCTCGGAGCCCTCTATCTGGGCGGCGATGTCGTCGATGACGGCTGCTTTTTCGTCCCGGTTCAAGTCCGTGTCCTGTGATCTCGGCCCGAGCCACGAAAAAACCCGCTCGCAGGCGGGCTCAGCGACGCTCGGTCTCTCTGGCTCCACCTGCACCGGGCTTGCGGGCCTGCGGCCCCGCCGGTGGTCTCTGGCAGGTCGCGCAGTGTAGAGGAATCGGCTCTGCCGGGCTTGACCCCGCGCCGGGTTGGCCGGCCGAACCGGCTGCTTGGCCCGTCGCGGTGCGCCCGGGCTAGTTGGCCCCGTCGCGAAGGGCGACGATGCCGCCGATCGTCCCCAGATAGGCGGTGCCGTCGGGGCCCAGCGCCAGACCGGCGTAGTTGTTGTTGAACAGCAGGCCCGAGCCGGCGTACTTCTGCCAGGCGGTCTTGCCGTTGCTGAACCTCAGCGCCGCCCAGTAGTAGCCCTGGGAGCCGCTCGCGTCCGGCGGACGCGTGTAGGCGTAGATCAGGCCGGTCTTGGTCGAGAGCTTCGGCACCACCGTCGGCGCCCGCAGCTCGGTGTTGGTCCAGACCTTCTTGCAGCCGTTGCCGTTCTGCTTGATGTCGACGCGGGCGAACCCGGGCTGGGTGACGGCGCCGGTGTTGGGCCCGAACGGATCCTGGTAGCCGTAGTTGTTCTCGACCACGAGCGAGCGACCGGCGGTCATCAGGGAGTTCTCGGTGGCGCTGGTGTTCTTCGGGAAGACGGGGACCTCGCAGACGATCCGCTTCTGTCCCTTCTCGAGGTTCAGCGCCGTGCGGTAGACGACCACATTCATCGGCTCGGCGTTGTCGGTGATCGCGACGTAGCCGCCGTTCATGATCGTCGGCGTGGTGCCGGTGCCGGCGTCGACCTGGCTCGGCTTGACGATGCCGGAGTTCTTGTAGCCGGCCTTCCAGACGATCACCGGCCCGCCCTTCTCGCCGGCCTTGAACCGGTACATGCGCTTGTCGGAGGCGATGTAGACGCCGCCCTTCTTGATCGCGAATGAGTTCTCGATCTCCTCGCCGAGCTTGATCACCTTGATCGCGCCGGTCTGGCGGTTGATCGTCCCCACCTTGCCGTTCTTCTTCGAGACGAACCAGACCAGCCCGGAGAAGTCGGGGAGCGCCGAGGTGACCCGCTCAGTGTTCTCCTCGAGCACGCCGCTGAGGTCGAAGTCGCGCTTTCTCACCAGGCTCTGGCCGTCGTCGGACTGGCCGATGACGAAGATGTGGTCGGTCTTGGTCGGGACCCAGATCTGGTCCTTGCCGTCGAGGAAGAAGTAGCCGCCGCCAGTGAAGTTCTGGTAGGTCTGGGTTCCGGGCGGGTCCGGCGCCTGCGGCAAGTCGTAGGTGGCGATCGTCGCCAGCGTGTCCGGGTCGATGATCCGCGCCTGCGGCGGCGCTCCCGCGGAGGGGCAGACGGAGACGATGCGCCCACGGGTGTCGAAAGTCATCGAGCCGCAGAGTGAGGGAGGCTTCGCCTCCGATGTGGCGACCAGGCTCTTGCCCAGCGGGCCACCGATCCTGTAGGCGTCGGTCATCCATGGGTCGTTGTGGATGTTGTTGAACGGGTTCCGCCCCATGTAGGGGCTGGTGGGCGGCTTCGCCGGGTCGGCGATCTGCTGGGGGCTGACGGCGGAACCCTGGAAGTCGGGAAGCGATGGCGCCGGCGCGGCCGAGGGGATCGGGGCGGCTGCCGAACTGGCGGCCAGAACCCCAGCGGCAGTGACCGCGAGCGAGGCGGCCACGGGAAATCGACGGCCCAAACGACTCAACGCCAATGACATCCTGCGCTCCTCTCGTCCTTGCTTGGGGCGCGACCCCTAGCTCCCTGCGGGCAAGCTATCAGCGCAGGGGTCAGCGCTGGGATCAGATCCGCACCGAGCCGTCGCCCTCGACCGTCCAGTGGGGGTTGTGGGCGACCTCCCAGGGGTGGCCGTCGGGGTCGGTGAAGACTCCCGTGTAGCCGCCCCAGAAGGTCTCTGACCCGGCTCCCGCGTGATCGACGCCCCCGCCGCGCGGGCCTCCTCGATCACGGCGTCGACCTCTGCCGGAGAGCGGACGTTGTGTGCGAGGGCGACCCCGCCCCACCCGGGCGAGTCCTCGACGCCGCTGTCGGCTGCAAGGGAATCGCGGCTCCAAAGGGCCAGCACCATGCCGCCGGCCTGGAAGAAGGCGACGTCGGCTCCGGGGTCGCCGCTCGCCTTCCAGCCCAGGGCCCCGTAGAAAGAGCGGGCGCGGTCGAGGTCGGCTACGCCGAGAGTGACAAGGCTGAGGCGCTGCTCCACGCGGCTAGGCGGGAACGGCCTCGGCGTCGCCCGAGCCCTCGGCCGTTTCGGCCTCGGCGGCCGGAGCCTCGGCCGGGGAGGGTTCCGCCGCAGCCTCCGAGGGGGCGCCGGCGTCGCGCTCGCCGGCCTTGGTCGAGTCGACGCGTATGCCCGGACCCATCGTCGTCGCCAGGGTGACCGTGATGATGTAGCGGCCCTTGGCCGCCGCCGGCTTTGCCCGGTTGATCTCCTCGATCACGGCGTTGTAGTTGTCGAGCAGGGACGAGGGGTCGAAGCTGGCCTTGCCGATCGCCAGGTGGACGACGGCCTGGCGATCGGTCCGGTACTCGACCTTGCCCGACTTCGACTCCGAGACGGCCTTCTCGACATCGTCGGTGACGGTGCCGACCTTGGGGTTGGGCATCTTGCCCTGGGGCCCGAGGATGCGGCCGAGCTTGCCGACCGTCGGCATCATGTCAGGGGTCGCGATCGCGACGTCGAAGTCGGTCCAGCCATCCTCGACCCGCTTGGCGAGGTCGTCTGCGCCGACGAAGTCCGCGCCGGCGGCCTCGGCGTCGCGGGCCTTCTCTCCCTGAGCGAAGACTGCGATGGTGACGTCCTTGCCGAGCCCGTGCGGAAGCGCGAGGGTCCCGCGCAGCTGCTCCTCGGCGTGGCGCACGTTGACCCCGAGGCGCACGTGCAGCTCGACGGTCTCGTCGAAGCCGGCGCTGGCGGTCTCCTTCAGCAGCGCCACGGCCTCGGCCGGGGGATAGGCGCGATCGCGGTCGATCTTCGCGTACTGCTCGCGGTATCGCTTGCCGTGGGCCATGCCGCTCAGCCCTCCACGACCACGCCCATCGAGCGCGCGGTGCCGGCGATGATCTTCGAGGCGGCGTCGAGGTCGTTGGCGTTGAGGTCGGGCATCTTGCGTTCGGCTATCTGGCGCACCTGGTTCATGGTGATCGTGCCGACCTTGTTGATGTGGGGCTCGCCCGAGCCCTTGTCGATCCCGATCGCCTCCTTGATCAGGACCGCCGCCGGCGGAGTCTTGGTGATGAAGGTGAAGGTGCGGTCCTCGAAGACCGTGATCTCGACCGGGATGATCGTGCCGCCCTCGGACTGGGTCTGGGCGTTGAACGCCTTGCAGAACTCCATGATGTTGACCCCGTGCTGGCCCAGGGCAGGGCCGACCGGGGGCGCCGGGTTCGCGGCCCCCGCCGGGATCTGCAGCTTGATCTGTGTCAGGACTTTCTTCGCCATCGGCTTGAGCCTAGACCTTCTTCACTTGGTCATATCCCACTTCGACCGGGGTCTCGCGGCCGAAGATCGAGACCAGGACCTTGAGCTTGGCCGCGTCCTCGTTGATCTCGGCGATCTCTCCGGAGAAATCCGAGAGGGGGCCGGAGATCACCTTGACCGACTCGCCGATCGAGAACTGGGCCTGGGTCCGCGGCCGCTCGGCGGTCTCACGGTGCAGGAGGCGGTCCACCTCGGGCTTGGAGAGCGGCACCGGCTTGTTGCGCGAACCGACAAAGCCGGTGACGCCGGGAGTGTTCTTGACCAGGCCCCAGGCGTCGTCGGTCATCTCCATGTTGACGAGGACGTAGCCGGGCATGGTCCGCTTCTCGGTCTGGACCTTCTGCCCGTCCTTCATCTCGGAGACCTGCTCGGTGGGCACGACGACCTGGCGCACATAGCGGTCCTGGGCCATCGTCTGAACCCGGTGCTCGAGATTGTGCTTGACCTTGTTCTCGTGCCCGGAATAGGTGTTGATCACGTACCAGCGATACATGTAAGTCCGTTTCGTCTTCGTTTCGTCTCTAGAGGATTCGCTTGATGAGGAAGTTGAAGAGCGCGTCGAGGGCGCCGAGGTAGGCGGCGGCGACGGCGACGAAGATGATCGTCACCGCGGTGGCCTGAACAAGGGTGTCACGATCGGGCCATTGGACCTTCTTCAGCTCGGCCCAGCAGGAGGCGAGGAAGCCGAACACCCCGCCGCGCTGGCGCTCCGCGGCCGCCTGCTTCTGCTTGCGGGCGAGCGCCTCCTTCTCCTGGCGCTTCTGCTCGGAGCGGCGCCGCTTGTCGACCTCCTTGCGCTGCTTGGACTCGGCACGGCGGTCGGTCCGCGACGGCGCCTTGGGGGCATCCGGGGTCTCCAGCTCGGACTCGGGAACGCCGGCGGCGATCCCGGCCTCGACCGCCTCGATCTCGGCGATGTCTCCCGACTTCGGAACCTGCGTGTCGTGCTGGGCCTCTGACTGGGCTTCGGCGCTGGAGGTCCCGCCGGCCTTCGCCTGCTGCGCCTCGCGGGCGCGCCGCTCGGCCTTGCGCTGTGCGCGCGTCTTCGCCATCAGCGCCTATCGGGTTTCCTTGTGCGGGGTGTGATGCCCGCACCAGCGGCAGTACTTGCGTAGCTCGACCCGGTCCGGCGAGTTCCGTCGGGACTTGTTCGTCTGGTAGTTGCGGCGCTTGCACTCCTCACACGCAAGCGTCACAGCGATTCGCACATCTCCGCGGGCCATTTCTCCTCGAATCTAAGCCGTTACAGAAAGAAAACCCCGGGCGCGGGGCGCGAGGCGTGCCAAGGATAGCGGGGTCCCGGCTCCCGTGGGGGGTCCCGGAGGCGCCTACTAAAGGCCGAGCGTCTTGGCGATGATGTTGCGCTGGATCTCGGAGGTGCCGCCGTAGATGGTCGAGACAAGGCTGGTGCGGACGAGCCGCTCCATGTCGTACTCGGAGGAGTAGCCGTAGCCGCCCATCAGCTGCATCCCCTCGAGCGAGACCCGCTTCGCCACCTCGGTCACGTACAGCTTCACCATCGAGGCCTCCTTCGGCAGCATTCGGCCGGGGTCCTCGTCGGTCATCGAGGCGACCCAGTGGGTCATCAGCCGAGCGGCCTCGAGCTCGGTGGCCATGTCGGCGAGGCGGTGCTGGAGGGCCTGGAAGGAGCCGATCGGGCGGCCGAACTGGCGCCGCTCCTTGACATAGGCGAGAGCGTCATCGAAAGCGCGCTGGGCGATTCCGAGCATCGTCGCCGCCAGGATCAGCCGCTCGACGTTGAGCCCCGCCATCAGCTGCATCCATGCCTGGTCCACCTCTCCGAGCACCGACGAGGCCGGCGCCTCACAATCGGTGAAGTAGAGGTGGTTGGTCTCGCGGCCGCCCATCGTCTCGATCGGCTTGACCTCCATCCCTTCGGCATCGCTGGGGACCCAGATCATCGTCAGCCCGGCGTGCTTGTTCTCGCCCTTGGTCGTGCGGCAAACGACGAGGATGTGGTCGGAGATGTGGGCGTTGGAGCAGAAGACCTTCTGCCCGTTGATGACGTAACCGCCGTTGACGGGCTCCGCCGCCGTGGTCAGCGAGCCGACGTCGGAGCCGGCCTCGGGCTCGGTCATCGCGATCGCCTCCACCGAGCCGGCGGCGATCCCGCCGAGGATCTCCGCCTTCTGCTCCTCGGCGCCGAAGCGCTCGGTCGCTCCGGCGACGATCAGGGTCGTGGCGTAGCCGCCGATCGGCGCCAAGCCCGTGGGAGGTCTCCTCCATGAACAGGCAGGCGTCGAGCATCGATCCGCCCGAGCCCCCGTAGCGCTCGTCGATGGTCACCCCGAGCCAGCCCAGCTCAGCCATCTTCGCGTAGAGGTCTTGGTTGTGGAGCTCGGTGTGGCCCTTGGTCAGCTGCTCGCGCTTCTCCGGGGTGCCGCACTCACGCTCGCAGAAGTCGCGGATCGCCGAGACGAAATGCTGCTGCTCATCGCTGAGGGTGAAGTCCACGGGCGGGCAGCCTAGCGATCGCGTCGAAAGCCCGGAACCGGACTCGAACCGGTGACCCCTTCCTTACCATGGAAGTGCTCTACCAACTGAGCTATCCGGGCGCAGCCGTCAACTCTAGCGGCGGCTCTCGGGCCGCGGGGGCTGCTCCGAATCGCGCTGCAGTGTCCGGGCGACCGCCTTCTCGTTCTCCTCGGTCATGGCGATCTTGAAGACCGCGAGCAGCGACTCCGTGGCCAGGGGGCGCAGCCGTTCGAGCGCGTCACGGACCTTGGGCCAGTCCTCCTCGGGCCGCCCGGCCTCGTCGAAGGGCTCCCAGACGGACTCGACGAAGAGCTTGACGAAAATGCGGGCGACGCCGCGCGCGTGGCGGTGCATCTTCTCGACCACCTCGAGCCCGGCTTCCGGCCCGATGCCGAGCTCGGCCAGCTCCAGCCGGGCGCGGCGCAGGCGAGGGCTGACGACCTCGTAGCGCCCGCGACCGAGCGGGCGCAGCAAGCCGATCCGCTCCGCCCGCACCAGCAGCTCGGGGTTGGGGTCGGCGACGCCGTCGGCCAGCTCGGACATGTGGACGACCTCGGGCTCCTCGTCCTCGAACGGGGTCCGCAGCGTCCTGGTGAAGTCGAGCACTGCCTCGCTCGACTCGCCCACGCCTTCCAGCAGGCGCCTGATCGCCTCCAGGTTCAGCCCTTCGGCCTGGAGGTCGCGGATCAGGTCGATCCTGGCAACGTGGCCCTCGTCGTAGTAGCCGGTGCGGCCGCGCACCTCGGGCGCCGGCAGCAGCCCGCGGGACTGGTGGGCGCGGATGTTGCGCACCGTCATCCCGGTGCGATGCGCCAGCTCGTCGATCGTCATCGAGGTCTCAGTGAGTTCGGTCACACCGACCAGGGTAGCCGGTATGTGACATGGATCGGTGTTACCTTGCTTGCAACCCCATGAGCGCCTCGGCCAGCCATCATCGCGTCGTCGTCATCGGCGCCGGCTTTGCCGGGATCGGCCTCGGGATCCGGATGCTGCGCGAGGGGATAGACGACTTCGTCGTGCTCGAGAAGGCGGGCGACGTCGGCGGCACCTGGGTGGCGAACACCTACCCCGGGGTCCAGTGCGACATCCCCTCCCACCTCTACTCGTTCTCGTTCATGCCCAACCCGGGCTGGACCCGGACGTTCTCGGTGGGGGCCGAGATCTGGGACTACCTGCGGCGCTGCGCCCGCGATGGCGGCGTCGCCCCCCACCTGCGACTCGGCTGCGAGCTGCTCGGGGCCGAGTGGGACGAGGAGGAGACGCGCTGGCGCCTGGAGACCTCCGACGGGCCCCTCAGCGCCACCGTCCTCGTCGCCGCCACCGGCCCGCTCTCGGAGCCGGCGATCCCGGAGATCCCGGGGCTCGGCTCCTTCGAGGGGGCGCTGTTTCACTCCGCCCGCTGGGACCACGGCCAGGACCTGCGCGGCAAGCGGGTCGCCGTGGTCGGCACGGGCGCCTCGGCAATCCAGATCGTTCCCCGGATCCAGCCCGAGGTGGCCCATCTGCACGTCTTCCAGAGAACTCCGCCCTGGGTGATGCCGCACCGCGACCGGCGGATACCGCGAGCCGAGAGGCTTCTCTATCAGCGCTTTCCGCCGGCGCAGCGGCTCAGCCGTGGCTGGTCCTACCTGCTCCGCGAGTCGATGGTCCCGGCGCTGATCGGCAACCCCGAACGGCTGAAGCGGATCGAGCGGATCGGCCGCGCCCATCTGCGGCGCCAGGTCCCCGACCCCCAGCTCCGTGCCCGGCTCGAACCCTCCTACCGCATCGGCTGCAAGCGGATCCTGCCCTCGAGCGAGTGGTACCCGGCGCTGCAGCAGCCCAACGTCGAGCTGGTCACCGGCGGGGTTTCGGAGATGCGCCCCGGGGGCCCGGTCGGCGCCGACGGGACGATGCGGGAGGTCGACGCGGTGGTGCTGGCGACAGGGTTCAACGTCTCCCACCCGGAGTTCGGCCACCGTCTCATCGGGCCCGGCGGGACCGTGGGACAGGCCTGGGAGAGCGACGGGGCGCAGGCCTATCTCGGGGCGGCGATCGCCGGCTTCCCCAACCTCTTCACCCTGCTCGGGCCGAACACGGGCCTCGGCCACAACTCGATCGTCTACATGATCGAGTCCCAGCTCAACTACCTGCTCGACGCCCTGCGGCTGATGGAGGCACGGCAGATCGAGCGGATCGAGGTTCGCCCCGAGGTTCAGAACGCCTACAACGCCGACCTCCAGCGCCGCCTCGCCGGGGCCGTCTGGAGCAGCGGCGGCTGCGTCAACTGGTACATCGACGAGGACGGCCGCAACGTCGCCATCTGGCCGCGCCAGACCTGGAGCTTCAGGCGCCTGACCCGGCGCTTCGACCCCGGCAGCTACCGGCTGGGGCCGGCCCCGCCCGCCGCCGCCTCCGCCAGGGAGGCGGAGAAGGCATCGACCTCCTCGGGGGCTGTGTCCCAGGAGCACATCAGCCGCACTGTTCCGGAGGGCTCGTCCCAGACATAGAAGGCGCGGTTGCCGTCGGCGTCGAACTCGAGGCGCTCGATCGCCGCGGCTGGGAGACGGGCGAAGACACCGTTGGCCTGCACCGGCTGGGCCAGCTCGATTCCCTCGATCCGCTCGAGCGCAGCGCCGAGGCGGGCTGCCATCTCGTTCGAGTGCGAGGCGTTTCGCAGCCACAGGTCCCCACCCAGCAGCGTCTCGAGCTGGACGCCGACGAAGCGCATCTTCGAGGCCAGCTGCATCAGCTGCTTGCGGACGAACTCGGCCCCGTCGGCGAGCCCGTCGGCGAGGAAGACGACGGCCTCGCCGAACAGCAGGCCGTTCTTGGTGCCGCCGAAGGAGAGCAGGTCGACGCCGGCGTCGGTCGTCAGCTCCCGCAGCGGGACCCCCAGGGCCGCAGCGGCGTTGCAGATCCGCGCCCCGTCGACATGAAGGAGGAGGTCACGCCGGTGGGCGGACTCTGCCAGCGCCCGCACCTCGTCCTGGTCATAGACGGTGCCGAGCTCGGTCGAGTTGGCGAGCGAGACGACGCGGGGTTGGGATGCGTGGTCGTCGCCGACCCGCTCCCAGGGGAAGGCGGAGTCGAGAAGCTCGGGCGTGAGCTTGCCGTCGGGGGTTTCCACGGTGATCAGCTTCACCCCGGCGATCTTCTCCGGCGCGCCGCACTCGTCCACGTTGAGATGGGCGGTGGCGGGGCAGATGACCGCCTGCCAGGTCTTGGTCACGGCGGCGATCGCGACCACGTTGGCGCCGCTGCCGTTGAAGACCGGAAAGGCCTTCGCGGCGGGGCCGAAGTGCTCGCGGAAGCACTCCTGCGCCGCGGCGGTCCAGCGGTCGGCGCCGTAGGCGGGGGCGTGGCCCCCGTTGGCGGCGGCGATCGCCTCGAGGACCTCCGGATGGACGCCCGAGTAGTTGTCGCTGGCGAAGCCGCGGGCGGGGCTCACGGGTGCAGCGAGAGGCGCTGTCCGTTCATCCGCCCGCCCTCGTCGGAGCAGAGGAAGGCGATCGCCTCTGCCAGGTGCTCGGCAGGGGTGAAGGTCCTGATACGCCTTGTCCGGGTTGGCCTCCCTCATCTGCGGGGTGAGGATGGCGTTGACGACGACGATGTTGGCGGTCGCGTCGGAGCCCTCGAAGCCGTCGGCGTAGGCCAGCGTCCAGGCCTCGGCCGCCGCCTTGGCGGCAGCGTAGACCGCGTTGTCATTGGAGGGGTGCTGGGCCTGCTTGGCCGAGACCAGGACAAAGCGGCCGTGGTCGCTCGCAGAGAGCGCGCCGTGAAAGCCGCGGGTCGTGTGCTGGACGGTGCGGATCAGGAGGTCGTGCAGCAGCGCCCAGTCAGAGAGCGGCTCCTCGTGCAGCGGCTGACCGCCCTTCCAGCCGCCGACCAGGTGGACGAGGCCGTCGACCCTGCCGAAGCGCCCGCTCAACTCCTCGCACCAGCCGCGGGCGGCGTCCGGGTCGAGGAGGTCGACGACGCGGCCGTCCCAGCGTTCCTGGGGGATGCCGGCGTCAGCCGGGATCGCGTCGAGGCGATCCTGGGAGATGTCGGTGGCGGCGATCGTCGCCCCGGCGGCGGCCAGGTGGGCGCAGACGACCGGCCCGAGCCCGCCGCCGGCGCCCGCGACTGCGATGACCCGCCCCGACAGCGTCTGCTCACGCTCCGCCAAGATCAGCTTCCCCTGGCGAGCTTCGCGCTTGCCTCCACCCTGGGGCGGCGCTGCAGGCTTGGCTCCAGCTTCGGCCGCAGCTGGGAATAGAAGAGGCTGAGCGGGAACTCGTCGTCGCGGACGAGATCCACCAGCTCCTTCGGCTCATCGACTTCGGGCAGGTCGCGGCCGGCGCTGTCCCAGACCGAGCTCTCGGTGGCCGGAACGTACTCCGAGACAAGGTCGTGGGCGGCGATCCACTGGGAGAGCTTGGAGCGGTCGATGCCGGAGTGATACAGCGCCTGCACCCTCTCGCGCAGCGCGGTGACGCCGTCGGCGACCCGGTCCCAATCGATGGTCAGGGCGTTATCGGTCCAGTTGAGATAGCCCTCCTTGTGGAGGTAGGCGAACAGCAGCTGGCCGCCGAGGCCGTCGTAGTTGCGGACGCGGCTGCCGGTGACCGGGAAGCGGAAGAGGCGGTCGAAGAGGATCGCGTACTGGACGTAGCGGGCGAAGGCGAAGCCCTCGCGCTCGAGCTTGACCGCCTCGCCGAAGGCGGTCAGGTCGCAGCGCAGCTCTTCCAGCGAGTACATCCAGTAGGGGCTGCGCTGGCGGATCATGAACGGGTCGAAGGGGAGGTCGCCGTGCATGTGGGTGCGGTCGTGGATCAGGTCCCAGGTGATGTAGGCGTTCTGGGAGAGCTCGGGAGAGCTCAGCAGGCAGGCCGCGTCCGGGGGCAGGTTGAGGTGCAGGATCTCGGCAGCGGCGCCGCATACGCGGCGGAAGCGCTCGGCCTCGCGGTCGCAGAAGATCGCGCCGAAATGCGCCGGCGGGCGCTCGTGCACGGAGAAGGTCTCGGGGAAGAGGACCGCACACTCCGAGTCGTAGCCGTCGGTGTAGTCGATCAGCTCGACCGGGACGAACTTGGCGTTGTCGTAGCCATTGGACTCGAGCTCGGCGACGAAATCCGGCCACGGCGTGCGGGTCAGCAGGGCCTCGAAGCAGGTGTCGCGCGAGGCGTTCTGCTTATACATCGGGAAGACGACCAGGTGCTCGACTCCGTCCTCGCGATGCCGCTCGGGGTGAAGGGCGTCGGTGGAGGCGTAGAAGTCCGGCTTGGCGAAGTCCGATGCCTCCCAGGCGGCGAGGTCGCCTTCCAGGGCCGCGAAGTAGTCGGCCTGATGGGGGAATCGCGGCGCCAGCGCCTCTACCTCGGTGGCGATCGCCGCCGTCAGCTCGGCGGTGCGGGCGCGGTCGTGCTTGGAGAGGTCGACCGAGCCATCGGGCTCCTGGGTGAGACGGAGCTCGGCGACGGCGGCCTTGAGCGCGCGCCAGTGGGGGTCGGCGGCGAGATCATCGTCGGATCGGGACGCTGCCTGTGGCGCCCCGAACGCCGCCCCGGCGGCCCAGTAGACGATGTTGAGCCAGAGGTCGGTGTGGTCGAGGTCATCGATGCAGTCGTCCCCGAAGAGGTCGGAGTCGGCGAGGACCGCGACCCGGCCGGCTCCGTGCTCGGTCACCGCCGCCAGCGCCGCGTTCGGGGGGTCGGCGGTGCCGTGGGTGCGGGCGAGCGCCCGGCCGCCGTTGCCGAGGGCGATGGTGCCGGCGCGGTAGAAGCAGGCCTCGTGGACACGGGCGAGGAGGTCTGGGGCGGCGCCGTTGGCGGGGGCGAGATCGGCGAGGACCCAGGCGGGGGCCTCGCGGTGATGCTCGTAATCCTGCACGGTCGCGTTTTCGACCGCGAGACCGAAGCGGGCGAGCAGGTCGTTGAGGTTGTTGCCGTACTTGTCCTGCTCGGTCTCGCCGAGGACGATGAGGCCGCCTCCGGCGCTGACGAAGCGCTCGATCGCGTCGATCTCGGAGCCCTCGAGCCGGGGCGAGCCGCCATCCAGGGTGTGCTCCCATTTTGGGTCGGAAGGGTGGGCGATGACGAGGACGTCGGCGCCGGCGAGGGTCGCGGAATCAAGCGGGCCGTCGGCGATCGCGGCGACTTCGAAATCGCGCGAGGCCAGCACCGAGGCGGCGTTGGCCAGAGAGGAGTCGGCCGGGTGCGCGGGCTGAATCTCCGCCGCGATCTCGGGGCGGATCGTCCAGGCCTCGGAGTGCGACTCGTCGAAGAGGACACGGGCAATCTTGGGCTGGGTAAGCATTGACTGAAGGCTAGAAGGGGCTCAGGACATAGTCAATCCCCGATTCCTGGCGATTTCGCGCAATAATCCAACGTATGGACGACGTTGATCGACGGATTCTTGCATTACTGGTCGAGAACGGCCGCCGCAGCTATGAGGACATCGCCTCCCGCGTCCGACTCTCGGCGCCCTCGGTCAAGCGCCGCATCGACCGCCTCCGCAGCACCGGCGAGCTCGAGGGCTTCACCGCGGTCGTCGATCACGGCGCCATGGGCTGGAGCACCGAAGCGCTGATCGAGCTCTTCTACGAGCCCGGCACCCAGCTTGACGAGGTTGCCAGGACCCTGCGCTCCCACCCCGAGGTGGTCGAGGCCTGGAGCGTCACCGGCGAGGCCGACGCGATCGCCCGCGTCCGCACCTCCGACAACGCCGACCTCGAGCGCCTGATCATCGACCTCCAGCAGACCGCCCCGGTGGTTCGGACCCGCTCGCAGGTGGTGATGTCGCGGCTGGTGAGCCGGGGATAGGAGCGGACGTTTGCGGAACTCGGGCCTGATAACCCAAGCGATGCTAATCCTGCTCTGCTCGACGCGTCCCAGCCCAATCGGGCAACTCGGCTCGCTCCAGCACCACCCGCCCGTACCCGTCACATCGGACCCGAACCGTGTCGCCCGGCTCTAAGCCGGCTTCGAAGAATGGCTTCTGCGGGATGGTTACTCGCCGCTTCTGGTTGATGTTCGCGTGGCAACTTCGGCCGAGCTTCCTCTCGTACTGCTGGGGCTCAAGCCAGACCTTTGGGGTCGCCTCGGCGGCGTTAGGGATGGGGGAGGCAGGATTCGAACCTGCGAAGGCTGAGCCAGCGCCTTTACAGGGCGCCCCGTTTGACCGCTCCGGAACTCCCCCGGGTCGCCGGCGGATTCTAGTGGCGCCTGTTCGAGCAACGGCCGACCGGGCTCGATCTCGAACTCCGAGTACTGGACCCCCAAGCTTCAGGCCGGATCTGCAGTCGAGCGCAGCGGTCGGGATAAACCACTGCCGGCCATCTGCAACGAGCACGAACAGATAGTCGCAGCGCTCTGGGTCGAAATGCTTCACGAGCCCGGACCAGCTCTGGTTGCCGCCTCGAGTCGAGATCTGGACACTCCAACGCCCGTTCGCTCCCGGGCATGCACTCGTCTTCACCTCGACTCGGATCACCTGGGCGCCGATCACCGCGATCAGGTCGACGTCCGGGCTATGGAAGACCGAGCGGTAGACCGCTGCGCCGCGCGAAAGGAGCCACGTCATGGCGGCAAGCTCGCCGAGGTCTCCCTGCTCACGAGGCTTGAGAGGCGACGGCATGACTTCAAGCTACGTCGCGTGCGGTGCAGAAAGGGCTTGCGATAGCCCTTTCCCAAGGCTTTGACACCTCGACGGCACAGCCGTTCAGTAACTTACAGTGCTCAGTCCGGGCTCAGCCGGCTTCGCGCAGCATCTGCGCCTCGGGCAGACGCTTGAGCTTCTTCAGGGTGTTGTTCTCGATCTGGCGGATGCGCTCGCGGGTGACGCCGAAGGCGCGGCCGACCTCCTCCAGCGTCAGCGGCTCCATTCCCGAGAGGCCGTAGCGGAGCTCGATCACCTGGCGCTCGCGCTCGGGCAGGGCGTCCAGCGCTCGGCGCACCCCCTCCTTCTGCAGGTGCTCGGAGGCCTCCTCGAAAGGCTCGGAGACGGCGTCGTCGGCGACGAAGTCGCCCAGCTCCGACTCCTCCTCGTCGCCTACCGGCTTCTCCAGGGAGACCGGCAGCTGGGCGACGCGGAGGATGTCGCGGACGTCGCGCACCGACCAGCGCAGCTCTTCAGCGATCTCGGCCGCCTCGGGCTCACGGCCGAGGCGCTGGACCAGCTGGCGCTCGACATGGGCGACGCGGTTTAGCTTCTCCACCATGTGCACCGGGATCCGGATCGTGCGCGCCTTGTCGGCGATCGCCCGGGTCACGGCCTGGCGGATCCACCAGGTGGCGTATGTCGAGAACTTGTAGCCGCGGCGGTAGTCGAACTTCTCCACCGCCCGAATCAGGCCAAGCGAGCCCTCCTGGATCAGGTCGAGGAAGCTGAGGCCGCGTCCAAGATATCCCTTGGCGATCGAGACGACCAGGCGCAGGTTGGCCTCGACCATCTGCCGCTTGGCGATCATGTCACCGCGCTCGATCCGCTTCGCCAGCTCGATCTCCTGGCTCGCGGTCAGCAGCTCGACCCGCCCGATCGAGCGCAGGTAGAGGCGCAGCGAATCGAGGCTCGGCTCCACGGTCAGGTCGAGCTCCGGCTTCTTCCCGGCTCCGTTGGAGGACGGCTCCCCCGCCTTCTGCTCCTTGTAGGCGCTGACGCCGTCCTCGGCGATCACGTCCACGCCGTGCTCGATCAGGTGCGTGTGCAGGTGCGAGACCTGCTCCTTCGTCACCTCAACCTCTTCCAGCGTCGCGGCGATCTGCTCGAAGGTCAGGTACCCCTGCTCGCGGCCGAGGGCGACGATCTTCCGCAACTCTTCGGAGTCAGCAAAAGGCTGCTCCTCCGAGCCCTGATCCAGCCCCTCCGCCACGGTTTCTAGCTGCTCGATATCTCTGCCTTCCGCGCACTTCTGCGCTGAGCCGGGGCCGGCTCCTCACCTCCGACCGCGGCGAAGTATACGCGGCGCGGGGGTAGGGCGAGGGGCGAATAATGGCCTGCAATCCAGACCAATCGGTGCGATCTTCTGCCGTTCGCTGCTTCCCGGCGGGCTCGGTTGCTTACCCTTCAGGAGCGATGCCCCCCGAAACATCCACCCTCTCCGCGACCACACCGGACGTCCAGGCCTCGACCCCGGCGACCCAGGTCAGCCTCTCGCGGGTCGGCGTCACCGGGGTCGAGAAGGTGATCCGCGTCCAGGTCAACGGCACCGAGCACCTCTACTTCGCCGAGATGGAGTGCTTCGTCGACCTCAACCCGCAGCAGGCCGGCGTCCACATGTCGCGCTTCGAGGAGGTCGTCGGGGAGGCGATCAACGAGGTAGTCCTCAGCGAAGCCCCCTTCCACGCCGAGACCCTCGCCGCCCACATCGCCGAACGCATTCGCGAGAGCCAGCGCGGCCTGCGCTCGGAGGTCTCGGTCGCTGCCCGTTACCCGGAGACGGTCCCGGCGCCTGTCTCCGGCCAGCAGACGCAGGAGATCTACACCCTGTTCGGCACCGCGGTCTCCTCCGAGCGGGGCACCCGCACCCTCACCGGGGTCCAGGCCCAGGGAATGACCGCCTGCCCCTGCGCCCAGGAGATGGTCGCCGGCGTCGCCCGCGAACGCCTGGCCCAGCGGGGCTTCGACGACGAGCAGATCTGCAGACGCCCTCGAGGCGGTCCCGATCGCGACCCACAACCAGCGCGGCATCGGCACCCTCTGGGTCGGTTGCCCGGAGGGCTGCGAGGCCGACATCGACGCCCGCGAGCTGTTGCGGATCGTCGAGCAGTCGATGAGCTCCGAGATCTACGAGCTGATGAAGCGCCCGGACGAGCTGGCCGTTGTCGAGAAGGCCCACTCGCAGCCGCGCTTCGTCGAGGACTGCGTCAGGGAGATGATCCGGCGGGTGGTCGAGGTGCATCCCGACCTCGACCCCGGCGCCTTCGTCATGGCCCGCCAGGAGAACCTGGAGACGATCCACCGCCACAACGTCGTCGCCGAGCGCTACGGCTCGCTCGAGGACCTGCGCTCGGAGCTGGCCAGCGGCGAGCACCAGCGCCACCACCTGACCATGCGCGAGTGGCTGGAGGCGCCGATCTGCGGGGGCCCCGCCTAGGGGTTGCCCTGTGCCAGCCCCTCCGGCGCCGCTCCTGATCAGGAGCGCTGAACGCCGGAGCCGCGCGCTGCCTGTGCCTCCTCGATCCGCTTGCGCAGCCCGAAGAAGTAGTCGAAGCCGCTGATCAGGGTTGCGGCGACCGCGAGATAGACGAGGACGTCCACCCACAGGGGCGAGGGGTCGAAGGCGATCAGGGCGAACACGGCCGCGATCTGCAGCACCGTCTTCACCTTTCCCATCCAGCTGGCCGAGATCACTATGCCGCGGTCGGCCGCCACCGCGCGCAGTGCCGTGACCGCGAACTCGCGGGCGATGATCACCATCGCGACCCAGGCGGCGAGGCGGCCGAGCGAGACCAGGGAGACGAGGGCGGCGGTGATCAGCAGCTTGTCGGCCACCGGGTCCATCAGCTTGCCGAAGGTCGTGATCGACCCCCGCGAGCGGGCGATGTAGCCGTCGAGCCCGTCAGTCAGCGCAGCCAGGGCGAAGACGCCGGCGGCGAGCGTGTCCCCGTTGGGCGTCTCCCCCAGCAGCGCCACGACGACGACCGGCACCGCCAGGATGCGCAGCATCGTCAGGACGTTGGGGATATTTAGCGGGAACACCTTGCCCTCCCCTCAGCCCTGCCCCGCCGGTTCCCGGGCCTCGCGGGCCGCGGCGTCGCGCCTGGCGAAGTAGTCCTCGCCCTCGATGCTGATCCGGGGGACGACCCTGTCCAGCGCCGGCGGCAGCCACCAGGCGCGGTCGCCGAGCAGGACCATCAGCGCCGGCACCAGCAGGCAGCGGACGATGGTGGCGTCGATCGCGATCGCGACCGCGAGGCCGACCCCGAACTCCTTGACCACGGGGTTGCCGTTGAGGACGAAGCTGCTGAAGACGAAGACCATTATCAGCGCCGCCGAGGTGATCACCCGGCCGGTGTTGGCGAGGCCCTCGATCACCGCCCGCTTGGCGTCGCCATGCTCGGCGTAGTGCTCGCGGATCTGGGTCAGGAGGAAGACCTCGTAGTCCATCGAGAGGCCGAATAGGATCGCGAACATCAGCAGGGGCACGTAGCTGACGATCGGGATCGAGTGGTCGAGCCCGATCAACGACGCCCCCCAGCCCTTCTGGAAGACGGCGGTCACGATCCCGTAGGCGGCGGCCACCGAGAGCAGGTTCATGAAGGCGGCCTTCAACGGCACGAAGATCGAGCGGAAGGCGAAGAAGAGGACGATGAAACTGAGGCCGACGACGATCAGGATCATCAGCGGCAGCTGGTCCGAGATCTCGTTGGCGAGATCGATATAGCCGGCGGTCTGGCCGCCGACATAGGCGGTCAGATCGGTGCCCGCCAGCGCCTGCGGGATCACCGTCTCACGGAGGTTGTTGACAAGGTCCACGGTGGCGTCGGCCGAGGGCGAGGATTTCGAGATCGCGGTGAACACCGCCGCCGTACCCTTCTTGTCGAGGCTCGCTGCAGAGACGGCCTCGACGTCGGGCTGCTTCGAGATGTCCTTCTGCAGGGTCGTCAGCCGCGGGTCGGTGGCCGGATCCTCGGCCTGCTTGCGCTGCTGGTCCAGCTTCTGCTGCTGCGCCGCCGTTTCCTGGTCGGCCTGCTGCTCGGCCTCTGAGGGCGACAGTCCCGCCGCCTCCCCCTCGGCGGCGATTTGCTGCTTCTGGGCATCGAGCTTCTGCTGGGAGGAGTTGACCTCGTCTAGGTTCTTCTGGTCGGGCTCGGCGGGTGTCCCGAATTTGACCGCGATCAGCAGCGGCCCGTTGTAGCCCTCGCCGAACCCGGTGGAGAGGCCGTCATAGGATTGGCGCGCGGTGGTCGAGGTCGGCAGGGCGCTGTTGTCCTGCTGGCCCAGCTCGAGGTCGCGGATCGGAAGGGCCAGGACGACCAGGATCGCACCGGCGACGATCGCCGAGGGGAGCGGCCGGCCGGCGACCCATCGCGCCCACCGCTCCCAACCGTGGGGCTCGGTGTCGTCGGGGTGGCTGCCCCCCAGCTGGACCCGGAGCGAGTTGATGTGCGGTCCCAGCGCCCCCAGCATCGCCGGCAGCAGGGTGACCGCGGCCACCACCGCGACCAAGACCGCGACCGCCGCGGTCAGGCCGAGCGCGGTCACCAGCGGAATCCCGGCGACGAACAACGAGCAGAGCGCGATCATCACGGTGAAGCCGGCAAAGACGACCGCACCGCCCGCGGTGGCGGTTGCCCGTGCCACCGACTCCATCATCTCCATCCCGTCACGCAACTGCAGCTTGTGGCGGGTGACGATGAACAGCGCGTAGTCGATGCCGACGCCGAGGCCGATCATCGTCGCCAGCGTCGAGGCCACGCTCGGCACCTCCATCACGTTCTCGAGCAGGCGAATGATCGAGAGGGCACAGGCGAGCCCGAGCACCGCCGAGATGATCGGCATCGCCATCGCGGTCGCCGTGCCGAAGGCGAAGAGAAGAATGATCACCGCGGCCGTGAGCCCGATCGCCTCACTGATCTCGGTCGACGGCTTCGACAGCTGCTGGCCGACGTAACCGCCGACCGAGACCTCGATCCCGGCCGCCTCGGCCGGATTGGCGGCGTCGAGGACCGCCTGCGCCTCCTCCTCGTCGAGGTCCCCGGGGCCGACGTCGAGCGTCACCGGGATGTAGCCGATCTCCTCGTCCTTTGAGAGGAAGTCCGACCCGGCGGCCGACAGAGGGCTGACCGCGCTGTTGACGTCGGGGTCCTTGTTCAGGTTGGCGACCGTCTGCGAGACCGCCTTGCTGTTGGCGGCGTCGGTGAGCTTGCCGCTGGTCGCTTCCAGCACCAGTGGGTTGCTGCCGTAGGCCTGGTCGGGCAGCTTGTCCTCGAGCAGGTTGGTGGCCGCAGTCGACCCCGTCCCCGGAAGGGTGAGGTTGTCGTTGGTCTTGTCCCCCGAAGCCTGTCCGAGCAGTACCAGCGCCACCGCCGCGACCACCCACAGAGCGATCACCGGATAGTGGTGCCGCGAGCAGAACCGCCCGACGGCGTACAGGGGGCCGGTCACGGGAGGTCTAGGTTAACCCCTCGTCCAGCGCCGAGAAAGCAGCTCAGGACTCGGACTTCTCCGAGTCCTGGACGGCGGTCGGGTCGGCGCCGCTGACGGTGTCCTTGAAGCCGCGGATCCCCTTGCCGAGGGAGCGGCCGACGTCCGGCAGCTTCTTCGGGCCGAGGACGAGCAGGGCGACGATCAGGACGATCAGTACTTCCATCGGTCCGATGTTGGGAATCACGATCCGGTCCTTTCGATGACTTGACCACCCCAACCGTAGCGTGGATCGCCGGGTGGCTCGTCTTCTGGTGTTCAGCGTGCCGGTGCTGAAACCCTTCCGGCGGCGCCCGGTTTCGGCGCTGGGGACAAACCGGCCTCGAACGCCGCCGGCACCGAGTCCGCCGGGCGGGCGCCGAGCGCCTGGCGCAATACGACCAGGTGCTGGCCCTCGTTCAGCATGATCTCGGTCGCCGTCCTCAGCAGCTCCGGGCTCTCCAGCTTGCGGTGCGCCTGGTCGTAGGCAACCACCAGCATGTTCTCCAACCCGATCGCGAATTCGAGGAAGTCGGCCTGGTTGCGGATCGCGCCCAACCCCTCGACGTCGGCGACCGTGGGCGGCTCCGGCACGGTTCCGCCGAGCTTGCGAAGCGCCCTGCCGAGCGCGTCGGCGTGCTCGCGCTCCTGCTCGCGGAGCAACCTCGCTGCGTCGGCCACCGGCTTCTCGAGCAGGCCGCTGCCGTAGCCGGTCGCGTAGGCGAGCACGGCGGTCTGCTCGACCGCGATCGCGCTCTCCAGGACCGAGATGTCGTCCTCCGTGTCGGCGAAGGCGGTGCCGACCCGCAGCAGCGTGGGTATGGCGGAGGCCGCGGCCACCGCACCGGCGCCAATCAGGCCGCGGCGGACGGCGTCGCGGCGGGTTGCCTCGTTGGGGGGGATGCCGCCGGTGGAGGCTTCGCCGTCTGTCACGGTCACGGCCGCAGCGCTGACGCCGTCGTCCCGGCCCGGAGCCCGGCCTGGGAGAGGGCGCCGGGGTCACCGGCGACGAAGGCATCGGGAGCCTGGGGGCGCCCAAGCTCTCCCGCCAGCACCGCCAGGTGCTCGGCCTCGTCGGCGGCAATCTCGGCGGCGGTCGCGCGCAGGTCGCTCCTCGAGAGCCTCGGGATGGCCTCGACATAGGCGGCGATGAGGACGTTCTCGAGGTCGGCGGCGAAGGCGAGCGCCTCGCGCGGGCTCTTCATCCGCGGGTAGTCGAGCGGCAGCGACCTGGCGCCCGCGTTCCCGCCCCGCAGCTTGATCGCCCTGGCGAGCGCGTCGGCGTGCTCCTGCTCCTGGGTGAGGAAGGTTCGGAAGGTGGCCAGATCCCCTCCGTCGAGCGGCTTCGTGGCGCGCCAGTAGGCCTCGACCGCGGTCAGCTCGAGGGCGAGGGCGTGGCCGAGCAGGGCGAGATCGGTGTCCTGGTCGGAGACGGCGCCGCCGTCACCGCTCCCGCAGGCGGAGATGAAGGCAGCGGAGCCGGCGCCGATGACCAGGCCGCTACCGGTCAGGAAGCCGCGGCGCGAGACCGGGTCGCCGATGATCTGCGCTGGAACGTTTCTTTGCCTTCCACCAGGGACCGTCATGCCAGGATCATCCCCGACAACCGAATCCGAGAGGCTCGCCCAGCTGCAAGTGCTGGCCGCCGAGGTGCATGAGTGCCGCCGATGCCCGCGGCTGGTGGAGTGGCGCCAGGCGCTGCGCCGCCGATCCTCCCCGCCGCTTCGCCGGGGAGGTTTACTGGGCGAGGCCCCTGGAGGGGTTCGGCGACCCCGGCGCCAGGGTCCTCGTCCTGGGCCTGGCGCCGGCGGCACACGGCGGCAACCGCACCGGGCGCTTCTTCACCGGCGATCGCTCCGGCGACTGGCTGTTCGCAGCCATGCACCGGGCCGGCTACGCCAACCGGGCCCTCTCCGAGCGCCGCGACGACGGGCTGCGCCTGCGCGACGCCTACGTCACCGCGGTCAACCGCTGCCCGCCGCCGCAGAACCGCCCGACCACCGCGGAGCGCGACAACTGCCTCCCCTATCTCGGGCGCGAGCTCGATCTGCTGGCCAGGGCGCGGGTGATCGTCGCCCTCGGCAGCTTCGCCTGGGACGGCGTGCTGCGGGCGGTCAGGGCGGCAGGCGGCGAGATTCCGCGTCCAAAGCCGCGCTTCGGGCACGGGGCCGAGGCGAAGGCGGGACGCTGGACGCTGCTCGGCTGCTACCACCCGAGCCAGCAGAACACCTTCACCGGGCGCCTGACCGAGGAGATGCTCGACGCCGTCTTCGCCCGGGCGCGAGAGCTCGCCGGATAGGGTGGCGCAGCGATGAAGCCGGCTTTCAGATCACTCGCGGTGGCGCTCGCCGCAGCCGCGCTGATTGCCGGCTGCGGCTCCTCGGGCAACGACACGACGAGCGCGCCTGAGCCAATCAAGCGCGCCGGCGCCTCTGGGGCGCCGATCGGGTCCTCGGTGAAGAGGTGCCCGACGGCCGGGGTCCTGACCGGGCTTCGGGTGAGCGGGGTGGGTTGCGAGGCGGGAGTTGCGGTGATGTCCTCGTGGAACTTCCCCCGCTGCCGCCCGGCGAAGGGCGAGTCGCGCTCCGCCTGCAGCGTGCGCCGCTATCGCTGCCTATCGGTCAGGACCGACCGCGGCACCGCGGTCAACTGCTCCCGCCCCGGGCGCTCGATCTCCTTCCTGTGGAAGCCGTGAGCATCGACCCCCGCCCCGCCTCGGCCTCGGAGTCGCTGCTTGTCAAGTGGATGGGGATCACCGACGCCAACTCGGCCGGCTTCGTCCACGGCGGGATGGTGATGAAGCTCTGCGACGAGGCCGCCGGGATCGCAGCGCTCCGCCACTGCGGCGTGCGGATCGTGACCGCGGCAATGGACCGGATGACCTTCCTGCACCCGGTCAACGTCGGCGAGCTGGTCACCTGCCGGGCCAAGGTCAACGCCGCCTGGCGGACCTCGATGGAGGTTGGCGTCCGGGTCGAGGCCGAGAACGCCCGCACCGGCGAAACGCATCACACCTCGACCGCCTACCTGACCATGGTCGCCCTCGACGAGGAGGGGCGGCCGAGCCCGGTGCCGCGGCTGCTGGCCGAGACGCCGGACGAGCTCCGCCGCCAGAAGGAGGCGGAGCTGCGTCGCGCCAACCGGCTCGCCGAGCGGGACGAGATCATCGCCGGGCGGCGATGGATGAGCGGCTCGCTGAACGATTGACGCACCCAGAGGTGGTCAGAACCCTTCAGCGAGCGGTCGGTCCAAGCCGTTCAGCGAACGCCGGCGCGGTGGGCGATGCGGTCGCTGGGGTCGAAGAAGAGCAGCAGCCAAATGAACGGCGCGATGTGGGGGTCGACCGCCGCAACCGGGATCGAGACGAGGAAGACGGCGCAGGCCCAGAGGCCGCCGTTGCGGTTGGATCGGATCTCCTCAGAGCGACCTTCGGCGGTGAGGCCGGCGCGGACCGCGTAGGTGGTCATCAGGGCACCGGTCAGCGTCACCAGTGCGAGATTCGACGCGTAGACGATCACGCCGGCGGCGTCGTCGCCGTACTCGCCGAGCACCTGGCTCGAGAAGGGGATAGCGACCATCCAGAAGAGATAGACGAGGTTGATCGTCATCAGGCGACTGTCGAAGCCGGTCACTTCGGTGAAGAAGCGATGGTGGATGACCCAGAAGCGACCGATCACGGCGAAGCTGATCGCAAAGGCGTAAAGGTCCCCGTTCTGATGGAAGATCTCGTGCCAGAGCTGGCTATTGGACGTGACGCCATGGGGCACCTCGATCTGCAGCACGAGAAGGGTGATGGCGATCGCGAAGACGCCGTCGCTGAAGGCGACGATCCGCGAGAACTCGAGCTCGTGCTCGTCGCGCTTGCGCTGGGGGATGCCGCGGCCCGCCATCCCTGGATCATCGACGCCGGCCTCGACGGAACCGGCGCGACGCCCGCCCGCCCCCACCTACAATGCCGGAGCCCGCCGACGTAGCTCAGCTGGTAGAGCACTTCACTCGTAATGAAGGGGTCCCCGGTTCGAGTCCGGGCGTCGGCTTTATGAGCACCTACCTTCCTGTCGGCGCTTCGGGCTGCGTGCGTCACCATCGACGGTACTCTGATTTATCTGATATTCTTCGGACATGACCCGCATGAGCGCAACCGAGGCTGCGAGGAGCTTCTCCGAGGTTCTCAACCGGGTAAGCGCCGGCGAGGAAGTCGAGGTGACCCGAAGTGGGGCAGCGGTCGCCGTGATCGCACCGCCGAAGGTGCACCTGCTTTCGGCGGATCGTTTCCGTGAGCTGATTGCGAATGCGCCGGGGCCCGACGAGAAGTTTGCCGGGGATCTCCGCGAGCTGCGCGCTGCCGCCGGGCCACCGGGCGAGCCGTGGCCCTCCTGATCGACACGGACTTGCTGGTCGATGTCGAGCGCGGCGCCGGGACCCCCGAGGTCGAGCGGCTGCTCGGCGAGGAGGACCGTGCGATCAGCGTCATTACCGTCAGCGAGCTGCTGCACGGCGTCGCTCGGGCGAGCGGCGCCCGACGAACGCAGCGCCGCGCCTTCGTCGAGCATCTACTCGGAGCGTTGAGGGCGATCCCGATCACCGAGCAAGTGGCCAGGGTGCACGCCGAGATCTGGGCTGACCTCGCCGCGCGCGGCGAGGTCATCGGCGCGCACGACCTCTGGATCGCCGCCACTGCGCTAGCGCACGGACTCGGCCTGGCCACCCGCAACGCGACCGATTTCGGGCGCGTTCCGGGACTGCGCCTCGTGAGTGCGGTCTGATCTCGGGTCTTCGCCGAGTCCACGCGACGGATTCACGCCCATGGCGACGGCGGGACTTACGCGTCCCCAGGTATGTCCCGAACTCGGCATTTCTGACCCCCACCAGGGGCACCTGAGATCACCGGACCGAACTGAGATCAACCCAAAGGCGCGGCGATTGGCGCTCTCGTAATGAAGGGGTCCCCGGTTCGAGTCCGGGCGTCGGCTTCGGACTCGTGCCAGACTGGATCTGGTCGTTCGATGTCGGTCGCACGCCGCCAAGCGCTGATCAACGCTCCCCCGGACAGGATCTGGGAACTGGTCGGGGACCCCGGCTGCCACCCCGAGTGGTGGCCGCGGGTGATCGAGGTCCGCGGCGAGCGCTTCGACGAGGGCGACAACTACGCCCAGGTGACCAGGGATCTGAGCGGCCGGTTAGAGACGACGCTGACGATTGAGCGGCTCGACGACATGCACGAGATCCACATGCGCTGCACCAACACGGGCACCTACACACGCTGGCTGCTGACCGAGGCCCAGGGCGACACCTTCGTCGACGTCGAGTTCGGGATGGACCCGGTCGGCGCCCGCTACCGGATCTTCGACGCGGTCCTCGGCAAGCTCTACTTCAGCCGCTGGCTGGAGCAGTCGTTGACGGCACTGGAGGCGGCCGCCGGATCACCCGGCGCAGACGACGAGAGTTGAGAATCCTCTCACTATGAGAGGAAATTGCACTCTCGCGAACGGGGCGGGGGCTCAGGCCTCGTCGTTGAACTTGTAGCCGACGCCGCGCACGGTTACGACCAGCTCGGGGCGCTGGGCGTCGCGCTCGACCTTTTGGCGCAGGTTGGAGATGTGGACGTCGCAGGCGCGCTCGTCGCCGTCGAACTCGGTCTGCCACAGCTCCTCCATGATCTGGGCGCGGCGGAAGACCTCGCCGGGGCGCGCCGCCAGCAGCCGCAGCAGCTGGAACTCGGAGCGGGTCAGGTTGACCTGCTCGCCGCGCACCATGACCAGGTGGCGGGCGAGGTCGATCGAGACCGGGCCGGCCTCGATCCGGCTCTCCTGCGCCAGCGGCGAGCGGTCGAGCTCCTGGCGGCGCAGCTGGGCGCGGACGCGGCCGAGCAGCTCGCGCACCGAGAACGGCTTGGTCACGTAGTCGTCGGCGCCCACCTCGAGGCCGACGACCTTGTCGACCTCGGCGTCCTTGGCGGTGAGGATGATGATCGGCACCGCGCTGCGGGCGCGGACGTCGCGGCAGATGTCGAGCCCCGATGGTCCGGGCATCATGATGTCGAGAATCAGCAGGTCGAAGGGCATGCCGTCCTCGCCGATCTTCTCCATCGCGTCGTTGCCGTCGACTGCGCCGATCACCTCGAAGCCCTCCTGGTCGAGGGCGTAGCCGACGGAGTCGCGGACCGAGGGCTCGTCGTCGGCGATCAGTATCCGTCCACTGCTCATATGTCGGCTCCGTTCAGGCTCATGCGACCGGTGTGGGGCTGGGTTGTGCGACGGGCAGGCGCACCCAGAAGGTGCTGCCCTCGCCCTCGACCGACGCCGCTCCGATCCTGCCGCCCATGACGCTGACCATCCTGCGGGCGATCGCCAGACCCAGCCCGAACCCCTCCTGCTGGCGCGACTCGGAGCGCCTGTAGAAGCGCTCGAAGACCCTCTCAATTTCGGCAGCGGGGATACCGGTGCCGGTGTCGATGACTTCCAATACGACCTCCGTCTCGCCGTCGCGGCGGCCGCGAACGGTAACGGCGCCGGGGGTGGGCGTGTTTTTGTAGGCATTGGTCAAGAGGCCGATCAGCACCTGCCGCAGCAGCGTCGGGTCGCCCTTCGCCGCCAGGTCGGGCTCGAGGTCCACGCTCAACTCGATCCCCGGCTGGACCCCGACAGCTGCGGTGACGTCGGCGACCGCGGCCTCGACGTCGACGACGTCCTCCTCGCCGGCGCCAAGCGCCTCGACCCGGGCCAGGGTCAGCAGCGACTCGGTCAGGCGGCTCATCCGCTCGGCGTCCTGGGAGAGCCGCTCGAGGAAGTGCTCGCGAGCCTCAGGGTCGTCCTTGGCGCCGGTCTGAAGCACCTCGATCGCGCCCGAGATCCCGGCCAGCGGGTTGCGCAGCTCGTGGGCCGCGTTGGAGACGAAGTCGCGCTCGGCGAACTCGCGGCGCATCTCGTCGGTGCGGTCGCGAACCACTGCCAGCACGGCCCCCTCCTCGGGAAGGTCGCGGGCCTGGATCGCGTAGGCGCGATCGCCGATCCGCAGGGCCGGGTGGGCGGAGAAGCCGACGTCGGACGCCCGCCGCAGCTGCGGCACCATCGCCTCCGGCGCCCGGCCGTCGGAGTCCACCAGCTTCGCCGCGGCGCTGTTGGAGAAGCGGACGGCTCCATCGTCATCGACGACCATGACCGCATCGGTGAGGCCGTCGAAGATCGCCGTCAGCTTGTCGCGATCCGCCGTCAGCACCCCGAAGCTCTCCTCAAGCGAGGCCCGCATCGAGTCCAGCGCCCGCGCCAGGTCGCCGATCTCGTCTCGGCCGGAGGTGTCGAGCGAGACGTCGAATGACCCCGCCGCCATCTCCTCCGCGCCCGAGGCAAGCCGCTTCACCCTGTGTGCGATCACGGTGGCGACGAGGAAGCCGGCGAGAACGCCAACGAGGACGGCGATCCCCAACGCCCGCAGGCTGTCGCTGCGTAGCCGGGTGATCACGCTCGAGAGCACCTGGGAGCGCGACGAGCGCCCCAGCAGGGCCCCCGAGATGCCGCCCTCGCTGAAGACCGGGACCGCGACAACGGTCACCTCGCCCCCGGGCAGGGTCCCGGTGTAGCGGCCGCCATCCAGCGCCATCCCGACCGCACTGCGGCGAACCGAGATCGGAGCCAGCGCGGCGCCCGGCGGGATCGGCGCGACCAGCTTCCCCGAGCGATCGAAGTACCAGGCGATGAAGCCGCCGCCCTTGGACCCGGCGATCACGTCGGCGACGTCGCCCTTTGCCTCCCCGACGCTGTCGGCGACGGTGATCGTGCGCCCGACGGCGAGGTCGGTGGCGCGGTCTGCGAGCGCCCTCTCGCTGGAGTCGCTGACCAGCAGGTAGACCGCGGTGGCGGTGATCAGGCCGACCAGGGCGAAGGCGCCGGCGAGCCACAGCCGCATGCCGATGCGAGGGGGCCCCTTGCCTGGAGATCTGGTCCGTAGTCCTCGCCGCATTAGTGGTTCCTAACACAAAGCTAACCGAGCCACGGGCGAACCCGTGCCGGCGGCAACCAAGGTTCGTGGCAGAATCGGCCGGTGCGAACGCTTGTCTTCATCCCGGCGTGGAACGAGGAGGCCTCGATCGCGACCGTCATCTCCGGGTTGCGCGAGAGCCTCCCCGACGCCGACGTCCTCGTCATCGACGATGGCTCCACCGACGCCACCGCCGAGCGCGCCCGCGAGGCGGGCGCGACTGTCGCCCCGCTGCCCTTCAACCAGGGCCTCGGCGCCGCGCTTCAGACCGGGTACCTCTACGCATTGCGCGAGGGCTATGACTTCTGCGCCCACCTCGACGCCGACGGCCAACACCCGCCGTTCGAGGTCGCCCGCCTGCTCGACGAGGTGCGCGAAGACAGGGCCGACCTCGTGATCGGCTCCCGCTACAGCGACCCCTCGGCCGCGGGCAGCGAGGACTACCGGCCGACGATCTCGCGGCGGATCGGCTCCGGCGTCTTCCGCTTCTTCCTCACCGTCATCACCCAGCACCGCTTCACCGACACGACCAGTGGCATGCGGGCGGCGAACCGGCGGGTGATGGCGCTGTTCGGGGATCGCTACTCGCCCGACTTCGCAGAGATCGAGTCGCTTCAGCGGGCGGTTCGCCAGGGCCTGCGGGTGGAGGAGGTCCCCGTGCGGATGCTGCCACGCAGCGGCGGGGACACGTTCCTGACGCCGCTGCGATCGGCCTTCTTCATCTTCAAGGGGCTGATCGTCCTCATGGTCGGCCAGTTCCGGCCGAAGAGCCCGGAGTACGGGGACCGGTGAGCCCGCTTCTCGCCGCCTCCACCAGCCCGACCGTCCACCTGACCCCGCAGGCGCGGATCCTGGCGGCGGTGATCGCCATTGTCTTCATGGCGATGATCCTGGAGATGATCCGGCGCCACCGGCTGCAGGAGCGCTACAGCGTGATCTGGTTCGTCGCCGGCCTGGGGATGCTGGCCGGCGCCGCCTTCCCCGGCCTGCTCGAGGTGGTCGCCGACGCGATGGGCGTACGCGACACAAACGTCGCCCTGTTCTCGCTCGTCCTCCTGCTCCTGCTCGGCCTCGCGCTCAACTTCAGCGTCATCGTCTCGCGCCAGTCCGAGCAGATCACGAGGCTGGCGCAGGAGCGGGCCCTGGAGCGGGCCACGGAGCAGGGGCCGGAGCCGAGCGCCAACGGGGAGAGCCGGGACCCGGGCTCAGGCGGCCGGGGCGAGCAGCGCCTCGAGTCGGAAGAAGAGCGCCTCGAGGGCTAGCTCCTCGGAGACGTTGAGGTCGAGCCGGCGGCGGCTCTCGGCCACCAGCTCGACCGCCGCCCGGGCGCGGGCGGGGTCGAGGCCCTCCGCCGAGCCTCGCAGGCGTTCGAGCCGATCGCAGTTGAAGACGACGTCCTCGGCGCCGGCCGAGACCGCGACCAGGTCGCGCAACCAGGCCGCGCAGAGCTCGAGGCCGAGGTCGAGCACCTCGGTCCGCCGCCGGCGGCCCGCCCGGCGCGCCTCGTCGGCGGCCTCCCTTGCCGAGCGCCGCACCCCCATCTCCTTCTCGGCATCGAGCGCCTCGCGTGCCGTTGCCTCGGCCTCCTCTCCGGCGACCTCGGCGGAGGCGAGCAGACCGCTCCAGGGTGCCGATCCGACCTCGCCGGCCAGGGCCGCACCGGCGCAGGACTCGGCCTCGGAGCGGATCCCGGCCCCCGCCTCAGAGAGCAGATACCGTGCCCGCTCGAGATCGCCGGCCGACAGGTTCGCCGCCGCCGCGATCCGGTCGGGCTCACCAAGGCCCTCGAGCGCCTGCGCCAGCGCTGCCGCCGGCAGGGCGGCGAAGGCGACGGGCTGGCAGCGCGAGGCGATCGTCTCCAGCAGCGCCTCGGGCTCGGAGCTGAGCAGGATCAGGTGGGCGTAGGCGGGCGGCTCCTCGAGCGTCTTCAGCAGCGCGTTCTGGCTCTCGTCACGCATCGCCTCGGCGGCCTCGATCACGAACATCCGGCGCCCGCCCTCGAACGGCCGCAGGGCGACCGCCCGGATCACCTGCTCGCGGACGTCGTCCACCAGGTGCTGGGTCCCGCGCGGAGCCAGCCAGACGAGATCCGGGTGGGGCGAGGGCCGCTGCAGGACGCGGCGCCGGGCACCGGCGGGATCGTCGCAGGCGCCGGCGATGATCTCGGCGGCGAAGGCGCGGGCGGCAGCCGCCTTGCCCGATCCGCGCGGACCGCGGAAGAGGTAGGCGTGGGAGGGTCCCGAGGCAAGCGCGGCGGCCAGCGCCACCCGCGCCCGCGGCTGGTGCTCGGTCGCCTCGGCGAGCGTCGCCGGCACGCTCCCGCCGTCCCCGCTCACGAGCCGCCCCCTTCTCCCTCTTCCTGCTTGGACCGCACCGCCTCCATCACCCGGGCCTGGACCTCCTCCACGCTTCCCTCGCCGTCGACGACCGCGAACCGGTCGGCGGCGACCTTGGCGATCTCCTCGTAGGCCTCGGCGACCTCGCGCTGGAAGGAGAGCCCCTCGGTCTCGAAGCGGTCCTCGCCGCCGGCGCGGGCCAGCCCCGCCTCGGGCTCGAGCCGGATCAGCACCGTCAGGTCCGGCCAGAGGCCCTCCGTCGCGGTGTCGCAGAGGCCGATGGCGAGGCCGGCGCCGAGCCCGCGCGCCGCCCCCTGGTAGGCGACGCTGGAGTCGGAGAAGCGGTCGGAGACGACGTCGCGGCCGCTCTCCAGCGCCGGGCGGACAACGCGGCTGACCAGGTCGGCGCGGGCGGCGCAGAAGAGCATCAGCTCCGCCAGCGGGTCGAGCTCGAGGGCGGGGTCGGCGAGCAGCTCCCGGATCCGCTCGGCCGAGTCGGTCCCGCCCGGCTCGCGGATCAGCAGCGTCTGCGGCCCGAGCGCCTCGGCCAGCAGCTTCGCCTGGGTGCTCTTGCCCGAACCGTCGATCCCCTCGAGTGAGACGAACACGAGGGAGTCGCTAGCCGCCGGCCAAGGTTCTAGGACTTGGCCGCGCTGCCGGTCTTGCGTGCCCGCTTGCGGCGGCGGGTTCCGGGGTCGGGCGGGGCCTTGGGCGCCTTGCCTGTGGCGGCATCGGAGTCGGCGCTCTCGCCGTTGGCCTCGGCCTTCTCCTTCATCTCCTTCTTGGCCGCCCGGGCTGCCTCGCGCTCGGCCCGCTTCTCGCGCATCTCCACCATCGAGGGGCAGTCGTCGTTGAGGCAGAGCTTCCAGGGGCGGCCGCGAAAGCCCTTCACCGTCAGCCTCGGCATCTCACCGCAGATCGAGCAGTGGTCCTCGAGGCGCCAGAGCTCGTACCCCCGGCCGGGCAGCGGACCCGAGACCTTGCAGGAGTCGGGCGAGTCGGGCTCCTCCCGATTCCAGCCCTCGCAGCCGTACATCCGCTTGCCGCCCTTGAGCTCGATGATCCGCAGCCTGTTGGGCGAGCCGTCTTCGTGCGCGCGGCCCGCCTCCTCGCAGACCTTGCAGGGCCCGAGGAACTTGTCCTCGTCCATTCCGGCCCAGACGACCTTGGCCAGGTCCTCGCGTCTCTCCTCGATCTCGGTCGTCGTCTGGTGCAGGAGCTGGCGGCTGTCGCCGACGACGCCGTCCCTGGTCATCTCGCCGGCGGCGATCTGGTCCATCTCCGCCTCCAGCTTCGCCGTCATCTCCGGGGTCGCCATCTCCGGCACGTATTTCCTGAACGCCTCGTACATCGCGATCCCGGTCTCCGAAGGGACCGGCGGGTTGCCGTAGACGTAGCCGCGGTCATAGAGCTTCTGGATGATGTCGGCGCGGGTGGCCTTGGTGCCGAGGCCCCGCTCCTCCATCAGCTCGACCAGCTTGCCCTGCGAGTAGCGCGAGGGTGGCTGCGTCTCCTTGTCCGCCATCCATGGCTCGCCGTCGAGCGCCAGCTCGTCGCCCTCGGAAAGCGGCGGAATCTCCTCGTCGGGGGAGCGGGCGTAGGTGTAGACACCGGCGTAGCCGGGCTCGACCACGACCGAGCCGCGGACGAAGTAGGTCTCAGAGCCGGCGGTGATGTCGGCCCGGGTGGACTCGGTGATCATCGGCGCCGAGAAGGTGGCGAGGAAGCGACGCACGACCAGCTCGTAGACCCGGCGCTTGGGGCCCTCGAGGGCGTTCGGGTAGAGCGCCTGGGTCGGGTAGATCGGTGGGTGGTCGGTCGTCTCCTTCTTGCCCCGGGTCGGAGTCAGCTGCGGCGCATCGAGCAGCCCGGCGGCGGCGGAGAAGTCGGGTATCCGCACCAGCGAGGTGACCAGCTCGCGCACCGGCAGCGAGGGCGGGTAGACGGTGTTGTCGGTCCGCGGGTAGGAGATGAAGCCGTCCATGTAGAGGTCCTCGGCGATCCGCATCGCCGCGGCCGGGGTGATGCCGAGGCGGCTCGAAGCGTCTGTGGTGAAGGCCGTGGTGTTGAAGGGGGCCGGGGGCTTGCGAGTGTTGCGGCGCGAGGTGACCGATTTCACCCTGCCCGGGCTGGAAGTGCCGGCGACCGCGCCGTCGGCCCCGGCCTTCTCCCAGAACTTGTCGGTCTCGTGGTGCGCCTCGAAGGAGCCCTCGGGGCCGGAGAACTTGGCGAACACCTCCCAGTAGGGCTTGGCGACGTGGGCGCGGCGCTCCATCTCGCGCTCGACCAGGAGGCCGAGGGTCGGGCTCTGGACCCGGCCGACCGAGAGGAAGTTGGAGCCGAAGCGGCGGGTCGCCAGGGAGACGGCGCGGGTCAGGGTCGCGCCCCAGAGCAGGTCTATGTACTGGCGGGCGGCGCCGGCGTTGGCGAGCGGGTAGGAGAGCTCGTCGAGGTTGGAGAAGGCGCGCTCGATCTCCTCCTTGGTCAGGGCCGAGTAGCGGGCGCGCTTGATCCGCAGAGTGCCGGCGTCGGCCTCCTCCCGGGCGCCGAGACCGGGGTTGGCGTCGAGCATCTCCTCCAGGGCCTCGAGGCCGATCAGCTCGCCCTCGCGGTCGAAGTCGGTCGCGATGATCAGCTCGTCGGCCTCCTTGGCCACCTTCTTGATCGCCTTGACGACGTTCTTGTCGGTCGGCTCCTTGATCAGCTCGGCGTCGATCAGGTCGTGCAGGTCGGTCTCCTGCCAGTTCGAGTAGCCCTCGGGGAAGGCGGGGTTGAGCACGTGCCCCTTGAGGCCGATCGTGCGGTGCTCCCCGGCCGAATCCGACCAGGTGTAGTAGGGGACCTTGTAGGACTTCTCCTCGGAGGGGCTGCCGCCGAGGATCTGGGCGATCTTCTTGGCGCTGTTGTTCTTCTCGGTGACTATCAGTCGCATGGGGCGGCGAGGGTAGCAGGGGCCAAACCCGGCCCCGGGAAGCGTGAAAGCTGCCCTGCGGGCACTTCAGGGTGGCCGACGAGCGATTGTGGACGTGCGTAGGATCGTCGCTCGATGCGGACTCTGGTCACAGGCGGGGCGGGCTTCATCGGCTCGAATCTGGTCGACGAGCTGCTCTCCCGCGGCGACGAGGTGACGGTCATCGACGATCTCTCGACCGGCCGCCGGGAGAACCTCGATGCGGCCCTGGAAGCCGGCGCCGAGCTGGTCGAAGGCGACATCCGCGACGCCGACTGCGTGGCGCCTCTGTTCGATCGGGTCAGGCCGGAGGCGGTCTTCCACCTGGCGGCCCAGATCGACGTCCGCAAGTCGGTCGCCGACCCGGCCTTCGACGCCTCGATCAACGTCGGCGGGACCGCCAACCTGCTCGAGGCCGCGCGCAACGCCGAGGCGCCCCGGTTCGTCTTCATCTCCACCGGAGGGGCGATCTACGGCGAGGGCGAGGGCAGGACGCTGCCCCTGCCCGAGGACACCGCGATCGAGCCGCTCTCCCCCTACGGCCAGAGCAAGTTCGCCGCCGAGGGCTACGTGGCCCTGTACGAGCGCCTCTACGACCTCTCCGGGGTCAGCCTGCGGCTCGGCAACGTCTACGGCCCGCGCCAGGACCCGCTGGGCGAGGCGGGCGTGATCGCCATCTTCTGCGGCCGCCTGCGCGCCGGCGAGCGCCCGATCGTCTTCGGCGACGGCCTTCAGACCCGCGACTACATATACGTGGGGGACATCGTCTCGGCCGCGCTGGCGGCGGCCGACAGCGACGTCACCGGATCCCTGAACATCGGCACCGGGGTCGAGACCACGGTGCTCGACCTGGTCGAGGGACTACGCGACCTCAGCGGCGAGAGCGGATTCGAGGCGCAGCTCGCCCCTGCCCGCCGCGGCGAGGTGCAGCGGATCTCGATCGACCCTTCCCGCGCCGCCGAGGCATTCGGCTGGACCCCGCGGATCGGCCTCGAGGAGGGCCTGCGCCTGACCCTCGACTCGCTCTAGCCGCCCCCGCGGCGCGCGCCACGCCGATGGGTGGTGACGACCAAACGACGGACGCGCTCCAACCGTCGCGATCAGAGCCCGTCCTCACTAACCTTCCGCACGATGCCCGCCCAGGCCTATGCCGGCAAGCCCTGCGTGTGCCAGTTCCGCAAGGGGATCTGCGACCAGTCATGCGTGCGGGACATGCTCGAGACCCCCTTCTACATCGCCTGCCTGAAGCTGAGCGGGCGTCGCTGCCTGGTCGTCGGCGCCGGCGAGATCGGCCTCGAGAAGGTCGAGGGACTGCTCGCCTGCGACGCCGACGTCACCGTGATCGCACCCAACGCCCACCGGGCGATCGCCGAGCTCGCCGAGGAGGGCTCGATCCACTGGGAGCGCGCGGCCCTACGCCGGCGAGGCCGACCTCGAGGGCGCCTTCATGGTGATCGCGGCGACCGACCAGAGCGAGGTCAACATCGACGTCTTCGACGACGCCGAGCGCCGGGCGATGCTGGTCAACGTCGTCGACGTACCGCCGCTGTGCAACTTCATCCTCCCCGCGATCGTCCGCAGCGGTCCGCTGGCGATCGCGATCTCGACCGCGGGGGCCTCGCCGGCGCTGGCGAAGCGGATGAAGCGGGAGATCGCGGAGATGTTCGGCGAGCCCTACGCCCGCCTCGCCGTGATCCTCAACGAAGCCCGCGGCTGGGCCAAGGGAACGCTGCCGACCTACCAGGACCGCAAGCAGTTCTTCGAGGAGATCGTCAACGGCGATCCCGACCCGGTGACGCTGGTCCGCGGCGGCCGCGAGCCGGAGCTGCTGGAGCTGATCGAGGCCGCCAAGGAGCGGCACTCGGCCGCGCTGGCAGGCTGAATCGCGAGACGGGTCCCGAACGCTGCCGGCCCGGGCCGGTATCGCTCAGGCGGCAGGGAGGGCGTAGAGCGCGATCGTGGTGAAGTGGATCGCGGCGGCGGCGATCACGAACAGGTGGAAGACCTCGTGATAGCCGAAAACGGCGGGGTTGGGGTCGGGGCGCTGGGTCGCATAGATGACCGCGCCGGCCGTGTAGAGGGCGCCGCCGGTGGCCAGCAGCAGGGCGCCGGTGAGGCCCATCGCGCTCAGCAGGGAGGGGAAGGCGGCGACAGCGACCCAGCCGAGCGCGAGGTAGACGAGGGCGTGGACCCACTTCGGCGACTCGATCCAGACCATCTCCATGATCGCCCCGGCGAGGGCGCCGACCCAGACCACGGCGAGGATCGCGTACGCAAGGGGGCCGTGGAGGACCAGCAGCGCGAACGGGGTGTAGGTGCCGGCGATCAGCAGGAAGATCATCGAGTGGTCGAGGCGGCGCATCCAGCGCCGGGCGCTGGGCCGCTTCCAGTTGACCCGGTGATAGAGGGCGCTCGTCCCGAACAGGGCCGAGAGGCTGACGGCGTAGATCGCCACCGCCAGCGTCGCCCTCGGCGTCTTCGCGTAGAGGATCAGGGCCGCGCCCAGCCCCAGCGAGACGAAGAAGGCCCACTCGTGCGAGACGCCCCGCAGCCGCGGCTTGACCGCGGCAATCGCCTCGGCGGCGACGTCCTTGGCGGCCACCGCGCCCTCGACCGCGGCCTCGCGGGCGGCGATTGCGCGCTCGCCCATCGCCTCGCGGGCGTCGCCCATGGCTTCGCGGGCGGCCCCGGCGCGTTCCGATGCCGCCTCGCGGGCGGCCCCGGCGCGCTCCGAGGCCGCTTCGCGGGCGGCGCTGATGCGCTCGCCGGCGCGCTCGGCGCCCCGCTTGAAGTCGTCGACCATGGCGGTAAAGACTACATAGCCCAAATCGCGGGATGTTTTCCGCCTGCAACCGCTATATGTGGGTGTCGAGGCAGGATTCCTGCCCTATCCCTAGTAGAATTAAGCGTGTGCGTTGCCCCAGTTGCACGTTCGAGGAGAGCAAGGTCAAGGAGAGCCGCAGAGCTGAGGAGGGAGCATCGGTGCGCCGGCGCCGCGAGTGCTCGAGCTGCGGCCATCGCTTCACCACTTATGAGCGCTACCAGCGCGGCCCCCTCTACGTCCGCAAGCGGGGCGGTGAGCGCCAGCCCTTCGACCGCGCCAAGCTGCGCGGGGGGCTGGCGCGCGCGGCCCACAAGCGCCCCGTCGGCGGGGCCGAGGTCGACGCCCTGGTCGAGCGGATCGAGGTCGAGGTCGAGCGCGCCGGGGGCGAGCTGGAGGCGGCGCGGATCGGCGAGATGTGCCTCGAGGGCCTGCGCCGGATCGACCGCGTCTCCTACCTTCAGTTCGCCGCCGTCTACAAGCAGCTCGACGTCGAGCAGGTGCAGGCGGAGCTTGCGCAGCTCGACTCCGAGCCGGGCCCGGACACCGGGTCGCCGTCCGAGAATTCCCCGCTCGTTGCGCCGATCGCCGCCGCCGGTTCCATCCGACTCGAGAGCGATCCTGGGTAATTACCCCCTGAAGCCTGCTGAGAGGAGAGAAGTAGATGCCGAGGACCGCTGAGAGCACCACCGCTACGACCCGCCGGGGGATCGCGGTCGAGCGACGATTCAGCTCTCCCGGAGTGCACCCGTTCGATCAGGTCGAGTGGGAGATCCGCGACGCGGTCATCGGCGATCCCGAGGATCCCGCCTTCGAGCAGCGGGGGGTCGAGTTCCCCAAGAGCTGGTCGCAGAACGCGACCAACATCGTCGCCCAGAAGTACTTCCGCGGCAAGCTCGGCTCTGAGCAGCGCGAGTCCTCGGTCAAGCAGATGATCGGCCGCGTCGCCGGCACGATCGCCGGCTGGGGCCGCGAGGGCGGCTACTTCGCCACCCCCGAGGACGCCGACACCTTCGAGATGGAGCTGACCGCGATCCTGCTCAACCAGAAGGCCGCCTTCAACTCGCCGGTCTGGTTCAACGTCGGCTTCGAGGAGACGCCGCAGTGCTCGGCCTGCTTCATCCTCAGCGTCGACGACACGATCGAGTCGATCCTCGACTGGAACACCAAGGAAGGGATGATCTTCCGCGGCGGGTCGGGGTCGGGGATCAACCTCTCCAACATCCGCGGCTCGGTCGAACACCTATCCAAGGGCGGTCTCGCCTCGGGCCCGGTCAGCTTCATGCGCGGTGCCGACGCCTGGGCCGGCACGATCAAGTCCGGCGGCAAGACCCGCCGCGCGGCGAAGATGGTCGTGCTCGACGTCGACCACCCCGACATCGAGGACTTCGTCTGGTGCAAGGCGCGCGAGGAGGAGAAGGCCGCCGCCCTGCGCGACGCCGGCTTCGACATGTCGATCGACGGCGAGGGCTTCACCTCGATCCAGTACCAGAACGCCAACAACTCGGTCCGGGTTACCGACCGGTTCATGCAGGCCGTGGCCGACGGCGACGACTGGGATCTGATCGCCCGGGTCGGCGGCAAGCCGACGAAGACGCTCGACGCGCGCGACCTGATGAACCAGATCGCCGAGGCCGCCTGGCGCTGCGCCGACCCCGGCGTCCAGTACGACACCACCATCAACCGCTGGCACACCTGCCCCGAGTCGGGGCGGATCAACGCCTCGAACCCGTGCAGCGAGTACATGCACGTGGACGACTCGGCCTGCAACCTGGCCTCGCTCAACCTGATGAAGTTCCGTCGCGAGGACGGCACCTTCGAGGTCGAGGAGTTCGAGCACGCGGTCGACATCGTCTTCCTCGCGCAGGAGATCATCGTCGGCTTCTCCAGCTACCCGACGGAGGGGATCGGCGCCAACGCCGTCGCCTTCCGCCAGCTTGGCCTCGGCTACGCCAACCTCGGCGCCCTGCTGATGTCCGACGGTCTGCCCTACGACTCCGACGAGGGCCGGGCGGTGGCGGCCGCGATCACGGCGCTGATGACCGGGCGCGCCTACCGCGAGTCGGCGCAGATCTCCGCCGAGGCGACCGGGCCCTATGACGCCTACGAGAAGAACCGCGAGCCCCACAACGCGGTGATGAGGATGCACCGAGATGCCTCCTACGAGCTCGACGACGAGCTGGTCGAGGAGGGCCTGCTGGCGGCGGCGCGGCGCGCCTGGGACGAGGCGGTAGAGCTCGGCGAGGCCCACGGCTACCGCAACGCCCAGGCGACGGTGCTGGCGCCGACCGGGACGATCAGCTTCCTCATGGACTGCGACACGACCGGGATCGAGCCCGACTTCTCCCTGGTCAAGTTCAAGGAGCTGGTCGGTGGCGGCAAGATGACGATCGTCAACCGCTCGGTGCCGCTGGCGCTGCGCACGCTCGGCTACGACCAGCCGCAGATCGAGCAGATCGACGCCCACGTCGCCGAGAACGCGACCATCATCGGCGCCCCCGGGCTGAAGCAAGAGCACTTGGCGGTATTCGACGTAGCGGTTGGCGAGCGGGCGATCTCACACACCGGCCACATCGACATGATGGCGGCGACCCAGCCGTTCATTTCGGGGGCGATTTCGAAGACCGTCAACCTGCCCGAGTCGGCCACCGTCGCCGACATCGCCGACGCCTACACCCGCGGCTGGAATGGCGGGTTGAAGGCGCTGGCGATCTACCGAGACGGCTCGAAGACAGCGCAGGCGCTGCGCACCGACGCCCAGGAGAAGAAGCCCGAGGCTGAGGCTGAGCCGGTCGGCCCGGTGCGGCGGAAGATGCCGCGTGAGCGCGAGTCGATCACCCACAAGTTCTCTCTCGGCGGCCACGAGGGCTACATCACCGCCGGCAAGTACGAGGACGGCACCGTCGGCGAGATCTTCCTCACCGATATCGGCAAGGAGGGCTCGACCCTGCGGGGGATGATGAACGCCTACGCCACCGCGATCTCGATCGGGCTCCAGTACGGCGTCCCGCTCGAGGTCTTCGTGAAGAAGTTCAGCTACATGCGCTTCGACCCCGAGGGAATCACCCAAAACCCGGAGATCCCCTTCGCCAAGTCGATGCCCGACTACATCATGCGCTGGCTCGCCAGCCGCTTCATCGACGACCTCGACGAGCTCGAGGACCTCGGCATCCTCACCCCCGAGGTGCGGGCCCGCAAGGAGGCCGACCTGGCCGCCGCCGAGACCGGAAACGGCAACGGAACAAACGGTCAGGGCCACGAGCACTCCAGCGGCGGCAGCGGCAACGGAGAGGCCAAGGCCAAGCCGGGCGAGTCGGTGCCCGCAGCCGCGGCCCTCACCGACACCCCGCCGGTGATCCCGGCGAAGCTCTCGGGCCAGGACCTGGGTCCCGCCTGCGAGCAGTGCGGCGGGATGATGCAGCGCACCGGCTCCTGCTACACCTGCCCCAGCTGCGGCAACAACACCGGCTGCGGCTGAGTCGAGCACGGGTTTCCCGTCGATACCCGATAGCGGGAATTGACGCGGAAGCGCCGCCCTGTGAGAATCGTTGACAGCTTGATGTCAGCCGGCAAGGGGAGGGAACCGATGAGCGGCGCTTCGGATCGTCGCCTGCGCGCCTTCTGGGCGATCGCGACGACGACTGTTGCGCTCGGGTCGATCGGGGTCGCCTCCGCGCTCGGGGCGTTCACCGTCAACGACGAGCAGAAGTTCCTCCCCTACAACGTGTTCGGCAACGTCACCGCGAGCTGTCCGCACAACCAGCACATTGGCTTCGGCGGCTTCAAGACCGATACCAAGGTCAACTTCGGCGGTGACCATCTCCTCTGGCCGGCCTCGATGGGTCCGGTGGGCAACGACACCAACAAGTGGTCGACCGTCGCCGCAAGCCCCTCGCTTGGTGGCGGCAGGCTGAACTCGATCGCTTATTGCAAGGCCGGCAAGGAGCCGAAGGTCGTGAAGCGCACCAAGCTCGTTCTGCAGAGCGCCTCCAACGATGAGTACCGCAGGGTCGAGGCGACCTGTCCGCAGGGCACGAGTCTGATCGGGGGCGGCTGGTCGGCGCGTGCCCCCAGCCCGCTGTACGGCTCCGACGGGCAGCCGCGGGTCGACATCATGGGGCTGCAGAGGACCTCCAACCGCACCTGGCAGGTTTCCGTCGTCAACTACCGGACGACCAAGCAGTCGGTGACAGCGATCGCGATCTGCGGCAAGGGCAGTGCGCCGAAGACCTCGGTGGCGACGGAGATGATCCCCGTGCACACCTCGAAGACGGCGACGGCGACCTGTCCGGGAAACAGCGAGGTCGTCTTCGGCGGATTCCAGGGCGACTACGACAACTTCTCCGGCCGCAACGCCTTCATCTTCAGCTTCTATCGCTCCTCGAAGCGTGCGATCAGCGTCCGCGGCGGCGAGAACGGCGTCGCCGGCCTCAACAAGGCGAGCAAGCTCCAGGCGTTCGCCTACTGCCGCTAGACGCAACCCCAGGATCTGCTGTTCAGAGAGCCTCGAGGTAGCGCTCGGCGACCATGCGGTCGAAGGCGTGGGTGTCGTCCTCGCTCTCGCTGTAGCGTCCGGGGGTGTGGCCGCGCGAGGCGACGCCCTTCTGGGTCAGCTCGCAGACCCGCCAGTCCTCGCGGTTGACCTGATCCCAGAACTCGACCGCGTCGGAGGGATCGAAGCCGTCGGCGGCGATCGCGGAGGCCTCGAACAGCCACTCGCAGGTGACGGTCGTCCGGCCGGGCCCATGTGGCCAGAGGGTGTGGAGCATGACGTAGTCGGGGTGGAACGAGATCAGGGCGTTGGGGAAGAGGGAGACGTAGAGGACGGTGCGGAGCTCATTCGCCGAGAGCCCGGTGATCGGCTCGCGGCCGCCGCCCCCCGGCCGAGCCATTGTCTCGGCGCCCTCGTTCAACTCCAGGGTGCCGCCGCACCAGAGGCCGTCCCCGTCGAAGGCCTCGCCGCTGTCGTAGCTCGATAGCGCGTTCAGCTCGGGATGCACCCCGGGGCAGTGAAGGCACTCGTTGTAGTTCTCGGCGATCGCCTTCCAGTTGGCCTCGACCTCGTAGCGGCGCTCCGCCGCCGGGCGGAGCTCGCCGACCCGGTAGCGCTCGAGCCGCTCCGCAAGGTCGCCGACGTGCTCGGTCGGGTCCGGCGCCTCGCCGCTCGGATCGACCATCACCAGACCACCGATCACCGCGGTCCGGATCGGTCGCAGCCCGTTGCAGGCGGGATCGAAGTCCTCGAGGTTCTCTGTGTACGGGGCCGCCTTCAGGCCTCCGTCGAACCCGTAGGCCCAGGCGTGGTATGGGCAGCGGATCAGCCGTTGCGCCCGGCCCGCCCCCTCGAGCAGGCGAGAGCCACGGTGGCGGCAGACGTTGAAGAAGGCTCGGGCGACGCCGTCTTCGCCGCAGATCGCGAAGAAGGAATCGGGCCCGAGCTCGCGGGCGACGAAGGCCCCGGGCTCGGCGACGGCGGACTGATGGGCGAGGCAGATCCAGCCGCCGAAGATGCCCTCGACCTCCCACTCGAGGACGCGGGAGTCGGTGAAGGCGGCGGCCGGCAGCATGCGCGCACGCCGCAGGGGCTTGACCGTTTCCTCGACCTCGGCGCGACGCAGGGGCGGGGACAGCGCAAGGTGGCCGTTCGCGACCCCCGCAGCTTCCCCGGAAGGCGCCTCTCCTGCGGTCATCTCGCGGCGGTTTTCGATGAGATCGCCAATACCCGAACGGGGCGATCCTAGCGGGGGCGCCCACCCGTGCGAACCTGAACGGTGGAGAAACGGCCAGTATTTGGTGCCGGCGGGGGGCGCCCGGGAATAGGCTCGGGCCAATGAGGGCTCGGATCCTTGCGGTAGCGCTTGTGTGCGCCCTGTTGCTGTTTGCGCTATCCGCCGCCTCGGCCGCGGCCGGAAAGCACCGCCACGGCCCCCAGCGCTGCAACCGGGAGGAGGTCCTCTGCAAGCGGCCCTTCAACCGGGTGGTGCTGGCCGGCGCCCACAATGCGATGTCTGCCCTCGACCTCGACTGGAAGATCCCCAACCAGACGATCGCGATCCCGGATCAGCTCAGCTTCGGGATCAGGGCGTTGCTGTTCGACACCCACTACGGCCGCCTGCAGCCGGACGGGACCGTGCGCACCGACGACGACGGCAAGGTGACCACGGGGATACGCGGCCTCTACCTCTGCCACGTCCTCTGCGAGATCGGCGCCTCCCCCCTGATCCCTGTGCTTCGCTCGATCGCCAGGTACCTAGAGCGCCACCCGGCCAACGTGCTCCTGATCGACAACGAGGACTACATCACGCCGGCCGACTTCGCCGCCGCGATGCGGCTGAGCGGCCTCCGCTGGCACGTCTACCGCGGCCAGCCGGGGCCGAGGTGGCCGAGGCTGCGGAAGATGATCTCCAAACGCCAGCAGGTGGTGGTCCTGGCGGAGCACGACGCGGGCACGATCCCCTGGTATCACCGCGCCTACGACGGGATCATGCAGGAGACGCCGTATTCCTTCGCCACCCCGAACCTCCTGATCGACCCGGCGAACTGGCCCTCGAGCTGCCAGCCCAACCGGGGCGGGACCAACGGATCGCTCTTCCTCATCAACCACTGGTCGCCCTCGACTCCACCGGCCGTGCCCGACCCGGCGGCCTCGGCGGCGGTCAATGCCAAGGACGTGATCCTCGGCAGGACGGCTGAATGCGAGCAGGTCCGGGGCCGCCTGCCGTCGGTCATAGCCGCCGATCAGGTCACCTACGGAGGGCTGGTGGCGGCGGTGCACGAGCTCAACGTGGCCGGCAGCTAACCGACGGGCACACGGAGGACCGCCAGGCGAGCGGCCAAGCCGCTCGAAATGTGTGGGGGATTACGGATCGCCAACCTCCGCTGCGGTCCTACGATCGGTGCGATGAGGCAGCGCGGGGGCAAACGTCTACCGAACACGACCAACCATCGACGGCGGACGACAGCGGCGGTTGCGGTAGCGGCTGCGGCCCTGCTGCTCGCCACCGCCTCCATCTCCTCGCCGCCCGCCCCGGCTTCCGGTCAATCGCGCAAGCCCGGCATCCGTGTCGGCATCGGGATAGCCGGCGTCCGCATCGGCATGACCAGAGGCCAGGTGCGTCGGGTCCTCGGGCAGCCCCGGAGCGTCGAGGTGAAGAAGAACTCCGCCTTCGGGCCCGGCCACCCCGTCATCTACGGCTACGGTGGTCTCGGCGTGCTGTTCTGGAAGGGCGCGCCGCGCAACCCGAGCGCCAGCAAGCCGCCGGACCGCCGTCTGCGGGTCGCATCCGTCAACACCACCCGACCCTCGTTGCGCACCCGTCGCGGCATCGGCGTTGGCTCGCGGGAGGGGCAGGTCCGCCGCAAAGTGGCAGGCGTGCGCTGCGAGACGCTGAGCTTCAACGGCGACCGCTTCCGCAATTGCCACACCGGGCGATACGACTGCAAGCAGCAACCCTGGGTGCTCGGCGATCTTCCCTGCCACATCAGCGCCTTCGTGCTGAACCGCAGGCACGGGCGGGTGAAGCGGGTCCAGGTCGGCTGGCTCGGCTCCCCCGCCGGATCGCTGTGATGGGGTCGTCTGCCATAGGGTGCGCCCCTGTGAAGCTACTCAGAATCGCCCTCCTCGCCCTCGCCGGCCTCCTCCTCGCTAGCTCGAGCGCACCGGCCCTGGCGGCGTCGGCGCCACGGGGCGCGGCAGGCGCCAAGGTTCACATCACGGGCACCGCCTATTCCTTCGACAACCAGGACCCGATCGCCGGGGCGACGATCCGGGTGGCCGAGCTGCCGGGGGCGAGGGCGACCAGCGCGGCCGACGGCACCTACGACCTCGTCGTCCCCGACGGCGCCAAGGTCACACCCTATATCGAGGCCGCCGGCTTCCACGGCATCTTCCTGCAGACCTTCGTCGCCGCCGGCAAGGACATCGAGCGGGTCAACTTCCAGGTTCCGTCGGTGGGCATCTACCACGGGCTGGCGGCGCTGCTCGGCGTCAAGCTGAACTCCGACGACAACCCCTCTCGCTGCGTCGTCGTCTCCACCTTCAGCACCGTCAACGTCCGTGATCTCAGCTTCGAGGACTTCGTCGGCTACGGCGCCCACGGCGTCGCCGGCGCCACCGCCGGCGCCTCGCCAAGCCTGCCGGACCCGATCTACTTCAACTCGTCGGTGATCCCCGACAAGACCCTGACCGAGTCCTCGATCGACGGCGGCGTGATCTGGCTCGACGTCCCGGGCGGCGTCTACAGGTTCACGGCCCAGCACGCGAGCGCCAGGTTCTCGAGCTTCGTCGCCACCTGCAAGGCGGGCCGCCTGGTCAACGCCAACCCGCCCCAGGGCCTATACCAGCTTAAGCCGGGCGAGAAGCCGGACGAGCGGGTCGACGCGTCGATCGCATCGTCCCGTCTGCGCTCCGCCGGGAACGGCGCGAAGGCGCTGCGTCTGAAGATCCGCGCAGGCGAATATGTCCTCCCGGGGGTCGAGGTGCTCCGCGGTGGCAAGGTCGTCGCCCAGACTCACCCGGCCCGCTACCGGCGGGGCGCGCGGACGATCAGGCTCCCCCTCCGCCACAGGCTCGACGGCGGCTCGGGCACCCTGAGGCTGACGCTCAGCGATCCCGCCGGCAACACCAGGGTCCTGAAGCGGACGCTGAACCCGCCGTCCTAACCGAGGTCAGAGCACCTCGAGATAGCGCGGGAACACTCCGGTCGGACGGGCGTCTCTTCGACTTCCCGATCCTGGCGCCGGGACGCGACCACTAGGACCTCTGGACCTGCTCGCAGCCGACGGTCACGTCGTGGCTGTCCACGACGGCCTCATCGCGGCCTGGTCCGCAATCGACCCGGTCCCGGACTCCGTCCTTCGCGTTGACCAGGTCCCTGCCCCCGCCGGCGAATACGTGGTCCCTGCCCCCGCCCCCGTGAATCCGGTCGCCGCCGCCCGAGGTGTCAACGAGATCACGACCCGGTCCCGCACTGACGCAATCGGCGTCGCGCCCGGTGAAGATGTCGTCATTCCCCCCGAGCGCGACCGCCTGGTCTGGGCCTGGGAGAGCACGGATCAGGTCATTCGCCTCGGTGCCCTGCCGTAGCCGTGCCGGCCGGCCGTTGCAAAGACCCACCTCGTGCTTGAGCAGCACAGTGATGTCATTCGACCCGGCGTTGGCGACCGCCAGATCAGGCGTGAAGTAGCGGTTGAAGGTCCAGTTTGTGATCGCGACGGGATGCTTCCCCGTCGGGTAGCTGGGCCCGCGGCGCAGTGTGCCATCGCCGTTGTTGAGGAGAACGGTGACACTGTCGGAGCCCGAGTTCACCACCGCAAGGTCGGTCCCCGGCTGGTTGTCGGCGTTGATCGCGATTAGGTCGGTTGGCGCGTCGCCGACCCGGTAGGTGCCGGTCTCCTCGAGGCCGAGGGGATCCGTCTCCCTGAGCAGGGTGACGTCGTCGGAGCCCTTGTTGGCGACGGCGATCCTGTACTGGTAATCCCCGCGGGCCGCGCCGAAGTTCGCCTCGATGATCGCCGAGGGCTGGCGCCCGACCGGGGTCGTCGACTCCCCGGCGAACAGCCCCGGGCCGGGATAGTTGTAGCCGAACAACGAGGTCACCGAGTCGGAGCCCTTGTTGGCGACCCAGGTCACGAGCGCGGTGTTGTAGTTGGCGGTGATCGCCGAGGGCGAGTCGCCGACCGGAGCGGTCCCGACCAGCTCGTAGCCGTTCGGGCCGTTGCTGAAGATCGAGATGTCATCTGAGCCCCGGTTGGCGACGACCAGGTCCATCCCGCCTCCGTTGAAGGGGTCCAGGCTCGAGTAGACAGCGGCGGAGGGCCGGGCTCCGGTCTGAAGAGAGGCGCCCGGGGAGAGGCTCGAGTAGGGCCCGTTGAACAACCTCATCCGGTCGCTGGAGGTGTCGACCAGAGCAAGGGGGCCCGAGTAGCCGGGGCGTCCTGCGAAGGCGGTCGGGGCGACCGGGGAGTCGAAGGCCCGCTTCAGCTTCACCCTGCCGGCCAGCTCCTTGTAGAAGGCGAGCCGGCCTCTTCCCCGCTCGGCGACCAGCAGCGGACCAGAGCCGTCATCGTCGGCCAAGACGTCGGCCGGCCCCTTGCCGACCGCGAAGGGGCTCAGCCTCGCGGGCTCGAAGAGGGGCGCCGGGCGCGCCGCCGCCGTCCCCGCGCAGGAAAGAAGGACGGCGCACGCGAAAAGAGCCGCCGGGAATGCTCCGCGCCTTCTGTGATGCCGGGCGGTGGACTGGGAAATGTGGTCCATCAAGCGCTTGAACACGTAGTAACCCGTGAATACTCGGTTCCCGGGCGCATCGAATGCCTCCGCGGGCGGTTTATTCAGTCGTAATGCGTGCCCAGAAGGCGGCTTGCACGCCGAACGAAGGTTCGCTATACTTTCTGAAGTATTCGGCCGGCTTGCGGCCTACCTCGGAAGGAGCACCATTGGCAAGGACCAGAGGCGCTGCCGAGCAGCGCACCGATACGCGCCGCCGGCGCGGCGCACATATAGACGACGTAAGCGGCTCCAGCGCACGGGCGGAGAGGCGCACCGATGCCCATCTCGTGCCGGACCAGACCACCGACAGCTTCCAGCTCTTCCTCAACCAGGCGAGCCGCTACCCGCTGCTCACAGCCGCCCAGGAGATCGATCTGGCCAAGCGGATCGAGCGCGGCGACCTCGAGGCGAAGGAGCTTCTGATCAACTCCAACCTGCGGCTGGTGGTCCGCTTCGCGACCCGCTACCAGGGACACGGGCTGCCGCTCAACGACCTCGTGCAGGAGGCGATGATCGGGCTGATCCGCGCGGCGGAGAAGTTCGACTGGCGCCGCGGCTACAAGTTCTCCACCTACGCGGTTCTGTGGATAAAGCAGTCGATGCAGCGCGGGCTCGACAACAGCGGCCGGGCGGTGCGAATCCCGGCCCACATCGCCCAGCGCGAGCGCACCGTCAACCGGACAGCGAACGAGCTCAGCACCGAGCTCAACCGCGAGCCGACCGAAGAGGAGATCGCCAAGAAGGCAAAGCTTCCGCTGGAGGAGGTTATGGCGGTCCAGGACCTGGCCCGCGTCACCTCCAGCCTCGACGCTCCCGTCGGCGACAGCGAGACCACCCTCGGCGAACTGCGGGCGCAGAGCGATGGCCGCTCCGACGAGGAGGTCATCGACCGCGAGCGCGAGGAGGCCGTGAGCACGGCCCTGGCGACCCTGCCCGAGGGCGAGCGCCGCGTGCTCGAGGTCCGCTTCGGCACCGGCGGCGAGGTCGCGGGCACGCTCCGCGACGCCGCCCGCGCAGCCGGCGTCACCCAGGAGCAGGCCCGCAGGCTCGAGGCGCAGGGGCTGCAGCGCCTCGCCGCGAACGAGTCTTTGTCCGGCTGGCGCGAAGCGGCCTGATCTCCCGCCATGTTCGAGGGCATCTACCGCACCGTCGACCGGCCCAAGCGCCACCAGGAGGTGTTGGAGCGGCTCGAGACCGGGACCCCGGTTCACCGCATCGCTACCGACCTCGGGATCACCCGGGGATCGGTGCGCCAGATCATCGAGCGGCTGCGCGCCGACGGCACCCTGCCAGAGGATTTCACGCCGGCCGACTCCCGCTGAGCCGGCGGCACCGCCGCCCGGCTAGCCGAGGACCAGTTCGGCGACGCTGCGGACGGTGTTGACGTCGCCGGAGACGAGCAGGGTCGTCACCACCGACTCGCGCCACTTCTCGAGGTCGTGGCGGATCTTCTCGGGCGGCCCGATCAGCGAGAGCTGATCGATCAGCTCGGCCGGGATCCTGGCGCCGGCCTCGTCCTTGCGGCCGCCGAGGTAGAGGTCCTGGACCTCGGCGATCGCCTCGCCGTAGCCCATGCGAATGGGGACGTTGGCGTGGAAGTTGGCCCCCTTGGCCCCCATGCCGCCGAAGTACAGCGCGTAGAAGGGGCGGACGGCGTCGATCGCGGCGTCGACGTCGTCGGAGACGATCAGCGGCACCGTCGCCGCAACCTCGAAGTCCTCGGCGCTTCGTCGGGCGCCCTGGCGGGCGAAGCCCTCCGCCAGCGGGCCGGTGTAGAGGTCCTGGTGGGCGGGCGAGAACAGCATCGGCAGCCAGCCGTCGCACAGCTCGGCGCAGAGTGCGATGTTCTTCGGCCCCTCCGCCCCGAGGAAGATCGGGATCTCCTCACGCAGGGGGTGGATCGAGGACTTCAGCGGCTTGCCCAGCCCGGTCCCGCCGGGCAGCGGCAGCGGGTAGTGAGGGCCGTCGCTGGTGACCGGCTCCCGGCGAGCCCAGATGTCGCGGAGAATGCCGATGTACTCGCGGGTGCGCGCGAGCGGCTTCGCGAACGGCATCCCGTACCAGCCCTCGACCACCTGCGGCCCGGAGACGCCGAGGCCGAGGATGAAGCGCCCGCCGGAGAGGTGGTCCAGCGTCATCGCCGCCATCGCCGTAGCCGCCGGCTGGCGGGCCGAGATCTGCGATGATCGCCGTCCCCAGCCGAACCCGCTCGGTCTCGGAGCCCCACCAGGCGAGCGGGGTGAGGCCGTCGGAGCCGTAGGCCTCGGCGGTCCAGATCGAGTCGAAGCCCGAGCCGCTCGGCCTCGGCGATCGCCTCGGTCACGCCGGGCGGCGGGCCACCGGCCCAGTAGCCGGTGTTGAGGCCGAGCTTCAGGTCCCCGGCGATGGCGCCCTCCTCAGCTCTCGCGGGCGACGCTGAGGACGAGCTTGCCGTTGTTCTCGCCGCTGAACAGCTTCAGCAGCGCCTGGGGAAAGTTCTCGATCCCCTCGACGACGTCCTCGCGCGTCTTCACTTTGCCTTCAGCCACCCAGCCCGCCATCTCCTCGGCCCCCTCCGCGTAGCGGCCGAAGTAATCGGGAAAGACGAACCCGGTCATCGAGGCGTGGTTGACGAGCAGCGACATGTAGTTGGACGGCCCCTGCATCGGCCCGGTGTTGTTGTACTGGGAGATCGCGCCGCAGATCACGACCCGCGCGTGGCGGTTCAGCAGCGCCAGCGCCGCGTCGAGGATGTCGCCGCCGACGTTGTCGAAGTAGACGTCGATGCCGTCCGGGCAAGCACCGGCGAGCGCCTTGCCGAAATCGTCGGCCTTGTAGTCGACCGCCGCATCGAAGCCGACCTCCTCACTCAGGTAGCGGCACTTCTCCTCTCCGCCGGCGATGCCGACCGTTCGGCAGCCCTTGATCTTCGCGATCTGTCCGACGACCGCGCCCACGGCGCCGGCGGCCGCCGAGACCACCACCGTCTCGCCCTCCTTCGGCTGTCCGATGTCGAGAAGGCCGAAGTAGGCCGTCAACCCCGGCATCCCGAGGGTGCCGAGGAAAGTCGGAAGGGGCGCCGGCTGGAATCGACCTTGACCACGCCGCCGCCGTTGCTGATCGCGTATTCCTGGACGCCGAAGAGGCCAGTGACGGTGTCGCCGTCGCTGAAATCAGGATGCTTGGACTCCACTACCCGGCCGATTGCGAGCGCCCGCATGACCTCGCCTATCGCGACCGGGGGGACGTAGGAGCGGCCTTCGTTGACCCAACCCCGCATCGCCGGGTCGAGCGAGATGTAGGCGACCTCGACCAGGAACTCGCCATCTCCGGGCTCGCCGACCGGCTCGGAGGCGTATTCCCAGTCGCTGTCCTTGGGGAGCCCGACCGGACGGGCGGCGAGCCTGTAGAGGTGGTTGGTGGCACTCACCTCCCCACCTTTTCACACGGCGTCCCTCGCGAGCCGGGCACCGGTGTCCGGCTTCAGCCGGTAGCCGACCCCCCGCACCGTCTCGATGCTCTCGACCCCGAATGGCCGGTCCACCTTCTCCCGCAGGTAGCGGACGTAGACGTCGACGATGTTGGAGCGGTTCTCATAGTCGTAATCCCAGGCTTGCTCGAGCAGCTGAAAGCGGCTCAGCACATCCCCGGCCGCCTCATGAAGGCCTCCAGCAGGGCGAACTCCTTTGCCGAGAGGTCGATCTCCTTGCCGCCGCGGGTCACTCGCCGGGCCGCCGGGTCGAGGCGGAGGCCGGAGACCTCGAGCACGGTCGGCTTCTCGATTCCGCCCCGGCGAGCCAGGGCCCGCAGCCGGGCCAGCAGCTCGGCGAAGGAGAACGGCTTGATCAGATAGTCGTCGGCTCCGCCGTCGAGGCCTGCGATCCGGTCCTCGACGGCGTCGCGCGCGGTCAGCATCAGCACCGGCGCCCAGACACCCTCCTGCCGCAGGCGCCGGCAGGTCTCGAACCCGTCGATCCCCGGCAGCATCACGTCAAGGACGATCGCGTCGTACTCGGTCGAGCCGGCCATCCAGAGAGCGTCCTCTCCCCTGTGGCGACATCGGCGGCGAGCCCCTCTTCGCGCATCCCGCGGCGGATTAGGCTCGCCATCTTGACCTCGTCTTCGACGATGAGGACACGCATGGTCAGGAGATCGTCCCACCGGCGGGCAGCGCGATCCAGATCATCGGCGCCTCCCTCTTCGCGGTTGGCGGCGTGGGCACTTCCCCCGTGGGCGCTTCGGCCACGGCCTCGACGATCGCCAGCCCGAGTCCGCTGCCACCGCGGGAGCGTGCCACGTCGCCGCGGGTGAAGGCTGGAAGGCGGTCTCGAGCAGCGCCGACGGGAAGCCGGGACCTTCGTCGGTGACGTGGATCTGGACGCCGTCTTCAACCCCGTGCGGCGGCGAGACCGATCGCGCCGCGGCCATGGCGGAGCGCGTTCTCGAGCATGTTCGAGAGGGCCTGCTCGATCCGAAGCCGGTCCGCCCGGATCACCGGCCGATTGCCGGACTCAACCGTGATCGGTCGGCCCTGGGAGGCGCTGCGCTCGGCGAACCGCTCCCTCAGACTTCTCGAGCAGGTCGGGAACGGCGACCTCGCCGAGGCGAACCGGGAGGCGGCCCTCGTCGGCGCGGGCGACGACGAGCAGGTCGTCGGCGAGCTGGGCCAGCCGGTCGGCCTCCTCGGCGGCCGAGCGAATCGCCGCCTCGAGCTGCTCAGGGGTGCGGCCCCCGCGCCTCGCCAGCTCCAGCTCCGCTTTGAGGACCGCCAGCGGCGTGCGCAGCTCGTGGCTCGCGTCGGAGACGAAAGTCCGCTCGCGCTCGAACGCCTGCTCAAGCCGGGAGAGCATCTCGTTCAAGGTTTCCCCGAGGCGGGCGACCTCGTCACGGCTGGGGGGAACCGGCAGGCGCCGGCCGGGCTCCGATGCCGAGATCTCCGCCGCCCGGCGCCGCATCGCCTCCACCGGCCTCAGGGCGCTGGCGGCGACCCCGTAGCCGGCCAGGGAAGCCAGCAGCAGCGCCACCGGTCCGCCGATGAGGAGCAAATTGCGAAGGCTCGCGAGCGAGTCGTTGCGATCGTCGAGGGCGACTCCGGCGACGATCACCAGGCTCCGAGCGCCGACGCGCACCGGCGAGGCCCGGATCCTGGACGGCTCCTCGAGGTGCCCGACGGGGCCACGATCAAAGGTGATCTCCTCCCGGCTTGCCTGCGCGAGCTGGGAGCGATCGAGCAGGCCCGCAACCCGCACGGTGGGCGTGGCGGCGACCACCCGGCCGGCGGCCGAGAGGACCTGAGCGAACCCCTCCTCCTGCTGTTGGGACAGCAGGCTGCGCCCGCCCTCGTTCCGGCCCCTGTCCGCCTGCCGGACCAGGGCGGCGATGTCGTGCGACCTGGTGCTCAGACCCTGATCGATGGTGCCGTCGAGGTCGGAGCGGAAGCGCAGGTAGAGGAAGGAGCCGACCGCCGCCAGCACCAAAGCCATCACCAGGGCGAAGGCGAGCGTCAACCGCAGCCGTATCGGCAGCCGCCTCATCCGATCGTCACTCTAGCCCCGCCCCGGTCACGCGAGCGACGGTACAGTCGATGGATGAGAGTCCGATGAGAGCCGGCGGAGGGCCAGGGCGAACCCGAGAATCGGCGCCAGCTAGCGGAAGACCCCGGTATGCCCGAGCGAGTAGCGCCCCGGCTGGGGGTACACGCAGAGGCCGTGCGGGCCGCTGCCGACCGGGATCCGGGCGAGCAACCGGCCGTTGCGGGTGCTGATCGCGTAGACCTCTGCGTTGTAGCGGCCGGAGAGCCAGAGCACATTGCCGTCTGCTGAGACGCCGCCCATGTCGGGGCTGCCGCCACCGGGGAGGCGCCACTTGTGGACCATGCCGCGCTTGGCGAATGAGATCACCGAGATCGAGCCCTCGTCGCGGTTGGAGACATAGAGAAAGCGCGAGTCGCGGCTGGCGTAGAGGCCGTGGGCGCCGGCTCCGGTCGGGATGAATCCGATCCTGCGAAAGGTGCGGGAGTCGATCAGCCAGACGCCGCCGGACATCATGTCGGCGACGTAGAAGACCCGCCCATCGGGCGAGAGTCTTGGACGTCCTGGGGCATCGCCCCCGATTTCAGGGAGACGGACGAGACGAGCTTCTCCGTGGCGACGTCGACCTTGATCAGCTTGGCGCCGAACTCGCAGCTCGCGACCAGGTAGCGGCCATCGGCGGTGAAGTCCATGTGGTCCACTCCGGGGCACGGCACCGGCAGCGAGTGGTGCAGCCGCATCGAGTGGGCGTCGCGGAAGTCGAGCTGCTGCAGCCGCTCCGCGACCACGATCGCGTAGCGCCCGTTGGGGGTGAAGTAGAGGTTGTAGGGGTCGGTGACCGGGACCGGCTTGCCCGGCTTGCCGGTGGCCGGGTCGACCGGTGTGAGGCTGTTGCCCTGGTCATTGTCGACCCAGAGGGTCTTGAGGTCGTAGGAGGGGGTCACATGCTGCGGCAGGGCACCGACCGGGAATTCGTCGATGACCTTGTAGGTGCGGGGGTCGATGACGCTGACTGTGTTGCTCTCGCTGTTGGGGACGTAGACCCGCGAGGGGAAGGCGCGGACGGGCGGCGCAAGCCTCCCCGGCCGGTCGGCCGCGTAGACGTCGTGTGGGTCGAGCAGAGGGGGCACGCCGTTGTGGCTCGAGGCAGCGGGCTTCGGTTTCGCGGACGGCGACGTCGTCCCGGCCACCGCCGATCGGCTGCTCGTCCCTGACGAGGTGCCCTCACCGCCCGAGCCGCAGCCGGCGAGCACGGCGATCGCGAATGCGGTCGCGGCAACGATCAAGAGGGGCTTCAGAAACCCGGCCATGCCGCCCGATGGTGCGGCCCGGACCTGAATACCTCCTGAATGCGCATTGGGGACGCCCGGCGGCGGTCAGGATTCCCTTAGGTGCGAAGGCGACGATTGCGAGATGCGGCGGAGACTTCTCGGCGGAGCGGTGCTTGCGGGCACCGCGGTGCTCGCACTCCTCCTCGTCTCGCCATGGTCGGGTGGCGGGCCGAGTCCGCGACCTCCGGCCGCGCGCAGGCCGGGTCCGGGCACGACATCGGCACCGCCTCAGCGGCCACGTCGGCTGACGACCCGGATCTCGGGGATGAGCCTGCCGGCTCCAGTCTCGGGAGAGGCGGTCGCCGCCCGCGGGTCGAGCCTGCTGGTGATCGGCGGTCTCGACAGCGGCGGCGTCTCGACCTCGTCCGTGCTCGAACTCGACCCCGGCGCGGGGACGATCCGCTCGGCCGGATCCCTGGCAGAGCCGGTGCACGACGCCGCCTCGGCCGTAGCGGACGCGGGCGCACTGGTGTTCGGCGGCGGCTCGGCGGCGACGATCGACAGGGTCGAGCACTTGATCGGCGGCCGGACCGCCCAGATCGTCGGCCAACTGCCGGGGGCCCGATCGGACCTCTCGGCGATCACAGTCGCGGGATCCGTATTCGTCCTCGGCGGCTACGACGGAGCCGCGCCGGTCTCCCCAGTGCTCGAGACCCACGACGGGCGCGGCTTCACGACGGTCGCCAACCTGCCGGTGCCCGTCCGGTACGCGTCGGTCACGGCGCGGGGGCAGACGCTATTCGTCCTCGGCGGAGAGCTGGCAGACGGCACCGACAGCGCCGGCATCCAAGCCGTCGACCTCGCCACCGGAAAGGCGAGGGTGGTCGGCCGTCTCCCCGCGGGCCTCTCACATTCCGCGGCGGTCGAGCTCGGGGGCCGCACCTTCCTTCTCGGCGGGCGGCTCGACGGCCAGACCACCGATCAGATCCTCCGTTTCGACCCGACCCGCGCCCGCGCGGAGCGCGTCGGGCACCTGCCGACCCCGGTCCAGAACGCCGCCGCCGGCGTGGTGGCGGGGACCGGGTATCTGGTGGGCGGCCTCGATCCAGCGGGCTCGCCGCTTTCGTCGATCGTCGCCGTGCGGCTCAGCCGGCCTGCTCGTCGGGTGCCCTCGCCTTGATCTCCGCCGCCCTGTGCTCGAGCTCGTCGGCGTCGAGCACCGCCCATCCCACCCGCTCGACGAGATGGCCGGAAAAGTGGTCGGACTCGAGATCCGTGAGCGCTATCCGCTCACGGTAGACCACTGTTCTGGCCCGATCGTTCGGCGCGTCCGTGAGTACGACTATCTGCGGCATCCTCGCCTCCTTCGGTTGAGGTTTCCGGGAAGCGTGCGCGCCCCTGATTGGCCGCAGGTCAAGAGACGGTAAATCCTGGGTGAAATCCGCTCTCCGTTCAGGAGAACTTCAGGTCGAGGGCCCGATCATCGGGGTGTGCTTCCCCAACGTCCGCGACAAGGATGGCGCTGGATCACGACGGGAGCGGCGGCTGTTGCTCTGATCGCGCTGATGGTCGTCCCCGACAGCGACGGCGCCGCCCCGCACATCACCCCCTCACACCCGCCGCGGTTCTCTCACGTCGCCGTCCTCGTGCTCGAGAACCACGAGTACCGCAGCGTCATCGGGAGTCCCGGCTCGCCCTACCTAACCGCGCTGGCGCGCCGCTCAGCGCTCGCCACCGGCTACTACGGCATCAGCCACCCCTCGCTGCCCAACTACCTGGCGATGACCGGGGGCTCGACCTTCGGCGTCAGCGGCGACTGCGCCTCATGCACGGTCGAGGGCAAGAGCGTCTTCGACCAGCTGAGCGAGGCCGGCATCTCCTGGAAGGCCTACTTCCAGCCGGCGTCGCACCGGGTCAACCCGTTCCTGCACTACGAGGGAAACCTAAGCGACGCCGACGCCGCCGGCGTGGTCCCGTTCCGGAGCCTATGGAGGGACATCAGCAATCGCTCCCTGCCCCGCTTCTCCTGGCTCGGGCTCAGCCTCTGCCACGACGGCCACAGCTGCCCGGCCGGCGTCAGCGACCGCTACCTCTCGCACCTGGTCCCGTCGGTCCTGCGGGCGCTCGGTCCCCGCGGGGTCCTCTTCGTCACCTGGGACGAGGGGACGTCGAAGGCCGGCGCATCCGCCCGGCCCGGCGGCGGCCATGTGGCGTTGATCGCAGCTGGTGGTGGCGCCCGCGCACGGCGCCCGCTCCAGCGGCCCCGCCAACCATTACACGCTCCTGCACACGATCGAGAGCTCCTTCGGCCTGCCGCCGCTTGGCAACGCAGCGAGCGCCCCGACCTCGCCCCTGCAACGCCTGCTCAGCTAGAAGTTGCCTGGGCGGCGCCGCCGGGCTGCGGCTCGCGCGCCGCCCTGGCGCGGCGGCGGTGGTCCTCGAAGCGCAGCAGAGGCACCTGCCAGATCGCCTCGGCGACGATCGCCCGGCTCATCTTCGACTCGCCGACGCGGCGATCGCGAAAGACGATCGGAACCTCGTCGACCCTGAAACCAGCTGCGATCGCGCGCTGTGTCATCTCGACCTGGAAGACGTAGCCGTGGGCGCCGATCGAGTCGAGATCGACCGACTCGAGGACCTCGCGGCGGAAGCACTTGAAGCCGCCGGTGAGGTCGCGGACCTCGAGGCCAAGCACGGCGCGCGCGTAGGCGCTGCCTCCGCGACTGATCGCGCGACGCGCCAATCCCCAGTCGCTGACCCCGCCGCCATTCACGTAGCGGGAGCCGATCACCAGATCCGCTCCCGCCGAAGCTGCGATCAGGCGGGGCAGGTCGGCGGGATCGTGGGAGAAATCGGAGTCCATCTCCAGGACCAGCTCGGCGCCGCCGGCGAGGGCGCGGCGGAAGCCGGCGATGTAGGCGGTGCCAAGACCCTCCTTGCTGCTGCGGTGCAGCACCGCGACGTCCTCGTGGCGGGCCGCCAGCCGGTCGGCGATCTCCCCGGTGCCGTCCGGAGATCCGTCATCGACGATCAGAATCCGGCGCGATCGGGGCAGGTTGCCTCTCGCCGCCTCGACGATCGCCTCGATGTTGCCGGCCTCGTTGTAGGTCGGCAGCACCAGCCAGGCGGAGGGTGCGGGATCGGGGCATACGCCGATTCTGCGTCGGCTCCTGAAAGCTCGGATAAGGCCGGCCTGAGCCCAACCTAATTCCTCCCGCTCATGAGAACGTCCACAACTTGTTGCCGATGAAGTTGAACGGCATCGCGATCGCGACGGCGATCGCCTGGGCCGGGAGCTCGCTCATGCCGGCGCCCGACGACGAGGAGCTCGAGCGCGACCAGGTTGATCATCAGCGAGGCGACGCTGACGGCGAGGAAGCGGGCCGCCTGGAACGCGCACCCTGCCTTCCCCGGGCCCGAAGGTCCAGATAGCGGTTGAGGACGTAGTTGCTTGTGACGGCGACGCAGAAGGCGCCGATCGCCGCCGGCGGTGGTGCGATGCCGGCGCCGTTGACCAGGAGGTCGAAGACGACGAGGTTGATCAGGTACGCCGGAGCCGCCGACGACGCCGAACTTGAGCAGCTGCAGCCAGGTCGCCCGGCTGCCTGGCGGCGGTGCCGATGCGCCCAGCGAACTCCGACGCGGTCACGAAGTTCCCCCGGCAGGCTGTTGGCGATGTGCCCGAGGCGGGCCTCTCCGGCGCCACCGTCGACAAGGACCGAGTTGACGCGGAAGCCGGTGCGAAGCCGGTCGAGCCGGCTGAAATGAACGGGTGCGCGCCTGCGGCGCGACGAAGCGGATCAGGGTCAGGCGCCCGACCCTCACCCGGCCGACCTGGTGGAAGTCGGCCGGTAGCCCGGGGAGCGAGCCCGCCAACCGCGGCTTGGCGACGACGTCGATCTCCCTGGCCGCGGACCCGGCCGGAGTAGACACGCTGGCACGTCGTTGTCGGAGGTAGAACTCGAGCGGGTCGGCGGCGAGCTTCCAGGCGACGACGGCGCGGGCGTGCCCGGAGGTGTCGATCTTGGCGGCAAGGTCGCGCCAATCGGGCCGCTGCAGACTTGGGGTCCGGGCGACATGGACGTCGAAGGCGAGCCAGTAGGCGCAGAGCACGACCGCGAGCGCGAGGCCGGCGAGGCGCAGGCGGGGAGCGGCGAGACCGACACCGACGACCGCGAGCAGGGGAACCAGCGCGGGCAGCAGGTTGCGGGCGATTACGTAGTCCTTGCCGGCGAACGCCGCGGCGACGGCGAGCAGCACTGTTCCGCCGCCGACAACGACTCCGACGGACGCCCCGCGTCTCCCCGCGCTCGCCCGCCAGCAGTGCCAGCCCGAGCCCGAGCGAGGACGATCAGCTCCCGGGACCATGGCATACCCGTTGCGGGGCTTGTGGCCGATCACCTGGCCGGTCTCGCCGATCATGAAGCTGGCGGCGGTGTCCAGCGCCCGGGTCGGCAGCGGGCTGTTGGAGATCCAGCCGATGTGGTGGGGGTTGACCTGGGCGAGGGCCAGCGGGGTCAGCAGCAGGCCCGTCGCCGCGATCCCCGCGACGGCCATCAGGACCCCGAGCCGGAGCCTGGTCGCGACCAGCAGCCAGGCGGCCTCGATCGCGACCGGAAAGGCGGCGAAGTAGTGGCTGGACAGCGCCAGCGCCGAGAACAGCGACCACAGCGCCAGGTCCCAGGCGTCGCCGCTGCGGCGGGCGCGGAGGAAGAAGAGCAGCGAGGCGGCGCAGAGCAGGACCAGCAGGGCGTAGGAGCGAGCCTCCTGCGAGTACCAGATCAGCATCGGGTTGAGCGCCACCAGCGCGGCTGTGATCAGGCCGGCCCTGCGGCTCAGCAGCTCCTTGCCGATCAGGTAGGCGAGCGGGATCGTCGCCGCCCCGAACAGCGCCGAGAGCGAGCGCAGCCCCGCTTCGCCCGTGCCGAAGAGCTTCGACCAGCCCCAGGCGAGGACGTAGTAGAGGGGCGGATTCGACTCACTCGCCCTGACCTCGCGCAACATGTGGATGAAGCTTCCGGGCAGGACCCGCGCGGCGGTGATCACCTCGTCGTGGTGGTAACTCTGCAGGCCGAGGGTTGAGAAACGGACCGCGATCCCCACGCCGGTTATCCCCAGAAGCGCCCACAAAACCATGGAATCGGCGCGCGGCAGCCACCGCGCCGACGCCGGCGCGGCAAGAGCGTGTCCTGGGGGGCAGCGGTCGCGGTTTCCACCACCCTGAACGTTGCAGACAGCGTCTAACCGGCGCGTCAAATGGCGGTTAAGAGAGTCTAAAAGGCTGCATTTCGCACTCTCGTCGTTTGCTCACGGAGTGCAGGCGTTCTTCGGCATCGGGTGGTTGGGGCCATAGGATTGGGGCAGGGCTGCGGCGCTGTCGCCCCAGGCCGGGTTGGGGCGACTGTCGAGCTGGTAGGTGAGGCGGGCTCCGCGCGCCAGCGCGCACCAGGTGGTCCACGGCCGGCCGTAGGCATGACCGTTGAAGCGCATGCCCTCGATGTATGGGTTCTTGGCCGAGGCGGCGGTGGCGGTTATCAGGACCCGCTTGCCGCCGTGGAGACGGATCGTTGCGTGGCGGAACAGGGGGCTGCCGATCGCGAGCAGGCCGACCCCGGGCACCTCGGGATAGAGGCCGAGGGCCCCGAAGACGTACCAGGAGCCGAGCTCGCCGAGGTCGTCGTTGCCCGGGTAACCCGCGGGAGAGGTGTTGTAGAGGCGGAGGATCGCCCTGCGGACGGCTGACTGCGTCTTGAACGGCCGCCGGGACCAGTCATAGAGCCAGGGGACGTTGAGGTTCGGCTCGTTGCCGAGCAGCGCATGGCTGGTGTGGGTGGCACCGACGCTGCCGTTGAGCCGCCGCAGGAAGTAGTCGAGACGCCGGGTCGCGACCGTCCTGTTGCCCATCGCCCGGAAGAGGCCGGCGGGGTCGTGCGGAACCATCCAGGTGTACTGGAACGAGTTCCCCTCGACGAAGCCGCCCCCGCGGAGGTTGTCGTAGTGGCGGTAGAAGGCACCGCTGGAGAAACGCGGCTCGACCTTGCGGCTGTGGGGATTGAATAGCTTGCGCCAGTTGCCGGCTCGGCGGATGAATTGGCGGTAAACCGATCGATTGCCGGTGAAGCGGGCGGCGAACTGCGAGATCGCGAAATCATCGGTGGCGTATTCGAGCGTGGCCGCCGCCGAGGCCCAGACCGAGTCCGGCCTGCCGTAGATCGAGTTGGCGTTGCGGCGGTTGACATCGAGGTCGTAGGGCACGTAGCCGAGGGCGCCGTAGCGGTCCAGGCCCTGGCGCTCGAGATAGTGGTCGCCACTGGCGCGGCAGGGATCGGCTGCGCCGCGGACCATCGCCGCCAGGGCGGGGCCCGGATCGAAGCCGGAGGCGCCGAAGGCGGCTGCCGAGGCGATGATCGGGTCGGCCGGGTCGCCGACCATCATCATGCTCTGGCCGTTGGCGTACGACCAACGGGGAAGGCAGCCGCTCTGGTCCGCGTCGGCGAGCATCGAATTGACGATGTCGGCCGCGCGCTGGGGCTCCAGGATCGCCAGCAGCTGGATCTGGCTGCGGTAGATGTCCCAGCCGGAGAAGTCCGCATATTGGGTGCGCCCACCGGTGTCGTGGACACGGCCGTCCATGCCGGGGTAGCGTCCGTCGGTGTCGTTGAAGGTGCGCGGAGCCAGCAGCGCGTGGTAGAGCGCCGTGTAGAAGGTCCTGAGGTTGTGGGTCTTGCCGCCGCTTACCCCGATCCGCTCCAGGACTCCTTCCCAGCGCTTGGAGGCGCCGGCAGCGACTCGGGCGAAGTCGAAGGAGCGGTTCTCGGAGGCAAGGTTGTGCCTGGCGCCGGCGACGCTGACGAAGGAGAGCCCGACCCGCACCTTGACCACCCTGTTATCGGTGGTGTCGAAGGTCGCGTAGGCTCCCGCCTGGGCGGTTTTGGCCGGCACCGTCGAGGGGTGCTTGTGGTCGCTGGCCGCATTCGCGTGCCTGTGAAGCGCCTGGCGCCTCCAGGCGCCAAAGGTGACGAAGTTGCGGTTGAACCGGGCGGAGAAGTAGACCCTGTAGCGGGGGCGCTGGGCGCAGAAGTAGCCGCTGGAGGCGACCCCGGTGATCTCGCGCCGAGCCGGGTGGAGATGGACCGCGGCGAAGTCGTCGGCGCGGGCGCTGCCGCCGGCGTTGACGAGGACGCTGGCGTGGCGGCTGCGGGGGAAGGTGAAGCGGGCGAGCCCGGTTCTCGTCGTCGCCGTCAGCTCGGCGTTGATCGAGTCCGGCCTGGCCGGGTTGAGGCGGACCCCGTAGTAGCCCGGGGAGGCGTGTTCGTGGGCGTGGACGAAGCCGGGTCGGAACTTGGCGCCGAGCCCTGCGACCCCGTGTGGGGCGGGAGAGCCGGTGATCCTCTCGGTCGTCGGGACGAAGGGGAAATCGCCGTAGAGGGCGCAGCCGGCGCCGCTGAGGTGGGTGAGGCTGAACCCCTTGAGGTGGTGGTCCCGGTAGTCGTAGCCGCCGGAATGGCGGTCCGAGGGCGAGGTATCGGGGCTCCACTGGACCATGCCGAAGGGGACAGCCGCGCCGGGGAAGTCGTGTCCCCCGCCAAACGTCCTCGGGCCCGGCTGGGTTCCCGCGAAGGGCACGACGTAGCGGCTCGGACCGCTCGCCTGCGCCGTCGCCGGCGCCGTCGCCGCGACGGAAAGGAGCAGTATCGCGAAGAAGGATTGGGCCGCGCCTCGCATCTCGGCGACGGAACCGTAGAGGCAGTTCCTTAAGTTCGACCGGCGGCGATGATTTAGGCTCGATCTTCGATGGACGCCAAGGAATGGATCGACGGCTACGCCGAACGGCTCGGCGTCGAGCCTCCCACCGCCGAAGAGTTCGCGGCGATACTCGACCTTGCGGCGGAGGCGGCGCACGCCTCCGAGCGGGTCGCCGCCCCGGTCGCCTGCTGGCTCAGCGCCAGGGCCGGGATGCCCCTGGCCGAGTCGATCGAGGCAGCGCGGGGGCTCTCAGGTGGAGGCGACGGGCAGGACTGAGGGCGAAGTACGCTGCCGGCGGTGAGGCCCGGCCCCTACACCCGCTACGTCGCAATCGGCGACAGCACCACCGAGGGCCTCGAGGACCCGCTCCCGCTCGGCGGCTACCGGGGCTGGGCGGACCGCCTCGCCGAGCACCTGGCCGAGCTCGATCCCGCGCTCGAGTACGCGAACCTGGCGGTCAGGGGCCGTCTGGCGGGACAGGTGCGAGAGCAGCAGCTCGGCCCGGCGGTGGCGCTCGAGCCGGACCTCGCCTCGGTCGTCGCCGGCCTCAACGACGTCCTCCGCCCCGGATTCGACGTCGATCGCGTCGCCGGGGAGATCGAGGAGATGCAGGCGGCCCTGGGCGCCGCCGGCGCGACGGTGCTCAGCTTCACCATGGCCGACCCGACGCCGGTGATCCCGATCACCAGGCCGCTGCGGGGACGGCTGCTCGCCCTCAACGACGCCCTGCGGGAGGTCGCCGGCCGCACCGGCGCGGTGCTGATCGACTTCGCCCGTCACCCGGTCACCTCCGACCCGCGGCTGTGGAGCGCGGACCGGCTCCACGCGAACCCGGCCGGCCACGAGCGGATCGCGGCGGCCGCCGCCCACGCGCTCGGGCTTCCCGGCAGCGACGGGAGCTGGGCCGAGCCGCTTCCGCCGGCATCGCCGCGGGGGCGGATCGAGGTCCTCCGCGGCGAGCTGGCCTGGGCCGGCCGGTACCTCCTCCCCTGGCTTGGCCGCAGGATTCGCGGGCGCTCCTCGGGTGACGGGGTGGAGCCGAAGCGGCCCGCCCCAACGCCGGTGACAGCGGGGTCCCAATTATGACCGCGACACCCCGGCCGGCGCCGCTGGAGGGAGTCCTGGAGACGGCCCTCTACCACGAGCCCGCCGAGGCCGAGGCGATGCTGCACTTCTACCGCGACCTGCTCGGCCTGCCGGTCGTCGCCGGGTGGGAGGACGGGACGGCGCTGCGGGTCGGCGCCGGGGTGATCCTGCTCTTCGACCGCAGGAAGCTCGCCCATCGCGAGGGGCCGATCGCCGAACACGCCACCACCGGCCCCTCCCATGTCGCCCTGCTCGCCTCGCCCGATGACTACCGGGGGTGGCGCGACCGCCTCGGCGCGGCGGGAGTCGAGGTCGTCCACGAGCAGGAGTGGAGCGGGGGCCGGCACTCGTTCTACTTTCGCGACCCCGCCGGCAACCTGATCGAGATCGTCGGCGGCGACATCTGGCCGCCTGCGGCGGCCTCCCCGGTGGGCGAATGAGCTGGCAGCCCGAGATCGATGAGCTGCGGCGGCGAGAGGCGCTCGCGCGCGAGCTCGGCGGCGCCGAGCGGGTCGAGCGCCAGCGCGCCAGCGGCCGGCTCACCGTGCGCGAGAGGATCGGGCGCCTGCTCGACGAGGACAGCTTCGACGAGACCGGGGCGATCGCCGGGGTCGGCAGCTACGGAGAGGGCGGCGAGCTGGAGGCGTTCACCCCCGCAAACATGGTGATCGGGCGCGGCCGCATCGACGGCCGGCGGGTGGCGATCCAGGGCGACGACTTCACAGTTCGCGGCGGCGCCGCCGACGCCGCGATCTGGCGCAAGATGGTCTACGCCGAGCAGCTGGCGGCCGAGATGCGGATTCCCCTGGTGCGGCTTGTGGACGGCACCGGCGGTGGAGGCAGCGTCAAGTCGCTCGAGCAGATGGGCTTCACCTACGTCCCCCAGGTCCCCGGCTGGGAGGTTGCGGTCTCCAATCTCTCGCGGGTGCCGGTCGTCGCTGCCGCGCTCGGGCCCTGCGCGGGGTTGGGGGCGGCGCGCGTGGTCGCCTCACACTTCAGCGTCATCGTCCGCGACACCGCCCAGCTGTTCGTCGCCGGGCCGCCGGTGGTGGCAATGGCGGGGATGGGCGAGGCGCCCGACAAGGAGGAGCTGGGCGGGGCGCGGATGCAGACCGCCGCTGGGGCCGTCGACAACGACGCCGCCAACGAGGAGGACGCCCTGGCGCAGTTGCGCCGCTTCCTCTCCTATCTCCCCGGCAGCGTCTGGGAGGCGCCGCCGTGCCTGGCCGCCACCGACCCGGCCGACCGCCGCGAGGAGGAATTGCTGGAGATCGTCCCCCGCGACCCGCGCAAGACCTACGCCATGCGCCGCATCCTCGAGCTGGTCCTCGACCACGGCTCGGTGTTCGAGGTCGGCCGCCGCTTCGGGCGGCCGCTGATCACGGCGCTGGCCCGGCTCGACGGGCGCCCGGTCGGGGTCCTCGCCTCCGACCCCAAGGCCTACGGCGGCGGGCTGGACGCCGACGCCTCGGAGAAGCTGACCCGGTTCGTCGACCTCTGCGACCAGTTCCGCCTGCCGGTGGTGAACCTGGTGGACCAGCCCGGCTTCGTCGTCGGAACCGCCGCTGAGAAGAGGGGGACGATCCGCCGCGGCACCCGCGCCTACGTCGCCGTCTACCAGGCGAGCGTGCCCTGGGTCTCGATCCTCGTCCGCAAGGTCTACGGGATCGCCGGGTCTGCCGCCGGCGACGCCTCGCGGCTGAACCTTCGCTACGCCTGGCCCTCGGGCAACTGGGGCTCGCTGCCACTTGGCGGGCGGCCTCGAGGCCGCCTACCGCCGCGAGCTCGAGGCCGCCGAGGACCCGGTGGCCCTGCGGGCGGAGATCGAAAAGCGGCTGACCGCGGTCACCTCCCCGTTCCGAACCGCCGAGCACTTCTTCGTCGAGGAGATCATCGACCCGCGCGACACCCGGCGCATCCTCTGCGATTGGGCCGAGCGGGCGCACGAACTGGTTCGCCAGGAGCTCCCCGGCGGGCCCAAGGCGCGCGGCCTGCGGCCCTAGCGGATTCTTGCCAAACGACCCGGAGGGGAACAGCATGGACGCATCTGGCAAGCAGAGCGAGGCAGGCAAGATCATCGTCATCGGCCGGGTCCGTTGCCGGCCCGAGCAGCGCCGGGAGCTGATCTCGTCGCTGGAGGAGATGCAGGAGCGCTCGCGCCGGGAGGAGGGTTGCATCAGTTACGGCTTCCACGAGGCAATCGAGTCCCCCAACTCCTTCGTCGCGGTCGAGGAGTGGGCGTCGCGCGAGGCGCTCGACCGCCACTTCGCCCAGCCCCACCTGGCGGAGTTCGCCTCGAAGCTGCCGGCCGTGATCGACGGCGTCCCCTCGGTGGCGCTGAACGAGGTGGCCGGCGTCTCCCCCTTCCCCGGCGCCGGCTAGAACGGCCGCGTCCCGCAGCGGAAGTAGTAGAGCAGCTGGCCCAGGCCGACGTTGACAACCGCGCTCTCCGGACCGCGGAACCGACGATAGACGCCATTGCGCGCCCAGCACCCGGGCGGGAAGCGGACCCGGCGCTGCCTCTCGCCCTCGACGACCACCGGCGCCACCAGCACGTTTGACCCCAGCATCCACTCCTGCTCCTCGCGAGCCGCACCGCGGTCGCCGGGGAACGCCAGCCAGAGCGGGCGCGTGGGAGGCACTCCGTTTTGCCGCCCGAGGCGCCAGGCGCGCCGGATCAGGGGCACGGCGCGGCGGTGCAATCGCGCCATCTCGCGCCAGCGCCGGTAGGTCGTCTCGTCGTAGTCCCAGGGCATCCGCACCCCGGCCTGGGCGTCGTTGTGGACGCGGAAGTAAGGGGTCAGCGCCGCCCACTGCGACCAACGCGTGAAGAGCTCGGCGTCGGTCGGGCCGGTCAGCAGGTCGATGTAGCCGCCGATGTCCGTGTCGAAGCCGAAAGCCCCGCCGACCGCGCGGTTGAGCATGTCGGGTGCCAGCGAGGCGAGTCCGCTGGCGGCGCTCCAGTCGGCGGTCTCGTCCCCGGGGAAGTTCCCCATCTCGTATGCCGCGCTCCCGGGGCGCCCGCTATAGCCGGACCGGGTGAAGAACCAGATCCTCGGGTGATGGTGGCGCCTGGCATAGGAGTCGAGGATCCGCCGCGAAGTCCGGTGGTAGAGGACCGGATAGCGGTTGTGCATGGCCGGCCCCTTGCGCCCGTCGGAGAAGCGCATGCCGTCCAGGGTCTGCTCGCCGAAATCCTGCATGAAGCCGTCGGCGCCGAGGCGGAGCATTTGGGCGAGTCGCTTCCGCCACCAGTCGCGGGTCGCGCGCTTGGTGAAGTCGAGGACAACCGCCGGGGCGCCATTTGCGTCGAAGAAGGCGGGGCGGCCACGGGCGGTGGTCGCGACCAGGCGCTTGCGGATCACCTGGTCGAAGTCGCCGGGAGGCTGGGTCTTCAGCGGGTCGTTGGAGACGAAGGAGCGAACGTAGAGCACCGCCCTGATGCCCATCCGGTGCAGGCGGGTGGTGGTGCGACGGACGAAGGCCGGGTCGCCGAGCAGCGCCCAGCCCTCGAACGCATAGGCCGTGATCGGAGGTCTACGAACAGAGATCTGGGCGAGGTCGCTCTCGATCTTCTGGCGGTAGGTCTGAGCGGTCTCGGAGCCGTCGGTTCGGATCGTGCGCGAGATTGTCGGGCCGTGGGCCCATCGCGGTGGCAGCAGGTGACGGCCCGTGATCGCGCTCAGCTTCGCGGCCGCGCGCACGGGGCGGGCCACGGCGACCGTGTAGTCGAGCCGGGCGGCGTCGACGTCCACCTGCCAGCGGCTTCGCCGCTCGCCGCCCATCCGCCAGCGGCTCAGCTGGGGTTGGTTGAGGAGGAACCCGTAGCCGTGCGAGGAGGCGAACTGGGGCTGGAAGTAATAGGCGCCGCTCGAGCCGCTGGGGAACATGTAGTGCTCGAGGCCCCCGGAGACGTTGCCGAGGTCGAAGCCGCCGATCTGATCGACCGTGTAGTCGGTGCCGGCGGCGACGAAGCCCGGGAGCGCGGGGGCCACGGCGATCGCCGCCGGCCCGCCCAGGTTCTCTTGTGAGATCCACCCCTGGAGCGACTTGCCCTTCTGGTCGAGCCCCCAGTGCTGGCCCCCGAAGCCGTGGAACGCCTCCCCCGGAGCGCTGCCGAAAGAGTCGGCCATTGCGATCACCCCCCGGCTCGGATCGGTCCGGGCGCTGACCCTTATCGACCCGCCCCTGTCCTCCCGGACGGTTACGAGGAGCCTGCGCCCGTCCGGGTCGTTGGTGGCGACCTCGAGCCTGACGCCACCCCTGGTGCGCTCGAGTGCGGTCACCCGCCGGGCCTGGTACGCGGTTCCGCCGCGGCGTGCGAAGAGGAGGTCTCCGGGCCAGAACGACCCGTTCCACTGGGCCCTGGTCTCGTGTCCGACGATGAATCCGAGCGGCGCGTAGACCGCGTCCCTGCCGGGTTCCTGCTGGCCCAGCGGCGGCGGATCGTAGGACGTGGGGATCCTGACGCCGCGCCCCCGCCGGCCACCCGCCTCGACCAGAACCGTCCGGCCCGCGGAGTTACGGAAGCTGATCCGAAACGGTCGGAAATCGACAACCGCGCGAGCGGAGACCGTCACCACCCGAACCCGATTGGGGCCGACACTCACATCCGCCGGCGCCGAGGAAACCCAGAGCAGCGTCGCCGCGCCGCTCACAATGGCCGCTTTGAGGAGCGCGCTGGGCATCTCCGGCGGGACCCTATCCCCCGCGAGCTACGGCGGGCTCGACCGGGCGATCTGGCCGGCGGGAAAGGAGATCCGCAGGCGGGCGCCGCCGCCCTCGGCGTTCTCGGCGCTGACGGTGGCGCCGTGGGCTTCGGCGATCTCGCGCACTATCGCCAGTCCCAGACCCGATCCCCGCATCCCGCGCGCCTCTCTGGCACGGTGGAAGCGGTCGAAGACAAACGGCAGGTCGTCCTCGGGAATGCCCGGCCCGTGGTCGCGGACGACCAGCTCGTCGTCGTGCAGCGCGACCTCGACCAGGCCCCCTGGCCGGCTCCACTTGGCGGCATTGTCGAGGAGGTTGGTGACCGCCCGGCCGAGGCGCTCGGCATCGCCGCGGACGGAGCAGGGGTCGAGCCCGGCCGAGAAGTGAATACCCGGCGCGTGCAGGCGGGCCCTGCTGATCGCCTCGGCGACGACCGTCTCGAGCGCCACCTCCTCGCTCATCGGCTGGCGCTCGCCGCGCCGGGCAAGCTCGACCACGTCCTCGACCAGCAGGGTCAGCTCGTCCACCTGCCCGACCAGGTCGGCGCTCATTTCGCGCCGGTCCTCGGCGCCCAGATCGGGCCTGCGGAGCAGGACCTCGAGATTGGTCTTGACCGATGCCAGGGGGGTGCGCAGCTCATGCGAGGCGTCGGAGATCAGCCGCCGCTGGGCGACGACCGAGGACTCGAGGGCGTCCAGGGTCGAGTTGTAGGTTCGGGCGAGGCGGCCGAGCTCGTCGTCGCCGCCCTCGGGCAAGCGCCGGCTGAGGTCGGCCTCTCCGGCGACCGACTCGGTCTCCTCGGTGAAGCGCCGCACCGGCGCCAGCGAGGCGCGCGAGACGGCGCCGCCGAGCACCGCGGCGAGGACGATTCCGGCGACCGTGATCGCGACAAGGATCAGGACGAGGTCCGAGAGGACGCTGTCGACTTCGTTCAGCGGGCGCGCGACCTGGACCGCGCCGCCGCCGGGCAGCGGCGCGGTGAGAATCCGCAGATGATCGCCGGCGACGGTCTCGTCGTCGATCCGCCCCCCGCCGTTGCCCCTGGCGATCTCGCGGTCCGCGGGGCTCACGGGTAGGCGGGGCCCCGATCCGGGGCCCCGGATCGGGCGCCCACCGGGGCTGATGAACTGGGTCACGCCGGTGGCCCCGCCGAAGCGGGCCGCGTCGGGGTTGGGCGGAGGGATCGAGCCCTGCGGCGGCAGCGGCGGGCGCGGCCCGCCCGGCGGCCGCGACCCGGTCCAGCCGGCCGTCAGGCCCTGGGCCGCGGCGGCGCGATCTCGGAGCGAGGAATCGACCTCACCTCGCAGCTTCGAGCGCACCGCGACATAGGCCCCGACCGAGGCCAGGGCGATCGCGACCGCCACCGCCAGGGCCGAGGCCAGCGCCAGCCGGCGACTGATCGTCACGGCGCCTCGCGCAGGACGTATCCGACCCCGCGCACCGTCTGGACCAGGCGCCGCTCGCCCCCGGCCTCGAGCTTGCGCCGCAGGTAGCCGATGTAGACGCCGAGCGAGTTGGAGGTCTCGCCGAAGTCGTAACCCCAGACGCGCTCGTTGATCAGCGATCGCGACAGCACCTGCCCCGGGTTGCGCATGAACAGCTCCAGCAGCGAGAACTCGGTCCTGGTCAGCTCAACCTGCCGGCCGTCGATCGTCACCCGCCGGGCGCCGATGTCGACGGAGATCGGCCCGAAGCCGAGGCGCTCGCTGCCTGAGCCCTCGCCCGGGCCGCGCCGCAGCAGCGCCCGCAGCCGGGCCAGAAGCTCCTCGAGGGCGAAGGGCTTGACCAGGTAGTCGTCGGCCCCGGCGTCGAGCCCGGCGACCCGGTCGCTGACCGTCTCGCGGGCGGTCAACATCAGCACCGGAGTCGTGTCCCCGGCGGCCCGCAGCCGGCGGCATACCTCGAGGCCGTCTATTCCAGGCATCAGCACGTCGAGCAGGATCGCGTCGGCCCGGGAGGTCTGGAGCGCGGAGATCGCCTCCTCGCCGCTGGCCGCCTCGTTCACCCCGTAGCCCTCGAGCGCGAGGGCACGGCGGATCGCCGAGCGCAGCGGTTGCTCGTCGTCGACTATCAGCACCTGCATGCCCGTAGCATCGGCCATCAGCCGAAGAATCCCGTAAGAGTCGGCCGCGCTGACTAGCCTGGCGGGGATGGCGATCGCCGACGGCTACGACGGCTTCCTCTTCGACCTCGACGGTGTCGTCTGGCTGGGCGAGGACCCGATCCCCGGGGCGGCGGAGGGGATCGCCTCGCTGATCGCCGCCGGCAAGGAGGTCGCCTTCCTCACCAACAACCCGCGGGCGACGGCCGAGGACTACGCGGCCCGCCTCCGCGGCGACGGGATCGACGCCGGCCCCGGGCGCATCGTCACCGCCGGCGCCGTGACCGCCGCCCTGGCCGCCGCCTCGCCTGCCGCCGGGCGGGGGGCCTTCGTCATCGGCACCGACTCCTTCAAGCGGGAGGTCGAGGGCGCAGGGGCGGCCGTGCTCGACGGCGAGGAGGGTGAATCGGCCGGGATCGTCGTCGTCTCAGGGCACATGGGCTTCGACTACGGGGAGCTTCGGATCGCGACCACGGCGCTGCTCTCCGGGGCGGAGCTGTTGGCGACCAACCGCGACCCGACGATGCCGATGCCCGAGGGGCCATGGCCGGGGACAGGCTCGATCCTGGCGGCGGTCGAGACCGCGTCTGGATGCTCGGCGACGGTCGGCGGCAAGCCGCAGCGCCACATCTTCGAACGGGCTCGAGACCTTGTCGGGGGCATGAGGGTGGCGATGGTCGGAGACCGGCTCGACTCCGACGTCGCGGGGGCGGCCGCGGCAGGGCTCGAGACCATTCTCGTCCTCACCGGCGCCACCTCCCGCGAGCAGGCCGAGCGCTCCGGGGTGGTGCCAGGTCAGATCCTCAATAGCGTCGCCGACCTGAGCGTCTGATGGGATCGCGAACGGGAATCGCCGCAGTGCTCGCCGCCGTGGCCGCAGTGGCGCTGGCGGCGAGCGCTTCCCCTGCCCGCGCGGCCGACCGCGACTGCTCGGACTTCGCCAGCCAGAGGGCGGCGCAGAACTACTTCATCGCCAAGGGTGGGCCCCGGCGCGACCCCGACCGCCTCGACTCCGACGGCGACGGCACCGCCTGCGAGACCCTCCCCTGCCCGTGCAAGTACGGCCAGGGGAACGGCGGTGGCCACAGGGGGCAGCCGATCAAGGCGCGGATCGTCCACGTCGTCGACGGCGACACCGTCAGAGTGCGGGCAAAGGGCACACGCCGGCGCTATTACGACGTGCGGGTGATCGGGATCGACACCCCGGAGAAATACGGGGGCCGCGAGTGCGGCTCCGCCGGCGCCTCGCGGTCCATGCGCCACCTGGCGCCGGTCGGCCTGCGGGTGGAGCTGGTCACCGACCCGACCCAGGATCTCTTCGATCGCTACGGCCGCCTGCTGGCCTACGTGGTGCGGCGCAGCAACGGCCGTGACCTCGGCCGCACCCAGATCGCCCGAGGGTGGGCCAAGGTCTACGTCTTCGAGCGCCCGTTCAAGACGGGTCCACCGCTACCGCCGCTCAGCCCGCCGTGCCCGCCGCGCCGATCGCGGCGTCTGGGGGCGCTGCGGCGGCGACTTCCATCACCCTCAGTAGGGCACCGAGATCCGCACCAGAACCCTGCCTGCGCAGAAGAGCCGGGCCGAGCGATCCTCGTAGCGGACCAGCCGCAGCGTCCCCGGCTTCGAGCACTCGACCCGGGCCGCGGGGGAGGCCGCCGCCGACCCGGCGGTCCACAGGACCACGGCGGCCAAGGTGATCGCCAGCGCTCGACGTGCCATGGGGCCCCAAGGACCCGGCGAACCCTTCCTCTCCCCCATCCGGAAATCTCCCTTCCCGTGAGTCGAGTGGTAAGTCGAGTGGCGAAAAACGGGACCTTGCCTCCCGAAAATCGCCACTCGACGCCGGCCGGGAGCCTGTGGGTCGATGCCGACGCTCAGCAGGGACGTTCGACGAGGTCGGCTGAGGAGATCAGCCAGCGGTCGCCTGAGCGGACCAGGGAGTAGCTGCCGCTGAAGTCGGTGCAGCCGTTGACCAGCGAGTCGGTGCGCAGCGAGTCGACCTGCACGGTCGCGGTGGTATCGGTCTCCTCGACGAGGGTGGCGTCCAGCTGCGCGTCGATGAGGAGGTCGGCGATCCGCTCCGAGACCCAGATCGTCTTGCCGCCGAGGCTGTCGAGGAGCTCCGGCGTGAGGTCGTCGGCCGCCGCCAGGAAGCGGCCCTGCTCGAGCAGGTCGAAATGCGCCCGCAGCGACTCGACCGGGTCCAGGGCGGTCGCGGGGGCCTGACTGGCCGTCGGACCGGTCCGGCCGCCATCGTCGCCTCCGTTGATGACGACCACCGCGATCAATCCGGCGAGAAGGCCGAGGATGATTGCGACGACGACGGCGACCAGGCCCCGCCCGGGGCGCCGCGACCCCGGCTGCCGCGGTGGCGGAGCCCGGAGCGGCGCCGGTTCCGGTGCGGGCGGGGGTGGAGTCGGTCTCTGGGACGGCGGCAAAGCCTCTGTCTCCCCCGCGTGAGGCTGGCGCTCGGTCGCGGGCTCTACCCTTGCCCCCTTCTCAGTCGGCGGATCGAGGCCCTCCCCCTCGCTCTCGGCACCGGTGAGCTGCTCGGTCTCGTCGGTATGCAACGGCCTCGGAAGCTGCTCGGCTCCGCAGGAGCGACAGTAGCGGTCGCCGGAGCCGATCGGCCCCCCGCACTCCGAGCAACGGTCGAGCCCGGTCCCCGCATCCCTCTCGCCGCTCCCGCTCGCTGGCATCGCCAGAATCAGGGTATCGGCGCGGCGAGAACCGACATCGGCCCAGCAGGAACCCCGCGCCGACTGACGTCGTTCGCCGGAGTGTTCGCGGCGACGATGCTGGCGATGCTGGCCGTGGGCGCGGTCCTGCCCGTCCTCCCCCACTACGTCCGCGGGCCGCTGGGCTCGGGAGACGTCGTCGTCGGGGTGGTGATCGGCTGCTACGCGATCACCGGGCTCGTCTTCCGGCCGCTCGCCGGGCGGATCGCCGACACGCGCGGTCGCCGGCGGGCGGTCGTCCTCGGCTCGCTGCTGGCCGCCGCCGCAGGGCTGCTCTATCTGGTGCCGGCCGGTGTCCCCGGGCTGATCGCCGCCCGTCTGATCCTCGGCGCCGGCGAGGGCACGGTGTTCACCGCCGGCTCGGCCTGGATCGTCGATCTGGCGCCGCCGGGGCGGCGCGGGCGGGTGATCGGCCTCTACGGGCTCGCCGTCTGGAGCGGGCTCAGCATCGGGCCGCTGATCGGGTCGCTGCTCCTCCATGCCGCCGACTACCAGCTCGTCTGGATCTTCGCCGCCGCCGCGCCGATGCTGGGCGGCCTGATCGCGCTGCGGCTCCCAGAGCCCTTCGTCCCGCCCGACGAGGCCGAGCTGCGGCCGCTGATCGCGGCCGAGTCGATCCGGCCCGGCTCGGCGCTTGCATTCGCATCCGTCGGCTACGCGACCGTGGCGGCGTTCGTCGTCCTCCACCTCGACGCTCGCGGAATCGGGCACGGGGCGGTCGTCTTCGGCGCGTTCGCGGCGATGGTCGTCCTCACAAGGCTGATCGGGGGCGACCTCCCGGACCGGGTCGGCCCGGCCCGCTGTGCGGCCGGCGCGGCGACGGTCGAGTCGATTGGCCTGGCGACGATCGCGGTCGCCCAGAGTCTGCCGGTGGCGATCGCCGGCGCCCTGGCGATGGGCGCCGCCTTCTCATTGCTCTACCCGTCGCTTTCTCTAATCGTCGTCGGCAGGGTGCCCGAGCACAGGCGCGGCGCCGCCCTCGGAACCTTCACCGCCTTCTTCGACGCCGGGGTCGGGTTGGGGGCACCGCTGGCGGGCGTCGCGGCGGCCGTTGCCGGCTACGAGGGAGCGTTCCTGCTCGCCGCGGCGTTCGCCCTGGTCGCCGCTGTCACGATCACATTCGCGATCTCGACCCGCGGGCGCGCCCTGGTGGCCGAGCTCAACGCTCGCTGACGAGCAGCGTCTGCAACGCCCGGCCGATCCGGCCCTGCTCGTCGAGCAGTAGGGAATCGGAGGTGCCGACCCCTTCGGGCTGCGGCAGCGTGACCGCGTCGAGACAGACCCACTCCCCGCGCGGAAGGCGCTCGAGATGGACCGAGAGGTCGACGTTGACGAACACGAACCGGCGCCAGTCGAGGGCCGAGCTGACGCCATTGCCGGAGTCGGCCACGACCAGGACTCGCTGCAGCGGGGTCGGCTCCTCCCCAGCCACCAGCGGCTCCCGCATCCTCATCCAGACGGTGGCGGGACCCGGCTCGGTGAAGCCGCCGCTGAGGAACCGGTACTCGATCGCCGTGTGGTAGCCGACCTCCTCGCCGGTGGGGAAGTACTCGCCCTCGACGCCCTCCTCCGGGCCCGGCATCCCCTGGCGGGCCGGCGCCGGGTCGATCTCGACGGGGGAGCCCCGCAACCTCCAGGCGCGCGCCCGCATCAGTTCCAGCCCAGCGGTATCGGACAGCGAGGCCTCGATCAACTCGACCCGGCGGCCAGGGCGGAGGACCTCGGCGCTGACACGCAGTGCCGCGATCGGCACCGGGCGCAGGATCTCGAAGGTGATCCGCCCGACATGGCCGCCTCCCCCGCCGAGCCGCTCGATCTCGCGGCCGAGCAGGCCCGCGGGCGGTCCGGCATGCTGGAAGTCCGGGTCCCAGGGCCCGCGGGTCGAAGCGGTGGCCAGATAGGTCTCGCCGTCGGACTCGTAGAAGGCTCCGGGCATCGGCCGATCCTAGTCAGCGCCGCCGGGTCGGCTCCGTCCTCTACTTCAACGGGTCCGGCCGGCAGAGCTCAGCAGAGATCGCCGAAGTGCTGAACCCAGACGTAGGCGCGGCTGTAGCGGCCGAGCCGGCCGATGTCGAGGCCGACACCCAGGCCGTCGTAGCCGCGGGCGAGGATGTTCTGCGCGGTGCTCGGGGGAGCCCATCCAGGCGCGGAAGATCGAGCGGACGGTGCCGTAGCTGCCGCTGCCCCAGGCGATGTTCTCGCCGGCCCGCCAGCAGCGCGCCCGCAGGTAGCCGACGCGACGCATCCAGTAGGTGAAGTCGCGCCCGCAGGCGTAGTGGCTGAAGCTGTCGCAGCGAATGATGTCGCCCGCCTTGTGCCCGGCGGATCGGTCGAGGTGGCGGTCGTCCCCGAGGCGGGCGAGGCCGACGTGGCGGCGGGCGAAGTTGGTCATGCAGCGCATGGACTGCTCCTGGACGGCCACAGGATCGGTGCGGTCGCGCTGGTGCTTGCAGGCTGAGGAGGGCGCCATCAGGCGGCTGATCTCGAGCGCCTGGGCCGATCCTGCCGCGGCGACGAGGATCGTGGTCGCGAGCGCAGCGACGATTGCCGGCTTCCGGATCACCCTCGCCTTCTCGCCAGCAGTCGGGCCCCGCACAAGCGTCCAGGGACCGCCTGGACGTTTGTATGAGGGGAGCACCGGGTGCGAGCGGTCCTGCTCCGGCCGCGGCCCGTAACGGTCAGGTCATAACCTGGACTACCGGATAGATCGAGAAGGAGCGAGATGAGCCAGAAGACAGAGAAGGTCACCAAGTCCGACGCCGAGTGGCGCGCCGAGCTGACGCCCGAGCAGTACGAGGTCACCCGCAGGGCGGGCACCGAGCGCGCCTTCACCGGCCCCTACGTGGACAACAAGGCCGAGGGCATCTACCGCTGCGTCTGCTGCGGCAACGAGCTGTTCGCCTCGGACACGAAGTTCGACTCGGGCACCGGCTGGCCCAGCTTCACCGAGCCGGCCAACCTCGAGAACGTCGAGCTGCGGCCCGACAACAGCCACTTCATGCGCCGCACCGAGGTCGTCTGCCGCAACTGCGACGCCCATCTCGGCCACGTCTTCGACGACGGCCCCGGCCCGACCGGCCAGCGCTACTGCATCAACGGCTGCGCCCTGGATTTTTCCGAAGGAAGATAACCGCGCCGCCTCCTCCGCTCCACCTGAGAGCGCCGCATCCTCCGCTCCCGGAGACTCACCGAGTCAAAATCTGCGGGCTCTCGCTCCGCGTCCGGGGGCGGCTGGCCGCGGGCAGGCTGGCGTAGCGGGCATCCTGCCCGATGACCGCCGCACGCCCGGACGCGGGAGCGAGGCCCGACAGCATCATTTGACTCTGAGTGTCGGGCCTCGCGGGAGCGGAGGACGTGCGGCGCGGTCGTTCAGGCGGAGCGGAGGAGGCGGCGCAGTTGTTCAGACGCCGTTGCCGGAGGCGCCGCCGGCGCCGAGGTAACTGAAGCGGACGGCCAGGGCGACCGCCTCGGTGCGGGTGTCCACTTCGAGCTTGGCGATCGCGTTGCGGACGTGGGTGTGGACCGTCGCCGGGCTGAGTGAGAGGCGGTCGGCGATTTCCTTCACCCGCAGCCCCTCCGCCAGCAGCTCGAGGATCTGGCGCTCGCGCGGGGAGAGGTCGAGCAGCTTCTCCACCTCGGAGGGCTTGCCGCCGGCGAAGTCGCCGCCGAGGAAGGTGCCGCCGTTGGTGACCGCCTCGACCGCCCTGGCGATGTCCTCGGCAGGGGCCGACTTGAGCACGTAGCCGGAGGCCCCGGCGCGCAGCGCCAGCGCCAGCAGGTCGGGCTGGGCGTGGGCGGTGAAGATGATGACCTTGGTCATCGGCTTGACCCGGAGGACCTCCTTGGTCGCCTCGATCCCATCGCGCTTGGGAAGTTCGACGTCGATGATGAGGACGTCGGGCTCGAGCTCGGAGACCGTCTCCACCACGTCGCGCCCGTCGCTCGCCTCGCCGACGATCTCGACCGCGCTCGAGTTGGCCATGCGAGCTTTGATCGCATCGCGGACGATTTCGTGGTCGTCGCAGAGAACGACGCGCTTTGCATCGCGCACGTTCATTCTGGGGCGATTCTTTCAGGGGCGCCGTAGGGATGCAAAGAATTGGGTAGCGTGAAACTGCCGTCGCGCTCCTGCCGGTTCTCGATCAGCGCGATCAGGGTGCGTCCCACGGCAACCGCGGTGCCGTTGAGTGTGTGGGGGTGAACGGGCGCCTCGCCCTCGGCCGGGCGGTACCGACAATTGAGTCTGCGGGCCTGGTAGTCGGTCGTGTTCGAGCAGGAGGTCAGCTCCCGGTAGCGGTCCTGGCTCGGTATCCAGGCCTCGCAGTCGTACTTCTTTGCGGCGGACGCGCCGAGGTCGCCGACGGCGACGCTTACGACCCGGTAGGGCAGCTCGAGCTCGGAGAGGATCCGCTCCTCGATCGCCAGCAGGCGCTCGTGCTCGTCGCCCGAGGCCCCCGGCTCGACGAACGAGAACATCTCGACCTTGTCGAACTGGTGGACGCGGAAGATCCCCCGGGTGTCCCTGCCGGCGGCACCGGCCTCGCGCCGGAAGCAGGGCGAGAACCCCGCGTAGCGCAGCGGCAATGTCCCCGGGTCGAGTATCCGGTCGCCGTGAAGCGCGGCCAGCGGCACCTCGGAGGTGCCGACGAGGAAGAGCTCGTCACGGGGAACCTCGTAGATCATCTCCCGCTCGCCGGGGAAGAAGCCGGTCCCGAACAGGGCTTCCTCCCTGACCAGCGCCGGGGGTACCACGGGCTCGTGCCCCTCGGCGCGCAGCAGCTCCATCGCGTAGCGGACCAGGGCCAGCTCGACCATCACCAGGTCGCCCATCAGGTAGGTGAAGCGCGAGCCCGAGACCCGGGCTGCGGACTCCATGTCGATCAGCCCGAGGGCGGTGCCGATCTCGAGATGATCGCGCGGCTCGAAGTCGAACGCGGGGCGCTCTCCGACCTCGCGCAAGACGGCCGCGTCCTCCTCGGTGAGGCCGTCGGGAGCCTCGGGGTCCGGGAGGTTCGGAAGCGTCGCCGCGAGCTCGTCGCGGGCGCTCTCGACCTCGGCCAGCTCGGCCTCGAGCTGCTTGATCCTGCCGGAGAGCTCGCGCATCTCGGCGATCCCATCTGCGGCGTCCCCCCCGGCGCGCTTGGTCTCGGCGATCGTCTCGGAGGCGGTGTTCCGCCGCGCCCTTCCGCTCTCGATCTCCGGCAGCAGCTCGCGGCGGCGCGCGTCGAGCCGCAGCAACTCGTCGAGGTCGTCGGCCACCCCCCGCCGGGCCAATGCCTCTCGGGCGGCCTCGGGATCGGAGCGGATCAGCTTCAGGTCGAGCACGGCCGGGCCTCCTCCGGGGGCCGGGTGTAATCGCGCCGGCTATGGCCGGCGATGCTCATCAGGGCTTCGGCTCGCCGGGCTTCGGCGGTTCCGCCGCGTCCTGCCCGGCGTACTCGGCGACGAAGCGCGCCACCTGCCTGGCCTCATCGCCGACGACGATGTTCTGAGGCATGATCGCCCCCGAGTAGCCGCCGTTGCGGATCGCGTAGAGGGAGGTGGCGACAGTCTCGGTGCGCTGGTTGAGGTTGGGCCCCTGGGTCCGCTCGCCGCGGTTGCCGGTGCCCTGCGAACCGGCGGCGCTGAGCGTGTGGCAACCCGAGCAGTGGGTGGCGAACAGGACCGCGCCGCCGTAGTTGGAGTCGTCCTTGGAGACCGAGATCCCCTCCTCGCCGAATCCGCAGGCAGCGAGGCCGAGGGCGGCGGCGGCGACGGCCAGGGCTGTGATCGGGACTGGGCGCACGACGCGGGCATCATATTGTCTGGCGCCGATCCCGATGGCCCCGCCCGACCCCGCCCAATTCCGTGCCGCAATGGGCATGCTGCCGACCGGCGTGACCGTGGTCACCGCGTCCGGCGCCGACGCTCCCGCCGGGGCCACGGCCAACGCGGTCTGCTCGCTATCGCTCGAGCCGATGCTGATGCTGGCCTGCCTCGACCGTGGCTCGCGCACCCTGCTCGCGGTGCAGGCGGCGAACCACTTCGGGGTAAACGTCCTCGGCGCCGGCCAGGAGTCGGTGGCGCGCGCCTTCAGTTCGAAGGCGCCGGTCGCCGACAAATGGGACGGAATCGAGTGGAGCCATCGAGACGGACTGCCGGCGATCGCCGGGGCGATCGCCTTCGTCGGCTGCGAGTTGCGGGACGTGATCGCCGGGGGCGACCACGTGATCGTCACCGGCGAGGTCGGCCACGTCGAGGCCGGCGACGGCGAGCCGCTGATCTTCCACCGCGGTTCCTACCGCCCCCTGGAATAACTGCGCCGCCTCCTCCGCTCCGCCTGAACAACTGCGCCGCACGTCCTCCGCTCCCGCGAGGCCCGACACTCAGAGTCAAATGATGCTGTCGGGCCTCGCTCCCGCGTCCGGGCGTGCGGCGGTATCGGGCGGGATGCCCGTAACGCCAGCCTGCCCGCGGCCAAGCCGCCCCCGGACGCGGAGCGAGAGCCCGCTGATGACCGGTGATTCTGGGTGCGGGCTCTCGCGTAGCGGAGGAGGCGGCGCGTTGTTGTTCTAGAAGTGGCCGCTGGTGCCCGCGGCCCGCAGCGCCAGGAAGAAGATGACGCCGCAGCTGACGGCCATGATCCCCATCTCGCGGCGGACGATGGCGAGGGCGAGGGCGCGCTGGCGTTGCTCGGGAAGGGATTCGAAGTCGAGGCCGCCCAGCTCCTGGTTCGCCGCCCCGGCGCGAGCGCCCTCGGCCAGCAGGGAGACCGGCAGCGGCAGAATGCCGTAGAGGTAGTGGAGGTCGTCGGGCGGCTTGTGCCCGGTGAGGACGAGCAGGGCGCCCAGCATCACCTGGATGAAGACGGCGACCTGGGCCGCGCGCAGCAGATACCAGAAGGGGACCGAGGCCTGGTCGCGGAGCCAGCAGACCCCTCCGAGAAGGCCGGCAGCGAGGTTGAGAGCGAGCACGCTGACGCCGACGATGAGATGCAGCTCGGCCATTCCGTTATATCCGCCCGAAAGAGTCGGGATTCCGCTTACTGATGCGGAATATCACTATGTAGCAAGTTGCCACAAAGTCGGTGTATAACAGTCGCGCGTTGCTTCGGAGCTACTTCCCGATCCTTGTCTTTGGCGCTCTGGGCCTCATCGTGGGAGGCGCGTTCACAATGCTCAACCACGTCGTCGGAGCGAAGCGGCCGAAGAAGAAGACCGAGGCGACCGAGCGCCAGACCGACCCCTATGAGTGCGGGCTCCCCTCTGAGGTCTCGAAGACGTTCCGCTTCGGGGTCAGCTTCTACCTGGTGGCGATGCTGTTCATCCTCTTCGACATCGAGGTCGTCTTCCTCTACCCGGTGGGGGTGATCCTCAAGGGGGCAGACAGCGTCTTCGTCCTCGGCGAGGTGATCGTCTTCGTCGTGCTGCTGTTCGTGGCGCTGGCCTACGTCTGGCGCAAGGGAGCGCTGGATTGGAGGTAGAGCGGCGCAAGATCCGCGCTCTGGCGCCGCTGGAGCAGCCGAGCTCCCCCGATGAGTTGCGGGCGCGGCAGCTGCGGGCCCGCGACATGCTCCGGGGCTCGATCGATCCGGAGGACCTCGAGGCCTACGTCGAGGACAGGGTGGCGACCACCTCGCTGGAGAAGATCCAGAGCTGGGCCCGCGCGAACTCGGTCTTCCCGATGACCTTCGGGCTCGCCTGCTGCGCGATGGAGATGATCTCGGTGGTCACGGCCCGCACCGACCTCGCCCGCTTCGGGGCCGAGGCGCTGCGGGCCTCGCCACGCCAGGCGGACCTGATCATCCTCTCGGGGCGCACCTCGATCAAGATGGCGCCGATCATCCGCCGGCTCTACGACCAGATGCTGGAGCCGAAATGGGCGATCTCGATGGGCGCCTGCTCCTCCAGCGGCGGCATGTTCTCCAACTATGCGGTTGTCCAGGGCGCCGACAAGTTCATGCCGGTGGACGTCCACGTTCCCGGCTGCCCCCCGCGTCCCGAGGCGCTGCTGTACGGGTTCAACAAGCTCCAGCGCAAGATCCTCGGCAACCCCGACCCGGGCTGGCGCCGCCGATACAACGCCGAGGGCACGGAGGAATGGGCGCGCGGAGGGGTCGCAAGCAGGCCCAGCCCCGAGGCGCTCGAGGCCTACGCGGCCGCGAGGGGGACGGTCGGTGCCTGACGCTCCCGGCCTAGAGATGATCCGCTCCGAGATCAACGACCACCACCCCGGCGCGATCCTCGAGACCAGCTTCGACCACGGGCAGGCGGCGCTGATCGCCGACCCCGGGCAGATCGTCGAGGTCCTGGGCTGGCTCCGCGATACGCCCGGCCAGGAATACACCTTCCTCTCCAGCGTCCACGCGGCCGACTACCTCCCGGCCGAGCCCCGCTTCGGGGTCCACTACGAGCTTCTCAACCGCGACAGGGTCGAGCGCATCCGGGTCCGTGCGGCGCTGGCAGACCCTGGGGGAGGGGCGCTTCCGGAGATCGACTCCTGCGTCGAGCTGTTCCCGACCGCGGATTTTGGAGAGCGCGAGGCCTACGACTTCTTCGGGATCGTCTTCCGCGGCCACCCCGACCTGCGTCGGATCCTGATGCCCGAGGACTACGTCGGCTGGCCGCAGCGGCGCGACTTCCCGGTCGGCGGCGAGCCGGTCATATTCACCCACAATGAGCCGGGGGCGCCAGTTCAGTGAGCACCCTGGAGGCCGCCGCGGCGGAGGTCGAGGGATCGGTACCGGGGGCGAGCGTCTCGCTCGAGCCCGAGACCGAGCTGATGACGATCAACATGGGCCCGCACCACCCCGCCACCCACGGGGTGCTGAGGCTGATGGTCGAGCTCGAGGGCGAGGTGGTCCGCGACCTGCGGCCGGTGATCGGCTACGTCCACACCGGGATCGAGAAGTCCTGCGAGGCGCACTCCTACTGGAAGGTGATCCCGTTCGTCGAGCGCATGGACTACCTCTCCTACTTCTTCAACATGGAGGCCTTCTGCGGCGCAGTCGAGCGCATGATCGAGCTCGAGATACCCGACCGCGCCAAGTACCTGCGGGTGATCCACATGGAGCTCAACCGCCTCCACTCGCACCTCGTCTGGCTCGGCACCAGCGCCCTCGACGTCGGCGCGATCTCGATGCTCTGGTACGCCTTCCGCGAGCGCGACACGATCCTCGACCTGTTCGAGATGTCCACCGGGCAGCGGATGCACACCCGCTACTTCCAGGTCGGCGGCGTGATCGAGGACATCCCGCTCGGCTTCGAACAGAAGCTGCGCGAGTTCCTCGGCGAGATGCCGACCCGGGTCGACCAGTACGAGGCCCTGCTCGACCGCAACGAGATCTTCCTGCAGCGGACCAAGGGGGTCGGCACGGTCTCGCGCGAGCGCCTGCTCGAGCTGGGCGTGACCGGGCCGCTGCTGCGGGCCAGCGGCGAGCCCTGGGACCTGCGCAAGGTCTTCGACTACCTCGCCTACCCCGACCTGGAGTTCGGGATCCCGGTCGGCACCGTCGGCGACTGCTACGACCGCTTCAGGGTGCGGATGGCGGAGATGCGGGAATCGGTGAGGATCATCGAGCAGGCCCTCGACGGGCTTCCCGAGGGCCCCCACATCGCCGACGACCGCAAGTACGTGCTGCCGCCGCGCTCGGAGCTCTCGACCTCGATGGAGGCCCTGATCCACCACTTCAAGCTGGTCACCGAGGGCTACCGGGTGCCACCGGGCGAGATCTACCGCGCAATCGAGGGGCCCCGCGGCGAGCTGGGCTGCTACCTGCTGGCCGACGGCTCCTCGAAGCCGGCCAGGGTCCACTTCCGCGACCCCTCCTTCGTCAACCTCCAGGCGCTGCGCGACATGTCTGTCGGCGGCTACGTCGCCGACCTGATCACCAACCTTGCGATGCTCGACCCGATCCTCGGCGGAATCGACCGATGAGCGAGCCCGAGGTGCGCGACATCGCCACCCCGGGGACCGGGTCCGAGGACGTGGCCCCGGGCGCGGGCGGCCCCGGGCGCGGGCCCGAGGCGCCGCTGCGCCCCGACGGCAGCCCCGGCCTGCCGCTTGACGCGGCGCTGGTGGACGGGAGATTCCCGGGCCGCGAGCCTGAGCGGGTGCCGGAGCTGCACGAGGTGGACTGCCCGCCGGAGCTTCGGCAGCGGATCGAGGAGCTGATGTCGCGCTACCCCGACCGCCACTCTGCCTCGATCCCGGCCCTGTGGGCGGTGCAGCGCCTCTACGGCTGGTGCACCCCGGAGGGGATCCGCCAGGCCGCCGCGGTGATGCGGGTCACCCCCGCCTACCTGGAGTCGGTTGCCAGCTTCTACGACCTGCTGCATACCGAGCCGGCGGGGAGCCAGCGGGTGCTCGTCTGCACCAACATCTCCTGCTGGATGCGCGGCGGCGACGAGCTGCTGGATGCGTTCTGCGAGGCGGGGGGATGCGACCGCGCCGGAGCCGGCCACGGCGGCTCGGTCTCGGCCGACGGCGAGATCTACGTCTCCGGATTCGAGTGCCTCGGAGCCTGCGACCTGGCCCCGATGGCCTCGATCAACGAGCGCTTCTTCGGCCCGCTCGAGGCCACCGACGCCGCCGCCGCGGTCGAGCAGCTGCGCTCGGGGACAGAGGTCCTGCCGCAGAAGGCGCTGGAGCGCCGCCCGCTCGCCGGCGGGCCGCAGGGCGACCCGGACCCGCGCGTGGCCGGGAAGAAGGGTCCGAACCAGTGAGCGCGACCGAGACCCGGATGCTGCTGCGGAACGCCGAGGAGCCCGGCCTCGACACGATCGAGGTCTACAAGCGGCACGGCGGCTACAGCGCCATGGAGATGGCCTACCGGGAGCTGGAGCCGGACGAGATCGTCAGCGAGCTTGAGGAATCGGGGCTCCGCGGACGCGGTGGCGCCGGCTTCTCGATGGGCAAGAAGGCCTCCTTCCTGCCACGCGGGGAGATGCAGAAGTACCTCTGCTGCAACGCTGACGAGTCCGAGCCCGGCGCCTTCAAGGACCGCGAGCTGATGCAGCGCAACCCCCACCAGCTGATCGAGGGGATCGCGATCGCCGCGCTCGCCGCCGGCGTCGGCCACGCCTTCATCTTCATCCGCGGCGAGTACGACCAGCAGGGCGACATCCTCGACGCCGCCGTCGCCGAGGCCTATGAGGCCGGCTACCTCGGCACGGACATCCTCGGTTCCCACCACGACCTCGAGCTTGTAGTCCACCGCGGCGCCGGCGCCTACATCTGCGGCGAGGAGACGGCGCTGCTCGACGCGCTCGAGGGCAAGCGGGGCAACCCGCGGCTGAAGCCCCCCTTTCCCGCGGTCGAGGGGCTATACGGCGGGCCGACGCTGATCAACAACGTCGAGACGCTCTCCAACGTCCCCCACATCGTCGCCAACGGCGCCGAGTGGTTCAAGGGCTTCGGCACCGAGCAGTCGCCGGGGACCAAGGTCGTCTCGGTCTCGGGCTGCGTCCAGCGGCCCGGCAACTACGAGGTCGAGCTCGGGATCCCGACCCGCGAGATCATCTTCGGCCTCGCCGGGGGTCCCGAGGAGGGGCACGAGGTCAAGGCCTTCTACCCGGGGGGCTCCTCCTCGCCGGTGCTCGAGAGCAGCGACCTCGACCTCCCCTACAGCTTCGAGGCGATGGCCGAGGCCGGCTCGATGCTGGGATCGGGCTCGATCATCGTCGCCGACGACCGCATCTCGATCCCCCATATGGCGCTGCGGACGGCGCGCTTCTACCAGCATGAGTCGTGCGGCAAGTGCACGCCCTGCCGGGAGGGGACGAACTGGACGGTGAAGATGCTCGAGCGCGTCGCCCGCGGCGAGGCGACGCCGATGGACCTCGACATCGTCGCCTCCGTCCAGGAGAACATCATCGGCCACTGCCTCTGCGTCCTCGGCGACTCGATGGCGATGCCCGTCGGCGCCATGGTCCGCAAGTTCCGCGACGAGTTCGAAGATCTGATGAACACCGCCGCCTCCTCCCAGGGAGCGTCAGCGACCGGTGATCCCAGCTCTGCTGGGATTCGTCCGGGGGCGGCAGGCCGCGCCAGCCCGAAGGTGGCGGCTTGAAGAAGGCGGAGCGCAAGATCACCCTGATCGTCGACGGGCGTGAGATCGAGGCGCTCGATGGCGAGATGCTGGTGGATGCGGCCAAGCACGGAGACGTCGAGATCCCGGTCTTCTGTTACGAGCCGAAGCTGGGTGAGCCGGTCGGGGCCTGCCGCATGTGCATGGTCGAGATCGAGGGGATGCCGAAGCTGCAGACGGCCTGCTCGACCCCGGTCCGCGACGGCATGGTCGTCTACACCCAGAACGAGCAGGTGAAGGGAGCCCAGAACGCGGTCGTCGAGTTCCTCCTCGTCAACCACCCGCTCGACTGTCCCGTTTGCGACAAGGGCGGCGAATGCCCGCTCCAGGACATCTCGATGGGGTGGGGTCCTGGCCGCAGCCGGTTCACCGACCCCAAGCGCCATTTCGAGAAGCCGATCCCGCTCTCGCCGCTGATCGGGATCGACCGTGAGCGCTGCATCCTCTGCTACCGCTGCGTCCGCTTCAGCCAGGAGGTGGCCGAGGACGCGCAGCTTCAGCTGCTCGAGCGCGGCAACGGCTCCTACGTCGGCACCTTCGACGAGCGCCCCTACATCGCGCCCTTCCACGGCAACATCACCGAGCTCTGCCCGGTCGGGGCACTGACCTCCTATACCTACCGCTTCCGCGCCCGCCCCTGGGACATCGAGCAGGCGGGCTCGGTCTGCACCCTCTGCCCGAGCCAGTGCAACGTCAGCTTCACCGTCCGCGACGAGGAGGTGAAGCGGGTAATGGTCCGCGACAACCCCGAGGTCGACGACGGCTGGCTCTGCGACAAGGGCCGCTACGGCTTCGAGATGCTCGGCGGCGAGGCCAGGGTGCGGGGGCCGGTCCTGCGCGCCGGCGGCAACCCCGCCGGGGCGAGCTGGCCCGAGGCGATCGAGCAGGCCGCGGCCGCGCTGCGCGCCGCCGGGGCGAGGACCGCGGCAATCGTCGGCGACGCATCCAACGAGGAGGGCTACCTGGTGCAGCGGATCATGCGCCAGGGGCTCGGCTCGGCCCACATCGACTCGCGCCCGGGTGGCGGGCCCGAACGCGAGGAGCTGGTCAAGCTGGCCGACCCGGCGATCTCGGCCCGGGTCAGCGACATCGACCACGCCGACGCCGTCCTCGTGATCGGCGCCGACCCCCTGCACTCCTCCCCGATACTCGACCTGAGGATCCGCAAGGCCGTGCGGCGCAGCGGCACGAGGCTCGCTGTCGCGACCGACCGCCCGACCGCCCTCGACGGCGGCGCCGCTGCCGTCGCCCGCTACGCCCCCGGCGCTGCCGGCGCCTTTCTTGCCGAGCTGGGAGCCGTCCTGGCCGCCGGCGGCGAGGGCCCGGACCCGGCCGCGGAGGTCGCCGCGGCCCTCACCGGGGCCGAGGACGTGGTCGTCGTCTGGGGCGAGCGAATCGGCCGGGGCGATTCGGGGGAGGCTGCGATCGAGGGCCTGCTCGGGCTGGCCGAGGGTCTGGGGATGAGCTCCAAGGATGGCTCCGGGCTGCTCGAGGTCCCCGACGTCGCCAACGCCCGCGGCCTGCGCGAAGTCGGCTGCCTCCCCGACGCCGGGCCGGGACTGACCGGGACGGAGGGTGGGATGGGGACTGCGGGCGTCCGCGAGGCGCTCGAGTCGGGAGAGCTGGAGGCCGTGATCCTCTTCGGCGTCGATCCTCTGCGCGACCTCGCCGACAGCGCCGGCTGGAAGCGGGCGCTCACCAACGCCGACGTGGTCATCGCCTTCTCGATGCTCGACAACGAGACCACCGCCCAGGCTGACATCGTCTTCCCGCTCGAGAGCCACGCCGAGAAGGACGGCACGGTCACCCACCCCGACGGGCGCCTTCAGCGGGTACGGCCGAGCGCCTCGCGGCCGGGCGACGTGCGGCCGGCGTGGCAGGTGCTGGCCGAGCTCGGCGGCCTCCCTCGGCCACGAGACCGGGATCGAATCGGCGCCGGACGCTCTTTCAGCGATGGCAGAGGCAGTCCCGTTCTATTCCGGGATCAGCGACGCCGAGATCGGCGGGCGCGGGATTCGGTGGCAGGACGAGCGCAGGCCGTCGGGGGCCTCCCCCTCGGAGCACCTCCGCGCGAGGCGCCGGATCTCGATCCACCGGGGGGCGGGGTCGGGGACCCGTCTCCGAAAGCACAGTCTTCCCTCGCCGGGCCCCCGACCCCGCCATCCGAGGGATCTGGCGGTGAGCTCCGGCTCGGCACCTATCGCGACCTCTGGGCCGGGCCCGTTACTGAGCTGAACCCGGCGTTGCGATTCCTGAAGCCGGGTCAGACGGTCGAGGTCTCTCCCGGAGATGCGGAGCGGCTTGGGCTCTCGCAGGGCGATGAGGTTTTCGTGGGCTCGAACGGGGCGAAGGTCGCCGCGCGGGTGGCGATTCGGGAGCGGATGGTTGACGGGGCCTGCTTCCTGATCGAGGGGACGGTTGAGGGGAACGCGAACTCGCTGCTGAATGGCGGGGCGGAAGTGGTCGAGATCGCCAAGGTGGGCGGGCCGTGACCCTGCCGCTGGCCGACACCGGGGTCGCCGAGGCGACCTGGGTCCTGATCGTCAAGTCGATCGTGATCTTCGCGGTGATCTTCGCCATCCTGCCGGTGTTGACCGTGGTCGAGCGCAAGCTGATCGGCCGCTTCCAGCACCGCTACGGGCCCAACCGGGTCGGCCCCTACGGACTCTTCCAGCCGCTCGCCGACGTCGGCAAGCTTCTCTCCAAGCAGGCTTTCCGCCCCGAGGGCGCGATCCCGGTGCTGTTCGTGCTGGGGCCGCTGCTGCCGGTGCTCTCCGGCATCCTGGCGCTGGCGATCCTGCCCTTCGGGGACATCCAGGGCGACGTCGGCTTCTACGGGATCGACGTCTCGATCGGGATCCTCTACTTCTTCGCGGTCGGCTCGATCGCCTTCTACGGGATGCTGCTGGGCGGCTGGGCCTCGGGCTCGAAGTACAGCTTTCTCGGGGCGATGCGCTCGGCGGCCCAGCTGATCTCCTACGAGGTCGCGATGGGGCTCTCGCTGCTCGGGGTGATCATGATGGCCGGCTCGCTCTCGCTGGTGGACATCGTCAAGGCGCAGAACCAGATCTGGTTCATCCTGCCCCAGCTCCTCGGCTTCGTCATCTTCATGGTCGCCGGCTTCGCCGAGACCAACCGCGCCCCGTTCGACCTCCCCGAGGCCGACGCCGAGCTGGTGCAGGGGTTCATGACCGAGTACGGGGGCATGCGCTTCGGCTCCTTCCTGCTGGTCGAGTACCTCGAGATCATGGTCGTCTCCGGGATCGCCGCGGCGATGTTCCTCGGGGGCTGGATGGGCCCGGGACCGTCCTGGCTGGACCCGATCTGGATGCTGGCGAAGATGCTGACCCTGGTCTTCTTCTTCATCTGGATCCGGGCGACCCTGCCGCGCCTGCGCTACGACCAGCTGATGCGGCTGGGTTGGAAGGTGCTGCTTCCGCTGGCGACCCTGAACGTGCTGGTGACGGCTGTGCTGGTGGTGGTGGCGTGAACGAGCGCTTCCCCTACCTCGCCGACGAAAGCGTGATCGAGGTCCAGCGCGGCCCCGAGCCGGGCGGCGCCGGCGGGGCCTACCGGGCCTTCGGCGAGACGCTGCGGGGGTTGAAGACGACCATGGCGCGTCTGATCGAGGGACCGCTGACGATCCAGTACCCGGAGGAGAAGACCCCCGTGTACCCGCGCTTCCGCGGCCGGCACAAGCTGCACCGCTTCGAGGAGGGGGGTCTCGAGAAGTGCGTCGGCTGCTCCCTCTGCGCGGCCGCCTGCCCGGCCGACTGCATCCGGGTCGTCGCCGCCGAGAACGACCCCTCCGACCGGGTCTCGGCCGGCGAGCGTTACGCCTCCGTCTACGAGATCAACCTCTCGCGCTGCATCTTCTGCGGCTACTGCGAGATCGCCTGTCCGTTCGACGCGATCACGATGGGCCACGACTACGAGATGTCCGACTACGACCGCACCGACCTGATCTTCACCAAGGAGATGCTGCTGGCCGAACCGATCGAGCGCACTCCCCTGCGGAGGGAAGGCGGGTAGCGTGAGCGCATGGCGGAAGAGCTGCTCAGCACCTTCAGCGCCGGCTACGAGCAGTCGTCGGCAGCCTTCAACGAAGGGGACCTCGATAGGGCTCTTTCGGGGATGCCGGAGGATCTCGAATGGCACGCCGTCAGCGAGGACCCGGAGCAGTCCGTGCTCCGCGGCCCGGCGGAGATCAAGGGCTTCTTTCAGGGTTTTCGCAACGTCTTTGACGAGTGGCGAGTCGAGCCGCTCTCCTTCGAGCAGCTTTCCGACGCCTCGATCCTCGTCCACCACATCATCCGCGGAACCAGTCGCGGCGCAGGGGTACCGGTCGAGACGGAGACGTGGGAGGTCTGGGAGTTCGAGGAGATGGAGCCCGTCCGGGTGCGCCAGTTCCTATCCCGAGACGAGGCGCTGGCAGCAGCCGAAGACTGAGCTCGGCCGGAGGTCAGAGGCCTGATGGAGGAGGTCGTCTTCTTCGGGGCGGCGATCGGGGCGCTGGGTGGAGCGATCGCGGTGGTCGGTCTGCGCAACCCCTTCTACAGCGTTCTCGCCCTGATCGTCCACCTGATCTCGCTCGCCGTCCTCTTCCTGCTGCTGCACTCCGAGTTCATCGCCGCGGCCCAGGTCGTCGTCTACGCCGGCGCGGTGATGGTCCTCTACGTCTTCGTAGCCGCCTACGTCGGCGGCATCGAGGAGCCCGTCTGGGAGCCGATCCCCGGCCAGCGCCTGCTGGCGCCGCTGCTGGGCGCCGCGCTCTTCGTCGAGCTCTCGATCGCTGTCCTCGGCTCCTCGCTGAAGGCGCTCGGCACCGATGGCCCCCAGATAGCCGACGGCTTCGGCGCCCCCTCGCGGATAGGCACCCTGATGCTGGAGCGCTACCTGATCCCCTTCGAAGCCGCCTCCCTCCTCCTCCTCATAGCCGCAGTGGGCGCAGTAGTCCTCGCCGCCAGGCGAGAGACCTCCGAGGATGGCCGCGAACGAGGGGCGCCGGGGGCCTCCCCGCCGGGCACTCAGCGCGCCACGCCGAGCGGATCAGGGACCACAGGCGACGCCCCTCGTGGCGTCGCGCCCGCCGGGGAGTCCCCCGGCGCCCCCCATCCCGCCACCCCCGGAGGACCGCCCGCCTGATGCCCGTCGAGTGGTACATAGTCCTCTCGGCCCTGCTGTTTGCGATCGGAGCCGGCGGCGTGCTGATCCGCCGCAGCCCGGTGGTGATCCTCCTCTGCCTGGAGCTGATGCTGAACGCCGGCAACCTGGCGCTGGTCGCCTTCAGCCGCATGACCGGAAACGAGTCGGGGCAGGTCTTCGCCCTGATCGTGATGGTCGTAGCGGCCTGCGAGGTCGTCGTCGGCCTCGGGCTGATCGTCGCCATCTTCCGCCGGCGCCTGCCGCTCAACGTCGATGAGTTGAGGGAGCTGAAGGGATGAGCGTCACGGCCTGGGCCTGGCTCGTCCTCGCCTTCCCCCTCGCCGGCTCGATCGTCACCGGGCTCGGGTTCCGCGCCTTCCCGGCGCGAGTCGCAGGCATCGTCGGCACCGCCTCGATCGCCCTTGCCTTCGCCTGCGCGGTCGGCGCCCTGCTGACGATGCTCGGCGACCCGGCGGAGTCGCGAACCTTCACCTCGACGGCGTGGGACTACGCCAACGCAGCCGGGCTCGACATCAAGCTCGGGATCCTGGTCGATCCGCTGTCGCTGTTCATGGTCCTGGTGGTGACCGGGGTCTCGACCCTGATCCACCTCTACTCCTTCGGCTACATGCAGTCCGACCGCGGCTATCACCGATTCTTCAGCTACCTCAACTTCTTCGTCTTCTCGATGCTGCTGCTGGTCCTCGCCGGGAACTTCGTCCTGCTGATCGTCGGCTGGGCCTTCGTCGGCTTCGCCTCGTACGCCCTGATCAGCTTCTGGTACCGCCGCACCACCGCCACCGGGGCCGGGATGAAGGCCTTCGTCATCAACGTCGTCGGCGACATCGGCCTCACCCTGGCGGCCTTCCTCATCTTCCGCGAGATCGGCTCCTTCGACTACGGCACCGTCTTCGCCAAGGCGCCCGAGGTCTTCACCACCAACGAGTGGACCGTGGTCGCGATCTGCCTGCTGCTGCTGCTCGGCGCCTTCGCCAAGTCGGCCCAGCTGCCACTCCACACCTGGCTCCCGGACGCGATGGAGGGCCCTACGCCGGTCTCCTCGCTGATCCACGCCGCGACCATGGTCACCGCCGGCGTCTACCTGATCGCCCGCACCCACGTTCTCTTCGGCCTCGCCCCCACCGCCGCCGACGTCGCCGCCTTCATCGGCCTGGCGACGCTGCTGATCGCCGGCACGATCGCGCTGGTGATGACCGACCTCAAGCGGGCGATCGCCTACTCGACCATGAGCCAGATCGGCTACATGGTCGTCGGCGTCTCGATCGGCGCCTTCAGCGCCGGCATGTTCCACCTGATGACCCACGCCTTCTTCAAGGCTCTGCTGTTCATGGCAGCCGGCTCGATCATCGCCGCCATGGCGAACCGCCAGAACATCGACGAGATGAGCGGCTTCGGCAAGGCGCTGCGCTTCACCTCGATCCTGTTCGTGATCGGCGGGCTGGCGCTGGCCGCCTTCCCCTTCACCTCGGGCTTCTTCTCCAAGGACGAGATCCTCGGCTACGCCGCCGCCCGCGGCGGCTTCTACTGGATCTTCACCATCGGCGGCTACGCCGGGGCGCTGCTGACCGCCGTCTACACCTTCCGCCTCGTCTTCCGGGTGCTGCCCGGACGACCCGTGCAAGGAGGCGCAGGAGCTGATCGACACCGGCCACGTCGCCCACGCCGAGCCCCGAAACCCGGCGACCGGTGAGCTTGAGGACACCGACGTCGGCTTCCCGGGCGAGACCCACCACATCGCCGAGCAGTCGGCCTCGATGCGGTGGGCGATGGCGGCGCTCGGCTTCCTCGCACTGGTCGGCGGGCTGGTGCAGATCCCCGGGGTGGACGACGTCATCACCAGGTTCCTCGAGCCGGTCTTCGCCGACTCGCCGCTGGCCGCGATCCACCCCACCGTGCTCGCCGACTGGGAGGGCCTGGGGGTCGGTGGAGTGATCTCGATCCTCGGGATCTACATCGCCCACTGGTTCTACGTCGCCCACCCCGAGACCCCGGCGATCCTGCAGAAGCGGCTGCGGCCGCTGTACGAGCTGTTCGTCAACAAGTGGTACTTCGACGAGGCGATCGACATCCTCATCGTCCGCCCGGCCCTGGCGGTCGGGCGCTTCGCCAGCCGCACCTTCGAGCGAGTCGTCGTCGACGGCATCGTCAACGGCGCCACCGACGTCGTCCGCGGCGCCGGCGGGATAGTCCGCGGCGCCCAGTCAGGCTTCGTGCGCAGCTACGCGCTGCTGCTGATCGGCGGCTTCGCCGGACTCGGCCTCTACTTCCTGATCGTGAGCAGCTGATGCTGAGCTTCCTTCTCTGGGCGCCGGTTGCCTTCGGGGCCGTCGGCCTGTTCCTGCCGAAGCGGGCCGTCGGCTGGTGGGCGCTGCTGGGGACCCTGGTCACGATCGGGATCTCGGTCGCGCTGGTCGCCGACTTCGACTCCGGTGCAGGGCTCCAGCACGCCGTCGACGTCGCCTGGATCTCCGGCCTCGGGGTCGACTACAGCCTCGGCGTCGACGGCCTCAACCTGTTCCTGGTACTGATGACCGCGGTCGTCTTCGCCGGCGGCACCGCCTTCGCCGCGATGCGCGAGCAGGAGCGCCCGCAGCTCTTCTTCTTCCTCCTGCTGTTGGCCGAGACGGCGATCCTCGGCGCCTTCCTCTCCCAGGACCTGCTGCTGTTCGTCCTCTTCTTCGACCTGATGCTGATCCCGTTCTACTTCCTCTTCGGGGCCTGGGGGTCCGACCGCGAGGGCGGCCCCAGCGCCTGGTCGGCGACCCTGAAGATGATCGTCTACACCCTCGTCGGCTCGCTGCTGATGCTGGTCGCCGCGATCGCCACCGCGATCATCTCCGCCGACGGCGGCCACATCACCTTCTCCATCGCCGATCTCCAGCAGCACCCGCTCAGCGACGGCAGCCAGCGCTGGATCTTCTGGTTCTTCGCCGCCGCCTTCCTGATCAAGATGCCGGCCTTCCTCGTCCACGGCTGGATGCCCGACGCCTACCGCGCGGCGCCGCTGCCCGTGCTGATCGTCTTCGCCGCGGTCCTCTCCAAGGTCGCCGCCTACGGTTTTCTGAAGATCGTCCTGCCGCTCTACCCAGCGGCGACGGTCCAGTTCCAGGAGGTCGTCCTGGTGATCGCGGTCGCCTCGATCCTCTACGGCTCGGTGATGGCCTTCACCCAGGACGACGTGCGGCTGATCGCCGGCTTCTCCTCGGTCGCCCAGCTCGGCTTCATCACCGTCGGCATCTTCGCCCTGCGCCCCGACGGCGCCGACGGCTCGATCCTGCAGATGGTCAACCACGCGATCGTGGTCGCGCCGCTGATCCTGATCATCGCCCTGCTCGGGGAGCGCAGCGGCACCGAGAACCTGACGAGGATGGGCGGGATGGCGAGGCGCGCCCCGGTTCTGGCGGCGCTCTTCCTGATCGTCACCCTGGCGACCCTGGCGATGCCCGGGTCCTCGAACTTCATCGGCGAGTTCTACATCCTCAACGGGCTCTTCCAGGCGAAGATCGTCTACGCCATCGTCGCCATCACCGGGGTGGCGATGGCCGCCTACTACGCCCTTCGCCTCTACCAGCGCACGATGCACAACCGCCTGCCCGAGGGAATCGCCTCGCGTGAGATCTCCCTGCGCGAGGGCCTCATCCTGGTGCCGCTGGTGCTCTGCATCCTCGGGTTGGCGCTCTACCCGAACCTGATCCTCAGCCGCAGCGAGGCGCTCCACTGGCGCAGCGCCGCGCCGTCGCCTCGAAGGAGACGCCGGCTGCGCGCCGGCGCCGACAGCGCGGCCTGGCCGGCTACGCGCCGCTGAGCGAGGCGAGCGAGCAATGATCGCCGCCTTCGACGCCCCCCACATCGACTACGCCGGGCTCTCGCCGGTGATCGCGCTGACCGCGGGCATCTGCGTCGTCCTCGTGACCGCCGTCTTCGGCGTCCTGCGGCGGATCGCGCCGGAGCTGACGCTGATGGCCCTGGCGGTGACGGCGGGGCTGCTGATCTGGCAGTGGAACGACCCGCAGGACCTCGTCTCCGGGGCGCTGCGCCTCGACGACCTGGCGATCTCGATCTCGCTGATCTGCATCCTCGCCGCGGCGATCGCGGTGCTGCTCTCGATCGGCGAGCCGGCGTCGGAGGACGCCGGCTCGGGCGAGTACCACGCGCTGCTGCTCGGCTCGGTGCTGGGGATGGTTCTGCTCTCCCAGGCGCAGAACCTGATCACCTTCTTCGTCGCCCTCGAGACCCTCTCGATCCCGCTCTACGTCCTCTGCGCCACCAACCTGCGCCGGGAGGGGTCGCTCGAGTCCGGGCTCAAGTACCTGATCATCGGCTCGCTCGGCTCGGCGACGCTGCTCTACGGGATGGCCTTCATCTACGGCGGCTCGGGCGCGGTCGACTTCACCGGGATCGCCGCCGGGATCGGCAAGCAGGGCGTGCTCGGCGACCCGCTGATCCTGGTCGGGATCGCCCTGGCCGCCGTCGGGCTCGCCTTCAAGACCTCGATCGCCCCCTTCCACCAGTGGACGCCGGACGTCTACCAGGGCGCGCCGACCCCGGTCACGGCCTTCATGGCGGTGGCGACCAAGGCGGCCGCGTTCGCCGTCTTCATCCGCTTCTTCGACGTCGCCCTCGCGCCCTCGGTCGACGACTGGGACACCGCCCTGGCGGTGCTGGCGGCGATCACGATCGTCGTCGGCAACGTCGGCGCGATCGCCCAGACCTCGCTGAAGAGGATGCTCGGCTACTCCGGCGTCGCGCAGGCCGGCTACATGCTCGGCGGCCTCGTCGTCGCCTCCGAGGCGGGGGTCAACGCGCTGGTCTTCTACCTCGCCGCCTACACCTTGATGAACCTCGCCGCCTTCGCGGTGATCGTCGCCCGCGAGCGCGAGAGCGGCCACGGCGATGAGATCGGCTCGGTCGAGGGTCTCGCGCCGCGAGCGGCCGCTGCTCGCCTGGCCGCTGACGATCTCGATGCTCGGCCTCGCCGGCCTGCCGGCGACCGCGGGCTTCATCGGCAAGCTCTACCTGATCGAGGCCCTGGTCTCCGGCGACTTCACCTGGCTGGCGGTGTTCATCGCCGTCGGCACGATGATCTCGCTCGTCTACTACCTGCGCGTGGTGGCCGCCGTCTGGGCGCGCCCCTCGGAGCGCGAGGCGCCGGGCGAGGCGATGCCGGCGATCGCCGGAGCATCGCCGGAGGCCGACGCGATCGACCCCGACGCGGGCAGGCGCGCCTACCTGGTCGGCCCGGCGCTGCTGGCGGCGGCCGGGACTGTCGTCTTCGGGATCGTCCCGGAGCCGCTGGTCCGCTTCGCCGAGCACGCCGGCAGCTCGCTGGCGCCGTTCCTCTAGCCGACGTGTGACGTCGAGGAGGCGGCGCCGGGGGTAGGATCAGCGCCGCTCGAGGATGACCAGCGGGATCTCCCGCTCGGTGCGCTCCTGGTAGTCGCGATAGCCGCTGTAGGTCTCGATCGCCTTCGGCCACAGCCGCTCGCGCTCCTGCGGATCGGCGACGCGGGCGTGGACCGGGCGGTGCTCGGTGCCGACCTGCACCGTGGTGTCGGGGTTGGCGCGCAGGTTGTGGAACCAGGCGGGGTTCTTCGGATAGCCGCCCTTGGAGGCGACGATCACGACGTCGTCGCCGTCGCGGAAGTAGGTCAGCGGCGTCGTCCGCTTCTTGCCGCTCTTGGCTCCGACGTGGTCGAGCAGCAGCGTCGGCGGAGCGCCCGGGAAGCTGTGGCCGATGCGCCCGCCGGTCACCCTGTAGACGGTCGTGTGCAGGCCCATCACGTGGCGCGTCACGGGCCAGAGTCGGTCGGCGAGGCTCATCGTGTCCATCGGGCGACCTCAAGCGTCGCAGATGACATCCTTCGGCGGTGCTCCAGCACGTCTCGATCGAGGTCCCCGCCGCCGAGGCCGAGCGCACGGTCGCGTTCTGGGCGCTGCTCGGCTTCGAGCCGGTCGAGCCGCCCGAGCCGCTCGCCGGCTACGTCACCTGGCTCGAGCGCGAGGGCACCCAGATCCACCTGATCCACACCGACGAGGCGAGCGTCCCGGTGCTCGGGCACGTCGCCGTCGTCGCCCCCGACTTCCAGGAGGCGTTCGACCGCGTCGCCGAGGCGGGCTATGAGGTCGAGGAGTCGCGCCGGCTCTGGGGCGAGCGCCGCGCCTTCGCGATCGCCCCCGCGGGGCACCGGGTCGAGCTGATGGCGGGCCACCGCCGCCGGAGCGTCGGCGGGCGGGAGGCTGACGGTGCTCCTGCGCGGCTCTCGCGGGCGCGCCGCTGCGCTTCGACTCGGCGTCATTCGACCCTATCTGGGCACTCTCCGTGTTCACCCACCTCACCGATCACTCGGCCGCCTGGCTGCTTCGGCTGCTGAGACCCGGGGCTGCTGCTCGCCACCCACATGGGGAGATGGAACTCGCGCCACTTCCTCGCCGCGGCCTTCCGCGCCCGGCTGAGACGCCGCTGAGGCGCGAAGCCGCAGTCCCGGCATGTCGTCGGCGCTGGCTACGATCGGCCCGTGCGCTACCCGGTAGAGGCCTTCACGCCGAGGAGCGGGCGCTGCTCGCCGCCCCACTTCACCAACCTCGACCGGCCCGTGTTCGCGCTGGTCAACCTGCCGGAGACGGTCAAGGGGGCGCTGTTCGCCCGCTACTCGCGCTATTCCGGCGGCGGTCCGGCGCCTCTTCCTCGAGGAGTTCGCGGCCGACGTCGCCGACGGCGGCCGCCCCTTCGACGGCGCCGAGGGCGAGCGCGCCGCGAAGCTGTACGAGCGGGTCTTCCTCGGCTACGGCGACGACTCGATCGCCCAGGTCGGCGGCGCCCACGTCGCCTGCGAGTGGGTCTCCAACATCCTCACCAAGCTGCTGCAGCGCGGCCGCCTCGCCGCCTACCTCGAGCAGTCGACCCGCTACATCCCCTACGACCGAGCCGCTGCCCGGACGGCGGCTACCGCTTCTACCGCGACGAGGAGCTCGGCCGCGGTTCGCCGCCGCGATGGACGAGCTCTTCGAGGTCTACTCGGGCTCGCTGGCCCGGGTCGAGGCCTGGGCGGCGGAGCAGTGGCCGCGCGGCGACGGAGCCGGAGGGACCGTGGCGGAGCTCGATCCGCGCCAAGGCGCTCGACCTGCTGCGCGGCCTGCTGCCCGCGGCGACGCTCAGCCACGTCGGCATCTACGCCTCCGGCCAGGCCTACGAGCAGATGCTGCTGCGGCTGATGGCCTCGCCGCTGCCCGAGGCGCGCGAGTTCGGCGGGATGATCCTCACCGAGCTGCAGCAGGTGATGCCGAGCTTCGTCTCCCGGGTCGACCGGCCCGACCGCGGCGGCGAGTGGGTCTCCTACCTGCGCGCCCGCGCGCGAGGCCGACCGAGGAGTGGGTCTCGCGCCTCGGCCTCGACCGCCGCGCCACGCCGGAGAGCCCGCCCTCGGTGGAGTTGGTCCACGTCGACGGCAGCGAGGAGGACCTGCTCGCCTCCTGCCTGTTCGAGGCAGCCGCGGCACCCGAGAGCGAGATCCGCGCCCGGGTCGACGTCCTCGACCGCGACGAGCGGGCGCGGCTGCTGGCGGCGATGGTGGCGAGCGCGCCAACCGCCGCCACCGCCCGGGCGCGGCTTCGAGGCGCTGCGCTACCGCTTCGAGATCGTCTCCGACTACGGCGCGTTCCGCGACCTGCAGCGCCACCGCATGCTGACCTGCCAGTGGCAGCGGCTCAGCCCCGACCTCGGCGCCGGGGTGCCGGAGGAGCTGGTCGCGGCGCGGGCGTCGGCGAGGAGTTCCGGCGGGGGCTCGAGATCTCGCGCGAGGAGTATGAGCGCCTGGCCGACGCGGGCTCCCGCGCGCCGCCCCTACGCGCTCTGCCTCGGCTACCGGATCCGCTACGTGCTCGACCTGAACGCGCGCGAGGCGATGCACCTGATCGAGCTGCGCTCCGGGCGCGAGGGCCATCCCACCTACCGCGCGGTCGCCCAGGCGATGCACGAGCGGATCGCCGCCGTCCATCCGGCCGTCGCCGCGGCGATGATCCACGTGGACACGACTCGCGAGCCGCGCCTGGAGCGGATCCTCAGCGAGATCCGCACCCAGCGCAAGCGAATCGAGGCCGCCGGGCGAAGCGCCGAAGGGGCGCCAACCGGCCTCAGCCCGCTCGGCTGATCGGGCGGACCCAAGATCTCCCGACGGGGCGGGAGTGAGAACTTCCAAGTCGGACACCCCGGCCAGATCGCCGGGCGTCCTCCTCGCGCCTCGGGGACGTGGGACCTTTCAGATGTCTATTTGGTGGTGAAGAGGTCCCACGTGGCCGGGGCCTCGGGGTGGGACCTTTCAGGGTCGGGACACCCAGCCGAAAGGTCCCACGCGGCCGGGCCGTCCTCGGTGCCCGGAGGACGGGATGGCGGAGATGAGCCCGAGCCCTCGGCATCAATCGGATCTGACGCCCTGGAAGGCGAACCGGACGCCCACTCGATCCGTACCAAGGGCCGACCGACCTCCCGCGGGGCGAGGAATTGGCAATCTGGGAGGCGCGCCTAGGATGATCGAATGAGGAGATTTCCGGTGGCCGCCGTGGTCACCGCCGTCGCCGCCTCGCTGGTCGCGCCCGTCGGCGATCCTCGCCGAGCAGCCGTCGTCCGGGCCGAGCCGGACGGCGGCGCCGCCGAGCGCGCCGTCCGCGCAGCGGCAAGCCGATCAGGCCGGACATCGCAGCCGGGGACCCGGGCTCGGCCCCGACGTCCCGAGGCGGCCCCGGCCGCAAGCGATGAGGACCAGGCTGCGGAGACCGAGCCGACCCTCCGCACCTCGCCGCGGAGCGTGCGCCTCGAGCTGGCCGGCCCGGGCAGCGACGGTGTTCATGGAGGACTTCTTCTTCAGCCCGAAGACGGTGACGATCAACGTCGGCGAGTCGGTCAAGTGGACGACAAGGGCAAGGCCGAGGAGGGCATACCGCGACCGGCGACAGCTTCGATTCGGGGGTGCTCAATCAGGGCGAGAGCTACACCCACAAGTTCTCGCCGGCCGGCGGCCTTCGACTACATCTGCACCCTGCACTCGAACATGAAGGGGACGGACTGGTCCGGGCCGGCTCCGGCGGTGGCGGGGGCGGCGGTGGTGGGGGCGGCGGCGGGGGCGGCGGGTCCGGGAACGGCGGCGGGTCCGGGAACGGCGGCTCGGGTGGCAGCGGCTCCGCCAGCTCGAGCGGGGAGTGACTCGGGAGGCACCGGCGGCTCCTCGGGCGGCAGCGGCTCCTCGGGCGGCAGCGGCTCGGGATTCACCGCCGGCAGCAGCGCCTCGAGCTCGAGCGGATCGGGCGGCAGCGGCTCGC
>CAWAFQ010000006.1:0-35878 GCA_963781345.1 uncultured Actinomycetes bacterium
GCCGGAGAGCTTGCGCAGCTGGGCTGCGGTCAGCTTCAGGCTCTCGGCCCAGATGTGGTCGTCGTCGGAGAACTTGTCCTGGCTGCCGTCCTCGACATAGGCGAGCCGGCGCGCGAGTGACTCGTCGAGCTCCTGGGTGCGCTTCTGGCGCTCGGCCTCGTAGGAGTCGACGACCTTGTCGACTTCCTTCTCGAGCTTGCCGATGTCCTTGGCACGGGCCTCCTCGTCGACCCAGGTGATCATCGAGGCGGCGAAGTAGAGGACCTTCTCGAGCTCCTTCGGAGCCATGTCGATGAGGTAGCCGATGCGACTGGGCACGCCCTTGAAGAACCAGATGTGGGAGACGGGCGCGGCCAGGTCGACGTGGCCCATGCGCTCCCGCCGGACCTTCGAGCGGGTGACCTCGACGCCGCAGCGCTCGCAGACGATGCCCTTGTAGCGGACCCGCTTGTACTTGCCGCAGTAGCACTCCCAGTCCTTGGTCGGACCGAAGATGCGCTCGCAGAAGAGCCCGTCCTTCTCGGGCTTCAGCGTGCGGTAGTTGATCGTCTCGGGCTTGGTGACCTCGCCCCAGCTCCAGGAGCGGATCTTCTTCGAGGAGGCGAGGCCGATCTCGATTGCGTCGAAATTATTGATGTCGATCAATTTCAGTCCTTAGTGATTCGTCGATAGTCGGTAGTCCATAGTCGTGATCTCACTCGCCGCCCCAGCGACCAGTGGCTAGCGACTACTTCTTCGCTTCCGCTTCTTCGCCGGCGGCGTCGTCGGTGCTCTCTTCCTCGACCTTCTCGTCAGCGGCTCCGTTGGAGGAGTCGGCGCGGACCCCGGTCAGGTCCATGCCCAGCTCCTCGGCCGCCTTCAGCAGGTCGTCCTCCTCTTCGGACATCTCGACCTCGCCGCCCTCGGAGACGACGTTGGCGTCGAGCGAGAGGCTCTGGATCTCCTTCAGCAGCACCTTGAAGGACTCCGGGATCGAGGGCTCGGGGATGTTCTCGCCCTTGACGATCGCCTCGTAGGCCTTGACCCGGCCGACCGTGTCGTCGGACTTGACCGTGAGCATCTCCTGCAGGGTGTAGGCGGCGCCGTAGGCCTCCAGCGCCCAGACCTCCATCTCGCCGAAGCGCTGGCCGCCGAACTGCGCCTTGCCGCCCAGCGGCTGCTGGGTGACGAGCGAGTAGGGCCCGGTCGAGCGTGCGTGGATCTTGTCGTCGACGAGATGCAGCAGCTTCAGGATGTACATCTGCCCGACCGTGACCTTGCCCTCGAAGGGCTCGCCGGTGCGTCCGTTGTAGAGCTGGACGGTGCCGCCACATCGTGACCCGGCACGCTGGCGCTTGTCGACGCCGAAGTCGATCCCGCGCTCGGCGTTCTCGTCGGACCAGCTGACAAGGGCCTCGTCGACGTCCTCGACGGTCGCCCCGTCGAAAACGGAGGTGGCGACATAGACGCGGCCGTTGCCCTCGTCGGAGTGGGCCTGCTTGTAGGCCTCGGAGCCGTCGTCGTACCAGCCGTTCGCCGCGACCCACCCGAGGTGGGTCTCGAGAATCTGACCGATGTTCATCCGGCTCGGCACGCCGAGCGGGTTGAGGATGACGTCGACCGGGGTGCCGTCCTCGAGGTGGGGCATGTCCTCCTCGGGGACGATCTTCGAGATCACGCCCTTGTTGCCGTGACGGCCGGCGAGCTTGTCGCCCTCGGCGATCTTGCGCTTGGTGGCGACGTAGACGCGGACCAGGTCGTTGACGCCCGGCGGCAGGTCGTCGCCGTCGTCGCGGCTGAAGGTGAGCACGTCTATGACGACCCCGCCCTCGCCGTGCGGCACCTTGAGCGAGGTGTCGCGGACCTCGCGCGCCTTCTCCTTGAAGATCGCGCGGATCAGCTTCTCCTCAGCGGTCAGCTCGGTCTCGCCCTTTGGCGTGACCTTTCCGACCAGGAGGTCGCCCGACTGGACTTCGGCGCCGATGCGGACGATGCCGCGCTCGTCGAGATTGCGAAGACTCTCCTCGGAGCGGTTGGGGATATCGCGGGTGATCTCCTCGTCGCCGAGCTTGGTCGTGCGGGCGTCGATCTCGTACTCCTCGATGTGGATCGAGGTGAGCTCGTCGTCCTTGACCAGGCGCTCGGAGAGGATGATCGCGTCCTCGAAGTTGTAGCCCTCCCAGGACATGAAGGCGACCAGACAGTTCTTGCCCAGGGCGATCTCACCGCCCGCGGTGGAGGACCCGTCCGCAAGGACGTCGCCCTTCTTCACCTTCTGGCCGGCCGAGACGATCGGGCGCTGGTGGATGATCGTCCCCTGGTTGGAGCGCATGAACTTGTCGAGCTTGTACTCGTCCTTCTTCGAGCCGTGGACGACGACGATCTGCTCGGAATCGACGTAGGCGACCTCGCCGGGGTTCTCCGCCAGGGTCACATCCCCGGTGTCGACCGCGGCGCGGCGCTCCATCCCGGTCCCGATCAGTGGCGGGTCGGGCTTGACCAGCGGCACTGCCTGGCGCTGCATGTTGGAGCCCATCAGAGCCCGGTTGGCGTCGTCGTGCTCGAGGAAGGGGATCAGCGCCGTCGCCACCGACCAGATCTGGGTCGGCGAGACGTCCATCAGATCGACCTCCTTGGGCGAAGCTGAGGCGTACTCCTCCTCGCTCGCGCGGCAGAGGACCTGCGGGCCCTTGAGCTTGTTCGTCTTCGGATCGATCTCGGCGCTCGCCTGGGCGATGATCTTGTCCTCCTCCTGGGTGGCGTCGAGGTGGACGATCTTGTCGGTGACCACGCCGTCGGTGACGATCCGGTACGGCGTTGTGACGAAGCCGTGCTCGGATATCTGCGCGTAGGAGGAGAGCGAGCCGATCAGGCCGATGTTCGGCCCCTCCGGGGTCTCGATCGGGCACATCCGGCCGTAGTGGGTCGGGTGCACGTCGCGGACCTCGATCGGGGCGCGCTCACGGGTCAGCCCGCCGGCACCGAGCGCCGAGAGGCGGCGGCGGTGGGTGAGGCCGGCCAGTGAGTTGGTCTGGTCCATGAACTGCGACAGCTGCGAGGAGCCGAAGAACTCCTTCATCGCCGCGACCACCGGGCGGATGTTGATGATCGTCTGCGGAGTGATCGCGTCGGAGTCCTCGGTCGTCAGACGCTCGCGGACGACGCGCTCCATCCGGTAGAGGCCGATTCGGAAGGCCTCCTGGATCAGCTCGCCGACGGTGCGCAGACGGCGGTTGCCGAAGTGCTCGTACTCGTCGAGGTGGTCATAGACCGGCTCCCGCGGGTAGGTGATCGCCTCGGCGGCGTAGTCCTTGATCGGGTTCTCCTCGTCGATCTCCTCAGGAATTCCGAGGAGCTTCGGCAGGCTGACCAGCTCCCTGACCAGGGCGATGATGTCGTCGTGGGTCAGGACCCGCGTGTCGAGGTCTATGTCGAGATCGAGGCGGGCGTTGAGCTTGTAGCGGCCGACCCGGGTGAGGTCGTAGCGCTTGGAATCGAAGAAGAGCTGCTCGAGCAGGTTCTTGGCGGCATCGACCGACGGCGGCTCGCCCGGCCGCTGCTTCTTGAAGAGCTCGATCAGCGCGCCCTCCTCGGTCCGGGTCGCCTCGGTGTCGGACTCGATCGTGTGCCTCATGTAGACCGAGTTGTCGAACATCTTCAGCAGCTCGGCGTCCTCGACATAGCCCATCGCGCGCAGCAGCACCGTGACCGGCAGCTTGCGCTTGCGGTCGATGCGGACGTAGACGCGTCCCTTCTTGTCGATCTCGAGCTCCAGCCAGGAGCCGCGAGCCGGCATCAGGTTGGCGATGAAGACCTGCTTCTCGGGGTCCTTCGGAGCCATCACGTAGGCGCCGGGGGAGCGAACGAGCTGGGTCACGACCACCCGTTCGGTGCCGTTGATGATGAAGGTGCCGCGATCGGTCATCCACGGGAAGTCGCCCATGAACACGGACTGCTCGCGGATCTCTCCGGTCTCCTTGTTCTGGAAGGCGACTGTCGCGCTCAGGGGACGCGAGTAGGTCATGTCCTTCTCACGGCACTCCTCGATCGAGTGCGCAGGTTCCTCGAATTTGAAGTCCCCGAAGACGATCTGCAGGTTCCCGGTGTAGTCCTCGATCGGGGAGATGTCATCGATCGTTTCCCGGAGAAGTCCCTTCTTCGGGTCAGTCAGCGCCTTGAACGAACGGCGCTGGATATCGATCAGGTGAGGTACTTCAAGGGGATTCTGGAGACGGGAGAAATTCCTGCGGGTTACGGGGGCAGCGTTGGAACGTGCCAAGTCGGCGACTCCTCAAGTGGTCAGAGGTACGTGGATGGGGCGCGATTGCAGGGCGAGGGCACAACGGCGCGCGACCGTAGAAAATACCACACGCACCTCCCCGGCCGCAAGGGCCGGGGTCCTCGATCCGCAATTTCGCGCGAAATACGTGAATCCGTTGCTACTTCAGCTCGACGGTGGCGCCGGCTTCCTCGAGTTCGGCCTTGAGCTTATCGGCCTCCTCGCGCTCGATGCCCTCCTTGATCGCCTTCGGCGACTCGTCGACCAGCGCCTTGGCCTCCTTCAGCCCGAGCCCGGTCGCAGCCCGCACGACCTTGATCACCGGGACCTTCTGGCCGCCGATCTCGGTCAGCACCACGTCGACGGTCGAGGACTCCTCCTCGCCTCCGTCTCCGTCACCGCCGCCTGCGGCAGCAGCCGGTGCGGCCGCGGCAACCGCGGTCGCCGAAACTCCGAACTCCTCCTCGAGCGCCTTGATCCGCTCCGAGAGCTCGAGAACCGAGATGCCCTTGAGCTCCTCGATCCAATCCTCTGTTGTGACCTTTGCCATTGCTCAATTACTCCTCTTCGTTGGAAGTCTCGGGTTGATCTGAAGTCTCTGCATCCGCGGCGGGCTCCTCGGGGGCCTCTGCATCCGCGGCGGGCTCCTCGGGGGCCTCGCATCCGCGGCGGGCTCCTCGGGGGCCTCTGCATCCGCGGCGGGCTCCTCGGGGGCGTCGGCCGTGGCCTCCTCGGCCGGCGCTCTCCGCGACAGGACCCGCGGCCGGGGCGTCGGAATCGGGCGATTCGCCGCTGACCAGGCCCTGCTCGGCGATCTGCTGCAGGGCGATCGCCAGCCCGGAGACCATCGAGCCGAGGCCGCGGACGAGGCCGGTGAGGGGGCTCGCCACCACCCCGGCGAGCTGGCCGTTGAGGACGTCGCGCGAGGGGAGGCGGGCGATCGAGGTGAACTTCTCCTCGTCGAGAGCGCAGGCCCTCCATGTAGCCGCCCTTGAAGGAGAGGACGTTGTGCTCGCGGTTGAAGGTCGTGATCGCCTTCGCCGCCATCGCGGTGTCGCCGTGGACGAAGGTCAGTGCGGTCGGGCCCTCGAGCAGCTCCTTGAGCTCGTCGCGGCCGGCCTTGTCGGCGGCGAGCTTGGTCAGCCGGTTCTTGACGATCCGGAAGCTGGCGTCGGCGTCGCTCAGGTTCGACCGAAGGGCCGCAGCCTGGGGAACGCTGATGCCGCGGTAGTCGATCGCGAAGATCGCCTCGGAGCCCTCGATCTGGGCGGCGATGTCGTCGATCACGGCTGCTTTTTCGTCTCGGTTCAAGTTTCTTCTCTTCTGTGCGGCTGTCTGTCTCGTCTGCCCGGCGGGCGTTTCCACGAAAAAACCCGCTCGCAGGCGGGCTCAGCGACGCACGGTCATCTGGCTCCACCTGCACCGGGCTTGCGGGCCTGGGGCCCGGCCGGTGGTCTTGGGCAGGTCGCGGATGGTAGCGACCCCCGGCGCCGAGCGTCACCTCGGGGCGGCGCTACACCTACCAGGTCAGAACTCGGCGCCAGTGGAGGGGCGCTATCAGCCACCGTCGCGCAGCACCAGGATGCCGCCGAACGAACCCAGGTAGGCGCTGCCATCGGGCCCGAGGGCAAGGCCGGCGTAGTTGTTGTTGAAAGGCGAGGCCGGAGCCCGCGTACTTCTGCCAGGCGGTCCTGCCGTTGCTGAACCGCAGCGCAGCCCAGTAGTAGCCCTGTGAGCCACTCGGGTCCGGGGGCCTTGTGTAGGTGTATATGAGGCCGGTCTTGGTCGAGAGCTTGGGGACGACGGACGGAGCACGGAGGTCGCTGTTGGTCCAGACCTTGCGGCAGCCGTTGCCGCCGGCCTTGATGTCAACGCGGGCGAAGCCCGGCTCGGTCACCGCGCCCGTGTTCGGTCCAAAGGGGTCCTGGTAGCCGTAGTTGTTCTCGACGATCAGCGAGGGCCCGGCGGCGATCAGCGAGTTCTCCGTCGCGCCGGTCGTCTTCGGGAAGACCGGGACCTCGCAGACGATCCGCCTCTGGCCCTTCTTCAGGTTCAGGGCCCTGCGGTAGACGACGACGTTCATCGGCTCCGCGTTGTCGGTGATCGCGACGTAGCCACCGTCCATGATCGTCGGCGTCGTTCCCGACCCGGCGTCGACCTGGCTCGGCTTGACGATGCCCGAGTTCTTGTAGCCGGCCTTCCAGACGATCACCGGGGCGCCGTTCTTCGCCGCCTTGAACCGGTACATGCGCTTGTCGGAGACGATGTAGGGGCCCCCCTTGGCGACGGCGAAGGAGTTCTCGATCTCCTCGTTCAGCCTCTTCACCTTGATCGCACCGGTCTTGCGGTCGACGGTGCCGACCTTGCCGTTGCGCTTCGAGACGAACCAGATGCGCCCTGAGAAGTCCGGCAGCGCCGAGCTGATCCGCTCGGTGCTCTCGTCGAGCACCCCGGTGAGGTCGAAGTCGCGCTTCTTGGCCAGGCTCTGGCCGTCGGAGGACTCGGCGATGACGAAGATGTGGTCGGTCTTGGTTGCGACCCAGAGCCTGGTCGGAGGGATCGAGGAAGAAGTAGCCGCCACCGGTGAAGTTCTGATAGATCGGCGTCCCCGGCGGATTGGCCACGTGCGGTAGGTCGTAGGTGGCGATCGTCGCCAGGGTGTCGGGGTCGATGATCCGGACCTGCGGCCCAGCGGAGAGTGCGATGCAGACGGTGACGATCCGTCCGCGGGAGTCGAAGGCGATCGAACCGCAGAGCGAGAGGGGTTTCGCCTCCGAGGTGGCGACCAGGTTCTTGCCCAGTGGCCCACGCCCTGGATATGCGTCGGTCATCCAGGTGTCGTTGTGGATGTTCGAGCCCGGGTTCTTCGCCATGTAGGGGTTCTGCGCCGGGTGGCTGGGGGTCGGGACCCTCTGGGCGGTCACGGCTGCGCCCTGGAAGTCGGGCAGCGACGGCGGTGGCGGACTGGAGGCGATCGGCGCTGCGGATGCGGGCGCAGCTACAGACGCCGCAACGAGCGTCGCCAGCCCCAGGGCCAGTGCGCGGCGACGGGTCAGTGCGCGGCGACGGGCCGAGGCCCCCAGCGCGCGTGACATCAGATCGCCCCCACCGACGCCGCCCCAACTCCGCCGAGACTTACGTTTCCTCTGACAGACAGGCAAAACGTAAGGTTCGGCCCAGGGGGAGCTTGGCCTAGGCGGTCGGGGCGGTGGCGGGCTCGTCGGCGCCGGCGGCGGGCTCGACGGCGGCGGTGTCATCCGCCGGCGGGGTCGCGGCAGCGGCGGGGGCGGGCGGCGACTCGCCGTCGCCCGTCTTCGAAGCGTCGACCCGGATCCCGGGGCCCATCGTCGTCGCCATGGTGACCGAGATCATGTAGCGGCCCTTCGCCGCCGCCGGCTTGGCCCGGTTGATTTCCTCGATCACCGCATTGAAGTTGTCGAGCAGGTTGGCGGCCTCGAAGCTGGCCTTGCCGATCGCGAGGTGGACGACGGCCTGGCGGTCGGTGCGGTACTCGACCTTGCCCGCCTTCGACTCCGACACGGCCTTCTCGATGTCGTCGGTGACGGTGCCGACCTTCGGGTTGGGCATCTTGCCCTGGGGGCCGAGAACCCGGCCGAGCTTGCCGACCGTCGGCATCATGTCCGGGGTCGCGATCGCGACGTCGAAGTCGGTCCAGCCCTCCTCGATGCGCTTGGCCAGATCGTCAGCGCCGACGAAGTCGGCTCCGGCGGCCTCGGCGTCACGAGCCTTGTCGCCCTGGGCGAAGACGGCGATCGTGACGTCCTTGCCGAGCCCGTGGGGCAGGGCAAGCGTTCCGCGCAGCTGCTCCTCCGCGTGGCGGACGTTGACGCCGAGCCGCACATGCAGCTCGACCGTCTCGTCGAAGCTCGCGCTCGCGGTCTCCTTCAGCAGGGCGACGGCCTCGGCCGGCGCGTAGGCGCGGTCGCGATCGACCTTCGCGTACTGCTCGCGGTATCGCTTGCCGTGGGCCACTAGGACACCTGGCCTGCGCGCATGCTGCGCTCGCGCGCAGGGAAGGTTGGACGCTCGCTGCGCATGCGCCCCCCTAGCCCTCCACGTCGACGCCCATCGAGCGGGCGGTGCCGGCGATGATCTTCGAGGCGGCATCGAGGTCGTTGGCGTTGAGGTCGGGCATCTTGCGCTCTGCGATCTGGCGGACCTGGTTCATCGAGATCGTCCCGACCTTGTTGATGTGGGGCTCGCCGGATCCCTTGGAGATTCCGATCGCCTCCTTGATCAGGACGGCCGCGGGAGGCGTCTTCGTGATGAAGGTGAAGGAGCGGTCCTCGAAGACCGTGATCTCGACCGGGATGATCGTGCCGCTGTCGGCCTGGGTCTGCGAGTTGAACGCCTTGCAGAACTCCATGATGTTGACGCCGTGCTGGCCCAGGGCAGGACCGACCGGCGGCGCCGGGTTCGCCGCCCCGGCGGGAATCTGCAGCTTGATCAGTGTGAGGACTTTCTTCGCCATGGTTGAGGCCCTAGAGCGTAGAGGTCCCTAGACCTTCTTGACCTGGTCGTAGCCGACCTCGACCGGAGTCTCGCGGCCGAAGATCGAGACGAGGACCTTGAGCTTGGCCGCGTCCTCGTTGATCTCGGCGATCTCGCCGGAGAAATCGGAGAGCGGGCCGGAGATGACCTTGACCGACTCGCCGATCGAGAACTGGGCCTGGGTCCGGGGCCGCTCGGCGGTCTCGCGGTGAAGGAGCCGGTCGACCTCCGGCTTCGAGAGCGGCACCGGCTTGTTGCGCGAGCCGACGAAGCCGGTGACGCCCGGTGTGTTCTTGACCAATACCCAGGCGTCGTCGGTCATCTCCATGTTGACCAGGACGTAGCCGGGCATGGTGCGCTTCTCGGTCTGCACCTTCTGGCCGTCCTTCATCTCCGAGACCTGCTCGGTGGGGACGACGACCTGGCGCACGTAGCGGTCCTGGGCCATCGTCTGGACCCGGTGCTCGAGATTGTGCTTGACCTTGTTCTCGTGCCCGGAATATGTGTTGATCACGTACCACCGATACATATATGTATGCCCGCCTCTAGAGGATTCGCTTGATCAGGATGTTGAATATTGCGTCGAGCGCGCCGAGATAGGCGGCGGCCACCGCGACGAAGATGATCGTCACCGCCGTGGCCTGGACCAGGGTCTCACGATCGGGCCACTGGACCTTCTTCAGCTCGGCCCAGCAGGAGGCGAGGAAACCGAAGACCCCTCCGCGCTGGCGCTCGGCCGAAGCCTGCTTCTGCTTGCGGGCGAGGGCCTCCTTCTCCTGTCGCTTCTGGTCCTGGCGCCTGCGTCTCTCGGCCTCCTTGCGCTCTTTCTCCTCGGACCCTGCGGTCGGCCCTGCTCGAAGGCTGCGGCGCGTCCGGGGTTTCGAGATCTGCCTCCTGGGCACCGGCGGCGATGCCGGCCTCGACCGCCTCGATCTCGGCGATGTCGCCCGACTTCGGGACCTGGGTGTCGTGCTGGGCCTCCGAGGTTGCCGCCGCGTCTCCCCTGGCCTGCTGCGCCTCGCGGGCGCGCCGTTCGGCCTTGCGCTGTGCGCGCGTCTTCGCCATCAGCCGCCTATCGGGTTTCCTTGTGCGGGGTGTGATGCCCGCACCAACGGCAGTACTTGCGCAGCTCGACCCGATCCGGAGAGTTCCGGCGAGACTTGTTCGTCTGGTAGTTGCGACGCTTGCACTCTTCACAGGCAAGCGTCACAGCAATGCGCACATCTCCGCGGGCCATTTCTCCTCTTATCTAAGCCGTTACAGAAAGAAAACCCCGGGCGCGGAGCGCGAGGCGTGCCAAGGATAGCGGGGTCCCGCTTCCCATGGGCGGTCCCGAGCCGGCTCCCGGTGCCGCGTCCCCGGCGTGGCTCGCGATGGACGGGCCTCGGGGCCCATGCACCGCCGCCGGCGGGAGTGCCCGTCTACTTGAGGCGGACGTACTCGTACACGGTCCTCACCGAGCCGTTCGGCTGGTTGGTCCGGGTCGTGACCTTGACCTTGACACTTCCGCCATTCGAGCGCGCCTTCCGGAGCTTCTTCTTCAGCTTCGAGGAGAGCGGGACCTTGACGACGCCCTTATCGCCCCTTGCGATCGTGTAGCCGGTCTTCTTCACCGTTCCCGCACCCTTCACGGAGAGTTTGCCGGTGCACTTGGCGCGGGAGTTGCCCGAACACCTGACCTTGATCCGGACCTTGCCGCCGCCGACCTTGCCGGACTTGACCGGCAGCTCCATCGGCACCTTGGCCTCCGGGCCGGTCGGTCCCTGCGGGCCGGTCGGTCCCTTCGGGCCGGTGGCTCCGGTCGCACCCGTGGCGCCGGTTGCGCCCGTCGCGCCGGTCGCGCCCGTCGCGCCGGTTGCGCCCGTTGCGCCCGTTGATCCCGTTGCCCCGGTCGGGCCGCTGGGTCCGGTCGGTCCGGTCGCGCCGGTCGGCCGGTGGCTCCGGTCGCCCCGTGCTCCGGTTGCGCCGGTGCGCTCCGGTTGCGCCGGTTGCGCCGGTTGCTCCGGTCGCACCCGTAGCGCCGGTCGGGCCGGTAGGCGACGCGACGATTGCCACCGGGGTCGAGACCGTCTGGCCGTCGAGGGTCGCGCTGACGCTCGCGGGTCCAAGGATCGCAGCCGAGGTGAGGAGGCTGCCGGCCTGGCCGGAGAGAGTCTGCCCTGGTGTGGTCACCGATCCGAGCGTCGTCGCGAAGGCGACATTGGTGCCGTTCGGGAAACCGGTACCGGCGACATTGCCGTCGGAGTTCCGGGTCAGGCTCGCGGTGATCTGGGACTGGTCGCCACCGCTGTAGATGGTCGATGGGGCGGCGCTGATGCCGAGAACCAGCCAGGGGTTAGCGTCGACCCCCGACGCGTAGCTCCCGCCGATCGAGTCGCAGCCGGCGTTGCCCGGACCCGCGTTGCACCCCCACCAGTTGTTGGCGGCGTCCACGTCGACGTCATCGTTGAGCGAGACGCCGTTCGTGTTCCCCGCGATTCGGTTGAAATGAAGGTTGAGCTGGCCGTTATAGGCACGGCTGCCGCCCGGATCGTTCACCAGCACGCCGTGCAGGTTGCCGGTCAGGGTGTTGCCTGTGATCGTGACGTTCTCGCTCGGGCCGTCGGCCGGATAGTCGAAGCTGCTGAAGCGAACCCCTCCGTTGGCCGAGCCGGAGATGTTGTTCCCGCTGATCAGCACATCCCTGTTGGCGCTGTCGAGCTGGACACCGTTGGTGGGAGAGCCGGCGATCGTGTTGCCGGTGATCGAGATGCGTGTTCCCTCGGTGATCCGCACCCGGTTGCTCATCTCATTGCCCGAAATGGTGACGTCGCTGACGCTCGTTGTGGGCGGTGTTTCGGTGAGCAGGATGTCGGCGTTCGGGTTGCCGACGAACTTGTTCTCGCTGACGACCACGTTGTGGGTCCCCGCATCGGCGTAGATGCCGTTGCCGCTGGCAGCACCCGGCTGGTTGTTGTTCTTGAACAGGTTGTGCCGGACGGTCGTCTGGCTCGGCCCAGCGCTGTTGAGGTAGAGGCCGAAGATGTTGTCCTCGACGATGTTGTTGACGACCCGCTGGCCCGAGTTCGTCCCGGCCAGGTAGATACCGACCCCGAACGGGGACGGCGCGACGCTCTTGACGGTGAACCCGTCCAGGGTGACGCCGTTGGCGACGACACCGATACCGCCGCCGGTCACGACCGACTCGCTGGAGACGGGGACTCCGCGGGTCCGCGCGTCGACCCCGGCCTGCGCTCCCCGAATGGTGAGGTTGCTCTTGGTGATGTTGACCGTCTGGGGGTAGCTACCGGCGCAGACGAGGATCGTCTGGCCGGGGACGGAACCGGCGACCGCAGCGGGGATGGTGCTGTAGTCCGGGGTCGCGCAGGTCGCGCCCGTCGGGCCGGGTCCGGTGGTGTCGTCGTTGACCGTCAGCGCGGGGGCACCCGAGGAGGACTGGAGCGAGAGGCCATCGATGAGGAACCCCTGGCCGGAGTTGCCGGCGTTTGCGGTGCCGCTCTCGCGGAAGAGCATCTTGCTGGTGCTGGGGACGACGTTGCCGCCGCCGGCCTGCTCGGGGTCGTAGCGGTAGTAGTCCTCCCAGGTCGTGCCGGTGATCTTCAGCGCGCCGTCGACATAGATCCGGACGACGTCGTTGGCCGGCCCCGGGAGGAAGTCAATCGAGAATCTGATCGTGTGCGAGCTCGAGCGGCTGAGGATGGCGATGTCGGTTTCGTTGAAGGTCGCCACGGTGCCGAGCGGGCCCGGGTCGGTGACATCGTCGAAGAAGACATGGACGCCGCCGGCGAGGTCCTCGAAGCGCAGGTAGCTCATCCGGGCGCCGTTCCCGTCGTCAGGGCTCACCGACATGTGCAGGTCAGTCTGCAGCGTGGACTTGGTCGTGCCGATCTTGAAGGTCGAGTCGAAGTGAGAGAGGCCCGACTCGCCGGCAGGGCTCGAGAGACCCGGGGAGAAGGTCTGGTCGCCGAAGGAGCCGCTCGTCACGGCATCCGAGGAGCGCAGCGCCTGGGCGCCGAACCCATACCCCGAGGCGTCAACATAGGAGGCCACGCTGGCGACGGCGACGTCGAAGCCGCCGGTCTTGAGCCAACCGTTCTGGCCGTTGATGTTGCCGACCGTGTACCCGGGCGATTCGAAGTCGATCGGGCCGACGGTGTCAGCCTGCGCCGCCGGGGCGGCGACGAGCAGGGCCGCGGTCGCGGAGAACAGTACGAATGCTCTGCGGACTGGCGACGAGAACAGCGAAACCCTAATACCCGCTGACAGCAAGAAGACTCCCTCCGGAGTGATTGGCCGAACGCAAATTGAGCGGACCCGATTGGCGCGGCGCGCCGGGCAGGCAGAGCTCACGGCTTCCAATCGGCAGATCGGATGCAGACTTTAATTTCGGACATGGACACCACACGGTGTCGCGTCAAACGAAACGGACCTGACGCAGCACCGGCTCTGCACCGAATGGGTGTCCAACCAAGCGCGGTCTCTCCTCAGGTGAGACCGAATGAACGGCGGGATGGCCCGGCCTAGAGCCCGAGCGTCTTGGCGATGATGTTGCGCTGGATCTCGGAGGTGCCGCCGTAGATGGTTGAGACGAGGCTGGTCCGGACCAGCCGCTCCATGTCGTACTCGGAGGAGTAGCCGTAGCCGCCCATCAGCTGCATGCCCTCGAGCGAGACCCGCTTGGCCACTTCGGTGACGTAGAGCTTCACCATCGAGGCCTCCTTGGGAAGCATCCGCGCCGGGTCCTCGTCGGTCATCGAGGCAACCCAGTGTGTCATCAGGCGGGCGGCCTCGAGCTCGGTCGCCATGTCGGCGAGGCGGTGCTGGAGAGCCTGAAAGGAGCCGATCGGCCGGCCGAACTGGCGCCGCTCCTTGACGTAGCCGAGGGCGTCGTCGAAGGCCCGCTGGGCGACTCCCAGCATCGTCGCGGCGAGGATCAGCCGCTCGACGTTGAGGCCCGCCATCAGCTGCATCCAGGCCTGGTCGACCTCACCGAGCACGGCGTCGAGGGGCGCCTCACAGTCGGTGAAGTAGATGTAGTTGGTCTCGCGACCCCCCATCGTCTCGATCGGCTTCATCTCCATCCCCTCGGCCCCGCGGGGGACCGAGATCATCGACAGGCCCTCGTGCTTTGACTCGCCGCGGGTGGTGCGGCAGACGACGAGGACGTGGTCGGCGATGTGGGCGTTGGAGCAGAAGACCTTCTGGCCGTTGATGACGAAGCCGCCGTTGACGCGTTCGGCGAAGGTCTGCAGCGAGCCGACGTCGGATCCGGCCTCGGGCTCGGTCATCGCAATCGCCTCGACCGCGCCGCCGGCGACCCCGCCGAGGATCTCGGACTTCTGCTCCTCGGTGCCGAAGCGCTCGGTCGCGCCGGCGACGATCAGCGTCGTCGCATAGCCGCCGATCGGCGCCAGGCCGTGCGAGGTCTCCTCCATGAAGAGGCAGGCGTCGAGCATCGAGCCGCCCGAGCCGCCGTAGCTCTCGTCGATCGTCACCCCGAGCCAGCCGAGGTCGGCCATCTTCTTGTAGAGCCCGGCGTTGTGGAGCTCGGTGTGGCCGTTGGTCAGGCGCTCGCGCTGCTCGGGGGTGCCGCACTCGCGCTCGCAGAAGTCGCGGATCGCGGAGACGAAGTCCTGCTGCTCGTCGCTGAGGGAGAAGTCCACGGGCGCGCAGACTAACGATCGGCGCCCGAAAGAGGACGAGGCGCTCGTCGAGAGCCCGGAGCCGGACTCGAACCGGCGACCCCCTCCTTACCATGGAGGTGCTCTACCAACTGAGCTATCCGGGCGCAGCGGCGCTCAACTCTAGATGATCTCCCGGGGCCGGCCCGCCGCCCGTGCCTGCCCGCCGGCGTCGCGCTCGAGGGCTCGCCCGACCGCCTCCTCGATCGCCTCGCTCATCGCGATCTGGAAGGCCGCCAGCAGCGACTGCGAGGCGAGCGGGCGCAGGCGGTCGAATGCCTCCCGCACCTTCGGCCAGTCCTCTTCCGGGCGCCCGGCGCGGTCGAACGGCCCCCAGATGCCCTCGACGAAGAGGGCGACGAAGGCGCGGGCGACGCCGCGGGCGCTGCGACGCATCGTCTCAGCGACCTCGAGCGCCGCCTCCGAGCCAATCCCGAGATCGGCAAGCTCGGACGCCGCCCGCTGCAGCGTCGCCTCCGGCTTCCTGTCCTCGAAGGGGGTGCTGAGGGCGCGGGTGAAGTCGACGACCTCGACACTGGAGCTCCCGAGCCCCTCCAGCAGGCGACGGATCGCCTCGAGGTTCAGTCCCTCGGCCTGGAGGTCACGGATCAGCTCGATCCTCGCGATGTGGCCCTCACCGTAGTAGCCGGTGCGCCCGCGGACCTCCGGCGGCGCCAGCAGGCCGCGCGACTGGTGGGCGCGGATGTTGCGCACGCTCATCCCCGTGCGCCGCGCCAGTTCGTCGATCGTCATCGCGGTTTCGGTGACCTCGCTCACAGCCGCCAGCGTAGACGCTGCGAAACTGCACGAGTGAGCGCAAACGGCCAGGCTCCGCACCACCGCGTCGTCGTCATCGGCGCCGGCTTCGCCGGAATCGGCCTCGGGATAAGGATGCTGCGCGAGGGCATCGACGATTTCGTCGTCTGCGAGCGCGCCGACGACGTCGGTGGCACCTGGGAGGCGAACACCTACCCGGGCTGCCAGTGCGACATCCCCTCGCACCTGTACTCGTTTTCGTTCATGCCCAACCCCGGGTGGAGCAGGACCTTTCCCGAGCAGCCCGAGATCTGGGAGTACCTGCGCCGCTGCGCCGAGTCCGGCGGGGTCACACCCCACCTGAGGCTCGGCTGCGAGGTGACCGACGCGGTCTGGGACGAGGCGCAGGCCCGCTGGAAGATCGAGACCACCCAGGGCCCGCTGAGCGCCGACGTGCTCGTCGCCGGAACAGGGCCGCTCTCTGAGCCGGCGATCCCCGACATCCCCGGCCTCGGCTCGTTCGGCGGCGCCGTCTTTCACTCGGCGCGCTGGGATCACGAACACGACCTGCGCGGCGAGCGGGTCGCCGTGATCGGGACGGGCGCCACCGCGATCCAGGTCGTCCCGGCGATCCAGCCCGAGGTCGGGCGCCTCCACGTCTTCCAGCGGACCCCTCCCTGGGTGATGCCGCACCGCGACCGCGCCGTTTCGCGGGTCGAGCGGCTGCTCTATGGGGCCCTTCCCGCGGCCCAGCGGGCGTTGCGGGGCTTCTCCTACGCGCTCCGGGAAACGATGGTGCCGGCCCTTGTCGGCAATCCCGAGCGACTGAAGAGGATCGAGCGGATCGGCCGCGCCCACCTGCGCCGGCAGGTCCCCGACCCCGAGCTGCGGGCGCGGCTCGAGCCCTCCTACCGGATCGGCTGCAAGCGGATCGTTCCCTCGAACGATTGGTATCCGGCGCTGCAGAAGCCGAATGTCGAGGTCGTCACCGACGGCATCGCCGAGGTCCGGCCGGAGGGGATCGTCGGCGCCGACGGGGTCCTGCGCGAGCTCGACGCGATCGTCCTCGCCACCGGCTTCAACGTCTTCGACCCGGAGTTCGCCCACCGCGTCAGGGGCGCCGGCGGGACCCTCGCCGAGGCCTGGAGCGGCGACGGCGCCCAGGCCTACCTCGGGGCCACCGTCGCCGGATTCCCCAACCTCTTCCTCCTGCTCGGGCCCAACACCGGCCTCGGGCACAACTCGATCGTCTACATGATCGAGTCACAGCTCAACTACGTGATCGACGCGCTGGGGGTGATGGAGTCGCAGGGAGTGGATCGGGTCGAGGTCCGCCCCGACGTTCAGTGGGCCTACAACGTCGACCTCCAGCGCCGGCTCGCCGGCGCGGTCTGGAGCAGCGGTGGCTGCGCCAACTGGTACACCGACGATCAGGGGCGCAACATCGCCATCTGGCCCCGCCAGACCTGGAGCTTCAGGCGCCTGACGAGGCGCTTCGACTGCGGCAGCTACCTGCTGGAGCCGGCGACCGCCTCCGCCAGCAGGGCGGCGAATGCGTCGACGTCCTCGGCGGTCGTGTCCCAGGAGCACATCAGCCTGACCGTCCCCGAGGCGGGAGTCCCAGACGTAGAAGGCGCGGTTGCCGTCGGGGTCGACCTCGAGCCGCTCGATCGCCGCCGCGGGGAGCGAGGCGAAGACCCCGTTGGCCTCGACCGGGTGGGCGAGCTCGACGCCGTCGATCGAGGAGATCGCCTCGCCGAGGCGGGCCGCCATCGCGTTCGAGTGCGAGGCGTTTCGGAGCCAGAGGTCTTCGCGCAGCAGGGCCTCGAACTGGGCGCCGACGAAGCGCATCTTCGAGGCCAGCTGCATCAGCTGCTTGCGGAAGAACTCGGCGCCCTCGCCCAGCCCCGGCGCCAGGAAGACGACGGCCTCGCCGAAGAGGAGGCCGTTCTTGGTCCCCCCGAAGGTAGAGGATGTCGACGCCGGCGTCGGTGGTCAGCTCGCGCATCGCCACCCCCTGGGCGGCCGCGGCGTTGGCGATCCGCGCCCCATCGACGTGGAGCAGGAGGCCGCGGCCGTGGGCGAAATCGGCGAGGGCGCGGACCTCGGCCGCGGTGTAGACGGTGCCAAGCTCGGTCGAGTTGGCGATCGAGACCAGCCGCGGCTGTGAGGCGTGCTCGTCGCCGACGCGCTCCCAGGCCACCCCGGCCTCGATCAGCTCCGGTGTGAGCTTGCCGTGAGGGGCCTCGATCGTCAGCAGCTTGACCCCGGCGACCCTCTCCGGGGCGCCGCACTCGTCGACGTTGAGGTGAGCGCTCGCGGGGCAGATCACCGCCTGCCAGCTGCGCGTGACCGCGGCGATCGCGACGACGTTGGCGCCGCTGCCGTTGAAGGCCGGGTAGGCCTGCGCGTCGGCGCCGAAGTGATCGCGGAAGCATTCCTGCGCAGCCGCCGTCCAGGGATCGGCTCCGTAGGCCGGAGCGTGGCCCTCGTTGGCGGCGGCGATCGCGGCGAGGATCTCCGGGTGGGCGCCCGAGTAGTTGTCGCTGGCGAAGCCGCGGGCAGGGCTCACGGGTGCAGCGAGAGCCGCTGGCCGTTCATCCGCCCGCCCTGCTCGGAGCAGAGGAAGGCGATCGCCTCGGCGAGGTGCTCGGCCGGGGTGAAAGTCTTGTATGGCTTCTCCGGGTTGGCCTCTCGCATCTGCGGGGTGAGGATCGCGTTGACGACGATGATGTTGGCGGTCGCCGGCACCTCCTTGAAGCCATCGGCGTAGGCGAGGGTCCAGGCCTCCGCGGCGGCCTTGGCGGAGGCGTAGATCGCGTTGTCGTTGGAGGGATGCTGTGCCTGCTTGGCGGAGACGAGGACGAAGCGGCCGTGCTCGCTCGCCGCCAGGGCGTCGTGGAATCCGCGGGTGGTGTGCTGGACGGTGCGGATCAGCAGGTCATGGAGGAGGTCCCAGTCTTCGAGCGGCTCCTCATGCAGCGGCTGTCCGCCCTTCCATCCTCCGACCAGGTGGACGAGGCCGTCGACCTTGCCGAAGCGCTCGCTCAGCGAGTCGGCCCAGCCCGCGGCGGCGTCGGGGTCGAGCAGGTCGACGACGCGCCCGTCCCAGCGATCCTCGGGAATGCCGACGTCTGCGGGGATCGCGTCGAGGCGCTCCTGCGAGATGTCGGTCGCGGCGACAGTCGCCCCGGCCGCGGCGAGGTGGCCGCAGACGACCGGGCCGAGCCCGCCGCCGGCTCCGGCCACGGCTATGACCCGTCCCTCGAGGTCGCTCACGCGGCGCTCCGCTCGGGGCGCCGAAGCGCCGGCTCGAGCTTCGGCGCCAGCCCGGTGTAGAAGAGGCTGAGCGGGAACTCGTCGTCGCGGACCAGGTCGACCAGCTCCTTCGGCTCTTCGACCTCGGGGAGGTCGCGGCGATCGCGGGCCCAGACCGAGCTCTCGGCGGCCGGCACGTACTCGGATACGAGGTCGTGGGCGGCGATCCACTGGGAGAGCTTCGAGCGGTCGATGCCCGAGTGATACAGGGCCTGGACCCGCTCTCGCAGGGCGCCGACCCCGTCGGCGACCGTGTCCCAGTCGATCGTCAGCGCGTTGTCGGTCCAGCTGCAGGTGGCCCTCCTTGTGGAGGAAGGCGAACAGCAGCTGGCCGCCGAGCCCATCGTAGTTGCGCACGCGGCTGCCGGTGACCGGGAAGCGGAAGAGGCGGTCGAAGAGGATCGCGTACTGGGGGTAGCGGGCGAAGGCGAAGCCCTCGCTCTCGAGCTTGACCGCCTCGCCGAACGCGGTCAGGTCGCAGCGAAGCTCCTCCAGCGAGTACATCCAGTAGGGGCTGCGCTGGCGGATCATGAACGGGTCGAACGGGAGGTCGCCGCGCATGTGGGTGCGGTCGTGGATCAGGTCCCAGGTGATGTAGGCGTTCTGGGAGAGCTCCGGCGAGGAGAGCAGGCAGGCGGCATCCGGCGGCAGGTTGAGATGGAGGATCTCAGCCGCGGCGCCGCAGACCCGGCGGAAGCGCTCGGCCTCGCGGTCGCAGAAGATCGCGCCGAAGTGGGCCGGGGGGCGCTCGAGGGTGGAGAAGGTCTCGGGGAAGAGGACCGCGCACTCGGAGTCGTAGCCGTCGGTGAAGTCGATCAGCTCTGTCGGGACGTACTTGGCGTTGTCGTATCCGCTCGACTCCAGCTCGGCGATGAAATCGGGCCAGGGAGTGCGGATCAGCAGCGCCTCGAAGCAGGTGTCACGCGAGGCGTTCTGCTTGTACATCGGAAAGATGACCAGGTGCTCGATGCCATCGACCCGGTGCTGCTCGGGGCGGAAGACGTCGGTCGATGCGAAGAAGTCGGGCTTGGCGAAGTCCGACGCCTCCCACGCTTCGAGGTCGGAGCGAAGAGCCGCGAAGTACTCGGCCTGGTGGGGGAAGCGCGGTGCCAGAGCCTCGACCTCGGCGACGATCTTCGAGGCCAGCTCGGCCGTGCGGGCGCGATCGTGCTTGGAGAGATCGACCGAGCCGTCGGGCTCCTGGGTCAGCCGCAGCTCGGCGACCGCGGCCTTGAGCTCGAGCCAATGGGGGTCGGCGGCGACGTCGGAGGCCTGCTCGGTCTCGGGAGCCTCGAAGGCGCGGCCGGCGGCCCAGTAGACGATGTTGAGCCAGAGGTCGGCGTGGTCGAGGTCGCCGATGCAATCGTCGCCGAAGAGGTCGGAGTCGGCGAGGACGACGACCCTTCCCGAGCCGTGCTCGGTGGCCGCGGCCAGCGGCGCGCTCGGCGGGTCGGCGGTCTCGTGGGTACGGGCGATCACTCGACCGCCGTTGGAGAGGGCGACCGTGCCGGCGCGGTAGAAGCAGGCCTCGTGGACGCGGGCCACGAGGTCCGGCGCGGCCCCGTCGGGAAGGTCGAGGTCCGCGAGCACCCAGGCCGGCGCCTCGCGGTGGTGCTCGTAGTCCTGGACGGTCGCGTTCTCGACCTGGACGCCGAAGCGGCCGAGCAGCTCGTTGACGTTGTTGCCGTACTTGTCCTGCTCGGTCTCGCCGAGGACGATCAGGCCGCCGCCGGCGGCGACGAAGCGCTCGATCGCGTCGATCTCGGAGGCCTCGAGCAGGGGCGAGCCGCCGTTGACCGTGTGCTCCCACTTGGGGTCGGATGGGTGGGCGATGACGAGGACGTCGGCGTCCGAGAGCGTCTCGGCGTCGAGCGGACCGTCGGCGTTGCGGGCGACGACGAAGTCGCGCGAGGCGAGCGCCTCGGCGGCGCCGGCGAGCGAGGAATCCTCAGGGTGGGACGGCTGCATCTCGGCCGCCACCTCGCGGCGGATCGTCCACGCCTCGGAATGAGACTCGTCGAAGAGGACACGGGCAACCTTCGGCTGGGTAAGCATCCGTAAACGTTAGAACGCGCGCATGGCGGAGTCAATCCCCGGAACCCGCCGAATCTGCGCAATAATCCAACGTATGGACGATATTGACCGGCAGATTCTTGCGTTGCTGGTCGAGGACGGCCGGCGCAGCTACGGCGACATCGCCTCCAGGGTGAGCCTCTCGGCGCCGTCGGTGAAGCGACGGATCGACCGCCTCCGCTCTTCCGGCGCCCTCGAGGGCTTCACCGCCGTCGTCGACCACGGCGCGATGGGCTGGAACACCGAGGCGCTGATCGAGCTCTTCTACGAGCCCGGCACCCTGCTCGAGGAGGTCGCCAGGAATCTGAGGGCCCACCCCGAGGTGGTCGAGGCCTGGAGCGTCACCGGCGAGGCCGACGCGATCGCCCGCGTCCGCACCTCAGACAACGCCGACCTCGAGCGCCTGATCATCGAGTTGCAGCAGACGGCGCCGGTGGTGAGGACGCGCTCGCAGGTGGTGATGTCGCGCTTGGTCAGCCGGGGCTAGGGAGCCAAGTCCGAAGCGAGGCGGAAGACTTGACGTTCGTTGCACACGTGTATCGCTTCTCTCCTTACGGTTGATCCGTGGATGGACCATTGCGTGAATCGCGGCGGCTGATCAACCGGCGCCAGCAGGGCGATCTGGGAGAGGCTTCTGCGATCGAGTGGCTGACTCGGTCCGGAGCTCAAGTCTGGACACCCCTGGGCAACAGTCCCAACGCTGACCTCATCGCCGACACGGCCGGGCGGCTCTTGCGAGTCCAGGTGAAGACGAGCACTGTCCGGTCGCGAACTCCCAACGGGCATCGGCGGTGGGAGGTTTCGCTGGCGACCAGCGGGGGAAACCAGAGCTGGAACCGGAAGATCAAGACGTTTGACCCGTCACGTTTCGATCTTCTGTTTGTGCTGACCGGCGACGGGCGGCGGTGGTTGATCCCCGCCAACGCGATCGAGTCCGAGCATGCTCTTTGCCTCGGCGGGCGAAAGCACTCGGAGTTCGAGATCGAGCCCGCTGACCCGATCGACCCCCTCGTCTACGGTGAGACACGTCCCCTTCTAGAATCACGATCCCGCGAGGGGGAGTATCCAAGCGGTCAACGGATGCGCGCTGTAAACGCGTCGGCTTATGCCTTCACAGGTTCGAATCCTGTCTCCCCCATCAGCACCGGATCGCCATCGCCGAAATCGCCCAACCCAGAAGAGGGGCGAACTGAGCGAAAGCTCGGTCGCAGCGGCCAGGCGATCATCCGTCCAAAGCGCCAATTGACCATCCCGAAGCACCCCTACCTCGAGGCCGGCCTCGGAATCAACGACCGGATGCGAGCGCGTGCCGACGGAAAGGGGCGACTGGTCTTCGAGCGGATCCAGGCACGCCACTCGCCGCAGAACTAAAGCGTCCTACCCCCAGCACGCCCGCGATTCTCCAACCGACCGCGGCAAGCAAGCGGCCTAGCTGGCCTCGCGCAGCATCTGCGCCTCGGGGAGGCGCCCCAGCTTCTTCAGGGTGTTGTTCTCGATCTGGCGGATGCGCTCGCGGGTGACGCCGAAGGCGCGACCGACCTCCTCGAGGGTCAGCGGCTCCATCCCCGAGAGGCCGTAGCGCAGCTCGATCACCTGGCGCTCGCGCTCGGGGAGGGCGTCGAGGGCGCGGCGCACGCCCTCCTTCTGTAGGTGCTCGGAGGCCTCCTCGAAGGGCTCGGAGACGGCGTCGTCGGCGACGAAATCGCCGAGCTCGGACTCGTCCTCGTCACCGACCGGCTTCTCGAGCGAGACCGGCAGCTGGGCGACGCGGAGGATGTCGCGGACATCGCGGACCGACCAGCGCAGCTCCTCGGCGATCTCGGCGGCCTCGGGCTCGCGGCCGAGGCGCTGGACGAGCTGGCGCTCGACGTGGCCGACCCGGTTGAGCTTCTCGACCATGTGGACCGGGATCCGGATCGTCCTCGCCTTGTCCGCGATCGCGCGGGTCACGGCCTGGCGAATCCACCAGGTCGCGTAGGTGGAGAACTTGTAGCCGCGGCGGTAGTCGAACTTCTCGACCGCCCGGATCAGGCCGAGCGAGCCCTCCTGGATCAGGTCGAGGAAGCCGAGGCCGCGGCCGAGATAGCCCTTGGCGATCGATACGACGAGGCGCAGGTTGGCCTCGACCATCTGTCGCTTGGCGACCATGTCGCCGCGCTCGATCCGCTTCGCCAGATCTATCTCCTGCTGGGCCGTGAGCAGCTCGACCCGGCCGATCGAGCGCAAATAGAGGCGCAGCGAGTCGAGGCTCGGCTCGACGGTCAGGTCGAGCTCCGTCTTCTTCGCCGCCCCGTTCGATGAGAGCTCCCCGGCCCTCTGCTCCTTGTAGGCGCTGACGCCGTCCTCGGCGATGACGTCAACCCCATGCTCGACCAGATGTGAGTGAAGGTGGGAGACCTGCTCCTTGGTGACCTCGACCTCCTCGAGTGTCGCCGCGATCTGCTCGAAGGTCAGGTATCCCCGCTCCCGCCCGGTGGCGATGATCTTGCGCAGCTCCTCCGAATCGACGAACGGCTGCTCGTCTGATTCCTGGTCCAGAACCTCGGGAACGGTCTCTAGCTGCTCGATATCTCTGCCTCCCGTAACCCTTCTCGCTCTCGCGGGGCCGGCTCCTCACCTCCGGACCGCGGCGAAGTATACGCCTGGCCCGCAGACCGGGCAGCAACCGAATGCCCTGCAATCCCGTGATGTAGGAAAAGGCCCGGCCCGCCAGGTCTCGGGGTCGAGAGCCCAGGTTGCTTACCCTTCAGGACAGATGGTGCCGCAGAATCCCACCCTCTCCACCACCCCCGACGTCCAGGCCTCGACCCCGGCCACCCAGGTGAGCCTCTCGCGGGTCGGCGTCACCGGGGTCGAGAAGGTGATCCGGGTGAAGGTCAACGGGACCGAGCACCTCTACTTCGCCGAGCTCGAGTGCTACGTCGACCTCAACCCCCAGCAGGCCGGCGTCCACATGTCGCGCTTTGAGGAGGTCGTCGGCGAGGCGATCAACGAGGTCGTCCTCAGCGAGGCCCCCTTCCACGCCGAGACGCTCGCCGCCCACATCGCCGAGCGGGTGCGCGAGAGCCAGAAGGGGCTGCGCTCGGAGGTCTCCGTGGCGGCGCGCTACCCCGAGACGGTCCCCGCCCCGGTCTCAGGCCAGCAGACGCAGGAGATCTACACCCTCTACGGGACCGCGGTCACCTCCGAGCGCGGCACCCGGACGCTGACCGGCGTCCAGGCCCAGGGGATGACCGCCTGCCCCTGCGCCCAGGAGATGGTCACAGGGGTCGCCCGCGAGCGGCTCACCGAGCGCGGCTACGACCCCGAGCAGGTCTCCGAGATCGTCGAGGTGGTGCCGATAGCGACCCACAACCAGCGCGGGATCGGAACCCTCTACGTCGGCTGCCCTGAGGGCTGCACCGCCGACATCGACGCCCGCGAGCTGCTGCGGATCGTCGAGCAGTCGATGAGCTCGGAGATCTACGAGCTGATGAAGCGCCCCGACGAGCTGGCGGTGGTCGAGAAGGCGCACTCGCAACCGCGCTTCGTCGAGGACTGCGTGAGGGAGATGATCCGCCGCGTCGCCGAGGCCTTCCCCGAGCTCGACGGGGGCGCCTTCGTCATGGCCCGCCAGGAGAACCTGGAGACGATCCATCGCCACAACGTCGTCGCCGAGCGCTACGGGGGTCTTGCCGACCTTCGCGCCGAGCTGGCCAGCGGCGAGCACCAGCGCCACCACCTGACGATGCGCGAGTGGCTCGAAGCGCCGGCGGTCTCGGTCTAGAAGACCGGCCCGCGATCGGTCGCCCTGCTCAGGCGACCGCGTCCTTGGCCGAGTCGCCCTTCTTCCCGGCCCGCTTCTCGCGCTCGGCGTCGATCCGCTTGCGGAGGCCGAAGAAGTAGTCGAAGCCGCTGATCAGGGTGGCGGCGACGGCGAGATAGACGAGGATGTCGACCCAGACGGGGGCGGGGTCGAATGCGATCAGCGCGAAGACGGCGGCGATCTGCAGGACGGTCTTCACCTTGCCCATCCAGCTGGCCGAGATGATGATGCCGCGGTCCGCCGCGACCGCGCGCAGGCCGGTGACCGCGAACTCACGGGCGATGATCACCATCGCGACCCAGGCGTCGAGGCGGTTGAGCGAGACCAGCGATACCAGCGCTGCGGTGATCAGCAGCTTGTCGGCGAGCGGGTCCATCAGCTTGCCGAAGGTGGTTATCGATCCGCGCGAGCGGGCGATGTAGCCGTCGAGGCCGTCGGTCAGCGCGGCGAGCGCGAAGACGCCGGCGGCGAGCGCGTCCCCGTTGGGCGTCTCCCCGAGGAGCGCGACGACGACGACCGGCACCGCGAGGATGCGCAGCATCGTGAGGACGTTGGGGACGTTGAGCGGGAACATGGGTCCTTCCCGGTCAGCTCTCCGCCACCGGCTCGGTTTCGGTGCGAGTCGCGTCGCGCTTGGCGAAGTACTCCTCGCCCTCGATGCTGATCCGGGGCACGATCTTCTCAAGGGAAGGCGGCAGCCACCAGGCCCGGTCGCCGAGCAGCACCATCAGCGCCGGGACCAGCAGACAGCGGACGATGGTGGCGTCGATCGCGATCGCCACCGCGAGTCCGACCCCGAACTCCTTCACCACCGGGTTGCCGTTGAGGACGAAGCTGGCGAAGACGAAGACCATGATCAGGGCGGCGGAGGTGATCACCCGGCCGGTGTTGGCGAGGCCCTCGATCACCGCCCGCTTCGGATCGCCGTGCTCGGTGTAGTGCTCGCGGATCTGGGTCAGCAGGAAGACCTCGTAGTCCATCGAGAGGCCGAAGAGAATCGCGAACATCAGCAGCGGCACGTAGCTGACGATCGGGATCGCGTGGTCGAGGCCGACCAGCGAGATCCCCCAGCCCTTCTGGAAGACGGCGGTGACGACGCCGTAGGCGGCGGCGACCGAGAGCAGGTTCATGAACGCCGCCTTCAGCGGCACGAAGATCGAGCGGAAGGCGAGGAAGAGGACGATGCAGCTGAGGCCGACGACGATCAGGATCATCAGCGGCAGCTTGTCGCTGATCTCGTTGGCGAGGTCGATGTAGCCCGCCGTCTGCCCGCCGACATAGGCGGTCAGGTCGGTGCCCGCGAGCGCGTCCGGGATCACCGTGTCGCGCAGGTCCTTGACGAGGCTGACGGTGGCATCGGCGGAGGGCGCGGACTTCGAGATCGCCGTGAACGCGGCCGCGGTCCCCTTCTTGTCGAGGCTGGCCGAGGAGACCGCGGCGACGTCGGGCTGCTTGGAGATGTCGCGCTGGAGCGTCGTCAGCCGCGGGTCGGTGGCCGGGTTCTCGGCCTGCTTGCGCTGCTGGTTGAGCTTCTTCTGCTGGGACGCGGTTTCCTGGTCAGCCTGCTGCTGCGCTTCGGAGGGCGGCAGCCCGGCCGCCTCCCCCTCGGCGGTGATCTGCTGCTTCTGCGCGTCGAGTTGCTGCTGCTGCTGGTTGACCTCGTCGATGTTCTTTTGGTCCGGCTTCGCCGGGGTCCCGAACTCAACTGCGATCAGCAGCGGCCCGTTGTAGCCGGGGCCAAAGCCCTGCGTCAGCGCGTCGTAGGACTGGCGCGCGGTGGTCGAGGTCGGCAGCGCGCCGTTGTCCTGCTGGCCGAGCTCGAGGTCACGAACCGGCAGCGCCAGGATGACCAGGATCACCCCGGCGACGATCGCCGCCGGAAGCGGCTTGCCGGCGACGCGGCGGGCCCAGCGCTCCCAGCCGTGGGGCCTGGCGTCGTCGGGATGCGTCTTGCCGAGGTGGACGCGAAGCGAGTTGATGTGCGGCCCGAGGGCGCCGAGCATCGCCGGCAGCAGGGTCACCGCGGCGATCACCGCGACCACCACCGCGACCGCGGCGGTCAGGCCGAGCGACGTGACCAGTGGGATTCCGGCGATGAACAGCGAGCAGAGGGCGATCATCACCGTGAACCCGGCGAAGACGACGGCGCCGCCGGCGGTAGCCGTCGCCCGGGCAACCGACTCCATCACCTCCATCCCGTCGCGAAGCTGGAGCTTGTGGCGGGTGACGATGAACAGCGCGTAGTCGATGCCGACGCCGAGGCCGATCATCGTCGCCAGGGTCGGCGCCACGCTCGGCACCTCCGTCAAGTTCTCGAGCAGGCGGATGATCGAGAGGGCGCAGGCGAGGCCGAGGACGGCGGAGAGGATCGGCATCGCCATCGCGGTGACGGTGCCGAAGGCGAACAGGAGGATGATGATGGCGGCGGTGATGCCGATCGCCTCGCTGATCTCGGTCGAGGGCTTCGACAGCTGCTGGCCGACGTAGCCGCCGATTGCGGGGTCGAGCCCCGCCGCCTCGGCCGGGTCGGCGGCATCGAGGACTGCCTGCGCCTCGGCCTGGGTCAGGCCTCCCGGGCCGACGTTCAGCGTCACCGGGATGTAGCCGATCGTCTCGTCCTTGGAGAGGAAGCTCGACCCCGAGGCCGACAGCGGGCTGACCGCGCTGATCACGTGCGCCGTCTTCTTGAGATTGGCGACGGTCTCGGCGACCGCCTTGCTGTTGGCCCCCTCTGTGAGCTTCCCGCTCTTCGCCTCGAGCGTCAGCGGGTTGCTGCCGTAGGCCTGGTCGGGAAGGTCGGCCTCGAGCAGGTTGGTGGCGTCGGTCGACCCGGTGCCGGGAAGGGTGAGGTTGTCGTTGGTCTTGTCGCCCGATGCCTGGGCGAACAGGACCAGGGCGAGGGCAGCGATCACCCAGAGCGCGATCACCGGGTAGTGATGGCGGGCGCAGAACCTCCCCAGCGCGTAGAGGGGGCCGGTCATCCGGGCAAGACGTATTCGGGAAACTGGTGGCCCGGCTGCCCAAACGGGCTCAGCGAACGGGCTCAGCTCTTGTGCTTCTCCGACTCGGGCAACTCGGTCGGGTCGGCCTCGCTCACCGTCTCACGGAAGCCGCGAATCCCCTTGCCGAGGGAGCGACCGACGTCCGGAAGCTTCTTCGGGCCGAGGACGAGCACGGCGATCACCAGCACCACCGCTATCTCCATCGGTCCTACGTTGGGGATCATCGTCCATTCCTTTCGCTCATCTGTCGGCCCCGACCGTACCGTGCATTAGCGGCGGCCGTGCACGAATGCCGAGCCACCCAGGTCCGGGGGCGGCGAGGCTCCGGCCTCGAATGCTTCAGGGACCGATGCCGCCGGGCCGGCGCCGAGCGCCTGGCGCAGCACCACCAGGTGCTGGCCCTCGTTCGACATGATCTGCGTCGCCAACCGCAACAGGTCCGGGCTCAGCAGCTTGCGCTGGGCGTCCACATAGACCGCCACGGCCAAGTTCTCGAGCCGCACCGCGAAGCCGAGGAAGTCCTCCTGGTTCCGGACCGAGCCAAAGCCCGGGACCTCGGCGGGCGCCGGGGGGCTCGGCACGACGCCGCCGATCTCGCGCAGGGCGCGGCTGAGCGCTGCCGCATGCTCTCGCTCCTGCTCGCGGAAGAGGCGGACGAAGTCGGCGACCGGCTTGGAGAGCCAGCCGCTGTCGTAGGCGCTGGCGTAGGCGACCACGGCCGTCTGCTCGATCGCGAGCGCTCCCTCGAGGATGGAAGCGTCGTCGCCCGAGTCCGCCGGCGCGGCCTCGGCGCGGACCAGGGAGGGGATCGAGCCTGCGGCGATCGCCGCGCCGGCGGCGGCGAGCCCTCGTCGAAGAGCCTCGCGGCGGGTCCTCTCACCGGCGCCGATCACGACAACGCCGCCGCGTCGCCGGTGACGAAAGCGTCAGGCACCTGGGGGCGGCCGAGGGCCCCGGCGAGGACGGCGAGGTGCTCGGCATCGGCGGCGGCGATCTCGGCGGCGGTGGCCCGCAGCTCCCCGGTCGAGAGGCGGGGAATCGCGTCGATGTAGGCCGCGATTGCGACGTTCTCGACATCGGTGGCGAGAAGCAGGACCTCGCGGCTGCTCGCGCTCGCGGGCAGATCGAGCGGCACCGGGTCGGCGGTGGCGAGGCCCCCGAGGAGCTTGATCGCCTTGGTCAGCGCGTCGGCGTGCTCCTGTTCCTGTGTGAGGAAGGCGCGCGCCGTCTCACCCTCGGAGCCTTTCAGCAGCTTCGTGGCCCTGGCGTAGGTCGCGATCGCCGTCAGCTCCAGCGCCAGCGCCTCGTTGAGAATGGCGACGTCGGTGTCGGTGTCGGATGAGGCCCCGACGCTGCCGTCGCCGTCCCCGCCGCAGGCGGAGAGAAGGACGGCCGATCCAGCGGCGAAGGTGGCGCCGCTCGCCGCGAGGAAGCCGCGGCGCGATACCGGTTCACGGATGATCCCGGCGAGATCGGTCAACTGCCAATTGCGAGGCGCCCACATGCACGGATCATCCCCGACGGGGCACGCCGAACGAAGACGAGCGCTCGACGCACTCGCCTCGGAGGTGCTCGAGTGCCGCCGCTGCCCGCGGTTGGTCGAGTGGCGCCGGGCCTGCGCCGCCGACCCTCCGCGGCGCCATGCCGGAGAGAGCTACTGGGCGGCGCCCCTCGACGGCTTCGGCGATCCGCGGGCGCGGGTGATCGTCGTCGGCCTCGCCCCGGCCGCCCACGGTGGCAACCGCACCGGGCGCTTCTTCACCGGAGACCGGTCCGGGGACTGGCTCTTTGCGGCGATGGACCGGGCCGGCTACGCCAACCGCCCCGAATCGGTGCGCCGCGACGACGGGCTGCGGCTGCGCGGCGCCTACGTGACCGCGGTCAACCGCTGCCCGCCACCGCAGAATCGCCCGACGAGCGCCGAGCGCGACAACTGCCTCCCCTTCCTCGAGCGCGAAATCGAGTTGCTGGGCGACGCGCGGGTGATCATCGCCCTCGGCAGCTTCGCCTGGGACGGGGCGCTGCGGGCGCTGCGCGCTCTCGGCGCCGAGGTTCCGCGCCCAAAGCCGCGCTTCGGCCACGCAGCGGAGGCCCACGTCGGCGAGCTGATCTTGCTCGGCAGCTACCACCCGAGCCAGCAGAACACCTTCACCGGGCGCCTCACAGAGGAGATGCTCGACGCCGTCTTCGCACGGGCGCGCGAGCTTGCCGGGTAGGGTGGCGGCGAGCCGATGAGACCCCCCCTCCCACTCGCGATCGCGGCCCTCGCCGCAGCCCTCCTGCTCTCGGCCTGCGGCTCCTCGGGCAGCGACACGACCGGTGCGCCCCAGCCGCTGAAGCGCTCGGGAACTTCGGGGGCGCCGATCGGAGCGTCGGCCCAAGGGTGTGCGAGCGCCGGCGCCCTCAGGGGGTTGAAGGCGAGCGGAGTCGGGTGCGGGACGGCGGTCAGCGTGTCGACCGCGTGGAACTCCCCCCGCTGCCGCCCCGCCAAGGGCGAGTCGCGCTCCGCCTGCACGGTGCGCCAGTATCGCTGCCTCTCGGTCAGGACCGCGAAGGGCGTCGCCGTCAACTGCGCCCGCAGCGGCCGGTCGATCTCGTTCGCCTACAGGCCCTGAACGAACGGGCGAACCTCTAGCCGCACTGCCTCGGTCTGGATCTAGCGAACGACACCGAGGCGCCGGGCAATCCGATCGCTGGGGTCGAAGAAGAGCAGGATCCAGACGAAGGGCGCGACCTGGGGTTCGATCGCCGCCACCGGGATCGAGATGAGGAAGACGGCGGCGGCCCAGAGGCCGCCGTTGCGGTTGGCGCGGATCTCCTCGCCGCGGCCATCGGCGGTGAGCCCGGCGCGGACTGCGTAGGTCGTCATCAAGACCCCGGTCAGGGTGACGAGGGCGAGATTGCTTGCGTAGATGATCAGCGCCGCGGTCTGGTCGCCATAGTCGCCGAGCACCTGGCTCGAAAAGGGAATTGCGACCATCCAGAACAGGTACACGAGGTTGATCGCCATCAGGCGGCTGTCGAATCCGGTCACCTCGGTGAAGAAGCGGTGGTGGACGACCCAAAAGCGGCCGATCACGGCGAAGCTGATCGCGAAGGCGTAGATGTCTCCGTTCTGGTTCAAGATGTCGTGCCAGAGCTGACTGCTCGAGTTGGCCCCCTGCGGGACGTCTATCTGCAGCACCAGCAGCGTGATCGCGATCGCGAAGACGCCATCGCTGAAGGCGACGATCCGCGAGAACTCGAGCTCGTGCTCGCCTCGGTTGCGTGGAGTGACGCGGCGACCAGACACGCCCGCATCATCGACGCCGGCGTCGACGGAACGCCGCCACCAGCGCCCACCACGGACCGTCGCGGCGGAGCGGACCGCCACCTACAATGCCCCGATCCCGCCGACGTAGCTCAGCTGGTAGAGCACTTCACTCGTAATGAAGGGGTCCCCGGTTCGAGTCCGGGCGTCGGCTCTCAGAGGATCCGCCAAATCGGGCCCCCTGTCCGACATTTCGAGCTGCGGGGGCGGGGTGGCGAGCAGGTTGGCAAACGGCTCTGGGAGAGGGAAAGCGACGCACCTCATGAGCGTTTGCGCTCCCAGCAGATGTCGTTTTGCCAGTGGCATTCCGAGCATTTCGGACCTGGGGCCTCCTCGGCTGATCGAGAGGCCGCGAATTTGGCTCTGCAAAGCCGAATCTGACCAATTGCCGTTCGATTCTGATCGGCCATGAGCTCGGCGTGCCGGCGCGATCGCGACCCCTCAGAAACCCAGTCCTGAAGCCGAATGAGAGGGTCAGGACCGGCCCTGACATCGACCCCTCCCGTAGAATGGGGTAACCAATAAGTGCCCCGGCGGTGCGCAAACACCCCGGGGCCGGCAACAGGAAGGTAGGTCCTGATGCACCCAGATCCTAAGCGGCAACAGAGGCGGTGGGCTGCCCTCCAGCGAGCCGGCAACCGGGCGTCTACCGTCGCGGCAATCGAGGGCCGCTTCGTCGCACCCGGTTCGAGGACTACGCGGCAGAGTGGATCGACACCTACCGCGGGCGCACCCGACGCGGGCTGGCGGAGTCGACGCGCGCCGACTACCGCCGCTCGCTCGAGCTCTACGCCGTCCCCTTCTTCGAGGGGTTGAGGCTGGGCGAGATCGAGCCGCGCGACGTGCGCGGCTTCGTCGTCCACCTGGAGTCCCTCGGCCAGGCGCCCTCGAGCGTGCGCAAGAACTTCGCGCCGTTGCGGGCCCTGCTCGCCACCGCGGTGGAGGACGGAGCGCTTCGGTCCAATCCGGCGGCGGTGGTGCGGGTCGTCTGTGTCTCGGGAGAGTCGGATGAGCCCAGGCGCCGGGCGCTCAGTCGCGATGAGCTGGCGGCGTTCTTCGCCGCCGTGCCGGAGGATTGGCGGCCCTTCTTCCAGCTGCTCGCCCAGACCGGACTGCGAGTCTCCGAGGCGATCGGGCTGACGTGGTCCGATGTCGGCTGGGAGCCGCCAGCCACGATCAGCGTGCGGCGCCAGATCTATCGCGGACAGGTCGGACCTCCGAAGACCCGCCACGGGCGGCGGACGATCCCGCTGTCCTCGGGAATGGTCGGCACGCTTGCCGAGCTGCGACAGCGGACCCGGTTTGACGCGGCAGAGGACCCTGTCTTCGCCACGGCCGAGGGAACGCCCCTCGACGTCTCGAATGTCCGCTCACGGGTCCTGCGGCCGACCGCACGCAGAGGCAGGCCTCGGAGCGATCGGCTTCCACACCTTCCGCCATACCTGTGCGTCGCTGCTCTTCGACGCCGGGCGCAACATCAAGCAGATCCAGGAATGGCTGGGCCATCACGACCCCGGCTTCACGCTGAGCACATACGTGCACCTCGTCGACTCAGACCTTGGGGACGCGGACTTTCTGGATGAAGTGGTTCAGACGGAGGCCTGCATAGGGTTTCCCACCACCCCCCGCGCTTGACTTCTCAAATTGCCTTTGGTGATTGCGCTCCTCCGAAAGGCTACCGAATGGCAGATGCCTTGGATAACCCGTAGCTGCAGATGACCGGAAGAGCGGAGCAGCACTCGATCAGGCCCGGATGCAAGGGGCAGTTACCCATTAGGAGATCTCTCGCGGGACGCGGTGGGCATCGATCCGGTCCGAAAGGGTCGACTCGGGCAGCCCCTCGACACGTCGGGGCGCGGATCTCCTTGGGATCTCGCTCAGAGGCGTACGTATAGCGCGTGTTTTCCTCCGGAACGCCGGGGCACGCGATCGCGACCCCGACTCGCGCGCCAGATCAGCGACACAGCCTGCAGATCTTCGCAGCGAGCCGGCGGTGCCTGGCCGCGTCCAGCGTCGGCGTCTTGCCGCGGTCTTCTCACCGCTTCTAATCGCCTTTGTATCGAAAAGACCCGGTCTCTCTGATGCCCAAGCATCCACCCAGCCTAGGCTGGATCGTGTCGCCCGTTGGGATCTTTGAGAGATTGTCACGCGGGGGCGCCGACGCCGCGCCCTGCCGTGCGGTCGCTGCAGGCGCGTAGTGAATCGAGTCGGGTCCGGCAAATGGGACGGGCCCGCCCAAGGAGTCCGCCGCTCTCGAACCCCGAAGAGGGAGCCCGAGAGCGCCGGCGCTTCAAGGCAGCTGCCACCCGAGCCGAGCTTCAAGCGATTCGCTTCCATGACCTCCAGCACACTCTTGGAGCGGGCATTGCATCGACTGGTGCCCCTCTGCGGGCAATTCAGGAATGGATGGGGCATGCGGACTACAAGACGACATTGATCTACGCGGCCACTCGCCCGATCCATCTGGAGGGTTGATCTGGGCCAGCCGCGCATTTGAAGGGGACGGGGCTTAAGAACGCTTGCCAACTTGGCGAATGACGCGCCCTGAAACGCATAGAAGGTCGCTCGGGGGCTGGGCAAAGGCGCGCGGTCCAACCAGACCACTAGTTGCCTTACGCCCTGACCTGAGCCGGACCGGGTTCCACGGAGACCTTGTTAGGTGGTTCCTTCTTTCATCGTGAGGGAGATCAGTGAAGGTTCCTGGGGAACGTTCAATCGCCAGTTCAATAGGCAGCGTCGGGAATCACACAGGGTTCTCTCTCCGGAATTACCTTGCTGGCGACGTGGTCGGTCAGCCTTCCGCTCTTCGCCCCGAGCGCCAGAGAGTCGCTCCCGTCGGCCTGGTTGGGATGGTTTGCACTAATCGTTAGTTTGTTGGTTGCACAATCTCCGGGCCTGTTGGCGCCCGTCCAATAGCAGCTATCCGATCGCAACAAGCGACTTGGAGAGACCGGCCACCCGCTCGTGATGGATAGTGGCGGCGGAAACATCCTGGCCAATTCCCGCGATCCGAGGAGGTTCCAGTCAGGAGATGTCACCTTTGCCCAGTGCTTGTTGGTAAGCGGAAGTGCCCGAACGAGCAGTGGGCGGGGAAGGCAGCCGAACAATGGTAGCCACGTATGGCTTTCCATTGGGAACCAGCGGTCGGGTGTCTGCACAAAGTATCGTCTGCCAATTCGTTGAATCTCGCGGGCGAAATCACCCTGCCGCGCGAGCGAGCCCTGCCGCGCGAGCGAGCGGCGCCTGAACTCCCGGCCAGATGTGACGCTCCAGATCAGATCCTTTGGCAAGGTTACGTGCTCGATCACGGAGGAGCAAAACACAATATCGAACTGGTCCGTTTCAAAGGGCAGAGCGCCACTCTCTCGAAGGAGCACGGATCGGAACCCAAACCGTTGCTCGGCCACCGGCAGGTCTTCGGGGCTGATGTCGGCTGTGCAGACGTCTTCCGGCGTATAGGTCAGATCCCCAAGCGCAAGCGCCATATGCTCCCCGTTGCCCCCTCCTAGGTCGAGTATCGTGGTGTCCTGGTCAATTGGAAAGGCAGACCGAAAGAGCTCCGCCCGAGCAGCGCGGGCGCGATCGCTTAAGGCCCGCACGCGATGAGCGACGCTCATGCGGACTTGATCCGCGAGGCTCATGCGGAACGACGCAGCTCGAAGCTGACGGTCATTGAGCACCTCGTCGATGCATCTCTTGACGTCCACACGCTCGTGCGCCCAAGACTTGGCGGGGAACTCAATGGAGGTCGTAGACATTTCCGAGGTTGTCGGGATGAGAGGAGCAAGTACGTCAGGTAGTCAGACGGCCGTCCGGCGAGCGAAATCTTGTAGAACCGGAGGTTCTTGGTCTTCCGGGTAACACGAAGGCGGCTTCCCCTATGCAAACGACGGCGCAGATGAAGGGTACCGCGCTCATGCGGGTCAATTGGCATGCCCGTAGAGACTACGCTACGCGGTGTTGGGGTGTTGGGGTGTTGGGGTGTTGGGGTGTTGGGGTGTTGGGGTGTTGGGCAGCCGAGTAACTCGCGTCCTTCAATTGCATTCGTAGCTGGCTTGAGCGTCGGGCCGTAGGAAGGACGAATCCTCCACGAGTCCTGGCGCAGGTTCTCAATATGCCCCGCAAAATCGGCCACGCCATCGTCGCCACAACCTACGTTGGCGGCGATCGGAGGGATCCGCTCAGCCCGCCAGAAGCTCATCGAGCGACCTTGGGGGTTCAGCGAAGGCTCGGTCGACGTGGATGCGCAGCCACGTTTCCAGCGAGAAGAGCGTAAACAGCTTCAGGCCAACGTCCGCCCCGCGCTCCCCGGCTCCAACCAGATTTTCGACCTCTCGCGGCTCCAACAATCCTCGCTCGAGGCACCGATCGCTCAGGAGGATTTCCTGCACCGGCCTGCGATTGTCCTGCAGTAGCAGCTCCGTGATCGGAACGGGCAGGCCGCGCTTCGGAAGGCGGAATAGCTCAGCCGGAACGATGTCTCGGACCGAGTCGCGCAGGATTCGCTTCGCTTCCCACATGCCACTTCGCTTGTGTGCTGGCAGGGCACTCACCCGCTCGAGGACCCTGAAGTCCAGCAGTGGCATGCGCGCCTCAATCGACGCCGACATCGACACTCTGTCTCCTCTGAGGAGCATGTTGTCGGGGAGGTAGGTCAGCAGGTCGCCAAGCAGCATCCGCCGCCCCGCGTCGAGGCCGGCATGGGTCGCCAGCGCATTGCGCAATGGCCTGGTCAGAGCCTCCGGGGCGGTGGCCCTCTCGGAGATCCGGAGAGACGAGCCGGTTCAACTCCTCGGCCGAGAAGGTCCGAAACCATGACGCCCAACGCAGCGTGGAGTCCCTGATCCGCAGGGTTCCGATGGCTCGCTCGAGCTGCCGATATGAGCGCCGCCGGCTCTGGAACCGAGTGTACGCACCCAGCGCCACGCGGGGAAGCTCGGTGGGGAGACGGAGAATCCGCTCCGCTCGGTATTTGGGGTAGCCACCGAAGAGTTCGTCACCACCGTCACCGGTCATCACCACCTTTAGATGGCGCCCGGCGAACTCGGCTAGGAGCATCAGGGGCACTTCCTGAGGCTCGGCGATGGGCTCGTCTCGGTACCAAGCCAGGCGAGGGAGGGCGTCGGCGTAGTCCCGTGCTCCGACGACCACCTCGTGGTGATC